>NZ_CP088156.1:3610909-4212727 GCF_021088345.1 Bradyrhizobium ontarionense | reverse complement strand
GTTGAGCAGCGCATCGTCCTCGGACTTGTAGAAGCCCTTGCTCCACCAGATCGTGATGGTGTCCTGAGCGATGGCTGGTGCTGCAGCGCAAAAAAGCCCGGCGGCTGCGACTGCGATTGAAAGCGCACCCATTCCCCTGGATTTCACGTGTCTCTCCCTGATCCGCCGATCTTGTTTGATCGGTTGACGTGGACACTAACCCAGCGGCCCGATGCGATCCAGAAGTAATATATCAGACATAGGTCGTGCCCGCGGCACGACGTCGCGAGCGAGCTCAGGAGCCCTGGCCGGTGCGTTATTTCGGATTGCTGCTCGCAGCAGAATCTGCCTGCGGCGGAGCCTCGTCCTGCTGGGCTGGGCGCAGTCCGCCGCCGGTGAAGCGTTCGAGCACCGAGCGCACCGCATCGCGCGTCTTGCGATCCTTGACCGCATCGAGCAGCGGCGCGGCTGCTGGCGCGCGGCGGATCAGGCTTTCCGGATCCGGGAAGATCAGCGGATCCTCCCAGGGGCCCTGTACGACGAAGGGCAGCTCGAAGCCGTTGCCTGCGCTGCCGCCCGACAGCAGGCTCGCAACGCCCTTGAAGTCGTACTCCCGGGTCGGCACCGATGCGGTGCCGGTCATGGTGATGCGCGCCGTCGGGCTTTCGACGCGGATATCCTCGGCGGTCGCGACCCCCTCGGCGAATTTCACCGCGATGGTCAGCGTGTCATAGGGCGTCGCGCCGGAGCGGAAATTGCCGCCGCGCGACAGCGGGCTGCGTTCCAGCCGCTTCAAGAGCTGCTCGACGTTGAAGCCCGAGATCGACCCTTCGCGGCCCTGCAGGGTGGCGTTGCCATCGAGCGACTGGGCGAGCCCGAACGGGCTCGAGCCGGACGCCGTCAGCGATACGTTCAGATTGCCGCGTCCCGACAGCGACGACACGCCGAACAGCTCGTTGGCGCAGGCCTGCAGATCGACGTCGGCGAATTGCAGCTCGGCCTTCACGTCGGCCACGGTGTCGGCACGGGCGATGCCGAACGAGCCGCGCACGATGCCGCCATACATCTGCGCCTCGCCCACGGACAGGGCCAGGACTCCGTTGCGCAGGTTCGCACCGAACGCGGTGCGCCCGAGCTTCGAGGAGCCGACCGTGACCTTGGCGGCCGACAGCCGCATGTCGAGATCGGTGGTGGACAACGCCTTAAGGTCGAAGAGCTGCCGGTTCCAGTCGCGCGCGCCGTTGGCGAGCAGCCGGAAGGTCGAAATGTACGGCGTGAAGTCGAGGGCGTCGGCGGCGAGCGTCGCCTGCAAGGTCTGCCGACCGTTATTGGCGTAGGTCATCACGCCTTCGGCGGTGTTGCCGTCGAGCTCGACGTTGACGTTGGTGAGCGCGATCGACGCGCCGACCACGTTGGCGCGCGCCCGCAGCGCGAAGCGGCCGAAACCGCCGGCGCCGAGCGGCGTCTGTCCAGTCCAGCGCAGGGCCTCGCGCAGCGATGGGCTGTCGACGGTCAGCGTGCCTTCCATCAGCGCGCTGGTGCGGTTGGCAACCGTGCCGTCGAAGGCCAGTTTCAACGGCGGGCTGGCCAGCCGCATCTTCAGGCCGGACCGGTCGCCCGACAGCGCGGCCAGGAAATCGCTGACGCTGATCGAACCTTCGATGCGCTGGCCGCGCCAATCGAACTGCCCGGTCGCCGCGAAGGAGCGCGAGATCGAGGGCCAGGCCAGCGACAGGTCGATGTCGTCGAGCCGCTCCGAGCTATGATGGCCGTTGTCATCGTAGACCAGGATGCCGTCCTGGATGCGGATCTCGGAGAACGACATCTGGCTGTCGGGACCCGGTCGCATCGTATGCGCGATGGTCTCGATGAAAGGCGTCCAGTTGCTGTTACCGTCGGCTTCGCGCACCACGTTGATCTGCGGCCGCAGCATCATCACGTCGGCGATCTCGAAACGTTGCAAGAGCAATGGCAGCAGCTGCAGATTGGCGGTCAGCACGTCGACGCGCAGCGCGGGGTCTTCCGTGCCGCCGCCCTTCAGGCCGACGTCGTGGAAGGAGACGTAGCTGCCGGGAAACAGGGAGACGTCGATATGTCCCTTGACGACCAGCTCCAGTCCCGTCACGGCGCGGATCTGCGCCTCGACCGCCCGTCGCAAGGCGTCGCGATTGACCAGCCAGGAGCTGACGAGCAGCCCGATAAACGCGACGCCGAGCAGCACCGCAATCGGCGTGCCGAGGCGCCTCATTCCTTGGGCCATGGTCACTGACATGTCCTGGGGTCGTCGGATCGCTGTTTACGGGGGATGGGCAGGGCGCGCCGAAAACCCTTGCCAACATCAACAACTTGATGCGTTTTCTTGACGCTTTCAAGGCCGCGCCGCGAGTGTGACCGGATTACGGCGGGGCCCGTGAATCCCGGACCCCGGAGTGTTCCGGGGGCGCAAGCCGGTTCGACAGCTAAAGCAGGACGGGCGCGTTGGGAAGGCGTCATTGACGCATTGCGAAGATTTCGCCTAATAATCCGGTCGATATCCGCGCGGTTGGCGCTTTCCATCAGGTCATTTCCGTATGAACAAGGTCTATCCGGACGCCAAATCCGCCCTTGCGGGCCTTCTCAAGGACGGCATGACCATCATGTCCGGTGGATTCGGCCTCTGCGGCATTGCAGAAACGCTGTCGGATGCCATCCGTGAGTCCGGTGTGAAGGACCTCACCGTCATCTCCAACAATGCCGGCGTCGACGGCATCGGCCTCAGCCGACTGCTGGAGACGCGGCAGATCAGGAAGATGATCTCGTCCTATGTCGGCGAGAATAAGCTGTTCGCACAGCAATATCTGGCCGGCGAGCTGGAGCTCGAATTCTGCCCGCAGGGCACGCTCGCCGAGCGGATCCGTGCCGGCGGCGCCGGCATCCCGGCCTTCTTCACCAAGACCGGCGTTGGAACGCTGGTCGCCGAAGGCAAGGAAGTGCGCGAGTTCGACGGCGAGAAATATCTGATGGAGCGTGGCCTGTTCGCCGATCTCGCGATCGTGCACGCCTGGAAGGGCGATACGGCAGGAAACCTCGTCTACCGGAAGACTGCGCGCAACTTCAACCCGATGATGGCCACGGCCGCGAAAATGACGGTTGCGGAGGTCGAGCATCTGCTGCCGGCCGGCCAGATCGATCCCGACCACATCCACACGCCGGGCATCTTCGTCAAGCGCGTCATCCAGGTCGGAACTGAGCTCAAGCGCATCGAGCAACGCACCGTGCGCAAACGTGAAGCCGCCGCTGCAGCCGGGGAGGAAGTCTGATGGCCTGGACGCGAGAGCAGATGGCGGCGCGTGCCGCCAAGGAGCTGCGTGACGGCTACTACGTCAATCTCGGCATCGGCATTCCGACGCTGGTCTCCAACTACATTCCGCCGGGCGTCGACGTGGCGCTGCAGAGCGAGAACGGCATGCTCGGCATGGGTCCCTTCCCGTATGAGGGCGAAGAGGATCCCGACCTGATCAACGCCGGCAAGCAGACCGTCACCGAGCTGCCGATCACGAGCTATTTCTCCTCGGCGGATTCGTTTGCGATGGTCCGCGGCGGCCACATCGACCTGTCGATCCTCGGCGCCATGCAGGTGGCGCAGAACGGCGATCTCGCCAACTGGATGATTCCAGGCAAGATGGTGAAGGGCATGGGCGGCGCGATGGATCTCGTCGCCGGCGTCAAGCGCGTGGTCGTTGTCATGGAGCACAGCGCCAAGGACGGTGCGAAGCTGCTCAAGGCCTGCACCCTGCCGCTGACCGGCGAGCGAGTGGTGGACATGGTCGTGACCGATCTCGCGGTGTTCACGATCGACAAGCACGGCAATGACGGCATGGCTCTGATCGAGCTCGCCGACGGCGTGACGCTCGACGAGGTCAAGGCGAAGACCGAAGCCGAATTCCGGGTCGCCCTGACGAATAGTTGAGGCGCGGAACAGTCGAGGGATGGCCAGGGAGCGGAGACGCGATGGCGCGTCCGCTCTCCATGCATCTGCTGGTCGCTTCCGGCTCGTTGCTTCGGCGCCGCTCTCGCTGGACGGTGGTGCCGGCGGCATGATGCCGCACGTTGAGCCCGCGCATGACCGCTACCAGCGCCGGCACAACGTCTCTGCGACGTTGACGGCGAGCCGGCACGCCGCATCGTACGTCGTGCCCGCGGAGGTGGGAGAACCGGCGTCGTTCCCGAGGCTCTGGATCGCGAGACACGGCACGCCTCGGCTGAGGCATATCAACGCCATCACGTAGGCCGCTCCGTCCGCGGCCAGAGCGCCTGGAAACGCCGCGACAATGTCGGCGTCCTTGCCGTCGCGATCGCGCGTGACCGTCATTCCTTCAAAAAAATGCCCGATCTTCTCATTGAGCCTGCCTTCTGCGGATTCATGCGCGAGGCGGCACAGCTCGGGATCGGACGGAATGATCATTCCCCTGCCACCGGGAAACGGCGGCTCGGCAATGCTCAGCGCATCCCGCACCTTGGTCTGGATCCGGAACGGCGCCACCGAGGTCGCGATCAGGAGATCGCCAGCGCCGGCACCAACGAAATGCGGGCCGCCCATGGTGTGCGGCATGGACGAGCCCAAGGCATGGGCGCGCCCCGGCATGATCAACCACCGCGCCCCGTGCTCCTCGATTGCCGTCGCGGTCGCGCTTGCCACCTCCGCCATCGAGCGCCCCTGGCAGACGACTGCATGGAAGCAGGAGTGCCTGATGATGGCGCGTCCGGCATTACGCTGTTCGATCAGCGTGCCCGAGCCCATCGCCCGGATGAGGCATTCGATGTCTTCAGGCGTTTCAACCACGAAGCCGATCGTATTGGCTTTCGCGTACAGGAATCGAAGTGCATCGAGCATCGCGTTCACGCTCGCCTTCTCGCGATCGTCGAACTGCGGCCAAAGCGCCTCGAGCACGTCCAGGGAGGCTTCCACACTGGCGCCGATCACACCCTGACCGAGAGGCCGGGCTGGCGTTTCGCACCGGTAGAGCTCTTCGAGCGCCTGCAGAACGGTCCGGCGATCCTTGACCGCGTAGGCGCCCTGCAGGATGCGCGCGAGAACGAGCGCACGCTTGCTCGGTTCGAGCGGCACGGCGAGCCAGGAAAAGTCGGCGAGCTCAGCGGCCTGTTCGCTCGCAGCCCGCTGGAATTCTCCGACCACCTGGCCGTAGTGCCAGCTGACCTGCCAGGGCGTCACCTGCCGGCCGCGGTATCTGCCGCGCTCGATGTGGTCGAGCGCCTGTGCCTGCAACTCGCTGCGCAGATCCGGGTCGAAACCCACCGAGCGCGCGTCGAGCAGTCGATAGGCTCGCGTCGCGATCGCCGGTCCAAACCATTCGTGTTCGGGGTCGCCGACCGAAAGCCCGCTCGGCATGCGGGTGTGAACCGTCCTGCGGAGCTGGTCCAGCTCGCGTCTTGCGACCTCTGCCGCGGTCACCGAGACCTTCTGCACCTCGCACAAGGCATCGACGACGCTGGCCCAGTCCCAGAAATCGTCGCCATAGAACGGGACGCGATGTTGGCGGCTTGCAACGATGCTGGCACAGATTTCTTCGATCGCGGGCGTGACGCGATCGAGGATGTCGAGGCGGGCCAGCGGGGCATCTGTGAGACATTGGTGGACGATACGCGCGGCGTTGGCATTCACCACGTGCCAGTCCTTGGCGGCGAACTTCGTGGCCGTGCGCAGATATTCCAGCGCATCGATGAGGCAGCGCCCGGCGAGCGCACGCGGCGAATCGTCGTCGAACCAGCCGGTGTTGCCGATGCCGTGCCTATGCAGGTCGGACATGAAGAAGACCAGCGGATGTCGAGAAACCACGCTCGCCTCCTGGTCCGCTCAACGCGTCTTTCAACCCTGATTCACTAACGGTTTCATCTTCCGCGTCGCAACCAAAAGTTGTTTTTTGGCGACTGTCATTTGTGCCAGTACCGGGCACCGAGGCGAGATCGCGCTCGAATGGTCGTCGCCGTCAGGAGTGAATGGTTCTGAGCATCAGGCCAAGCCGTTGCCTGACGATGCGGCTCCACGAAAGCTCCTCGCGGACCAGGCGGAAGCCCAGATTGGTCGGTGGCGCACCAGACGCGCAGCCGCCGGCCCGGGCATCGCGGATGAAATCCGTCACATAGGCCCGGTGCGCGCCTTCGGCGACACGGACTCCGCAATTGCTTCCGGTCCTGATGACACGTCCAGAGCCATCCTGCATCTTGCGGGTGAAGCAGGTCAACGTCCATTCCCAGACATTGCCCGCGAGATCGGCGATGCCGTGTTCGTTGACGCCGAAGCTGCCGAAGGTGCGGGCCCGGGCATCCTCCGGCTGACTGGATTCCCGCTCGTAGCGCGCGATCCAGCGGCGCGACGGATCGGTTGCGTCGACCGCAACGCCGTCGTCCCGAAAGCGGCTGCCAGCCGCGTGGGCCCATTCGGCGTCCGTCGGCAGGCGGTAGCTGTCACCCGTTGTCTGCGACATCCAGGCGGCGTAGGCCACGGCGTCGTGCCAGCTGACCTGCACAGCCGGCAGATCGGGAGCGACGGCGACGTCACGGTCGAGAGCGCGGCACGCATGGGCCGCAGCGCAGGCGTGATAGTCGGCGGCACTGACCTGGTGCGTCATGATCGTGAGCGGTCGATCGAAGCGGATCGTGGCGAGTGGTGCCTCGGCCTGGCGGTCGTTGCGAACGTGGTCGCCGGCGTCGCGATAGCTGAGCGCTCCTGGCGGGATCTCGGTCAGGGCAGGACCATCGAGGCCGGTGCTCTCGGTCCAATTGAGCCCGGTCAAGACCGGAGCCATGACGGTCGGTCCGGCCACACCGATGACGCAGGCGAGAGCGAGTTTGATCTTGAAGGCAAGCAGCATGGCAGCACGCGCGAGAGAGCGGGGGCCGGCGCACCGGCCCCCTTGAGCTGATCAGTTCGTGGAGCCGGTGGGAATGTCCGCCGGGGCCTTCACCTGCGTCATCAGGTCGTCGTTCCATTTGCCTTCGACCTTGAAATGCGCGGTCGCGCCCAGGTTGGCCGCCTCGATCAGATTGTGGGTGACGTAGGCGTAGATTCCGGGCTGCAGGAACTTGTAGAGCGCGGCGCCGGCGGAGCCGCCACGAATGAACCAAGTCTCAAGTCCGGTCTCGGGTGCGTTGGAGAACTTGCCGGTCTCCCAGACATAGTCGCCATGACCGCCGATCAGATGCGGGCGGCTGTCGCGGTTGGCTTGTGAGTGCACGATCAGGACGTTCTCACCGACATTGGCCGTCAGCGCATCCTTTCCCGTGAGCGCGCCGACCTTGCCGTTGAACACGACATGCGTCGGAATCAGCTTGCGCATGACCTCCTCGGTGTCGGTATAGGCCTCGCCGGGCGAGTCGTAGGACTTGAAGTTGCCCTTGTCGTCGCGTGGGACATAGAGATCCTGCTCACCGACGTAGTAGACGCGGTCGTAGCGCAGCGCATGGCCGTGGCCATCATTGAGACCGTCGCGCGGCAGCACCATCACGGCGCCATTCATGCCTGATACGACGTGCCAGGGGATCATCGGTCCGCCGGGGGCGCAATGATACACGAATACGCCGGTGCGCGTTGCCTTCCAACGCAGGACGACCTGCTCACCCGGATTGATCAAGGTCAATGCGCCGCCGCCGAGCGCGCCGGTCGCGGAGTGAAAATCGATGTTGTGCGGCATCGTGTTGGTGGCTGGATTGACCAGGGTCACCTCGACGTAGTCGCCCTCGTGGACAACCATCAGCGGGCCTGGCATCGAGCCGTTGAACGTCATCGCCTGGAAGGTGGTGCCCTTCTCGTCGATCACCACCTTCTTCTCCTGCACCACCAGCTTGAATTCCATGATCTTCGGACCCTGCCTGGTGGCCTGCTCGTGCACATGCACGAAAGGCGGTGGCACCAGATCAATCTTCTGGCGCGGCAGCTTGAGGTCCTCGGCCAGCGCGGGAGCCGCGAGCATCATGGCGGCAATGGCTGCGCTGAACATTGCGGTGCGGCGGGTCAACATGGATCGCTCCTTCGTTGGATCTGTTGTGGTGCCGCAATCACCATGCGCTCGGCGGGGCCAAGCTTGTTTGTGCCGCAACAATCTTCTTGAGCATTTGCGAAATCAGCCCACAGCGGCACACCGTGCCGTCGCACGCGGCCGATGCGCGAATGAGTTGCACGGGCAGGCTGACTCGAGGCGGTGAGGGATCGCCGGCTCGGCCGTACCGAATTGGGATACGCTCGCGCGCGGTCGATCCGCGGAGCGCTGAATCAGGTCGGCTGGAGAGTGAGCGATACGATCAATCGCGGTTGGCGAGCCCGTCAGCTGAGCAAGCGGACGGCCAGCAGCACGACGAAGGCCACCGCGGCCGCAATGCAAAATACCGTGGTCATGAACATGGCGATGTTGCCGAGCAAGCCGCTCGGTGCCGAGTCATCGCCAAAGGATTCGAATCCGTCGGATCGGGGAATATGGCCGCGGACATTGGCAAGGACAGCGAAGAAACGGATCATCAGGTCCAGAGCTTCCATGGCAGGTCCCTCGAATCATCCACCAGTTCATCATGAGGCGAATTAGACCGGCAACTTTGAGGAAGCGCAAAGTCTATGACGAAAGCCTGCGATTTAATGGTGGTCTAATAGGGGCATCTACCAGCAGCCCCTTGAGGAGGCTCAAGGCGGCCTATGACATTTGATGCCAAGGACGTCCAAACCCAGGTGGACAGGCAAGACACAGGCAGGACATGAGACCAGATCTCGCGGCATGCTACGGACAGGAGCGCCTCCCGCGCTATACCAGCTATCCCACGGCACCTCATTTTTCCACCGACGTTGGACCCTCGACCTATGCGGAGTGGCTTCGGGGCATTCCGTCGAATGCGACGGCATCGCTTTACCTGCATGTGCCGTTTTGTCGGTCGATGTGCTGGTATTGCGGCTGCAACACCATGGTCGCCAAGCGCGATGAGCCGATCGCGGTGTATGAATCGGCGCTACGTTGCGAGGTCGACATGGTCTCGCGCCAGATCGGCCGGCGGCTTCAGGTCGGGCACATTCATTTCGGCGGCGGCACGCCCACCATCATGGCGCCGGAGTCCTTCGTCGACCTGGTCGGATCACTGCGTCATTCCTTCTTCGTGCTGCCGTCGGCCGAGATCGCCATCGAGATCGATCCACGCACGCTGACGCCTGCGATGATCGAGGCGCTGGCGCTGAGCGGCGTCAACCGTGCAAGCCTCGGCGTGCAGAGCTTCGATTCCCGCGTCCAGTTGGCCATCAACCGGGTGCAGAGCTTCGAGCAGACCGCGGCGGCCACCACGGGGCTGCGCGAGGTCGGCATTGCCGGGATCAATTTCGATCTAATCTACGGGCTGCCACATCAGAGCGTCGCCTCCTGTCTCGAGACCGTTCGCCGTTGCGTCGAGCTGCGTCCCGACCGGCTTTCCGTGTTCGGCTATGCCCATGTCCCTTCCTTCAAGACGCACCAGCGCAAGATCCAGGATTCCTGGCTGCCGGACAGTCTGCAGCGCTATGATCAGGCGTGCGCGATCGCCAATGCGCTGAAGGAGGCAGGCTACGTCCAGATCGGGCTCGATCATTTTGCTTTGCCGACCGATCCGATGACCATCGCTTTCAGGGAAGGCCGGCTTCAGCGCAATTTCCAGGGCTATACGACTGATAGCAACGACCTGCTGATCGGCTTCGGTGCATCGGCGATCGGACATCTGCCGCAAGGCTACGTTCAAAACGCGGCCCAGGTTCGCGCCTACGAGGACAAGATTGCGTCCGGCAGCCTTGCCACCGTGAAGGGCTATGGTCTGACCGACGACGACCGCCTGCGGGCCGACATCATCGAGCGGATCATGTGCGACTATGGCGTCGATCTCGACGTCATCTGCGCCCGGCACGGCATGGAAACCGATGAGATGCTGAGATCCGCGCCGCGGCTGCAATCGTTGATTTCCGACGGGGTGGTCGAGCTCAACGGCAACGCGCTCGCCGTGACCGAGCATTCCCGGTTTCTGGTGCGCAGCGTGGCCGCCGCCTTCGATGCGCATCTCGATGCCTCGAAGCAGCTGCACAGCCGTGCCGTTTGATCGCATGCCGTGTTGCTTGTGCTGCGACAAAGACGGCTGACCTCGTGCTCGCTACCATTCGCTTCAGGATGGAGGCGCGCATGGCAATCTCATTCGATGAACTGGTCGACGACGTCATGACGCGAAGGCCGGAGACGATCCATGTCTTCCTGGCGTTCCATATGCGCTGCGTCGGCTGTCCGATCGCCTGCTTTCACAATGTCGCGGACGCCTGCCGCGAGCATGGCGTCGATCCCGACGCGTTCCTCTCGGCCCTGTCCGCCTGCACGTGATCAGGATCGAGATGGCATCGTGTCGCCCGAGCTCTGCTCTGCCAGCAACACGATCTTGTGCGGCTCGCGCAGCACGATCTTCTGGCGACCGCTTTCGACCAGGCCGAGCTGCTCCCAGGCGGAAAGGATGCGGCTCACGGTGTGCAGCGTGGTGCCGGTCATCTGCGCGATGTCCTGACGGCTGATCGGGAAGTCGATCTGGACTCCATGATCGAGCTTGCGGCCGGCCTGATTGGCGAGCCGCAGCAGCGCGTGCGCGATGCGCTGCTCGACCTGCTGGGTCGACATCTCGATCACGCGCGCATGAGTTTCCTGCAGCCGCTGGCCGACGGTCTGCAAAGTATTCGCGGCCAACGAGGGGAACTTCGCGACGAGACGCGGCCATGCGGCCGAAGGCCAGGCCAGCACGATGCTATCGTCGACGGCCGTGGCCGTCGCCGGATAGTGCTGGAGGCCGATGGCGGGCGCGACACCGAAGGTGTCGCCCGGCACCACATAGCGCACCACGATCTGGTCGCCGGTCGGCGTCGTCTTGCTGGCGCGGACGTGGCCATGCAGCAGCAGGAAGAAGGATGTGGCATCGCCGCCCTGCTCGAACACCGATCCGTTGCGGGGAACGCGAATGGAGCGGGCTTCGCGGAGCACGTCTGTCAGATCCTCGGCGGAGAGCCCGGCAAACAGTGACAGATGCGCGACCAGCGAGCGGTCGATGGAAGCCATGATGTTCTCCGCGGCAGGCGCTCCAATCGGGGAACTCAATAGCACATCTCCGCCATCGATCGGAAGTTTGTGCTGGCGCAATCCTTTGCCGCCCGTGCCCAGCTAGACGATGAGCTGGGCGTCATGATCGGCGCCGTTCCCGTCGTCAACAGGGCGAGCACGCACATGGCCATTCCGCGCGACTATCAAGGCCGGACCATTCTCGCCAACGGGTTCCGGCCGCTTTTTCTGCTCGGCGCGATTCAGGCCGCGCTGTCGATCCTGGTCTGGCTGCCGGTCTTTTACGGTGAGCTGAAGCTGAGCTCGGCCTTTGCGCCCCGCGACTGGCACGTGCACGAAATGCTCTACGGCTACCTGCCGGCCATCGTCACCGGCTTCCTGTTCACGGCCATTCCGAACTGGACCGGACGCCTGCCGATCCGCGGCCTGCCGCTGCTGACCCTCGTGGTCGTTTGGCTCGCTGGACGTATGGCCGTGACGCTGTCCGCGCTGGGCCCGTGGTGGGTCGCGCTCCTGATCGATGCGAGCTTTCTGCTGCTGGTCGTTCTGGCCGCCGCGCGCGAGATCGTTGCGGGACGGAATTGGCGCAATCTGCCCGTGGTCATGATCGTCGGCGTGTTGTGCGCCGGCAACGTCGCGTTTCATGTCGAGGCTCATCTGCGCGGGTCGGCCGATTATGCGATCCGCATAGGAGTTGCGTTGATCGTGCTGCTGTTGGCGTTGATCGGCGGCCGCATCATTCCGAGCTTCACGCGCAACTGGCTGGTGAAGCACAATCCCGGCCGGCTACCGGCGCCGTTCGGCCGCTTCGATATGGCCGTCGTGCTGTTCAGTGCGCTCTGCCTGCTCGGCTGGATCGTTGCGCCGGAAAGTGCGGCAACCGGGCTCGGGCTGGCGGCGGCAGGCGTGATGCATGCGGCGCGACTTGCGCGCTGGGCCGGCGATCGCACCGTGCGCGAACGTCTGCTGGTCATCCTGCATGTCGGCTACGCCTTCTTGCCGCTGGGTTTCCTCATCAATGCGGCGGCGAGCTTCGGATGGGTCGTGCCGAGCGCCGGGCTGCATGCCTGGATGGCCGGTGCTGCCGGCATCACGACACTCGCCGTGATGACGCGCGCCACGCTCGGCCATACCGGCCAGCCGCTGACCGCCTCGCCGGCTACCCAAGCGATCTATCTGGCGATCGTGGTTGCCGCGGTTACGCGGGTCTGCGCGGTGCTGGTGCCGGCGCATGCCGAGGCGCTGCTGCACGTCGCCGCATTCGCCTGGATCATAGCGTTCTCAGGCTTCGCGCTGGCCTTCGGTCCGTTGCTGCTCGGTCTCAAGCTTCGCGCGCTCGCGGTTCGCTCCGCCGGATCGGTTCAGCCGGTGCTCTGATTGCGCGCCACCGCCCGCGAGAAGACCACCTCGATCAACGTGCCGGACTTGGGTGCTGCCTTGATGTGGAACTGCGCACGGTTGGCTTCGACGAGGGCTTTCGTGAGCGACAGGCTGAGACCCGATCCGTCCGATATGTGCTCGGCAGCGGCTGGCGTGCGGAACGGTTCGAGCGCTGCGGCCACCTCCTGGTCGTTCAGCCCATGGCCGGTATCGCGCACGCGCAGCACGACCTCACCGAAGTCCGACATCGCGGTCGAAACGATGACCTGCCCGCCGGGATTGGCGAGCGAGATCGAGGCCGACATCAAGTTCATGGCGATCTGGCGCAGCGCACGGGCGTCGGCCACGACCGGCGGCAGCGTCTGTGACAGCGAGGTGCGGATGATGATGCGGGCGCGGTTGGCCTGCGGCTGCATGACGGCGACGCAATTCTCGACCAGCTCGTTGAGATTCTGGCTGGTGAAGGCGAGCTCGAGTTTTCCCGTCTCGATGCGCGACAGTTCGAGCAGATCGTCGATCAGGGACACCACGCGTTCGCCGGAAGTACGAATGTCGTTCATGTATTCGGCGTAGCGCGTATTGCCGAGCGTGCCGAAACGTTCGCCGATCATGACCTCGGCGAAGCCGATGATTGCGTTGAGCGGCGCGCGTACCTCGTGGCTGATCCGCGCCAGCATGTCGGCCTTGGCGTTGGCTGCCCGATCGGCGACGCGCCGCGCCTGCAGCAATTCGCTTTCGCCGCGGTGGAGCTGTGAGAGGTCGCGGAAGACGGCAAAGAAGTTCGGACCGTCGGTCCTGGTCCGGCCGATCGTCATCGACACCGGGATGACGCCGCCCTGGGCGACCTTGCCGAGCACCTCGTGACCCTGATCCAGCACGCTGGATGCGCCGGCCTGCTGCACACTGTCCAGGTAGTCCAGCACGAGGCGGGCGCTCTCCGGCGCAAACAGCTCGATCAGATTCCGACGCACCAGCGCCGCGCCATCAAAGCCGAACAGCGCCTCAGCGCTGCGATTGCAGGCGTGGATGTTGCCGCCGGCATCGAACATCAGGATGCCCTCGGCGGTGACGTCGAGGATCGCGGCGAGGTCTTCGGCGTCGGCATGACCGGCGGCAGGTGGGGCAACGACGAGCGGCGGGGGTATGGCTGGTGCCGCGGCAGCCGGCGTCGGTGTGGTTTCCGCGGCCGTGGGGATCGCCACGGCCGGGCCGGGCGCGGGCGCAAAGATCAGCGCATGTGCGGTGTCACCGTCCCAGGTAATCGTGAACAGGCGCGCTTCGGCCTTGACCTCCTCGCTGGAGGAGCCGTCGGCCGCCGAGATCGTCACGGGCGTGCCGCCCTCGGACTTGCTCGACGACGACACGCCGGGCTCGACATAGAGCGCATCGAGGCCACCGGCCTGCTCCAGCGCCGCGAGGTCGGTATAGCCCAGCTGCTTGAAGAAGGCCGGATTGCCATAGAGCAGCCGGTCGAGCCGGTAGATCAGCATGCCCGTCGGCAGCAGGTCGAGCAGGATGCGATCGCGGTGGCTGTCGCCCTGCGCGGGTGCTTCTTCAGGCCCGAGCCATTCGGTCTGCAGGCTGCCCGCGTGCTCAAAGGTCGCGTCCATGGCCTGCCGGTCTTGTTGTTGTGAGGGCGAGGGCTCGTTGAAGCGCGAACCCGGTTCGGGCGTTGCGCCGGAGGCGTCCGCCGGCGAACTGCGCATTTCGCCTTCGAGCCGGGCCGACAGCTGCCGCGCGAGTTCGTGGAACGCATTGTTCTCCACGGGCGTGAGCGCCGGATGTTTGGCTTCGCCCGGCGGCCTGAACGGCACGACGTTCCCAGCGGCCTCGACGCCGCTGCCGTCGGTCTGCGGCGCAACCGCCGCATCGGCAGCGTCGAGCGCAAACTCGGCGACGTTGTCCTGGTTGTCCTGCCGGGACGGCGCAGCTGCGTCCGGGGCATCGCCGGATTCGGCACGATGATCACTCTGTCCGCCGGCAATCGAACGATCAGTCGCGCCTGTATCGGCGGACTCGGCGCCGGGCAATCTCTCCAGCCGCTCGAGCGCCTCGAGGTCGCGGCAGACGCCGAACCCGCGATAGCCCGTATAGGTCTCGTCTTCGGCGAACACCGGCAGGCCCGACAGCTCGACGGCAAGCTGCTCGCAGCCATCGGTAGGCCAGTTGACGATGAGGCCGCTCCAGGTCTCCCGGGTCTCGATGGCCGCGCCGACCTGTCCGTTCGGATCAAGGCCCAGCGATGCCGCAAGCTCGTGCCACGGCCGGCCCTGATGCGCTGCCGTCCGCTTGCCGATCAGCCGGATGAACTCGTCGGAGCCAAGCGAGAAGCGCCCCATGACGTCCATGGTCCATGTGAACCGAAGCGGGTGGCGGCGGTCGCCGGCTGACTGCACCGCGTCCGTGACATCGGCGCTGTCCTGGGGCTCCGCGTGGCCGTGCGAGGTCTGCGCCGGAGGTTGGTCTGAGGCATTCACGTACGTCATCGTCGGCGACTCCGGCGCGAGCGGTTCGAACAGGTCGGCTTCGGCCACGTCGTCGATCAGCAGGAATTCGGCCGGCGCTTCGTTCGAGAGCGCGGGTGCTTCGTAGTTGGTGTGGCGTTCAGTCATTGCATCCATCGAAGGGGGAGGCGGAGTCTCGGTCGCGTCCTCGGGGGCAATATCCGTGGGGGCTGGTGCCGGGGCGGCATTGGCCGCGGCATCTGCGTCAGGCGTCAGCACTGAGCTCGCCGCCTCTATCTCTTCTATCTCTTCGGGCGGCGCGGGCAGCAGGACCGCGACCAGCCCGATCTGGTTGGCGGTGCCGATACGGTAAAGCGTTGCGCGCTCGGCGCCGAACTGGACCTCTGCAACACCATCGGCGAGCGCCGCGTTGCGGGCATCCGCGAACAACGGTTTGCTGAGGTCGCGCATGCCGAACAGACGACGGCCGGCCGCGCTGACGCCGGCGAATTGGCCGTCCTGCGTGAATGCGATCAGTGCGGTCGTACTATTGTCTGCCAGCCGCTTCAGACGTTCCGTCAGAGGAAAGCTGCGTCCCCCGGTGTCGGTGCTGGTGATCAGAACGGCGCGCGTGCCGTCAGGCAGATCCATCGTGGCGCAGCCGCAGGTCGCGAGCGTGCCGAGCGGCGCGCCGAAGCCGCGCAGGCGTTCGAGCCGGATGGTGCCGTTCTCGGGGAGCCGTCGCGCCAGTTGAGCAATCTGGCGGCGATGTTGATCGGCGGGGCCGAACGTCTTTTCGATCAGCGCCGAAGCACTGGCTGCACCGAACGCACGTGCACCGATCGCATTGGTCCACAGCACGCGAGTGCCATCGGCCGACCATAGCCAAGCCGACAGGCTTCCCGCGGCGTGGACGGCCAGCCGCGGGTCGCTCAGGGCCTGCAATTCGAGATCGGCGTGGTTCATGGGCGGCGACGGTGAACGGCTTTCGGTGACGTTGATCGGTGGCCGGACTGGCTGCGTTAAGAATTCGTTACTATCGCGCGTTTTGAGGGCAGAGGTCCACGGCCGGTCAGCGCGCTAGTCCTGCTAAAGCTTGGATAACCTTAATGTGTTCCCCGTGCACCCTTTGGACGCAAAATCAGGGGCGCCAAGCCGGGGTGTTGCACGTTGCAATTCCGGCGCCTGCGGTCACGATGGCAACCGCGGGCCGTCGAACGGCCCTGCGGCATGGACGGTGGCGGCATGGCCGAACCGGGGCATTTGGCAGCGACCGTGGCCGATCCGAACATCGGAAGGATGGAACCATGACTGACGACGGGCGCCGTTTCGAGATTCCGAAGGACATGCGAGCCGCGGCCGAGGCCGGCTTCGACCAGGCCCGCCAAGCCTTCGAGAAGTTCCTGGCCGGAGCGGAGGCCACGGCCGGGTCGCTCGATGAGCGCGGCGCGACCGTGCGGGCCGGGGCCAAGGATATCGGCGCGAAGGTCCTCTCCTATGCCGAGAAGAACGTGCAGTCGTCCCTGGTCTACGCCCAGTCACTGGTCCACGCCAAGGACCTGCCGGACGTGCTCCGGCTGCACAGCGAATTCGTCCAGGGGCAAATGCGATCGCTGGCCGAACAGGCGAGCGAAATGGGCCAAGCCATCAGCAAGGCGGCCGTTGAGGCGGCCAAACCGAAGGTCCTGCGCTCATGGCGAAGCGGAGAACGGGTGTGTCGAACTGTGGTTGTGCATGTCTGCGGCTGAAGCGACCGTGCGACAAAAGAGTTCCTGATTTCGGGATTTTCGTTGCATTGCACAAAATTGACACGATATAGCTCTACGTGAGGTTGTTGTTACCTCCCAGGGGCGGTTCCTCTGCGTGATCCGAAGTGAATGGTCCCGTTGCCGGGACGGTCCAATTTCAGTCTTTTAGAAGGATGCATGCCATGACCAATGCCACCGATCCGTTCTCTGCTTCCGTCATTCCGTTCGAGGTTCCCGAGCAGGTGCGCGCGTTCGCCGAGAAGGGCGTGTCGCAGGCCCGTGAGAACTATGCGAAGTTCAAGGATGCTGCGGAGACCCACAATTCGGCCGTCGAGGCCTTCTTCGCCAACGCCAGCAAGGGCACTGGCGCGTACTCGTCCAAGGTCATGGAGTTCATGAAGGCCAATACGACGGCCTCGCTGGACTTCGCCCAGGAGTTGTTCGGCATCAAGTCGCCATCCGAGGCGATGGAGCTGTGGACCGGCTTTACCCGCAAGCAGTTCGAGACGTTCACGGCTCAGGCCAAGGAGCTCAGCGAGCTCGGTCAGAAGGTGGCGGCCGAGACGGTCGAGCCGATCAAGGAGAGCGCCTCCAAGCTGTTCAAGCCGGCGGCCTGACGTTCGGCAATTCGCCGGGCGCCCGGCACGACCGGGCGCCGGCCATAGGCCAGATCTTCGTTCCGGGCCCGGGCGCGTTGCGTCCGGGCCCGGTGATTTTGGCGTGGCGCCAAAACTGAATCGACGCCAAAAAACGGCGGCATGGGGGGAGACTTTATCCGTTCTCGGCCTTGCCAAAGCCGCGCGTTGCACCTAGTTTCCGGCCCGTTCGGTTGCCCCTCCGCGGGCGCGACCCGATGGCGAATGCAGTTGTAGCTCAGTTGGTTAGAGCGCCTGTCTGTGGAACAGGAGGTCGGTGGTTCGAGCCCACCCAACTGTACCACAGCAGTGGAAAACTCCCGCCTCTCCAGTAACTTGCTGATAGACCTGACGTATTTGCGCGCCCTAAAATTCAAAAAGGGGTACAAATGGCGTTGCGGATGGTCGGACTAATTACCGCGAAGAATGGTGATCGGGTAGCTCGTAGGGGCATTCCGGAGGACGTGCGGGACGAGTACGCGGGCTGTACGGCGTTCGTTGGGAAGCGCAGCTCCGCATCTCGGCCGGGACACCCAAGGCGGTCGCCCAGACTAAGCACGGCGAAGGGTTGGCCGAGGTTGAAACTCGTAGAAGCGCGCTCACGGTCCGTGAAATCTGGCTCTCGGCATCGAGGCGTGTGTTTGAGTGGGCCAAAGAGCACAAGCGCCTCCGTCAGAACCCATTCGCCGAGATCAAGGCGGACGTGCCCCGGAAGGTCGAGACACGAGAGGAGGGAAGGTCGTTCACGGATGCCGAAGTGCGGATGGTCCTGAATGCCAGCCTGGCTACGCTAAGCCGACCACCCCGACCCATAGGGCGCGCCGGTGGGTGGCTTGGCTATGTGCCTACTCGGGGTGCGCGGCCAAGTGAGATTACGCAGCTCGGGGCCAGCGACATAGAAGCCCGAGACGGCTTGTATGTGATGCGGCTTACGCCTGAGGCGGGCACGGTGAAGACACGAAAGGCGCGCGTCGTGCCTCTTCACGAGCACCTCATCGCCCAAGACTTGCTTGCTGTGGTGAAGCAAGTTGGCGCCGGGGCGCTTTTCTACAATGACACGCCGCCGCAGGCTGCAAGTGCTGGTCCTTTCAAGCCGGCGCGTTCGGATGGGCGTGGCCCAATGGGCAGCTGGCGCCCAGGCGCGGCTAAGCATTCGAAATGGATTGGCAATTACATTCGCGGGCGCGGACACTCTCTCCGCCACGCGAATTTCCAGGCTGGCCCGCGCTTGAAAGAGTCCCTGGAGCCTGTGGGTTTAGAGTCCAAGCGCGCCGTCCTCCACCTGCCAATTCCCCAGCTCCCACCGCGTCGGATCAGCCGGCTTGTCCCACGCCGCGTGGAGCAGTGTCGTGCCGACCGGCGTCCGGCTTCGCCGCAGGCGAGGCATTCGAGCTCAGCTGTCGCAGCCGTTTAAATGTCTGATCGGTCGCGCGAGCGGCCAGCCACGGCGCCTTTCGGTGCGGGCGTCTGCCATCGAGGCTTGCCTTCGGTTGCCGCTGATCTCGCTGTCGATCGGTGTAACGACGTTTGACGCCGTCGTGCGTCGGTGCTGGGCGATCTCGGCTCTGTCTGATGAAGGCCGTCGCCGCAGCCCATGCGTGCGTCGGCCGGCGCGAACTCACCGATAGATCTTTGCATCTGTCTCGAACAATAACACGCCGATCGATCGGCAAACGAAAACCCGATCGGAGGTTTGTTGAATCCGGCGCGCTGTGTCCCGCAACGCAATGCGCCACGCGCGTCCCGGAAATGAGGAAGCATGCGGCCCCGATACGGACGGGAGGTACGCTGGCGGATCTCTGTCACTCCGGCGGACAAGACTTCAATGCGTCGGCAAAAATTACATCTTAAAGTTGACTTGATTCAAGTTTCGATAGAGACTTTAAATTATTCTCGGGGAGCGCGAATTCCGGGCGGACAAGTTGAAATGGCCAAAGCACAGTCGGATTGGCAGGACGGGCTCTTGAAAGTCGTTGTGAATGAGGAAGAGCAATACTCGATCTGGCCCGTCGAGCAGAAACCTCCGACAGGTTGGCGTGAGGCCGGCAAGTCGGGTTACCGGGACGATTGCCTTAACTACATTGCCGAAGTCTGGCGCGACATGCGTCCCCTAAGCATTGGCAGGTGACTCCGCCGCAGGGTCGCGGTCACTTTGCATCGGTGAAAGAACGCATTTCCAGCGATCGCCACGGTGGAGAAATCCGCCACGAATTTCATTGCGCCGATGGCGCGGGGGGTGTCCTCACTTGCGTGACGGGATCACCATAGTCTCGATGCTCCGGGCGGCGGCCGCCGCCAACCCGGAACGGAACGTCTGCACGTTCATCGGTGGTGGCCGTGGTGACAGACATGTTTCCTACGAGCGCCTTGACCGCGAGGCCTGCGCGATCGCCGTCCAACTGCAGCAGGCCGGAGCCGACGAAGAAATCATTGCCGATGAAGCGCATCGGCCTCGGCGGACCGCGCTCGTCGTATTTCCGGCAGGACCCGAATTTCTCGCCGGCTTTTTCGGTTGCCTCTATGCGGGCGTCGTCGCGATACCGACCCGCTATCCCAGCGCCAGGCAATCGATCGAATATCTGAAGAACATCGTCGTCGATTCCGGCGCCGCGATCGGGCTGACGACGGCCGAGCTGCAACCGCTTCTCGCGCGTGAACTCAATGCGGTGCGATGGCTGATCGCAGCGGATATCGATCTCGCGTGCGCAGACGACTGGAAAGATCCCGCCAGCGGCAGCGACGATGTCGCATACCTGCAATACACGTCGGGCTCGACGGCTGCCCCGAAAGGCGTGGTCATCTGCCACCGGCACATCATGGCGAACTCGGCCGATTTTCGTGGCCACTTCGCGGTCGAGCCGGACAGCCGGATCCTGTCATGGCTGCCGCATTTTCACGATCTCGGCCTGATCTTCGGCTGCATCCAACCGATCTACGCCGGCTGCACGGCATTCGCGATGCCGCCGGCCATGTTCGCGCAGCGGCCACTGCTTTGGCTGCAGGCGATTTCGCGGCATCGGATCACCCACAGCGCGGCGCCCAATTTCGGCTATCAGAACTGCCTGGCGATTCCGCCGGATCAGCTCGAAGGGCTGGATCTGACAAGCTGGCGGGTCGCGATCAATGGCGCCGAGCCCGTGCGAGCCGATACGATCGAGGCGTTCATTCGCCGCTTCGAGCCCTATGGCTTCTCGGCCGATGCGATGTGTCCGGGCTACGGGCTGGCCGAGGCGACGCTGGTGGCGACGGCTTGCGGTCCCGGTCGTCCCCCCGAGATTCGCGCGATCAGGACGGACCGTCTCGCGGAAGGTCTGTTCGAGGTGGCGGGCGGAGAGCAGCGCAGCAGGCTGTTCGTCGGCTCCGGTCGCGCGAATTCCAGAACGCAAATCGTGATCGCCGATCCGGCCTCGCGCGTTCGTTGCGGTCCGGGCCAGATCGGGGAGATCTGGCTTGCCGGACCGGGCGTGGCGTCGGGTTATTGGCAACGCCCCGAGGCGTCCGCGCAGAAATTCGCCGCGACCCTGGCGGGCACGCATGACGGCCCCTTCCTGCGCACCGGCGATCTCGGTGCGATGGACGACGGCGAGCTTTTCGTGCTCGGCAGGATGGATGACCTGATCGTCGTTCGCGGCGCCAACCACAGCGCAGAGGACATCGAAGCTACGATTGAGGCCAGCGATCCGGCGCTGCAGCCGGGCGGCGGCGCCGCCGTCGCGATCGACATCGGCGGCGAGACGCGGCTGGTGATCGTGCACGAAATCCAGCGGCAGGCGATGCGCGAACTCGAAAGCGATCGCGTGGTGCGGTCGATCCTGCGGGCGGTGTTCGAGGGCTATGGGATCGAAGTCGCGGCGGTGCTGCTGCTGCGGCCGCGCGGGCTGCCAAGGACGCATAGCGGCAAGAAAAAACGCAGCGCCTGCCGGCAGGCATTTCTCGATGGAACGCTGCCGAACCTGACCAAATGGACAACGACGAAGCTGCGGGAAGCCCTGACGGCTTCCGGCACGGCCGATGCCGTCACGCTCGCGGTGAACTCCATCGAGGCCTTTACGGATTCGTCTCATCAGGGGGAGCCAATGCTTGTCGTCAAAGACCGCGGCCTCCTTAAATCTGATTCCAGCGTTCGCGACGATCTCGGCCATGGGGATCGCGGCACCGACCAGGTCAGGGAATTGACCAACTGGCTGCGCAACTATGCTGACGAGCGGATCAATTCCCGTCTCATGGATGAACGCCGTTCCATCGCGCCACATGTCGTGCTGGACCTTGGCAATCACGGCGTGCTCGGCCTGCAGGTCCCCAAACGCTATGGCGGGCTGGCGCTGAACAATCGTCAGTTCGCGCTGATACTCGAGCAGCTGGCCGCGATCGATCTCACGCTTGCTTCATTCGTCGCCGTCAACAACTGCCTGGGTATCCGGCCGATCCAGCGTTACGGTAATGCCAGGCAGCGCGAAGAGCTGCTGCCCGGTCTCGCCACCGGCCGGCAGCTTGCGGCTTTCGCGATGACCGAGCCGGAGGCCGGATCGAACGTGCGCGGCATCCGCGCGCAGGGTCGGCCTGACGGCCAGGACGGCTGGCATCTCTGGGGCACCAAGATCTGGAGTGGTTCGGCCGCATGGTCCGGCGTCATCAACACCTTCGTCAGGGTCGAGGGCGGCGAGCCAGGTCGAGGCCAGGGCATCACCGGCTTCATGGTCCGGCAGGGTAGCGCCGGCCTGCGCATGGGACCCGAGGCCTTGACCATGGGCCTGCGCGGCATGGTCCAGAATGAAGTCAGGCTGGAAGGCGTGCGGGTCTCGGCCGACGACATGCTTGGCGGACTCGGCGACGGCATGATTTGCGCCATGGACACCATGGAATTCGGCAGGTTCAGCGTCGCGGCCATGAGCGTCGGCGTCATCAAGCGCTGTCTGCAGCTGATGGTACGGCACGCTGGCCGCCGCTCCATCGTCACCGGCAAGCTGAGCGCGAATCCGGTGACGATGACGCGGATCAGCGACCTGACTGCAGCCGCAACCGCGCTCGACGCGCTGATCGGCCTTGTCGCCAACAGGCTCGACGACAATCTGCCGGTGCCGGCCGAGCTGTTCTGTGCCTGCAAGGTCGCGGGACCTGAATATGCATGGCGTGCCGCCGATCATCTCGTCCAGCAGCTTGCCGGCCGCGGTTACATCGAGACCAATCTGGCGCCGCAGATCCTGCGCGATACGCGAATACTTCGGATCTTCGAGGGGCCGACCGAAGCGATGATCATGCATATCGGCTCTCGCCTGGTTCACAATCCCAGGGAGCTGCGCCAGCTGATCGGGGACGAGCTGCAGCAGCCGACGCTGGCCGCGGAGATCGAAGTCGCCGCCGGCCGGATTGTCGAGCGGTGCAAGGCACCGGGAAGCCGTTTTGCGGATCAGTCGGCGGCGATGAACTGGGCCTATCATCTGACGGGTGACGTCGGAACCCTCGGTATCCTGCTTGCCTGCGTCAGATCCCGCAGCAGGCTTGCGCCTGGTCCGCTGTTGCGTCGCGCCGAGGATTGGGCGCGTCTGCGCTTCGATCAGCGGCTTGCGCGCGCGCTCGGCACCAGTCCGGCCGAAGTGGCGCTGCTCGACGCCGCGGAGGCCGAGCGGCTGGTCGCTGGCTATGTCGAGACCATCGGCGACATCGAGCAGAGCATGCCGGGCGAGCAGTCCGACCGCGACGTCCTGATCGGGCGGCACGCCGCGCAGACGGCAGCTCACCGCATCGAGTCCGACGCATCGCGCGACGCGCCAACATCGCCTGGCCGGCGGCATGATGCAGGTGCGGATCCGCAGCCGCAGGCCGCGCACGGCATCGCTGCGGAGGGCGGCGCCAACGCCGACAGGATTCGCGAGATCAACGCATGGCTGGCCAATTGGATGGCTCAGGCCTTTGAAATTCCAGCCGCGGGGATCGCGCCCGCGGATCGCTTCGGCGATTTCGGGATGGATTCGGTCAGGGCCGTCATGCTGATCAATGCATTGGAAGAATGGCTCGGCCTGGAATTGCCGCCCACGCTGATATGGGACACCCCGAGGCTTGGCGAGATGGCGAATCATCTCGCTGGCCTGCTGTCCCGCAACGGTGATGCGCGCCCGCACATTCGCTTCGGTGATTCCCCTGCGTTGAAGATTGACGGGCGCGCGCCGATCGAGAGCGACATCGCCCTTCTGGCCCAGGTCGATCAGCTTAGCCCCGACGAACTGACTTCGCTGCTGGCCCAGTTTCCCAAAGCCGATTGACGGGCATGACCGAAATGACCTCCGAGCAAGCTGACGTTGCGCCCGAGGATGACCGAGCCCGGTTGCGACGCTTGCTGCGCGAGCGAATGGGACGCACCGGTGCCTGGCATCCGCTATCGCACGGCCAGGAGGCGCTCTGGTTCCTGTGGGAGCTCGCGCCCGAAAGCCCTGCCTACAACATCGTGTTTCCGGCCGGCATTCGCGGCGAGCTCGATGTTGAGGCGTTGCACCGTGCCCTGCAGATGTTGTCGGACCGGCATCCCTGTTTGCGGATCGAATTCAGCAATGAGGATGGCAAGCTGCAACAGCGGGCGCACGAGCATCACGCGGTCCGGTTCGAATTGCACGATGCATCGGCATGGAGCCGGTCCCGGCTGGATCAGGCGATAGGCGACCACGCACGATTGCCCTTCGATCTGAAATCCGATGCCGCGCTGCGCGTCACACTGTTCCGCCGCAGTCCGCATGACCATGTCCTGCTGCTGAGCATTCCGCACATCGTCAGCGACCTGTGGTCGCTGATCGTGCTGATGGATGAGTTGAGGGACAGCTACGCCGCCGAGACGTCCGGGCGGCGAGCCGAGCTTCCGCCGCAGCCATTGTCCTATGAGGACTACGTCCGGTGGCAGCGGGCGATGCTCGAGGGCGCCGCCGGTGACGCGCATTGGCGCTATTGGCAGGCGGAGTTGGCGGGCGACCTTCCGGTGCTCGACCTGCCCGCCGATCACGCCCGGCCGGCCATGCAGTCTTTTCGCGGCGGCACGATCAATCTGCAGATTGCCTCCGATCTCACGCAACGGCTGCAGGCACTGGCCCGCGCTGAGAACGTCACGCTCTTCATGGCGCTTCTGGCCGCGTTTCAGGCTCTGCTGCACCGATACAGCGGACAGGACGACATTGTCGTGGGCGCGCCGACATCGGGGCGGAATCGCGCGGAGTTCGCCGGCGTGGTCGGCGATTTCGTCAACATGGTGCCGCTTCGCGCTGACTTCGCCGATGCTCCGAGTTTCCGACAGACGCTGGCGCAGTCGTCCCGCAAGGTGGTTGGCGCCATCAAGCATCAGGATTTTCCGTTCTCGCTGCTCGTCGATCGCCTTCAGCCGGCACGCGATCTCAGCCGCCCGCCGATCTTCCAGGCCTCCTTCGTCCTGCAGACGTTCCATCGCTTCAAGGAATTGTCGCGGGCACTGCTGCCGGGACCGGATGAGCCGCATATTCCGTTCGGTGCGCTGGAGCTCGAACCCTGGCCGCTGGCGCAGCAGGAGGGCCAGTTCGATATCAGCCTGGAAATGAAGGAGGACGAAAGCGGCCGGTTGATGGGCTCCTGGCGTTACGCCGCAGATCTATTCCGCCCCGAGACGATCGTCTGTATCGCGCATAATTTCGAAACCTTGTTGCGCGAGGCCATCGCGGATCCCGATCGCCCGATCAACAAGCTGCGGCTGTTGACGGCGGAGGAAAGCCGAAGTGCGATGGCCTCCGCGCGTGGTCCCGCGGCCGGGCTTCCCGCGGCGACGTCCATCTGCGAACTGTTCGCCGCGCAAGCCGCAAGGCGCGGCGCGGCCATTGCGGTGAGTTGCGGTGATATCTCGGTCAGCTACGCCGGGCTCGACCGCCGGGTGGAAGACATCGCTGGCCAGCTGGCTGCGCTTGGTGTCGGCGCTGACGTGATCGTCGCCATCATGCTGCCCCGCGGGATCGATTTCGTGACGGCGCTGCTGGCCACCTCGCGGGCGGGGGGCGCCTTCCTGCCGCTCGATCCCCGCCATCCGCTATCCCGCGCCAGCCAGATCTTCCGGGACAGCCGCGCACAACTGGTGCTCACCACGGCGGCCATGAGATCGGACATCATCGCTGCGATCGGGGCGCTGCCGCAGGCCGATCGGCCGCGCGTGATCGCCGTCGAGGAGATGGATGGCAACGGCGCGCGAGCCGAGCCAGACGCGGTGCGCGGCGGCGATCTCGCTTATGTCATGTACACGTCCGGATCGACCGGCAATCCCAAGGGCGTGATGGTCGAGCATCGCGGCATGATCAACCATGTGCTGGGCAAATTGTCGGATCTCGGTTTCGGCGAAGACGACGCGCTCGCCCAGAACGCACCGCAATCCTTCGACGTCGTCGTCTGGCAAAGCCTCGCCCCGCTGATTTCAGGCGGGCGCACCGTCGTGATTCCGGACGAGGTCGCCGAGGATATGAGCGCGCTCGTCGAGACCGTCGAGCGACAAGGCGTGACTGTCCTTCAGCTGGTGCCGGCGATGATGCGCGCGCTGATCGACCATGTGTCGGCCTGCGAGTCGGGAAGGCTTGCTCTGGCTGCGCTGCGATGGATGGTACCGACAGGCGAAGCGCTGCCGGTCGTGCTGGTGCGCCGCTGGCTGGAACTCTATCCGCATATTCCGGTGCTGAACACCTATGGCTCCACCGAATGCTCGGATGACCAGTGCCACTACACGCTCGATGGCCTCGACGCGGCCGACCTGGCCGTTCCCATTGCATCGATCGGTTCGCCGATCCAGAACATGGCCGCCTATGTGCTGGACCGCAATCTCGCGGCAGTGCCGGCCGGTGTGGTCGGTGAGCTCTATATCGGCGGCATCGGCGTCGGGCGTGGCTATGTCAATGAGCAGAAGCGGACCGCGTCGGCCTTCGTGCCCGATCCGTTCAGTGAAAGCCCGGGTGCCCGTCTCTACCGGACCCGCGATCTGGCGCGCCGCCGCAGCGACGGCAAGATCGATTTTCTCGGCCGCGTCGACGAGATGATCAAGCTGCACGGCTTTCGGATCGAGCCACGGGAGATCGAGGTGGCGCTGCTGCATCATCCGGCGATCTCCAAGGCGGCGGTGATTGCGCGCGAGCATCCTTCTGGCAAAAGGCAGCTCGTCGCCTACGTCGTGCCTTCGCTCGCGTCAGGGAATGGCCGGTCGGCCGGGCCGGCCGAACTCGAAGACATCCGCAGGCATCTTGGCGAACATCTGCCGTTGTTCATGATACCCGCTGCCTTCTGCGTCGTGGACGCGCTGCCCTTGACCGCCAATGGCAAGCTGGACCAGCGCCGGCTGCCGGCGCCCCATTGGGAGGTCGGTCCGGCGGATCATTTCATCGCCGCGCGCGACCCGACCGAGGCGACGATCGCTGCGATCTGGGCCGGTGTACTGGGTCATCCGCGGGTGAGCGTGACCGCCGATTTCTTTGCCATCGGCGGCGATTCGATCCTGAGTGTTCAGATCGTTTCGCGATGCCGGCGGGCCGGGCTGCCGATCGAGCCGAAGGACGTCTTTCTGCATCGTACGATTGCCGCGCTGGCGGAGGCGCTGGGACGCCGCGCCGTGCCGGTGGAGAGCCATGCCGCGGTGGCGGCCGGCTCCGGCCTTCCCCCGATCAGTCCCGAGCAATTCAAAGCCGCCATCGGACAGGTCGCGTTTGACGAAAGATGAAGCCCTTCAGGTTGCCGGAGAGCGTAGATGAGCGATCCCGCCGCATTGCATGCCTACCCGCTCTCGCCGATGCAGCAGGGGATGCTGTTCCACAGCGTGACGGCGCCAGGTTCGGACGTCTATGTCGAGCAACTCTCCTGCCGGCTGCGCGGCCCACTCGATGGGGCGGCGTTTCAATCCGCCTGGGAGGAGATGCTGTTGCGCCACGCTGCGTTACGCTTGGCCTTTGCCTGGCGAGGATTGACCGAGCCGCTTCAGGTGGTCGGGCCCCCGCTGCGGCTGCCGCTCGAGGTGCTGGATTGGCGCGAGCTTGCGGCCGAAAATCAGCGGTCGGAGTTGCGCCGGTTATGCGCAGCGGAACGGCGCCTGGCTTTCGATCTGGGGCGTGCGCCGCTGATGCGGCTGAAGCTCGTCAAATTGTCGGAGGGTGATCACCATTTGGTCTGGACCTGGCATCACATCATCCTGGATGCCTGGTCGGTCCCCATCGTCCTCGAGGAGTTCTTCGCCGTCTATGCCGCTTATCGAGAGAATCGTCCGGCGGAGCTGGGGCCGGCGCGCTCCTATCAGGACTTCATCGCGTGGCATCGTCGTCGCCCTGTGGCTGACGACGAGCCGTTCTGGCGCAACTATCTCGACGGCTTCGATGAGCCGACGCCGCTCGGCGTCGATGGCATGGTGGCCGCGCGCGAACCCGATGCGGCGGCGGTGGACAATGGCGATGCCTATGGGCTTCAGTTCATCGATGTCCCGCGCCGCGACGTCGATGCGTTGCGCGAGGCGGCGCGACGGCTGGGACTGACCCTCAACACCTTTCTGCAGGGCGCGTGGGCGCTGCTGCTCAGCCGCTATAGTGCGGGCGAAGACGTGGTGTTCGGGACGGCCGTGGCGGGACGTCCGCCGGAGCTTGCCGGCGTCGAAACCATGGTCGGACTGACCATCAACACCATTGCCGTCCGCGTCGCGACCGCGGGCGGGCAGCGCGTCGGCGAGTGGCTCACCGCGCTGCAGAAACACCAGGCCGAGACCCGGCTGCATGAGCACACGCCGCTGACGGACGTGCAGCGCTGGTCGTCCCTCGCGCGCGGTACGCCGTTGTTTGAAAGCCTGCTGGTGTTCGAGAACTTCCCGATGTCCCTGCAACGCCTGCGGGGCGGCGGCATTGCTATCGTCGATTTCGATTTCGTCGAGCGCGCGAATTTCCCGCTGACGATCATGATGGCGGTCCGCGACGAGAGCAGGCTCGGCGTGGGATACGATCGCGGTCGTTTCGACGACGCGACGATGGGTCGGATGCTGTCGCATCTGCGCACGCTGCTCGTCGACATGACCGGGCCTCCCGAGCGCAAATTGGCCGACTTGAACTTCGTGACCGCGGAAGAGAACCGTCAGCTGATCACCGAGTGGAGCCGGCGCGCGGCAGCGACCGTCGGCAGCAGCGCCGAGCCGGAGCTTTCATGCATCAGGCGGTTCGAAGCGTTGGCGCGGCGTTCTCCCGATGCGATCGCCGCCATCTTCGCGGCGCCTCACGGCGACGTTGAACTCACTTATGACGGTCTCAACGCGCAGGCCAATCGGCTTGCCCGGCGATTGCGCGCGCTCGGCGTACGGATCGAGCATCGCGTCGTGATCTGCATGGAGGCCTCGCTGACGCGGCTGGTTGCGATCCTCGCTGTGATGAAGGCCGGCGCGGCCTATGTTCCTCTCGAGCCGTCGTCGCCGCAATCGCTGTTGCAAAGCCTGATCGCGGACTGCGGCGCCGAGATCGTGCTGACGGAATCCGCTTTGGCGGACAAGCTCCGCGATTGCACGGCCCGGATCGTCATGCTCGACGACGACCACGCGACGGCAGCGGATGTGAGCGAGGACGACCACCGCAATCTGAACGACGGAGCCGACCCGGACAATGCGGCCTACCTGATCTATACGTCGGGGTCGACCGGGCGGCCCAAGGGCGTCGTCGCGACACACGGGTCGCTGTGTCACCTCGTCGACGCGCAGATCGCGGCATTCCGTATCGACGGGCAGAGCCGGGTGCTGCAATTCGCATCGTTGAGCTTCGATGCCTCGGTCTCGGAGATCTTCACGGCGCTGGTGGCG
Organism: Bradyrhizobium ontarionense; assembly: GCF_021088345.1. NCBI lineage: Bacteria > Pseudomonadati > Pseudomonadota > Alphaproteobacteria > Hyphomicrobiales > Nitrobacteraceae > Bradyrhizobium > Bradyrhizobium ontarionense. The sequence goes on along the minus strand of NZ_CP088156.1, from coordinate 4,183,657 downwards.
GGCGCACGCCTCTATATGGCGCCGCGTGAGCTGCTGATTCCGTCCAGCGAGCTGTCGCGCTTGATGCGGCGCTGGGGTGTGACGACCGTGACGATGCCGCCATCGGTTCTGGCGCGCATGCCCGGGCAGGAGCTTGTCGCGCTGCAGACGCTGGTGTCGGCGGGCGAGCCTTGCGCCGCGGATCTGGCCAGGCGATGGGGCCGCAATCGGCGCTTTCTCAACGCCTATGGGCCGACCGAGATCACGGTATGCGCGACGGTCGCCGAGATTGCGCCCGACGGCAGCAAGCCCGGCATCGGCCGGCCGATCGGAGAGGCACGGGTCTATATTCTGGATTCCCATCTGCGTCCGGTCCCCGCCGGCGTCGCCGGCCATCTCCATGTCGGCGGCCCCGGCGTCACGCGCGGCTACTGGAATCGCCCCGATCTGACTGCGGCCAGTTATTGTCCCGACCCGTTCTCCGACGTGCCCGGCGCGCGCCTCTATCGCACCGGTGATCTGGCGCGGTTCCTGCCTGCAGGTGACATCGAATTCCTCGGGCGGCTGGACGACCAGCTCAAGCTCCGCGGCTTCCGGATCGAGCCCGGCGAGATCGAGGCGGTGCTGCGCGAACAGCCCGGGGTGCGCGAAGCGGCGGTCATCGCGGTCGGCACTGGTGGCGACGACATGCGGCTGGCCGCCTTCGTGGTCGCTGATCGCGCCGCGCGTTCGTCGCGTTATGAATGGTGGCCATCGATCGCCGAGTTCTTCGTCTATGACGACATCGCCTATCACGCGATGACCTTCGATGAGCGCCGCAACGCCAGCTACCGTGCGGCGATCGCGGACGTCGTGAAGGATCGCATCGTCCTCGAAGTTGGCACCGGTCCGGAGGCGTTGCTGGCGCGCTTCTGTGCCGAGGCCGGCGCCCGCAAGGTCTATGCGGTCGAACTGCTCGAAGACAGCTGGACCAAGGCGCGCACGCGGGTCGCCGAGCTCGGCCTCGAAGACCGCATCGATGTGCTGCATGGCGATGCCACCAGGATCGAACTGCCGGAAGCCGCGGATGTGTGCGTGTCCGAGATCGTCGGTTCGATCGGCGGGAGCGAAGGGGCGGCGGTGATCATCAACAGCGTCAGGCGCTTGCTCGCCCGTGAATCGAGGATGATCCCCCGGCGCAGCACCACGCTCTATGCGCCGGTGGAGCTTCCGGAATCGCTGCTTCAGCAGCCGGCATTCGGCGCGCTTGCGGCGCGCTATGTCGACTGGATCTTCGACGATATCGGATATCCCTTCGATCTGCGCCTGTGCGTCAAGGGCCTCGACCGCTCGCATCTTCTGGCCGAGCCCCGCATCTTCGAGGACTTCGAATTCGACGCCGCGCTCGCGCCCGAGTTCGTCCGGCCGGGCAGCTTCAGCATCCGCCGCGACGGCAAGCTCGCCGGCTTTCTGGTCTGGCTCACGCTCGACACCGGGGCCGGCGAACCGGTCGACATTCTGGACCACGAGCATTGCTGGCTGCCGATTTTCTTTCCGCTGTTTCATCCTGCGCTGCCGGTTCGTGCCGGCGACCGGATCGACGCCGTCGCAAGTGCCAGATTGTGCGAAAACGGCTGCAATCCCGATTATTTTGTCGAAGGCGAGCTGCATCGACGCGATCACGCGCCGGCGTCATTCCGTCATGAATCACTGCACCATGCGGAGGTGTTCCGCGCGTCGCCGATCCATCGCGAATTGTTTCGCGACGGCGCCCCGCGATCGCCCGAGCGTTCATTGCCGGCGGATGGTGGTTTCGATGCCGCCGATCTGAAGCAACGCCTGCAGCAGCGCCTGCCCAGGCACATGGTGCCCGCGAGCATCACGGCGCTCGACGCTTTGCCGCTGATGGCTAGCGGCAAGCTCGACCGTCGCGCCCTGTCGACGATGGCGACAATGAACTCGGCTGCGGCCGTCAATGTGACGGCGCCGCCGCGCGGCCGCATCGAGATCGGGATCACGACGATCTGGCGAGACGTTCTCAAGCTGGCAGCGATCGGCCGGAAGACCAATTTCTTCGACCAGGGCGGACACTCGCTGTTGCTGCTGCAGGTTCAGGACCGGATCATGCAGGATCTCGGCATGGACATCGCCGTCACCGAGCTCTTCAAATATCCGACGGTGGAGACGCTGGCCCAGCGTCTCAGCCTGCAGTCTGGTCAAATCAGGCCGCCGCAGGCCGCGGCCGGGCCGGCCGGCCCCGCGCGTGCCGCGGCACGTCAGAATGCGATGCGCCGCATCGGCGATCACCGCCATCCGCAAGCCGTGACCACGAAGGATCTGCAATGAGCGTCGAGAGCGCATCGCCCGCTGGCGCCATCGCGGTCGTCGGATTGGCTTGCCGGCTCCCCGGCGCGAACAATGCCGACGAATTCTGGAGCAATCTGAGCCAGGGCGTCGAGTCCATCACCTTCTTCACGCCCGAACAGCTCGAAGCGGCGGGGATCGATCGGAAGGTCTCGGAAAAGCCGGGCTATGTCGCCGCCAAGGGAGTTCTCGACGAGGCCGATTGTTTCGATGCGGGCTTCTTCGGCATCAGTCCGCGCGAGGCGGAGCTGATGGATCCGCAGCAGCGGGTGTTTCTCGAATGCGCATGGACCGCACTCGAGGATGCCGGCTGCGATCCGCAACGATATCCAGGCGCGATCGGCGTCGTCGCCGGCACCATTCTGAGCACCTATCTGCTTCTCAACGTCTGGCCCAACCGCAAGGCGGTCGAAACCGCAGGCGTGTTCCAGACCGCGCTGGGGAACGATCCGACGTTCCTGGCGACCCGTGCATCCTATCTGTTCGATCTTCGCGGGCCGAGCATCAGCGTTGGCACCGCGTGCTCGACCTCGTTGATGGCGGTGCATCTGGCCTGCCAGAGCCTGCTCGCGCATGAAAGCGACATGGCGCTGGCCGGCGGCGTGTCGATTCACCTGCCGCTCGTCGGAGGCTACCAATATGAGCAGGGCGGCATCCTGTCGCCGGACGGGCACTGCAGGCCGTTCGACGCCGCCGCCCGCGGCACGGTCTCCAGCGACGGCGTCGGCGTCGTGGTCCTGAAGCGGCTCGATGACGCGATGAGCGACGGCGATATTATTCGCGCCGTGATCCGCGGCTCCGCCACCAACAATGACGGCAATCTCAAGGTTGGATATACCGCGCCAAGCGAAGCGGCTCAGGCCCGCGTCATCAGCGAGGCGATGGCGATGGCGGGGATCGAGCCGGATACGGTGTCGATGATCGAAGCACATGCGGCGGGGACGCTGCTGGGCGATCCGATCGAGGTCGCTGCGCTGACCGAGGCCTTTGCGGGCTATGGAGACGGCCGGCAATTCTGCGCGATCGGTTCGGTCAAGAGCAATATCGGGCATGTCGATGCGGCGGCCGGCATTGCCGGCCTGATCAAGACGGTGTTGGCACTGCAGCATCGGCAGATTCCCCCAAGCCTGCATTTTCGCCAGGCCAACCCGAAGGCTGACCTGAGCGGCGGGCCGTTCTACGTCAACAGCGAATTGAGGTCGGTCGCTCCCGGCGCGGTGCCGATGCGGGCCGGCGTCAGTTCGTTCGGCATCGGCGGCAGCAACGTGCATGTCGTGCTCGAAGAAGCGCCTCGACGCGACACGATCGCCAATCCTGAACAACCTGCCAGACCGTTCGAGCTCCTCGTTCTGTCGGCGTCCTCGCCCGCCGCGCTGGAGACCATGTCCGGGCGCCTGGCCGAGCATCTGGAGACACGGCCCGATGGCGGGCTGGCGGATGTCGCTCACAGCCTGCGGCGCAACCGCAGAGCCTTCGCGCATCGGCGGTTTCTGGTCTGCCGCGATCGCACGGAGGCCATCGCAGCCTTACGGGCATGCGATCCGCAGCAACTGACCACCGGCTCGTCTTTGGAGGGACGGCCGCAGGTCACCTTCATGTTTTCCGGGCTCGGCGACCATTATCCCGGAATGGGATGGGAGCTCTATTGCACCGAGCTCCCCTTTCGCCGCGCGGTCGATCGTTGCGCCGCGCTGTTGCACCCGCACATGGATCGAGACATCAGGGATCATCTCTATCCGGATCGCGACTGGTCCAATCCGGTGCTCGCGGCCGACGCTGTGGTGGCCAGCACATCCGGCCTCGACCTGCGCGCCATGCTGGCCTGCGCGCGCCAGGCTGACGAGGGCGATGCGGCTCAGGATCTGCCCGCCGCAACCCAGCCCATGATCTTCGTCACCGAGTACGCCCTGGCCGAGCTGCTCCGCAGCTGGGGGGTCGAGCCCGATGCAATGATCGGCTACAGCATCGGCGAGTTTGTCGCTGCCTGTCTGAGCGGTGTGTTGTCGCTGCCGGATGCGTTGGAGCTGGTGGCCATCAGGGGGCAGCTGATCCAGACATGCGTGAAGCGTGGCGCGATGCTGGCCGTGCCGCTGGGCGAAACGGATATGCGCGCCTTGCTGCCCGGCAGCGTCTCGCTCGCGGCGGTGAACGGCCCCGCGCTCTCGGTCGCCTCGGGCGACGAGGCCGGAATCGCGGAACTGGAGCGCCGGCTCGTTGCGGGCGGCATCAGCTCGAGACGGCTGCGTAGCACCCATGCCTACCACTCGGAAATGCTCCAGGAGATCGTCGCACCGCTGCTTGCCACGCTGGCGCGGCTCGCATTGAATCCGCCGAAGATCCCTTATGTCTCGTGCCTCACCGGGACATGGATCACGGACGAGCAGGCGACGACACCGCGCTATTGGGCGGAGCATTTGTGCTGCACCATGCGGTTTCATCAGGGCCTTTGCGAGCTGCTCGCCGATTCCGGTCGCGTCCTGCTCGAAATCGGTCCCGGTCAGTCGCTTGCGTCTCATGCGATCACGGAGCGGGCGCGGGTCGCATCGCGGACGAATCCGGTGATTCCGACAATGCGCTGGTCGTATGGCCGTCAGGCCGAGCTCGCTGTCCTGATGCGCGGCGTCGGCCTGCTGTGGCTCGCGGGCGTGCCGGTCGACACCGCGCCTTTCGCGGCCGGTCGGCATCCGCGTCTGGTTCCGCTGCCGACCTATCCGTTCGAGCGTCAACGCTACTGGATCGATCCGCCTGCCGGTGGACGGGGCATCGCGGTCGCAACCAAGAAGCCTGATATCGAGGACTGGTTCTATCTGCCGTGCTGGAAGCCCTCGCTTGCGGCCCCCGCAGGCGCGAGCGCGACACCCGCCCACACCTGGCTGTTGTTCCTGGATCATGGCGGCGTCGGCCGTGATCTCGCCGATCAACTCGGCCGAGGCGGCGCTGCTGTCGTGACCGTCGCGGCCGGCAACGCATTTCGTCGCGACGGCGAGAATTATGTCATCGATCCGCGCCGTGCCGAGGACTACCGCGCCCTGCTGCGCGAGCTGGGCAAGCGCGGGCTGGCACCTCGGCGCATCGTGCATCTGTGGCAGCTCACCCATCGGGATCAGGCCGGCGTGCCGTCGCGATCGCGTTTCGATGCCGCTCAGGATGCCGGCTATCACAGTCTCATACGCTTGGTGCAGGCGATTTGCGGTGAGCGGCTGGAAAGCGAGACCCGGATCGACATCGTCGCCAACCGGCTCTGCAATGTCAGCGGCGACGAGCCGCTGGCGCCGGAGAAAGCCACCATGGTTGGACCGGCGCTGGTGGCGCCACAGGAGCATCCGGGCCTGATCTGCCGTTGCCTGGACTTCGATATCCCTCCCGAGGATATCGACCGCCGCGAGCCACTCGTGAGCCAGCTGATGCGCGAGATCTGCGGCGAACGGACCGAACCTATTGTGGCCTACCGTCATGGACGGCGCTGGGTCCAGGGATATGAAGCTGTCAGGATGCAGCCCGTCGCGGCTGCCGGCTCGCCATTCCGCGAGCGCGGCGTCTATCTGCTGACCGGTGGTCTTGGCGGAATCGGCCTGGTCATGGCGAACCATCTTGCGCAGGCCGTTCGGGCACGGCTGGTGCTCGTCGGCCGCTCGGCATTTCCGGAGCGCGCGCAATGGGACGGCTGGCTTGCCGAACATGACATCGCGGACCGAACCAGCGTGAAGATCCGGCAGTTGATGGCGCTCGAGCAGCTCGGATCCGAAGTGCTCGTTATCTGCGCTGACGTGTCCTCGCGCGAGGCCATGCAACGCGTGCTTGCGACCATCGACGCCCGCTTTGGCGAATTGCACGGGGTCATTCATAGCGCCGGGGCTGTCGGCGTCGAGGCCTTCCGCGAGATCAACCAGGCCGGCATCGCCGATGCGGAGGACCAGTTCGCGGCCAAGGTTCATGGCGTCATGACGCTCGATCACGTTCTCGCCGATCGGCCGCTGGATTTCTGCGTGCTGATGTCATCGCTCTCGGCCGTGCTCGGCGGGCTGGGCTTCGCCGCCTACAGCGCCGGCAATCTGTTTCTCGATGCGTTCGCGAACTGGAAGAACCGCGCCGGCACGACGCCGTGGATCAGCATCGACTGGGAAAGCTGGCGCCTTGCGGACATCCAGTCGGTGATCGCCGGCCTTGGCGCGACCGTCAATGAATTTGCCATGCAGCCGCAGGAGGGAGCCGCCGCTTGCGAGCGCATCCTGGCCTATCGCGCCGAAGGCCAGATCGTCGTGTCATCGGGGGATCTGCACGCCCGGCTCCATCAATGGGTCGATCGTCGTCCGGGCCTCGTGCCGCATCCGGCGACAGCCCATCGGCGGCCCGATCTGCGCGCGAGCTATGTGGCGCCGCGCGGGCATCTCGAGGCCGCATTGGCCGATATCTGGCGCGATCTCTTCAACGTCGATCGGATCGGGATCCATGACGACTTCTTCGAACTCGGCGGCCATTCCCTGCTGGCCACCCAGCTCAATGCCCGGCTGTCCTCGGAGTTGCAGGTCGAGATGTCGCTGGCCACCCTGCTTCAGGTGCGCACCATCGCCGAGCTGGCTTTGACCATCGTCGATGCGCAGGCCCGGAAGGTCGATCCCGATATGCTCGAACGGATGCTGGCCGAGGTCGGAGAATTGTCGGAGACGCGCATCCAGGCGCTCCTCGTTGCGGAAAGCCATGCTCAGATGACGGCGGGTCATGAATAATTCCTTCGCTCGTATCAAGGAGCTCTCTCCAGAACAGCGCGATTTGCTGTTGCGCCGTCTCGCCCGGGTCGATCCGAAGGGCGGGGAGGGCGTGGCAAAACTGGTGCGCCGGTCCCGTGACAGCGATGAGGAAGCGCCGCTGTCCTTTGCCCAGGAGCGGCAATGGTTTCTGGATCGGCTCGCGCCCGGCGATCCCGCCTACATCATCACCGGCGCGTTGCGGCTGATCGGCACCTTGTCATTGCCTGCCTTGCACGTGGCCTTCGACGAGATCATCCGCCGTCACGAGATGCTGCGGGCGAACTTCTTCGTGCGGGATGGTCACCCGGCGCAGCGGATCAATCCGCCCTCGCCGTTCCCAATCGACATCGTCGACCTTACGGGTCTTGATACGGCGCAACGCGAGGCCGAGTGCCGGCGCCGATACGGTGAAGAGGCCAGCATCGGCTTCGACCTTGCGCGCGATCGCCTGTTGCGCGCGCGATTGATCCGTCTTGCGGATCATGAGCACTTCCTCATTTTCAGCAAGCATCACATCGTATCCGACGGCTGGTCGATCGGCGTGCTGCTGGAGGAGATCGGGCGCCTCTACACCGCCTTCGTCCGGTCGGGTGAGGCTGATCTTCCCGATCTGCCGATCAGCTATGGGGATTTTGCCCGCTGGCAACGTCAACGCGTCCAGGGCAACACGCTCGAAGAAGGCCTGTCCTATTGGCGCAGGAAGCTGGAAAATCCGCCGCCCGTGCTGGAGCTTCCGCCGGACCGGATCTTGCACTCGGCGTCTTCGGCGGAACGCGATCTGGTGGGAGCGACCTGCGACCGGCTGGTCGGGCCAGGCCTCAAGCTGCAACTCGACCGGCTGAGCCGGCAGGAAGACACGACGGCGTTCGTGACGCTGCTGGCCGGCTTCATGACATTGCTGATGCGCTGTACCGGACGGGAAGACATTCTGATCGGCTCTCCCGTGAACGGGCGCATTCGTCTCGAGACCGAAAACCTCGTCGGGCTGTTCCTGAACACGCTGGCGCTGCGCGCGCGGCTGTCTCCCGAGCTCTCCTTCCGCCAGGCGATCGCCCTCGTGCGCAATTGCGTGCTCGACGGACTGGCGCATCACGAAGTGCCGTTCGAGAGGGTCGTACGTGACATCGATCCCGACCGTAGCGCGAAGAGCCATCCGCTGTTCGAGATGTTCTTCAATTTCACGCCAAGCCCGCCGCGCTTGCTCGAATTGCCTGGCCTGCGTGCGAGCTTCGAAGCCCCGGTGGCGGTGCGCTCCGAATTCGCGATGACGCTCTACGTGACCGAATGGGAAGGCTCGCTCGAGCTCAAGCTACTGTATCAGCGCGATCGGTATTCCGAGGCGCGCATGTCCATGTTCCTTGAACAGTTCGAGGCGATTCTTCGCGAAGCGGTCATTGATCCCGACCGGTTGCTGGGAAGCTTCGACCTGGCCGCGCCGCAGCGCGGGATCGTGTTGCCGGATCCTGCAGTGGAATTGGAGCAGCCCGAACAATTGTCGGTCCCGTCGGCGATTGCCGCATGGGCGAGGCGCACGCCCGACGCGCCCGCGATCGTGCAGGGTGACGCGGCGCTGAGCTACCGGCAACTCTATGCACGCATGGTCGAACTGGCCGGGCATCTGCGGCAGAAGGGTCTTGCCGCGGGGGGCGTTGTGGCGGTGCGTGGGCCGCGCTGCCCGGGTCTGATCGTCGGCATGGCCGGCGTCCTTCTCGCCGGCGGTACGCTGCTGACGATCAGCCCCGATCTTCCCGAACGGCGGCAACGCCTGATGCTCCGGGAGGCGGGTGCATGCGTCCTGCTGCAGCCGGACACGCAGCCGGTCGAACATGACTGGCGCGACGACATGCCGGATCTCGCTCTCCTGACGATCGACGCGCGCAGTGGCGCAATTGATGGCATTGCCGCCGACATCGACGGATCGCCGTCCTCGGCCGACGCGGCGCGGCCTGCGCCCCACACGCCGGCCTATATTTTCTTCACGTCCGGCACCACGGGGACACCGAAAGCGATTCTGGGATCTCACGCCGGTCTCGCGCACTTCCTTGCATGGCAACGGCAGGAATTCGCGATCGGACCGGCCGATCGCTGCGGCCAGCTCACCGGAATCTCCTTCGATGTGGTTTTGCGTGACATCTTCCTGCCGCTGACATCGGGCGCCAGGCTGGTGTTGCCACCGCAAGCCGTCGCCATGTCCAGCGCCGACCTCCTCCGCTGGCTGCAGGACCAGCACATCTCGATGCTGCATACCGTGCCGTCGCTCGCCGAGGCATGGCTGATGAACCCGACCGACGGGATTTCGCTGGACGCATTACGACATGTCTTCTTTGCCGGTGAACCGCTGACCGCGGCACTGGTGGAGCGCTGGCGAAGCGCCTTTCCGTCGCCTGCAGAGATCATCAATCTCTACGGACCCACCGAGACGACGCTCGCCAAATGCTTTTACCGGGTACCAGCGCAGCCGCGCGCCGGCGTCCAGTCGCTTGGCCGTCCCTTGCCCCAAACGCAAATGCTCGTCCTGACCCCTGCGCGGACCATGTGCGGCGTCGGCGAACCCGGTGAAATCGCCGTCCGGACGCCGTTCCGCAGCTTCGGTTATCTCAACGCGCCCGACAACAACGCGCGCAGCTTCGCGGCCAATCCCTTTGGCGGCACTGCCGAAGACCGCATCTATCTGACCGGTGATCGCGGAGTCTATCGAGCGGATGGTACGCTCGAATTCCTCGGCCGCTTCGACGACCAGCTGAAGGTGCGTGGCGTCCGCGTCGAGCCGATGGAGGTCGCCGCCACGCTGCAATCTTGTGCCGATGTCAGTACCTGCGCGGTCCTGGTACGCCACGACGACCGGGGAGAACCCGCGCTGATCGCCTATGTGGTGCCGAAACCCGGCGTGAGCCCCAACGTCAAGCGGCTGCGCGAATTCCTGCATCAGCGTCTGCCGCCGCAGATGCTTCCGTCGCATTTCGTCTTCCTCAATGAGCTGCCGCTGACTGCGAACCAGAAGCTCGATCGCGAACGATTGCCGCCGCCGGGGGAGAAATGCGATGATCCGGAGCGACGCTACGTGGCGCCGCGCGATGCGATCGAACTGCGGCTGACGCAGATCTGGGAAGAGCTGCTGCACGCGCGTGTCGGCGTCACCGACAATTTCTTTGAGCTCGGCGGCCACTCGCTGCTTGCGCTGCGCCTGCTGGTGAATATCGAGCAAAACCTGGGCAAGAAGGTGCCGGTCGCTGCCCTGTTCGAAAATCCGACCATCGAAGGCCTCGCCGCACATCTCGGACGGCAGCCGGCTGAATCGCAGCAGATCGTCAAGATGTGGTCGGCGGAGCATCGGCTTAAATTTTTCCTGGTTCATACCGGCGGTGGTACGGTTCTCAATTATGTACCGCTGGTGCGAAGCCTCGCGGCCAACGTATCGGTGTTCGGGATTCAGGCCCGGGCGCTCGATGGCGATGGTGATCCGCACCGCGACATCGCCGAAATGGCCGCGGACTATGTCGAGAAGCTGCGACAGCTGCAGCCGGCCGGACCTTATCTTCTCGGCGGACATTCGCTTGGCGGCGTGATCGTCTATGAAATGGCGCGCCAGCTCAGCGAGGCCGGTCATCAGGTCGCCCTGCAGGCGATGTTCGATTCGACGCTCGCGCGTCCGTCCGATCACGCGCTCGCGGGGGATCTCTCGCGCGACACCGATACGCGCGATCTGGCGGCGGCGGCCAAGACGATCGCCCGCTTCATGGGCAAGCAGCTCGCGCTCTCGCTGCAGGACATCCGGGATCTCCCGCTCGACAACCAGATCACGCATGTCCTGACACATCTGGAGCGCGCCGACGCGCTGCCGTTCGGCGACGCCTACAAGATGATGTGCAATCTGCTGAATGTCAGCAGGGCCCATGTCGAGGCGCGGCGCAGCTACCATCCGGCTCCGTCCGCGGTGCCGGTGACGTTGTTCCGGGTGCACGATGCCGGCCCGGCGGACGATTCCTCAGCAGATGGTGACGCAATCTTTCGGGACAGCCTGGGCTGGAGCGCCGTGTCATCCCGGCCGGTGCGGGTATTCCGGGTGCCCGGCGATCACGTGACGATGATGAACGAACCGCATGTCGGCGTTCTCGCGGAAAGTCTGCGTTCATGTCTGTCCGAGGCGATTGCGGCATCGGGCGACTGATTGCCGGGCCGGTCATCCGGCCCGGACCATGATGGCGACATCGATGCGATGGACCGATTGTATTCCGGCATGGAAACGGCGAGGGGTGAAAACATGACCGCTTCGCACAAACGTATTTTTGATCACGTCCTGATCATCGTGCTGGAGAACGAATATCGCAGCAACGTGCTGAAGAACTCCTACATGTCGGAGCTCGCCGCGCAGGGCGTCGAGCTGCTCAATCACTTTGGAGTCATGCATCCATCGCAGTGCAACTACGTCTCGATGATCGCCGGCGAGCTTTGCAACATCGCCTATGACTGGCCGCCTTACCCGCCGGTTTTGCAGCAGCGTACCATCGTCGACCAGATCGAGGAGTCACCGCTCGGCCTGCGCTGGAAGGCGTACATGCAGGGCAATGTCAAGATGTTGTGGAAGCCGGACCTGCAGCCGTCGGATTTCCCTGTGCCGTTTCCGGTGCCGGACCAATTATGGGCGACCTGCCCGCCGCCGTTCAATCAGGTGCCGCAGCCGCTTTATCCCTATGCCTATTTCCATAATCCGTTCTGTCTGTTCGAGAATGTCCTGCGCAATCCGGAACGATGGAAGAAGCTCGAGGACGAGGCGGCGTTCTGGCGGGACCTGCTGGTCGGGGACTTCCCCGAATTCGCTTTCTTCTCGCCGAACCTTTGGGACGACGGTCACTATCTCTACGGCACCTGCACCGAGCCTGGGCAGCGCGCGCCGTTGGTCGATCAGCAGGCGCAATGGCTGAAGTCGTTCTTCGAAAGCTTGCGGTTTCCCGGGCCGAAGTCGCGGCTGCCCCCCCGCACCCTGGTGGTCGTGACCTATGACGAGGCCGACTTCGACGAGGATTACGACGCACACGAGAAGAGCACCTATGACGGGCCGAACCAGATCTACACGGTGCTGCTTGGCGACATGATCCACCCGGAGAAGCGGATGGAGACCTCCAATCATTACAGCCTGCTCAGGACGGTGCAGAAGAATTTCGGGCTGGGCACGCTTGGGAAGAACGACCGTGACGCAAACTGGTGGCAGTTCCTGTGGGGCAGGGAGTTTGCCTGGCATCTGCCGGAGGAAACGCCCGTCGTTGCCGAGGGCGGGGCGGCGGCCGCAGGACTGGGGTCCGTGCTCTACATCGTTCATGTCGGCGCCGGCAGCGCGCTGAATTTCAATGTCTTCGACGGCAAAAAATGGTCCGACGGGCAGCCGGTCGGGCCATCGGGATCTGCTGTCGCGCTGGCCGCCCACGCTGACGGCCTCATCCTGGTCTACAAGGATGAGAGCGGCCTTGCAGCCGTTGAATATTCGCCCAGCACCGGTTGGTCCAGCTCGACGCTCACGATCGTCTCAGGTCCCGTCGGCGCCTTCAGCCTGGCATCTCTCGAGTTCAATCGAAGTGTGATGCTGGCCTACGCAGCGTCGGACGGCCGCATCTCCTCGATGCTGTTCATCGACGGCCAGTGGGGGCCGGCCGTGGACGTCGGCCGTTCGACCGACGGAAGCCTGATTCTGGCAGCGCTGGGTCCCTCGCTGTTCCTGATCCACAAGGCTGTCCGGACCGACAGAATGCAGGTCGTGTCGTACAACACAGCTGATTTCAACGTGGTGTCAGTGCCTGCGGAGAATGGCGGACCGGCGGACGACACTGTCAAGGATGCGTGGTCGCCGAGCGAATATCCGGTCGCCTATTTCTGGCGCGGTCCTGCGCCCAGCACGCCGAACGAGCTCGAGCCGCTGCGTGTGCCTTACCGTGCCGGCCGGGAATTGGCGGCGGCGACGCTCGACGGCGTGATCCATCTCGCTCATCCGCATCCGGACAATGCCCAGGTGATGACCGAGAGATTCGGGCAGAGCGGTGTGCTGACCCCGGCCAATCCGGTCTCCTGGACCTCGACGGCGCTGACGGCCGCACGCTCCGTGCACAGCGACCGCGTGCCGCGCTCGCGCTATTCGATCTGGTCCCGCTTCGTGGATGCAGCCGCGGCCGGCGCAGCTGATCAAAATAGGGCATCCGATCAAAAGCGGACGACCAGCAACGGCTTCGGCACGCTTGCCGAGGCCGGCTGGTCGCTTCAGGAGCCGATTCTCGGTGTCCGGACTGCAGGCGCCCTGACCATGGCGCGGTTCGGCGACCGGCTGGCGTTGCTCTCGCAACCGAAGCCGGGCGGCAAGTGCCATCTGAGCATCGGCGAGCATGTCACGCGCCGGTAGTCGGGCTGGGAGCCGGATCTGGGCTCTGATGCGTTCGCGCGCGCGGGCCAGCGGGAGGCGTCGAGACCCTTCTGGGATAGCAAGTCATCCAGCCATCGTATCGCGGCCTCATCGGTCGAGCAGAATGGTGATCGCGGCAGCTCCGGCGACCTTCGTGCGTAGAACTCCGGTGCCGGTTCCAGCCCCGGCGTCGCATCATGTCCGTTCGACATCGGTTCTCCCGTCATGTCGAAATGTCCCGGCCTCCGCTGGATGATCAATACTGAATGAGTTGTTTTGCAACGCAATACGTCTTGTGCTGGGGGCGACGTTCAGCTGCGGCGGCGAACCTCTTCGACGATGCTGGCGGCGAGTTCGTCGACCGGCAGCATGCCGTCGAGCAGAAGGTCGGCGGAGTCCCGGGCGGCGCGCGCGGCGGCCAGATAGGCGTCGCGGCCGATTGCAAGAAATGCCAGCAGCTGGCCTTCGATCTCTCCGACCAGCTGGGCGGCCTGCTTCTGCGGCGATGCGATTTCGCGGACGATCCTGCGGGCGAGGGCGACTTCGGGAGGGACGTCGATATAGACAGTGAGATCGATCAGGCCGGCGAGTTCTTGCCGGGCGCGTCCGAACGGCTCCTCGATCATGATGTAGTTGGCCGGATGGACGATGCTGCCGCCATTCGGCGGCTGCACCGGCTTGCCGGAAATCAGGTTGCGCAGATCGACCGCCATCACGGGTGTCTTGATCTCGTCGGGATCGGCCCCCGCATCGATCCACGCCCGTATCTGCGCAATGTCGTTGCCGAGCGTCACATAGTCGTCGAAATGCAGCCGCGCAGCGCCCATCAGCATCTCGGCCGTGGTCGCAATGACGCTCGACTTCCCGGCACCCGAGGTGCCGCTGACGGCAATGACCAGGCTCGGATCATCTTGCTTTGCCACCGCGGCCGCCTGTCGCTTGTCCATTCATATCTCCGGTCGTCGCTCGGCTGGTGAGCGAGGAGTTATTCTTGAGCCGAATGTTTCATGAGCCGAGATCGGGCATGTCGAAGGCCTCGAGAAACAGTCCGAAGGTCAATACGGTCATGAGCACATCGTCCTCGGTCGGCACGTTGAGCTGAAAGTCGGGCTGGGCGTAGCGCTGCTTCAGTTCGGCGATCGCACCCGGGTCGAAATAGCCCTGCCGCCGGATCGTCTCGGGCGACAGCAATTGCTCGACCCATTCGACGCCACTGCGCAGCAGGAACGGCGTCCCAGGCGCGTTGAAGCCGTATTTTTCGCGTTCGACGATCACTTGCGGCACGTATTTCCGCGCCACCTCCTTCAGGATGTATTTCTCCTGATAGCTTTGCAATTTCAGGTCCGGCGGGATCCGGCAGGCCAGTTCGGCGACTTCGATGTCGAGAAACGGAAACCGGCCCTCGACCCCGTTCGCCATCAGCATGCGATCGCCGTGATCGCCGACCAGATGGTCGCCGAGCCGGAGTTTCATGTCCAGATAGGAGCGCTGGTGCAGCGGGTGGATGTCCTTGATCCGGCTGGTGTCGATCACATCGGACCTGGTGAAGTCGAACTCCGGAAACAGCGCTCCGAGCGCAGGCGAATACAGCGCCAGTTTTGCAGCCTCGATATCCGTCAGGTTCTTCTCGTAGAAGATGGTGGCATCGCCGAATACGCGGCATCGCAGCTCGGCCTCCTTCGCCGCAGTCGGCCTCTGGACGCCGCGCGCGCGGCGAAAGGCGTCGAAGCGATAGCCGAGATAGCCGGCAAACAGCTCGTCGGCCCCCTCGCCGCTGAGCACGACCGGCACGCCATGCGCCCGCGCCGCGGCAGACAACACCAGCGACGCGGTATTGTAGGTTTCCTTCAACGGACATTCGGCGTGCCAGATCGCGGTGCGCAGCCGGCTTTCGATTGCGGTAACGTCGAGTTCGACCTCGTGATGCCGGCAGCCGAACTCGCGGGCGGCGATGCGCTGATACTGCCGCTCGTCGATCAACTGCTGCTCGAAGGCGATCGAGAAGGTCCGTACCGGGTCGGGGACATTGGCCTGCATGATGCTGGTGACCAGCGAGGAGTCCAGCCCGCCGCTCAGATAGGCGCCGACCGGGACATCCGCCTGGAGGCGCCGGCGGACGGATTTGACCAGGCAATGCTCGATCTCCTCTCGGTAGGACGCCTCTGTCCGCTGTTCGTGGCCCTCGCTTTCGCGCGGGAAACGCAGGTCCCAGAACGGGGCGGTGCTGACCCCGTGCTGGTTTACGGTGATGCAATGGCCCGGCGGCAGGCTGCTCACGCCCGCGAACATGGTTCGTGGACTGACCAGGCCGGGCAGCGAGAGCACCTGGTCGAGGCCGGTGAGATCCACCCGGCGTTCGATCCCCGGATGAGCCAGGATGGCCTTGATCTCGGAGCCGAACACGAAGTCGCGCCCGATCGTCGCATAGAACAGCGGCGCGACTCCGAACTGGTCGCGTGCGCCGAACAGCCGGTTGCGGACGCTGTCGAACAGCATGAAGGCGAACTGCCCGTTGAGCCGGCCGAGAAAATCGTCGCCCAGCTCCTCATAGAGATGGATCAGCACTTCGACATCGGTCTGGGAGCGGAAGCGGTGTCCCCTCGCGATCATCTCCTCGCGAAGCTGGCGGTGATTGAAAATCTCGCCATTGCATACGAGGAAAATGGTCTGATCCTCGTTGGCCAGCGGCTGGTTGCCGGTGAACAGGTCGATGATGCTCAGCCGGCGAAAGCCCAGCCCGACGCCGTCCCTGACGAAATGCCCGCGATCGTCAGGGCCGCGATGGGCAAGCGTCTGCGTCATCGCCTCGATGACGTCGGACGAGACGCGCTGGTCGCCTGATATCCGGAAGATTCCGCAGATTCCGCACAATGTCGTGAGCCCAATAGCCGCGACGTCGACGCCGCCGCGATTCCAACCTTGCAGTTCAGTTCAGTGTCCATCGGTCCGAGCCGGCGCCAGGGGAGATGCCTAGGAGAATTGCGGCATCACCTCCTCGCCGAAGGTGCGTATCGACTCCATTGTAATCTCGTGGGGCGTGGTCCCGGTCTGCATCACCAGAATCAGCTCGTCGACTCCAACATCGACGAAGCGCTGGACCATCTCCCGCGCGGAGCTGGGATCGCCGATGATCGAGGAAAGCTGCGACTGCGGCGTGTTGCGCTGATCCATGAAGCGCTGCAGCTGATCGTCGGGAAGAAAGTCCCTGGAGATGTTGATCCTGCCGACGGGCCTGTTGACGCCGTAGTAATGCACCATGGCTTTCAGGAAGAAGAGCGCGCCCCGGAAGCCGTACTGGCAGGCCCTGCGGTCATCCTTGAGAACCAGCGTAGCCGGATTGCAGGCAAAATGATTGTTGAGCTGCCGGCCGAGCGGCTTCGCCCGGGCCATTGCCGCGCGATACGCCGACACCCTTTTTGCCAGCATCTCGTCCTGATAGATCGCCAGGTTGAGGGCGCCGAGACCGAGCTCGCCCACCTCCACCGCCTGCTCGGGCTTCGAGCAGGCCGCGAAGATCGGAGGGTGCGGCTTCTGCACCGGCTTGGGGACGATGCAGGTCGGTGGAATGTCGAAGAAGCGCCCCTTGTGGCTGAAGACATCCGTTTCCCACATCCGCGGGATCATTTCGACGGCCTCGCGCCACTGCGCGTGAAGACTGTCCGCGTCGATCTCGAAGGCCTCGCGCTCGACCCTGGTGCCGGATTTCGCCGTTCCCCAGTTCACGCGCCCCTGCGAGAGGATGTCGAGGGTCGCGATGCGCTCGGCGATCCTGATCGGATGATTGTAGCGATGGGGCAGCAGCGTGCAGCCATGGCCGATGCGGATCCGCTTGGTCTGCGCTGCAACGTAGGCCAGGAAGATCTCCGGTGCCGACGAGTGCGAATATTCATACAGGCCGTGATGCTCGACCCCCCAGATGCAATGATAGCCGAGTTCATCGGCGAGCTTCGCCTGCTCGACGCAATTGCGGAAGACCGCGACTTCCCTGTCCGGCGTCGGGTCGGGGACCTGCATCTCGAAGAACAATGAGAACTTCATTGTCAACGACCATCGGGTGAGAGAAACAGAACGTCAGAAGAGCAACAGTGGGAAAAGCGGACGAAACGCACGTGTGCCGGTTGCCGGTGGTTGATCTTGTAGATAATTGCAAATTGTCAAAATTGTCTATTTCAGGTTGTTTGGCAATGCGCATTGCTGCGCGTTGACTTGAATTTCCAATGAGTGACGGTTCGCGACCGGCAGCTGCAACGTACGTGAAGCTACGCCGGCCGCCGTGTTCGAATGCAGGCGATCGAAACATCGTTGCGACATCCTGCGTCGCGTACGCTGAGCAAATTACATAAATACATCTTTACGTTGTTATTGAACAATGCAATACTTTTGTGAAGTTGTGCTGCGAAGTTGATTGGTGGCATAGGCGTTCGGGCTTGTTTCAATTCAGATTTGTTTCAGTGAAGGCTGAGGGGAGGCCGCCTCTGCGCGAGGCTTTAACGGCCGGGGATTTGCCGCGTTCAACGTGTCTCAAAGTTCAACGTGTCTCGAATCAGAGTGAATAGTGGAAGCATGTCGATCCTCACCAATCCACTTGATCTGCTGGTACAGAATCTCTTCTTCGAACTTCCCGGACTGGTCGACAGGGGCCGCGTGGTTCTGAAGATGGAAGGCTATAACGTCACCGGATCAATCAAGATCAAACCCGCTCTGTTCATGATCGCGGAGCTGGAGCGGCGGGGACTGATCGAGCCGCATCGCTCGACCATCATCGAGTCATCTTCCGGGAATCTCGGCATCGCGCTCGCGCTGATCTGCAGCTTGCGCGGATACGCGTTCATCTGCGTGACGGATCCCAATGTCTCCGCGGTCAACCTGCGCAGCATCGAGGCCTATGGTGGCCGTACGATCATCGTCGATTCCAAGGACGCCAATGGCGGCTATCTGGAGACGCGGATCACATGCATCCGCGATCTCCTGCGAGACAACAGCGACTATGTCTGGCTGAATCAATACGCCAATGAGTTCAACGCGCGCGCGCACGAGGAATGGACGGCGCTCGAAATCCTCGATGAGATTCCGGAGGTGAGCCATCTCTATGTCGGCTCCGGTACGACCGGAACGGTCATGGGACTGGCAAGGCGTTTTGCCGAGCTCTCGCCTGACACGATGGTGGTGGCGGTCGAGCCGGAAGGATCGGTGACGTTCGATCCGAACCGGAAGGGACGGCGGCTGATCCCGGGGATCGGGACCAGCCGGCGGCCGGAGCTGGCCGATCCCGAGCTTCTGGACCGCATTGTCTACGTCCCCGAAATCGATGCCATCAGGATGTGCCATCGCCTGGCGCGGCGGCAGGGGCTGCTTCTGGGCGGATCGACCGGCTCGGTGCTGGCGGCAATCGCCGCCGATGCAGCATTCTTCGACGCCGATAGCACCGTCGTCGCGATCTCTCCCGATCTCGGTGACAAATATATGGATACCATCTATTCGCCGGACTGGGTCAGGTCATCCTACGGGACCGGCGCCACCATGCCCGATGATGGCCAGGCGCCGTTGCCATGCGAGCCATTGAAGGAGATCGTGGCGCGGCACAGCCGTGAAGTGACGATCATCGCAAACCGCTGTCGGGAGGTTGCGAGCTATCGGCGCGATCAGGCGAAGCAGCAGCAGACGGGGACGTAAATGGACTCGCGACAGCGCTTCGACGTGATCGGCGGCCCGGCGATCTCCGCCATCCTGTCGGAGAGCAAGCCCGAGATTCTGGCGCTCGTGCGCGATACCTATTTGCTTCATCACGCAGCCCGGACGACCAATCCGGACAGCTATTTCTTGCGGTTCGACGACAAGCCGACGGCCCGCATCATCGCACTGCCCGCACGCTTGCGCGGCGCGGACGACATCGCCGGCATCAAATGGATCGCAAGCTTTCCGGAGAACAGGGACATTCCGCTCGCGCGCGCCTCGGCGGTGGTTGTGCTGAACGACATGGCCACCGGCTTTCCCTATGCGTGCCTCGAGGGATCACAGATCAGCGCGGCGCGGACGGCGGCCTCGGCGACCCTGGCGGCCGGGATCCTGCATCGCGGCAAGCGGGCGGAACGGGTTGCCGTCATCGGCGCCGGTCCGATCGCGAAGACCATCGTCGACTTCATGCTGGCGACGGGATGGAGCGTGGAGCAGTTCCAGGTGCACGATCTGATCGCCGCACGTGCGCGGGAGCTCTGCGAGAGTCTGCAGCAGTCAGGAATGCGGGCCGAGTCCGCAGCCAGCGCGCGGCATGCGATCGAGGGCGCGGATCTCGTGGTGTTCGCCACCACCGCCGCCAGGCCCTATATCGACGATCCCGCGCTGTTCACGCCGGAGCAGACCGTGCTCCATGTGTCGCTGCGCGATCTCGGTGTCGACGTCATCCTGTCGGCGCAGAACGTCGTCGATGATGTCGAGCATTGCCTGAAGGCGCAGACGTCGGTCCATCTCGCCGAGCAACGCACGGGGTCGCGGTCTTTCGTGAACGGAACGATCGGTGACCTGATCTCCGAGCGCCTGCAGCCCGACCGCAGCCGGGCCCGGATATTTTCTCCGTTTGGCCTTGGCGTCTTGGACATTGCACTCGCGCACTTCGTGCATGAGCGCGCGGTCGCCGGCGGACGCGCGCGCATGATCGACGACTTCTTCGTTTCTTGATTACGAGGTCGCAGGGGCGTCGTGAGCGGATCGAGATGCAGGGACCGGATCGGGCGCGTCACGCCAATCGTCTTCGTTGGAAACAGGCGAATTGCGTCGGCTGTGGGCGATGGCATGACATCGGTCCGGACAGCAGCCTGTGTGATTGCGCGAAGCAGGAGAACCTGTCCGTCAGCTGCGACCTGCAGCCGGCGACGCGTGCGGCCCTGCTGGCGAGCGTGGAGGACAACGCGCAGTCGCTCTGGCGCTACGCACCGCTGCTGCCCGTCGATCGTGCTTTTGGCACCCGGCTCGGTGTCGGCTGGACCCCGCTCTATGATTTCGGCGACTATCGCGGAACGCGGTTCTTCCTGAAGGATGAGGCCCGCAATCCCAGCGGGTCGCTCAAGGATCGCGCCAGCGAGGCCGTCGTTGCGGTCGCGGCGGCGCATGGCGTGACCGATGTGATCGTGGCCTCGACCGGGAATGCGGCTGCATCGCTGGCCTGCATCGGGGCTGCCGCCGGCATCAAGGTGACTGTGCTGGTTCCGCGCACCATTCCTGGCGCCAAGCTCACCCAGATCATGGCCCATGGCGCCTCGATCTATCGCGTCGACGGAAGCTACGATGATGCCTATGCGCTGGCCCGGACGGTTTCGCTCGCGAAGGGACTCTATAATCGCAGCACCGGGCTCAATCCGTTCACGAGGGAAGGCAAGAAGACCTGTGCGTTCGAAATTGCCGAGCAACTGGGATGGCAGGCGCCGGACTGGGTGATCGTCCCGACCGGCGACGGCAATATCCTGAGTGGCATATGGAAGGGCTTCCATGAGCTGGTCGCGCTGGATCTGTTGTCCTCCATGCCCCGCCTGGTCGCCGCCCAGTCCGCCGCCTCGGACCTGATCACCAGGCGCTTTGATCCGGAATGGGCCAGGCATGCGAACAACCCGCCGCACCATACGATTGCGGACAGCATCACCGTTGCACAGCCGCGCGATCTGACCGCGGCGCTGGCGGCGCTCTCGGCGTCCAGGGGCACGGCCGTTGCCGTCGATGACGACGAGATCGTCGCGGCGACACGGATGATGGCGTCGCGCTTCGGCGTGTTCTGCGAACCATCCAGTGCGGCGGGATTTGCTGCCTTCGAGCGCTTGCGGGAGCGCGGCGTCATTGCGCCGCAAGACCGCGTCGTTTGCCTGTCTACGGGAACCGGCCTGAAGGATTTGAGGGCGGTTCCCGCACCGGACAATTTGCCGGTGATCTCCCCTGATGCGTGGCAGGAAATCTCGATCGGCGGAGACAGGCAATGACATCGTAGCTGAAGCCACTGCACTGAAACCAATACAATGCAGCCAATACAGAGCTAGACGCGATCGACCGACAAAATGCGCCGGTGGAACGAAGTCGCAACGAAATAGACTTTGCCGAAATGCAGTGCAGCGACCGATCGCCACGATGACATGCGCGACAAATTTCCACGCCGCACGTCGATGTTCTGCAACAACTTGCTACATTTTCTCTGCAGCGTGTGATGTGCAGCGTGGCGCCGATCGCACCGATCAGCTCCGGCCCGCCGCGAGCGCGTCGCGTTGAGCCTTTTCCTTGTTGACCAATTTGTACTCGGTCTTGGCCTTGGCCTTCTGTTCATCCTTGGCTTTCGCCTTGTGCTCGGCCTTGGCCTTGGCCTTGTGTTCAGCCTTCGCCTGAGCCTTGTAGTCGGCCTTGGCCTTGGCCTTGTACTCGGCCAGCGCCTTTTTCTTTTCTGCGTCCTTGTACTGGGCCTTGGCTAAGGCCTTTTGCTCTTCCAAAGCCCGCTCTTTTGCATCGTCCTTAGGATCTTTGGCCACGTCTGCCTCCTCGGAATCGGTTTGAACGGAATGCCTCGTAACGTGTGACAAAGTAGCTATTAAGATAAAACGTGTCAACGCGATGTGTTGCAACCTGTGATGAATGTTCGCCGGAATGTTGAAGTTGCGCAATCAGGCCATCGATGCTCTCGAGGCTGATCCTATCAGACGGCAAAGCCATCGTCTGCGTGCCAGCCTTTGCGGCCTGCCGCGGCCCGGCCCACGGCCTCTTGGAAGGACAAGTCACAGGGCTCACCGGACTTCCTCGAACTCCGTTCGGACGCCATGCGACTGGATCTGGGATCCACCGGTTGATGTCGGATTCATGCCAGCTGGTCCCGTTGGTGCTGATTTTGAGCTGAGCCGGGAACGTGCCCTCGGCGATCTCGCGGGAGATGGTGGACCGGGACAGCCCGGTCCTTGCGAGGACGGGTTTTCAAACGGATGATACGGTCTGGTTCGCGCATGGCCAATCAGGATCGTCTTGTCCGCCACCTGTCGCGCGATCGCGCCAAGGATATGACCTCGGACTACGGGCGTGCCGATCCGGTACGGCATTATGCCGAACGGCGCGGGTCACCTTCTGCGAGCGCGTGGCCGAGATCGTGTGCAAGGTCGTGCCGGAAAAGCTGCGCGACATGTTCCACGGCCGATGTGGGGGAGCACACCAGGCCGGTCGGCCATCACAGTCGCTGCGGTGCGGCGTAGATCGTGCAGCCACCAATCCAGTAGCGGAGTCGTCGTCTCACCCGCCCTTGCGATCGCTTGACGGTTGGCGAGTAAGCGGGCGTCCAGCATGGCCTTCGACTTCGACCATCCAAGAAGCCACGCTCTTGGTCGCCCGTCCGGCGCGGGTCGTCCCCAAAAACATGCTCTCGGCGGGTTCCGGGGATGGTCCAAACGCGCTTAGACGAGTCGAGTTCGGCCCAACGCATTCCGCCAACTTCGTCCCTGCGTTGGGCTGTCAGAATGAGCAACTTTACGATCCGTCCATAGTCGTCATCATTCGAGCCCACCAAACTGTACCAGCAGGATCAAGAACTTATACGAAGTTGAGCAGCCGACGGCCTGGAATAGCCCCCTGGCAACCGCGGCGGTTCGAAGATGGCGTCGGCTCTCGATCTACTCTTGATCACCTGCAATGGTGTCGAGCCGTTTCCGCCGATCGGCGCTCAGTCGGGGTGAAAATCGACACAAGCCTTCGAACCGGATTGGTCGCTCGCCGGCAGAGCACGAATCTGAGGGGCGGACGTTCGAATTGTTCCAGCGCGCCCGATGCGATTCGAACGTGTGACCTTCGCCTTCGGGCTAAGGATCGTCACGTGCTTCGATCCGCGCTGCGGCCCGTCCGCGGCGGAACCGGAAGCGTGCGCCGGGCGGATAGGCCCGTGCCAGCCGATTGTGCTCGATCCGGTGCTGCATCATGTCTCTGCGGGTCTGACGCTCATCCTGGCTCAGGATCAGATCCGAACGTGGCTTGGTCGAGCACAGCAGCAGAAAGCCGGCTTCGACGTCCTCCGGATACACCGTGAGCGCGTCGGAGCGATCGACATCGCCCGCCAGTAGGCGCGCTGCGCAGGCGATGCACCAGCCCTGCTCGCAGATGTAGGGACTGTCGATGCCGGCATCGAGCATGCCGTAGAGCAGATACTCGTCGGCCGCCGCGTCGAAGCTGACAATGCCATCCGGCCGTTCGAGCCGGATGCGAAACCGCGTGGCGCTGGTTTCATCGCTCGTGGTCGTGTTCGGCATCGCTCACCACCGGCTGTCGGGCAGCGCGACCTCGCCGATGCGGCCGCTCGCGTAGCAATGAGCGGCCGCGATGATGCGCGCGACCACGGCGAGCTCGTGTGAATCCCGCGGCGTGTAGATGACGAGGCTCTGCGGCGGCACGGCGCCGGCCATGTAGCGCGCGAACGGATGCACCGTGCCCCAGCCCTTGGCCGCGACCTTCTGTGCCCATTCCGGCCGCAAGGTCAGGTGCAGCGATCCGTCGAGGCGAATGATGAGCCACACCGGCGCGAACACAAAGGCCTCAGGCTGGCCCATGGCATGGAGGTCATCGAGCGCGAAGGCGCGGCCTGCGGCACTCAGCGGCGCAGCGACCTCTTCGACTCCGGCCAGCGCGCCTGCGCATGATGCGAGCTGCGCGGCGTATCCGGCAGGTGAGGGGTCGTCGAGCTGGTGGCAGGGCCATGTCGGTGCGAGCCGCGGGGCGGCACCTTGGCGCGTGGCGAGACGGCGCAACCCCGGCGCCATCGCCCAGATCGGTGGCGCGCTGCGCAAGCTTGCCCTAGCCGAAGGCGTCATAGTGAACCTGCGTGATCGGAACATCGGCGCTGCGCAGCAGTGATTTGACGGCGCCGACCATGACCGGCGGGCCAGCCACGTAGAATTCTGCCGCGGTCGGATCGGCGATGGTTGTCCTGATCGCATCGGTGACAAAGCCGGCCGCATGCGGCCAGCCTGACGGCGCGTTTTCGACCACTGCTAGATAACGCGCCTGGGGAACGCGCGCGATCGCCGCTTCCAGCATGTCGTCGGCCGCGAGATCGGCCGGCGTGCGCGCACCGTAGATGACATCTACAGGCGATCCGAAATCGAGCTGCGCCTCCGCTGCCTCGCGCATCATCGCCAGAATCGGCGCGACGCCCGTGCCTCCAGCCACGAACACCTTGCGGCCCGGCTTGCGTCGGAGCGTACAGGTGCCGAAAGGGAGCTCGATCGTGATGCGCGCGCCAGGACTCAAGCCTGCAAGCACATTGCTGCCTTTGCCGTCGTCGTAGCGCTTGGCAATGAATTGCAGGACGTTGCTGCCCGGCAGATTGCACATCGAATAGCTGCGGCGCAGGTCCACGCCGAGTTGCAGGATCGCATACTGACCCGGCCGGAAGTCGATCGGCTCGATCGTCTCGAAGCTGAACTGGCGAACCTCCGGCGCGAGATCGACGACGTCGCGCAGGATCGCCTGTTGCTCGACGCAACGGGGCACTGGCGCCGACCATTCGCCGGGACCGCGCGCGATGGTGACGTCCGAGATCGCGCGGGACTGGCACGCCAGGATGCGGTTGCGCCGCGCGTCGCGCGGATTGACGGCCGGCGCACCGGGAAAGATCAGATCGACCTGGCCGTTGACGAGGGTCACCTTGCAGGCGCCGCAACTGCCCCAGCCGCATTCGTAAGGCAGCGCAACGCCCCCGCGTCGCGCTGCCTGAAGGATGGTTTCGTGGTCGGCGGCATCGATTGCGACACCGTCGGGCTCGACGCGAAGTTGCCGGGTCATCAACGCCATCCTTTCGGCCTGGGCG
The DNA here is from genome assembly GCF_021088345.1 of Bradyrhizobium ontarionense. NCBI lineage: Bacteria > Pseudomonadati > Pseudomonadota > Alphaproteobacteria > Hyphomicrobiales > Nitrobacteraceae > Bradyrhizobium > Bradyrhizobium ontarionense. The sequence continues at coordinate 4,158,393 of NZ_CP088156.1, read as the reverse complement.
GTCAGCGCAGCGCGCCGATCGCACCCGCCAAACTACAAGCCGCAATCCGCGATCAGCCGCGCCTGGGCCGTCATGGTTCGCTCGAGGATCGCCTGTGCACCGTCCGCGCCTGGCGCGGCCGAAAGTGCCTCGCTCAGGCCGCGCGCGGCGCGTTCGCCGAGCGGCATCCACTTCGCGACCCACTCCCGCAGCAGAACCGCATGCGCGGGGACCTTGCCGGTGGCGTAGCGCACCAGGGCCTTGGTGGTCTCGACGGCATAGGCTTCGTCGTAGTTGCGGAAGTCGTCGTGCAGCAGCGCCAGCAGGTCGTCGTCGTTCGCCCGTGCCAGATCGGCGATCTCGCGATTGAAGACGTGATCGAAGATCGGCCGCAGCACCAGATTGCGAGAGACGAACGCTTCGCCCCAATCGTAGGCGATCAGCTGCTTCTCGATCAGCTCGCGCAGGCCCTGCCATTGCGGCGCCAGCGTCCAAATCGTCCGCGTGATGTCGCTGTCGGCGAGCTCCGGGCGTCCGGTGTCGAGCGCGAGCGCCTTCGCCAGATAGGCCTGGCGCTGCACGCGGCGCATTTCATTGCCCATCTGGAAATAGAAGGTGTTGGTGACAAAGGCCGACGGCGCCATCTGCGCGACATAGGCGGCGCTCATCTGCATCGCATGGCCGGGAAACCGCACCGGCAGATAGGCTTGGCCGAGGAAGTCGAGCCACGCCGCGGAAAGCTTGCGGGAGCTGTCCTGGCGTTCGAATTCGTCGATCAGATTGTCGCAATAGACCTCGCGATCCTTCTGATCGGTGACATAGCGGCGATAGGTGTAGGTGAGGGGATCGCGATAGCCCTCCCAATCGTCCAGCGTGAGCTTCGAGCCTTCACGATTCCTGAGATAGAACTGGTTGATCGACCAGTTCTCGGACAGCTCGAACGGTGCCGGCGCCCGCCGGAAATGGCTGTGGAACTTGTAGGTGACGGCCTCGTATTCCGAAGGCAGCCGGCGCTCCGTCCACAGGCTCCAGGTCTTTTTCTGCTTGCGCGCAGCCGGCTTCGCGGTCATTGCGGTCATGACGTGTCCTCCCGGGATTTTCTATGTGTGGATGGTCCAGACCCACTCGTCGTCCATCGATTCGAGCCGTCCACCGAACGACACCAGGCTCGGCTCGATCTCGGCGAGCCGGAACGGTCGCCCCAGCGCGGCCTGCATGCTCTTCTGCGTCAGGCGGAAGTTCCGGTCGGCCTGGACGCGGACGTAGCCGCCGCGGTCCTCGATGACGATCTCGACGTCCGGATTGTCCTGCTCGCTCGCCGCGATCACGGCGTCGATGATGTCTTCGTCGACGCCTCTGATGACGGGGCCGACCAGTTTCGGTGCTGCTGTCATGGTCATGAGCTTGTCCTATGCGTCCTGCTCGGTCTTGTGGCGCAAGCGGCGCAGCCGGCCGTCGTTCGGCACGCCGACCAGAATGGCTTCGCCGTCTTTCTTCACCGCGTAGCGGAAAAGCCGGCAGTCGCGCGGGTTGAGGCCGCGGCCGTCATCCATGCTGAATTCCCATTCATGGGCCGAGCAGGTGATGGTGCCGGCTTCGAAATCGACCTTGCCGTCCGCCAGCAGGATCTCCTGATGCGGGCACATGCCCTGGAAGCAGCGCAGCTCGCCGCCCGGCAGATGCACCACGATCACCTCCTCGCCGTCGACCTCGACGCTGATGAAATCGCCTTCCCAGAGATCGTCAAAGGTTGCGACCTGCCTCCACGTCACATCGGCATCGTCAGACATAGGCCACCTCGATCCAATCCATCGGCTGGATTCCGGACTGCGCAATCGTCATCGCGGATGGCAGCTCCTTGCCGTTGTAGTAGACGGATTTTGACGCGTTCTTCTCGGCGACGCGCAGTCCGACCGTGTGCTGGGCGACCTTGTCGGCCACGATGCTCATGCTGTCGCCGTCGTCGACGGGGATCAGCAGGACGACGAAGTCGCCGCGGAAGTTGGCTTGGAGCGGGAACAGGGCCACGCTTACCTCCCATGTCTGTTTGTTGTGTAGGCTGGGCGAGCCGCTCGTGAGCGGCGCCTCTCTACGTGATGCTCGTTCGTCGCGGCCGCGGGCGGCTCACTCGGCCGCGAGGCGAGATGCGCCATTCCAGGCATAGTTTTGCGCGTCGTTGCCGGCCACGTCGGGCGTGATGCCCATGTATTGCAGCGCGCCCTCCAGCGTCGGCGGCTGGATATGACCGGCGAGGAAGCGGTCGACCACCGAGAGATGGGTGTCGTAGCGCTCCGGCTGGCTCTTCCACACCCATTCGCAGACCTCGCAGCAGAAGTTCAGCTTGCGCCCGTTGTGCGTGGTGATGCGCGGCGCCTTGCCGATGCTCGGGCTGCAGATCGGGATGTGGCAGCAGTTGCAGACGATCGGCAGCGTCGCCGGATAGGTCTTCTCGATCTGGCCTGCGCGGACATTGTCGTCGATCACGTCCCACAGCTTGCCGAACCGGTCGTTCCAGCCGGGATATTTCTGCTCGAGCCAGTCGCGCTCGGCGGTGGACACGCCCGCGTCCGGATTCCACCATACCGTCGGTCGCCAGAACCAGACGCCCATGTGATAGGCGTGATGGACCCAGTCGAGCTCGGGCAGGAAATGCTCTTCCCAGTACCACGGCACGTTCATGCCGAGATCCTTGAACTGGTCCATGAACTGGCGACAGATCCAGTCCTGCATGAACTCCTTGAACGACATCGTCCGGCTTTCCAGCGGCGTGTAGTAGTCCATGGAGATACCGGTCAGCAGCGCGAACAGCTTCCACGATCGCCAGAACATCTGGTCGACCATCTTCTGCGCTTCGGCCTTCTTGCCGTTGTTGATCATGATCTTCAGCGTCGGCTCGCCCTGCTGCGAATGCCGCGCCTCGTCGGTCTGGATCGAGGAGATCAGCGCGCCGAACTCGATGTCGCCGACATGCAGCGCATCGGAGGCCATGCCGAGGAACTGCAGGTTGGTGAATCCGGTCTCGAAGGTGAAGGTCAGCTGGATCGCCGTCGACACCGCATCATTGGCGGTGAACATGTCGTCGAACAGGCTGCGCGCCGCGATGACGCCCCACTCGTTGGTGTGCATTGCCTTATGGGCCCAGTCGAATTGCGGGTCCTTAGCCAGCAGGCAATAAGGGAAGTAGATCTGCGCCTGGCCGTGGCGGCATTCGTCGAGCGTGCCGAACGTAGCCATGTTGCGCCAGGCGGCGGCGCGGCCGAACCGGGCCATGCGCGCCTCGCCGATCGAGGCGAAGTATTCCGGAACCGGAATGGCGCCGTAATGCGCCTTGATCGCCGACTTCCAGCCGGCGTCGAGATTGTCGTACAGATTGGAGCGCGCGATGGTCGAGCGGATCGAGTAGATGCCGTCGTCCTTGCCGGCCTGGTTGTGAACGTATTCGCGGTAGGTCAGCTTATACGGCTCGTCCCAGCCCCACCACTGCTCGCCATGGATGCCGAAGCTCTTCGAGAGCTCCTCGGGAAAGACCTCGTCCTCGCTGACATAGGAGAAAGCCCAGTTCATGTCGCGGGCTGTGTCGTAATAGTCCCGCCGCTGCAGCTTCGGCATGCGTTGCTCCTCCCGAGCTATGTGATCGCGTTCGTTCTTCTTGGTTGCGTTCCGCGCCGCCGCTCTTGGATGGACGGACTTTGCGCGGCTCGTGTCGATGACGTACGATCTTCAGCAACAGAGGCGGAGAGATCGTTGCTCGATGCATTGAGGGCCAGTCTAGGGGACGTTCTTTGGTTTTTCTTTGGTCGCGATCGCGCGCGCAAATCGCCACGCAACAACGGACTTGCGATCGAGTGCGGACCCGTGCGTACGGCCACGCAAGCGCGCAGATGATCGATGCGGTGCGGAAGGAGGATCGACTATGTCGGACGTCAACGCTTCGGTGTCGTGCTTCAAGCGAGAAGCTCGATGCGCCTCATGACCGAAGCTATGAAAGCGCCGCGAGGTACGCTTTAGCCTGCCGCGCCGCCGACAAACGACGGAGTGGACGCGAGGCCAGCGCAGGCTTGCCGCTGATCAGCGGCTGCGGCCGACGACGTGCAGCAGGAGGCCGTCCAGCGCCTCGGTGATCGGGATCTGGCAGGCCAGGCGGCTTTCGGCGCGGACGTCCGCGGCCTCGAACTCGAGCAGGTCGGCCTCGATGTCACCAGCCGGGCCGACGCGATCGAGCCAGGCCTTGTCGACGTGGCAATGGCAGGTGGCGCAGATGCAGGAACCGCCGCATTCGCCGATGATGCCGTCGACGCCGTTGCGCTTCGCCGCCTGCATGGCGCTCTCGTCGGGCTCGGCATCGACGAGACGTTCGGTGCCGTCGGGCTCGATGAAGATGATCCTGGGCATGGGTCGTTGCGTATCCCTAGATGAACTGCCGGCCGCCATCGACGATCAGGGTCTGGCCGGTGATGAAGGCCGCGGCTGACGAAGCGAAGAACAGTGCGCCGCCGACCATGTCGTCGACGTCGGCCGCGCGCTTCAATGCGCCGCGGGAAACGCCATATTCGGCGGCGTTCTCCATCAGGCCGAGGCTGGCCTCGGTGAGCGTGAAGCCGGGCGCGATGACATTGACGGTGATCTTGTCGTCGCCGAGCTCGCGCGCCAGAGCGCGGGTCATCGCGATGACGGCGCCTTTCGACGACACGTAGTGAAGCCACATCGGTGAGCCGCTCATGACCGTGGCGGACGAGACGTTGACGATCGCGCCGCCGCCGGCGCGCCGCATCAGCGGCGCGGCCGCCTTGCTCATCATCCACACGCCCTTGACGTTGACGCGCATCACGCGATCCCACTCGGCTTCGGGGATCGCCTCGAAGCTACGGCGCGCGAGTCCGGCATAGATAGCGGCATTGTTGACCAGCACGTCGAGGCCACCCATGCGCGCAAGCGCGAATTGTGCTAGCGCCGTAGTGGACGCCTCGTCGGCGACGTCGACCTCGGCCGCGTGCGCCTTGCCGCCGCGGTCGCGGACCAGTCGCGCGGTGTCCTCGGCGCCGCCAAGACGGATGTCGGCGGCGACGACCTCGGCACCGGCCGCAGCGAAGGCGAGCGCAAATCCGCGGCCGAGCCCGCCGGCGGCGCCGGTGACGATGACGCGCTTCCCTTGCAGTTGGATCGGACTCATGCGGGAACCTCGATGTGCAGCAGATCCGTCATGAACGCGGATGCGACGCCCTCCGCGATCAGCGCCTGGGCCATGGTCGTACCGGCCTCGGTCAGCATCGATGGCAGCACGAAGCTCTCCAGCATCGCGAGCGTCTCCTTTGGCGGCGTATCGAACCAGCCGCCGATCGTCGCGACCCCATGGCCGGTGAAGCGCCACAGCTTGTCGGCATCCTTCATCAGCGCATCCTCGCGCGAGATCGCCTTCTTGCGGGTGTCGTGGCCGTCGATGATCGCCAGGATGGTCTCGACCTGCAGCCCAGGGATCGCCAGCCGTGCGAACGTTTCGGCCGCGATCTTCACACCCTCGATCTCGTGGGCGCGCTGCAGCTCGGGATATCTGGGATTGGGGCCGACGGCGGCGGCGAGCTGCTCGGGCGGGAATTTCTTCCAGCCGACGTCGTGCATGAGGATCGCGGGCAGCACCACGGAGGCGTCCGCGTCGGGATGGATCCGCAGCAGCGCCTGGCCGAGACGATAGGAGATCAGCGTATGTTCGTCGTTCGAGCGCACGTCCAGCCACGGCCGCGCAGCAAGCCAGATCGGCAGATCCTGTTCGCGCAGAAAATGCGTCATCGCAGCTCCGCGTCGTAGCTGAGATAGATCGTCTTGTATTCGAGATAGTCCTCGATGCCGTAGCGGCCCTTTTCGCGGCCGATCCCGCTCTGCTTCATGCCGCCGAACGGCGCGCGCTGGTTCGATCGCTGGATGTCGTTGACCCAGACCGAGCCGGCTTCGAGGCGCTCGGCCAATGTCAGCCCTACCGCGAGGTTGCGCGAGAACACGAAGGCCGCCAGGCCATAGACCGTCGCATTGGCGAGCCGCAGCGCTTCAGTGCGGTCGTCGAATGCGGCAACGCCGAGCACCGGCCCGAACGTTTCCTCGGTCATGACGAGAGCGGAAGGATTGGCATCGGCAATTACCGTCGGCGGCAGGAACCAGCCCTTGTCGTAGAGGCCGCCAGTCAACCGGGCTCCGCCGGTCAGCACGGTCGCGCCGAGGGCGCGGGCGTCCGCAATCTGTCGCTCGCTGTTGCGGTAGATCTTCTCGTTGACCAAAGGCCCGAGCGCGCAATTCGAGGTCAGGCCGTTGCCGATTTCGAGCTGCGCGACCTTGCCGGCGAGCGCGTCGAGGAACGCCGCATAGGCGGGGCGCTCGACATAGACGCGATTGACTCGGTAGCAGAACTGACCGGAATTGGCGAAGGCGTGACGGGCGATCGCCGCAGCGGCTGCGCCGATGTCGGCGTCGGCGCAGACGATGGCCGGACATTGGCCGCCGAGCTCGAGCGTGACGCGCTTCATCGTTCCTGCTGCCGCGGCGGCAATCGCCTTGCCGGCCCTGGTGCCGCCGGTGAAGGCGATCTTGCGCGGCGTCGGATGCTCGATCATCTGCATGCCGAGGTCGGGGCCGCGGCCGGTCACGACGTTGAAGCAGCCGTTTGGATAGCCCGCCGTTCGGAACAGTTCGGCGAGCCGCAAGGTCGACAGCGGCGTGTCCTCGGCAGGCTTGGCGACGACGGTGCAGCCGGCCATCAGCGCGGCGCCGAGCTTGAAGCAGAGCAAGGTCACCGGATAGTTGAACGGCGTGATCGCGACCACGACGCCGACCGGCTCGCGCGTGATGATGATCTTCTCGCCGGCCACGCCCGTCAGCGGCATCTCGGCGTGCAGGCGCAGGCCTTCTTCGGCATAGACGTCGAGCAATTCGGCCGAGCGCTGGATTTCGCCGATCGCGCCCGCCAGCGGACGGCCGAGCTCCCTGGTCAGCAGACGGCCGAGCTCCTCGGCGTTCGCGCGCATCAGCTGCGCCGCAGCCTTTTGCAGGCGCGCGCGTTCGGCGACGGGTGTCGCCTTCCAGGCCTGGAGCGCCGTCTCGGCCGACCGGATCGCGGCATCGACATCCGCACGGCCCGCATCCGGAACGCTGTCGATCGTCTCGCCGGTCGCCGGATCGAGAACGTCGAAGGTCGCTCCGCCTTGGGCTGCAACCCGGCGGCCGTCGATGAACATGTCCATGTCCGCCGTCCGTTGTTCAGATCAGGTCGAGCATCAGCGCTGCCCGGGTCTTGTTCAGCGCCTCCTCGGCCATCAGCCGTCCGGCTTCGGTCTCGAGCACGGCAAGCTGGGTTGTCAGGCGCGACGCATATTGGCGCGGCGTCATCTTGAACCAGTCGCAGGCAACCGCGACGCCCGTGGTCGTGTAGCGCCACAGCTTGTCCGCGTCGCGCACGACCCGGTCGTTCAGCGAGCGCGGGTAGGGGCGGGTATCGTGGCCATCGATGATCTCGCCGACCGCGACGATCACCGGCTCCGGCCAGTCGGCCTGCTCCAGGACCTCGCGCGACATGCGAACGCCTTCGCTTTCGTGCAGAAAGCGCACGTCGGACTTCATCATGTTGGCGCCGAATCCCTTCTCGATGATGTCCTTCATGTCGATCGAGTACCAGCCGATATCGTGCAGGATGATTGCGAGGGAGACGATGTCCTCGTCTGCATCCGGATAGTGCGACAGCAGCTTGCGGGCGTAGGCATAGGACAGCGGAATGTGGACGTCGTTCTTGCGCGCGCGCATGTACGGCTCGCTGATGCGCCATACCTCGTCATAGCGATTGCCGACGTCGGACTTATCGAGCATTGCAGTATTCCATATGCGGCAGCAGAGGCCGGCCCTGCCGGCCTCTGCTGGTTGGTTCAAGACAGAATGGTCACTTCGCCGGTCGAGCCGTTGACGCGCAGCATCTGCCCGTTCTTGATCGAGGAGCTTGCGCGCCCGGTGCCGGTGACGGCCGGCAGGCCGTATTCGCGGCACACGATCGCGGCGTGGGACATCATGCCGCCGATGTCGGTGACGATCGCGTTGATCTTGCCGAAGATCGGCGCCCAGCTCGGCGCGGTGACCGGCGCGACCAGGATCTCGCCCTGCTCGATCTGGCCGAGCTCATCGGCCGAGCGCACCACGCGGGCGCGGCCCTCGACGATGCCGGGCGAGGCCGCCATGCCGGACAGCTTGGTCGTGTTCGCAGCGCCATCGAGCCAGCGGCCAATGCTCTCGGTGGTGATGCCCCAGAGCATGATCGTGAACGGCTCCGTGATCACATCCGGCGGATTGTTGAGCGCGGGCTGCGGCGGCGTCGTCGCGAGGGCGGCCAGGATTGTCTTGCGACGCTCGATCTCCGGCGGCCAGTAGGTCGGACCGATCGCGGGTGCGCCGACCGCCCAGCCATTGCCGTAGTCGAACAACGCGTCGCGGACTTCCTGACGGTTGAGATAGAACAGGTCGTCGGCGTCCTTCCAGAAGCCGGCGTCACGGAAGATGGCGCCGAGCTCGCGCATCTTGCGCCAGAACACGCTCATCGACCAATGCTCGATGTAGAAATTGTGGTTCTCGACATAGGGGAAGACGGTGCGGGCGAGCCCGAGCTTGCCCTCGAAGGCGGCGCGGGCGTCGGCATCGAGCAACTCGGCATATTCGGACGTGATCCGGTCGCGCTCTCTCGCGATGGCCTCCGTCGGCCGGTCGATGTCCTCGCCCCGCTGCACGCGGACGACGTAGTCCCTGATGTAGCCGAGCGGGATATCGAGATGCTCGATCCAGTACTTGTCGGTCGAGTAGAAGCCGTTACCGGAGGTGAAGTTGAACCAGGGATCCTGGGCCTCCTTCCAGGCCTTCAGCCATTCGGCGCCGTTCGGCGCACGGCCGACTGCAGCAAGTGCCTCGTCGACCGATCCGCTCTTCAGGGCATCGGCGACACCGAGCTTCACGGCGAGCTTGGCGAGCTTCTTCAACTCGTCGTCGGGACGGAACAGGTCCACCTCCACGCCCTGCACCATCTTGGCGATGGCCTGGTCGGGAATGGTGGGGAACTGCCCCTTCATGAAGCTGAAGAAGTCGAGATAGGCGGCGTAGCCGAGATTCAGGAACTCGAAGTGATACTGCCAGGTCTTGTAGAGCAGCTGGATCGCCCGATCATAGGTCTCCATCAGCGCGTAGGTGTTGTCGAGGCCGACGCCCCCCGTGATCCACTCCAGCGGCACGGCTTCGGGCAGCGGCTCGAAGTTGAGCGCTTCGAGATCGGCGATGTTGGCGCGAACCTTCTTGTCCCAGTTCGCCAGCAGGCGGTCCCAGTTCTGGAAGTAGTAGCCGGCGCGCTCCATGAAATGCGGCACGCGGCCGCCGATCAGCTCGGGCGCGACGGCGACCGGGCTCATGTAGCAATAGCCGTTGTGAATGCGGTATTCGACGCCGTTGGCCGGCGGGATCAGATAGTGCCGCGTGTTGTACTGGCCGAGGCACTTGACCGCGAACTCGACGGTGACGGCGTCGAACGGCTTGAACGGGCTTGGCCAGTGCTGCGAGTCGCAGAACCAGAACTTGCCGTCCTCCTTGTCGCGCAGGCTGTTCTGGAACTGCAGATAGTAGGGATAAAGCTTTTCCCAGCCCTCGGCGCCGACAGGAGTCTTCAGGTCATAGGGACTTGGGAATTTCGCATGCGCTGTCATCGTCGTTTCCCCTCGTTTTCTCTGTTGTTCATTAGGTGATGCTCACCGCTTGGCCTGAACCGGGGCCAGCAGCGTTCCCAGCACGCCCGCGATCCCGGTTTCATAGATCGCGCTCGTTTGCTTCTTCTTCCGGCTCCAGACGGTTTCCGGCCGGCTCTGCAGCGCGACGAGATTCTCGTCCTCGGGGAGATCGGCATCGATCGCCCATTCGACGTCCTGTGGGCAGCCCATGCTGCGCTCGAGCGACTTGGCGAGCCTGGCGACGGCGAGGACCTGCGCGTTGGTCAGGGAGGGCAGGGTGCGACGTTCCGGCGCGATCACGCGCTCGACCGTGCGGCGCTCGGCGCGATCAGCGACGAGCTCGAAATCCTTCTCGGCGATCCGTTGTTTGATCACCTGGAGAAGCACCTTCTCGACGACAAAATTATCCGGCGTAATTTCGCCGGAGACCACGGGCTCGCCGAGCCCGAAGGCGGAATCGATCACGATCTTGGTGCGGTCGCCATTGATGGGATCCAGCGTCATCGCCACGCCCGCGGCGGTGGCATTGACCATCTTCTGGACGCCGACCGACATCAGCACGTCGATCTGGCCGAGCCCGTTCTCGGCGCGATAGGAGATCGCGCGGGCATTGAACAGGCTGGCCCAGCACGCCTTGACCTTCTCGACCACGATGTCCTCGCCGACCACCCAGAGATAGGTGTCCTGCTGGCCGGCAAAGCTGGCATCGGGCAGGTCTTCCGCTGTTGCCGACGAGCGCACCGCGACCGGCAATTGGCCGTCGGGCGACATCCGGCGATAGGCCTCGCGGATCGACTGCTCGACCGAGCCCGGCATCGGCTGCGCGATGATTGCGTCGCGGATCTCGTGCGAAAGCTTCTCTTCGTCGTCGACATCGTCGAGCACGATCCGCGACAGGCGCTCACTGATCGTCGCCTCGAGCCCGTTGCTTCGAAGATGCAAGGCGTAGGCGTCGGTCGCGACCGCAAATCCCGCCGGCACGCGCACGCCTTGTGCGATCATGCGCGCCAGGCTTGCGCATTTTCCGCCGATCCTCGGGAAGTCGTCTTCGCGTGCGGCTTCGAACGGCACGATGAAAGATGCGGCTGCGTTGGCGCCCATGCGTCTGTTCCCCACCTTGTGGTCCGGATCGATTCCGGACTTGTTGTTGCTTGTGAAACGCGTCCTGCTGACGAACGTGTCGCGTCAGGTGACGTCCCATTCGATCCGAAGCGTGGTCGGCACGCGAAACGAGATGTTGTGAACGAAGTCGATGGTCTGATCCGCAGCCAGCCGGAGGCCCGGAAGCCTGCGTGTCAGCTCGCCGAGCGCGATCGCGAACTCAATGCGGGCGAGTTGTTGTCCGACGCAGGTGTGGATGCCGTAGCCGAAGGCCAGATGGCTTCTTGCGTCGGTGCGCCGGACGTCGAAGCGGGTCGGCTCGGAGAACACGGACTCGTCGCGATTGGCGGAGCCGATCAGCAGGAGGATGTTGGAGTCCTTCGGCACCGGCACACCGCCGATCTGGGCGTCCTTCAGGGCACGCCGGCGCCAGGCCACGATGGATGGGCTGAAGCGCAGCGATTCCTCGACCGCATTCGGAATGAGCTGGGGCTCCGCGATGATGGCTTCCCAGTTCTCGCGCCGCTGCAGCAGCTCGCGCATGCCGTTGGCCATCAGCGTCGTCGTGGTCTCATGGCCGGCGAACAGCGCGCTGTAGAGAACGCCGGCGATTTCCTCGTCGCTGATCTCGGCGCCCTCCTTCTGCAGCCGGACCAGATCACCCGGAAGATCGTCGGTCGGATCGTCGTGGCGCAGGCGAACGAGCTCGCGGCAGTAGTTCCAGTATTCGACCATGTTGCGCGCATGCTCGACCTGCTCGTCGTCGCTGAGGTCGCCCCAGGTCAGCAGCGCGCGGCTCACCGCCCATGACTTCACGCGCGGCACGTCCATGTTGGGGATGCCGACCAGCTTGAACAGCACCAGCGCCGGGACGTCATAGGCGAATTCGCGGAAGAAGTCGGCATGTCCGCGATCGGCAAAGGCATCGATCGCCTGGTTGACGATCGCCTTGATCTCCGGCTCGATCGCCCTGAACCGGCGCGGTCCGAAGCAGCCCTGGACGAGCTTGCGGATGCGGGTGTGATCTGGCGGCACGCGGGCCGACAGGCCGGAATAGGCGGTGAAGCCGCCCTCGCGCATGATGCGCTTGCCTTCGTCGCACATCGGGCGAAGCGGCGCCTGTGCATTCTCCGATGAGAACGTGCGCCAGTCTTCGAACACCGCCTTGATGTCGGCGTGGCGCGCGACGACGTAATATTTCAGCTCGTTGGAGAAGAAGACCGGTGCCTCAGCGCGCGCCCATTCGTAGAACGGGAACGGATCGCGCATCTCGAAGGGATCGAAGTCTTTTGCGGCGTCGCCATAGGGACACCGCGCCAGCTGAGCTGCCGAACCTGGCATGTCGTCCTCCCATTCGCCGCTCTCGACGGCGACATTGTTATGGGCTCACTCTAAGCGGCGGCCTTTGGGTTTTCTTTAGCTTGTAACTCTATGATAATTTTGAAGAAAATGTAGAATTTGCCGAGGGTTGTGCCGTTGCGCCGTGTTCGCCGGGCAGGTCGTGCACCGACCAGCTTTGGCTCGTGGCGAACGAGCGTTCTCAAGCCGTCAGCTTGCGATGCAGCTCCTGAAGCGAGGCGCTCTTCGGCCGGTTGTCGAAATGCTTGAGCGAGTCGAGATAGAGCTTGAACTGGCGGTCGATCGCCTCGCGCCGTCCTTGCGCCTTGAACACCTGCATCGCCTCGGCATGCGCCATCTCGCACAAGGGATCAATCGCGAGCGCCTTCTGGCAATGCGCGAGCGCGGCCGAGTAGTCGCTGCGTTCGAGATAGATGCGCGCCGCGTCGCGCTGTACCTTGAAGAACATATCGCGCAGCCAGTAGCGCTTGCTCCAGCACCAGTCGCGCTCGCCATCATCGGCGTACTCGACCGGAATGTCTTCGAACAGGTCTCCGGTGTAGAGACGATCCGCCGCCTGCAGGCAGATCAGCGCCTCGTCGCTGGCGCCGGCCTTGATGTGTCCCTGGGACTGGCGGCACAGCTGCTCGAAGGTCGAGATGTCGAGCCAGCTGCGCTCCGGCGGCACCAGCACGTAGCGCGAGCCCTCGCGCCGGACGTAGTTGCGGCCGCCGTCGCGTCGGTCGGACTGGCCGAGCGCCAGCCGAAGATAGCGCACGGTGTGATAGAGGCGGTTACGCGCAGCCTCGATGTCGTCGGCGTTGGGCCAGAGCAGATCGGCGAGTTCATCGGTACCGGCGCCGTGGCCGCCCTTTTGCAGCAGATAGGCGAACAGCGTCTTGGTCTTGCGGGTCGCGCCGCCCGGCGGGTCCCAGTTCACTTGGCTGCCGTCGTTGCGATAGATCCGCAAGCGTCCGAAACAGCGGATCTTCCAGCGGTCGCGGCTGTCGAGATAAACAGTGCCGGGCTCCTCCGCCGATCGGCGCAGCAGCCACATCGGGTCGGCGCCTTCGGCCGCGTGCAGGGCCGCCGCCGATGTGCCGATCCGCAGCTCCGGCGCGATCGCGCCGAGCCAGAAATCCACCTGCTCGCGCAGCGCGCCGCGCGTCTGCAGTCGCGACGGGAGCCAATGCGGGTTGCTGACCAGTCCGCTGCTGGTGAGAATTTGCGGATGGCCGCGCAGCGCGACGAGCAGCTGCTCGTCGATCAGCACCCGACGGTTATAGAGCGAGGCGATCGAGAGCTCTGACTGCTGGGCGAGCGCTTCCGCAAGTGCGGGCCAGCCCTCAAAATTCGCTGTCGCCGAGTTGGTCTCCAGGCCCCAGCTCATGTCCACGACGAGCAGGGCCGGTCCTTCATCGCGGGTTGGCGACACCCACTTCTCGATTCGGCTTGCGACGTCGCGAAACGAGATCGGCACCCGCAGCAGTGCCATCTCGACGAAGCTCTTGCCCTCCACGAATCCGGTCTTGTTGATGCGTCGTCCGAGCTTCTCGACGCGCGCGACCGCGTTTGCGTCTGCCGCGATCACGAAGATCCGGCGGGGTCGTGCAACGGTCTGGTAAAGCTTGAAGAAGTCCGCAAAGAGCAGTTTTTGCTGCGTCGCGAATAGCGCGAGGTTGACACTACTGTTCTCGGCCATGAGCACTCACCCGCTCCAACCTCATCATTGGAGGCGGCAGACGAGCGGTAGTCTAAGAGCGGCCGTCCGAAACATGCAAGGCCTTGTTTCGCAAGCATTCCTCACGAACCTTGAAGTGGTTGCCGCCCTCGTTCTCGACAGCTGCATTTCCATCCTGATCGCGAGCTCGAGCTGCATGTGGGCATCGCGAGTTGGCCCTGGAGCCGCGGCATGCGGCACGTCTGATCGTTCGACGTCGTGTGCACGACGCTGATTGCATCGCGCGGGCGCAATCATGCCCCCCGTATTTCAACGGATATATCGCCGGCATTGTCTTCGGCTTCAAATTCGCGAGCGAACGCGGCGCGGCTTGATAGAACTTCCGACGTTGAGCGCCAGCTTGCGAATCCCGCCTCCTTCAATCACATTTGCGGTAGCGAGGGGAGGAAACCATGAGGGGGGTAGGCTTCGGTTCAGGCGTCGCCGCTGTGCTGGTCGCGACAGCTGCGCTGTTAGTGCCCGGAGTAGCATCCGCCTATACCGCCGAGCAGGAGCAGGCGTGCACGGGCGATGCCTTCCGGCTTTGTAGTTCCGACATTCCAGATGTCGATCGCGTGACTGCCTGCATGGTTCGTCGCAAGGCGGAGCTGTCACCGCCGTGTCGCGCCCAGTTCGGACCACAGCCGCGCGAAGCCGCGAGTTCCGGGCGCGTGGACAGGCCGATGAGCATCCGTCCCGCTGTCGCAAAGAAGTCGGCGACCACGCGTGCGGGTGAGACCAGGAGAGCAGGCCGCCCGGACGCGACCGAGTGATTCATCTTGCCGCATCAGGCAGCACTCGAAAGAGCTCGATGAGCGGACCAGTTCGGTTCGCGCGTCGTTTGCGCAGCCTCAACATGCAAACGCGATCGGGCATGACCGGATGTTGTCGAACAATGCGGCCTGATCCGCCGTTTTCCTCGTCTCGGTGTGACTCAAAAACCAATGCGTTTCAGCAATCAGGGGTTACGCCTTAATGATCGCTAAATTTATCTTCCGCGAATCAGCGCGCTGATTCATTTTCGCTGCCGGGGTCAATCTGGAGGCCAAGGTATGAACGTTATTGTTTTCGCTTCGCGTAAGGGCGGATCAGGCAAGAGCACCCTGGCCGCCCATCTCGCCGCGCAGATCAAGTCGAGCAAGTCCTGTCTGCTGATCGATGCCGACCCTCAGGGGTCGCTGACGCTGTGGCACAAGCTGCGCGGCACCAACGAGCCGCCGATCAAGACGGCCGTGAACTCGGTGAGCGCAATCGTGTCCGCCGCGCGCCGCGACGGCGTTGAGTGGGTGCTGATCGATACGCCGCCGACCATTTCGGCCGTCGTCGAGGATGCGATCAAGAACGCGACCATGGTCATCATTCCGGCCCGTCCCGGTGTGTTCGACGTCAACGCGGTTCAGGAAACCATCCAGACCTGCCGTGCCGCGCGCAAGCCCTACGCGGTCGTGCTCAATGGCGCGCCGGCGCGCCGCGACGATGCCGAGAGCCCGATCGTCACCATCGCTCGCGAGGCGCTGGCGAAATTCAAGGCACCGGTGTGGGGCGGACAGATCACCAATCGTGCGGATCTTCTGATGGCGCTGGGACAGGGCGAAGGCGTGCGCGAATATTATGCGGAAGGCCGTGCGGCTGCCGAGATCGCCCGGCTGTGGGCTGCGATCGAGCGTTCGGTAAGGGCGATTCGCGGCACGGTGTCGGCCAATGGCGCCATGCACAAGCAGGCAGCCTGATCTCAGCACGGGGATCAGCATGCACGCGCGGGGTTCCGCGCGTTCGTCGTGTTCGGCCGGTCCGTCAACCGGTCGAATTGGAGCATGATTAGGCCTTCCAGATCGCGCGGCGGGGTCAGGCGATCATCAGAAGATAGATGGCGATTGCCGGCGTCAGGGTCAGGATCACGGACCAGATCCCGACCGCCCAGACGATGTCCTCGACGCTGAATCCCTGCTGGTCAGGGTATGGATGATCCTGCAAAGCCACGACGTCCCCGCGTTCTCAACGTTTTCAACATCGATAGCGGAATGTCTTTAAGAAGCTGGCTGCGGACTGCGGTGCATTTTGGTTGCGTCCGTTAGCCCGGATTAACCACGGGGGTTTCGGTCCTCGCCTGCGCAGCCAGCGCCGCCGGCTCTGCCTTCGCCGCTCCCGATCGGGTCAAGGGGCGAGATGGAGCCGACGATCGCGTTCGGATCAGGCGACGCGAGGCTGCACCTCCCGCTGCACACGGCGTTCGATCTCCTGATCCAGCCGGGCAGCGAGCTCGGTGCTGACCTCCACCATTGGCAGCCGCACCTGCGCGCTTGCGATCACGCCGGTCCGAGCCAGCCAGTACTTGGCCGGCGCCGGGCTCGGCTCGGTAAACAACAGCCGCGTGAGATCTTCGACCTGTGCCCAGCACGCTGCCGCAGCGTCGTGTCGGCCTGCCTTTACGTGCTGGAGAATCGAAGCGAACGTTTCGGTCTCCACATGAGCCGAGAGCAGGATGGCGCCGTCGGCACCGGCCTGCAGGGCGTCGAAGCTCTGGGCGTCTTCGCCGGTCAGGATGCGAAAGCCGGGTGGACGGCGTGTGATGAGATCCCGCGTCTGCATGCGGTTGGCGCAGCAATCCTTGAGCCCGACGATCGCCGGATGTTCGGCGAGCTGCAGCAGGGTCTCGTTGTCGAGCCCGACGGCCGAGCGATAGGGGATGTTGTAGAGCACGATCGGATGAGCGGCGCGGTCGGCCAGCGCCAGGAAATGAGCGAGCAGGCCGCGTTGTGATGGACGGACGTAAGGCGGGCTCGAGATCAGATAGAGGTCGATCGGCCATGATGCGGTCCGCTCGAGCGCATCGATGAGATCGGAGGTTGCAGCCCCGGCGAGGCCGAGGCAGATCGGCAGCGGCCGCCCGACCGCCTCGAGCTCGGTGCGCACCGCACTGACCAGCCGCAGGCGTTCGTCCCACGACAATGCCAGTCCTTCACCCGACGTTGCGCCCAGCACGAATCCGTCGATCGGCTGAGCCGCGTAGTGCCGGACCAGCTTGCGCAAGGATGGTTCGTCGAGCGCGCCATCTGAAAAGGGGGTGATCAGCGGCAGCCAGAGGCCGTGCAGTTGTGCGCGAGGGTCGGTCATGGTCCATCTCCTTGGGTGTGATTGCCGGAGACGAGACGCAAAAAAAGCCCCGTCCTTGCGGCGGGGCTTGGTGATGCGGCGGTGAATTCCGAAGATTCTAGCGCGCGCGTCCACATGTCCCCGGGAGGGGAGCTTTTTTCGACGACAGCTTGGCGTGCGACGATGTGGACATGATCCTACATGCGCGGTGTGAGGCGGGCTGTCAACGCCGCGCCGCGCCGGCGCAAGAAATAGTTGGACAAAAAAATAGCCGGGCCCAAAGAGCCCGGCTGGAGGTACTGGCCAACGCGGCCGACACAATCACCTTCAAGAGGGATCACCTTCAAGAGGGATTTCTGAGCGCTTGCGCCACTGGAGGAGGGGGACAATGCGCAACGCCAACGCTCAGCACGGCTGCAGTATGAGCTTCGGAGCAGCATTGCGGCAACCATGCAAGCCGCATGTCAGACATGCACAATGTCAGATCACACTGGTGAGATGACAAGGTCAGGCCGGCCAGCGCTGGGCTTTGCTCACGACAAAGTCACGGAACACCTGAACGCGCGCGACCGTCTTCAATTCCTCGGGATAGACGAAGTAGGTGTCGAGCTGAATGGAGTCCGATTCGCCGAACAGCTGCACCAGACGGCTATTTTCCTCGACGAGGTAATCGGGCAGCGCGGCGATGCCGAGACCCTGCTGACAGGCCCGCACGAGGCCCAAGATGTTGTTGACCCTGAAATAGGCTTCGCGCGGACCGGAGCCGTTGCGGCCGGCTTCGACCAGCCAGTTGCGGTTCTGCAGATGCGGGGCCACCTGGCCGTCGGCCAGCGTGATGATGCGGTGATCGTCGAGCTCGTCGAGGGTCCGTGGCGTACCGAACCGCTTGATGTATTCGGGCGAGCAGTAGGCATGGAAGCCCATCGCGAACAGCTTGCGCTGGATCAGGTCGGGTTGGGTCGGCTTGCGGGTGCGGATCGCAACGTCGGCCTCGCGCATCGAGAGGTCGAGCTCCTCGTCGGTGACGATCAGTGTGATCCTGATCTCCGGATAGAGCGAGGTGAACTCGCCGAGTCTGGGGATCAGCCAGTTGATGCCGACGCCCGGCGTGGTCGTCACCTTCAGGTCACCGCTCGGCCGTTCGCGGCTGTCGGTCAGTTTGGCGCGCGCCGCCTGCAGCTGCATGAAGACGTCATGCGCGGTCCGGAACAAGAGGTCGCCTTGCTCGGTCAGGATCAGGCCGCGCGCATGGCGATGGAACAGCGAGACGGCGAGCTCCTGTTCGAGGGCGCTGACCTGTCGCGACACCGCCGATTGCGACAGCCCGAGCTGCTCCCCGGCATGCGTGAAGCTGCCCGCTTCCGCCGCTGCGTGAAACACCTTCAGCTTGTCCCAATCCATATCCGTAAATCCATCCCGTGATCGTGGCATCGTGAGTTCATTCCGCAGCGGCGCGTTCGCTCGCGGCGTGGGCGAGGAAGCGTTCGGCTTCGAGGGCGGCCATGCAGCCCATGCCGGCGGCGGTGACCGCCTGCCGATAGGTTTCGTCGGCGACGTCGCCGGCGGCGAACACCCCGGGAACGGAGGTCGCAGTGGACCCCGGCACCACCTCGACGTAACCGGAAGGTTTCAATTTCAGCTGGCCGGCAACCAGCTCCGTTGCCGGCGCATGGCCGATCGCAACGAACACTCCGTCGGCTGGCAGCTCGGATACCGCGCCCGTCTTGACGTTCTTGAGCCGGACATGCGTGACCTTCGACGGCGCGCTGGCGCCACAGATCTCGTCCAGCGCGCTGTCCCATACGACCTTGATCTTGGGGTGCTTGAACAGGCGCTCCTGCAGGATTCGCTCGGCGCGGAAATGATCGCGGCGATGCACGACCGTCACCGTCGACGCAAAATTGGTCAGGAACAGCGCTTCCTCGACCGCGGTATTGCCGCCGCCGACCACGACGACCTCCTTGCCGCGATAGAAGAAGCCGTCGCAGGTGGCACAAGCCGAGACGCCGAAGCCCTTGAACGTCTCCTCCGACGGAAGGCCGAGCCAGCGCGCCTGGGCACCGGTCGCCAGGATCACCGTCTCCGCAAGATAGACGTCGCCGGAATCGCAGGTCAGGCGGAACGGACGTTGTCCAAGTTCCAGCTTGGTCACCAGGTCGGTCTTGATCTTCGTGCCGACATGGATGGCCTGCTTCTCCATCTGCTCCATCAGCCACGGACCCTGGATGACGTCGGCGAAGCCCGGATAGTTCTCGACGTCGGTCGTGATGGTGAGCTGCCCGCCCGGCTGGATGCCCTGGATCAGCACCGGTTCCAGCATCGCTCGTGCCGCGTAGATCGCGGCGGTGTAGCCTGCAGGGCCTGACCCGACGATGACGACTTTGGCATGGATCGGAGCTTGCATAGGGACGGTAACTCGCTCGAAAGGGGGAGATTTGCGACGCAGCGAGCGGAATGCGCAGAGAAACGCCCCGATGCCCCATCGAAAATGTCAAATCGAAGTCTAAGCCATCTGGCCAGCCATGCAAGAATTGCAACGCATCTCGGCGAATTTTCCCTTCACGACGAGGTCAACAGGGGAAATCTAAAGTAATAAAATTGCGCAAACCAACCGGCCTGCGCTAAGAGAGTTGCCATCCGCTCCGGGGGCCGCGCCTCCGCCCGTTCCCGCCAGCCCCCGCAATTCCAGTGTCCAAGAATCTTGATGAGATCGATCTCAAAATCCTGAGCGAGATCCAAGCCGATGGCAGGATAACCAATGTCGAACTCGCCAAGCGGGTCGGCATTTCGCCGCCGCCTTGCCTGCGGCGGGTGCGGACGCTGGAGGAGGAGGGCTACATCACCGGCTACCGGGGTCTGCTCGATCCACGCAAGCTCGGTTTCGATGTGACTGTTTTCGCGTCGGTCCACCTGTCGAGCCAGGCCGATGCCGATCTCAAGGCGTTCGAGGAGTTCGTTCGGGCCGAGCCCCTGGTGCGGGAATGCTGGATGCTGTCCGGCGAGGTCGACTTCATCTTGAGATGCGTGGCGCCGGACATGGCGACGTTCCAGGAGTTCGTGACGCACCTCACCGCGGCGCCGCACGTGCGCAATGTCCGCACCTCGCTGGTGCTGCACAATTCGAAATACGAGGCCGCAGTGCCGCTCGACGTGAAAGCGCGGAGCTGATCTGGCCGCTATTCCGGGGCAGCCCCGCAAGGTGCTGAACCCGGAATCTCGAGATCGTAGAGCAAGTTCTAGATTCCGGGGGCGGTGCGGTCGCTTCACCCCGGAACGGCAATGGAAAAAGCGCGAATCACATCTTCTTCCGCAGCATCGCGTCGAGGCTGATCGGGCCGCCGCCCGCCGTCGCGAGGTACAGGCAGGAGAAGCAGAACGCGATCGCAGCGGTGCCATTGTTCAGGAGCGGCAGCCACACCGGCTCGCCCGTCTTGAACATGTGGCCGAGGAAATAGGCCGAGGCCATTTCGCCGGCGAGGATGAAAGCGACGGGACGGGTAAACAGGCCAGCCAGCAGCAGGGCGCCGAGCACGAGCTCGATCAGGCCCGCGGTATAGATCAATGGCGGCACGTTGGCGAAGTACGGGATCGCCGGAAATTTGAAGATCTTCGCCACGCCGTACTGAAACAGCAGCAGGCCCGTGATGAAGCGGAACAGGCTCAGCGCCAGCGGCTGATATCTGGAAAGCATATGCTCCATGTAGTCATCCCCCATGTTCAAACTTGAGACAGTATCGCAATTGCTAGCGCAATAGCGGAACTGCGTCACCGGAAGGCGGTGCCGCAACAGATGAATTACGCGTGTTCTCGCCGCATTGCAGCCATATGTGGCTGCTGGCAATCGCTAGTTGCGCCGCGCAAGCGCGCCGTGACGATGAACGCGACAATAAAAAAGGCCGCGCAGGAGGCGCGGCCTTTCGGCAGAGATCGGCAGCGCGCGCGCTCAGCGCCACTCGACCTTGGCAATCTCGTAGGACTTCGCACCGCCCGGGGCCATGACCTCGACAGACGTGCCCTTCTTCTTGCCGATCAGGGCGCGCCCGAGGGGGGAGGTGATCGAGATCTTGCCCTTCTTGGCGTCCGCTTCGACCTCGCCGACAATCTGCCAGACCGCCTTCTTCTCAGTGTCCTCGTCGATCAGGGTCACGGTCGCGCCGAACTTGATCGTATCGCCCGACAGCTTGGTGACGTCGATCACGTCGGCGCGCGCGAGCTTGTCCTCGATCTCGGCGATGCGGCCCTCATTGTGCGACTGCTCTTCCTTGGCGGCGTGATACTCGGCGTTCTCAGACAGGTCGCCATGCGCGCGCGCTTCGGCAATGTGTTCGATGATGCGCGGACGGTCCACCGACTGACGCTGCTTCAGTTCGATCTCCAGCGCGGCGTAGCCCATCGAAGTCATGGGAACCTTTTCCACCATCTCTTCTCGTCCTTCAGTCGCGCGGGCAACGGCGCGCACGATCAGCATGTTCACAATAGGTCTTTGCCGCTCAAAGCAAAGTCTGAAAGGCAGATCGCCGGCCCGTCGAAGGCCGGTACAACATCGAACGGCGCGGCGAGTTCCTGCCGAGAGGCTTTATTGCCGATTGTTGCCAATCGCTTAGCGTGCGTTCGCCCGCTGGTCGCGATTAGTTTTCGGAAAAGTAACTCTGCAGGGTGCGAACCTCAAGGTCCCCGCCGAGATAGGCGCGGATACCTTGTGCGGCCGCAACGGCACCCGAAAGAGTGGTGTAATACGGCACTTTATGCAAGAGGGCAGCGCGCCGCAGCGAGCGGCTGTCCGCCAGGGCCTGGGGACCTTCGGTCGTGTTGAAGACCAGCTGGATGTCGCCGTTGGTGATGGCGTCCACGATGTGGGGCCGCCCTTCCAGCACCTTGTTGATCTTCTCGGTCGGCACGCCCTGATCGGTCAGAAAGCGCTGGGTACCGGAGGTCGCGACCACCTTGAAGCCGAGTGCGTGCAGCATCCGCACCACCTCGGTGATGCGGGCTTTGTCGCTCTCGCGCACCGACACGAACACCGTGCCCTTGCGCGGCACCCGTGTTCCGCCGCCGAGCTGGCTCTTGGCAAAGGCCACCGCAAACGAACGGTCGATGCCCATCACCTCGCCGGTGGAGCGCATCTCCGGGCCGAGCACGGTGTCGACGCCGGGGAAGCGGGCGAAGGGGAAGACGGATTCCTTGACGCCGACATGCTTGAGGTTGCGCTTCTTGAGGCCGAAATCCGCGAGCTTCTCGCCGGCCATGATTCGCGCCGCGATCTTGGCGACCGGCGTGCCGACCACCTTGGCGACGAAGGGCACCGTGCGCGAGGCGCGCGGATTGACCTCGAGCACATAGATCGTGCCATCCTTGATCGCATATTGCACGTTCATCAGCCCGACCACGTCGAGGCCGAGCGCGAGCTCGCGGGTCTGTCGCTCCAGCTCGGCGATGGTGGCCTCGTCGAGCGAATGCGGCGGCAGTGAGCAGGCGGAGTCGCCGGAGTGGATGCCGGCCTCCTCGATATGCTCCATGATGCCGACGATGAAGGTGTCCTTGCCGTCGGAGAGGCAGTCGACGTCGATCTCGGTGGCGTCGGACAGATAGCGGTCGAACAGCAGCGGGTTCTTGCCGAGCACCGTGTTGATCTGCCCGGTCTTGTCGTTCGGATAGCGCGCCTTGACGTCGGCCGGCACGAGTTCCGGCAGCGTGCCGAGCAGATAGTCGCCAAGCTGATTGTCCTCGCGGATGATCTGCATGGCACGGCCGCCGAGCACGTAGGACGGACGCACGACGAGCGGGAGGCCGAGATCGGCCGCGACCAGCCGGGCCTGCTCGACCGAATAGGCGATGCCGTTCTTCGGCTGCTTCAGGCGCAGCTTGTCAAGGATGCGCTTGAAGCGGTCGCGGTCCTCGGCGAGGTCGATGGCTTCCGGCGACGTGCCGAGGATCGGCACGTCGGCTGCCTCCAGCGCGCGGGCGAGCTTCAGCGGCGTCTGGCCTCCGAACTGCACGATCACGCCGTGCACGGTCCCGTTCTTGCGCTCGGTGGCAATGATCTCCAGCACGTCCTCGGCCGTCAACGGCTCGAAATACAGCCGGTCCGCGGTGTCGTAGTCGGTCGACACCGTCTCCGGATTGCAGTTGATCATGATGGTCTCGTAGCCGGCGTCGGCCAGCGCGAAACAGGCATGGCAGCAGCAATAGTCGAACTCGATGCCCTGGCCGATCCGGTTCGGCCCGCCGCCCAGGATGATCACCTTCTTCTTGTCCGACGGCGCGCTTTCATCGGCGAGGTTGCCTGCGAACGGCGTCTCGT
Source organism: Bradyrhizobium ontarionense (assembly GCF_021088345.1). Classification (NCBI taxonomy): domain Bacteria; kingdom Pseudomonadati; phylum Pseudomonadota; class Alphaproteobacteria; order Hyphomicrobiales; family Nitrobacteraceae; genus Bradyrhizobium; species Bradyrhizobium ontarionense. Next base: position 4,135,130 of record NZ_CP088156.1, on the reverse strand, counting down.
AGCTCGAATACATATAGGCCGTGGGAGAGGCGAATTCGGCGGCGCAGGTGTCGATACGCTTGAACGCCGGGCGCACGCCGAGCGCATGCCGTTGGGCGGCAATTTCGGCCTCGGTGGTGTTGGCAAGCACCGCGAGCCGCGCATCGGAGAAGCCCATCGCCTTCAGCGTGCGCATTCCGGTGGCGTTCGGCGGCAGGCCATACCGGCGCACCTTGTCTTCCATCTCGACGATGCTGCGCATCTGCGAAAGGAACCAGCGGTCGATCTTGCAGGAATTGAAGATCTCTTCGTCCGACCAGCCGAGTCGCATCGCCTGCGCTACCTGCAGGAGGCGGTTCGGCGTCGGTGTGCCCAGTGCTGCGCGGATTGCGTTCTTGTCGTCGCCGCGGCCGAGGCCATCGATCTCGATCTCGTCGAGACCGGTCAGGCCGGTCTCCAAACCGCGCAGCGCCTTCTGCAGACTCTCCTGGAAGGTCCGGCCGATCGCCATGACCTCGCCGACCGATTTCATCGACGTCGTCAGCGTGGTCGACGCGCCCGGGAATTTCTCAAACGCAAAGCGCGGGATCTTGGTGACCACGTAATCGATGGTCGGCTCGAAAGACGCCGGGGTGGCGCCGCCGGTGATGTCGTTGGCGATCTCGTCCAGCGTGTAGCCGATCGCGAGCTTGGCCGCGACCTTGGCGATCGGGAAGCCGGTCGCCTTGGAGGCCAGCGCCGAGGAGCGCGACACGCGCGGATTCATCTCGATCACGACCATGCGGCCGTCGGCCGGGTTGACGCCGAACTGTACGTTGGAGCCGCCGGTCTCCACCCCGATCTCGCGCAGCACCGCCAGCGAGGCGTCGCGCATGATCTGGTATTCCTTGTCCGTCAGCGTCAGCGCCGGCGCGACGGTGATCGAATCGCCGGTATGCACGCCCATCGGATCGAGGTTCTCGATCGAGCAGACGATGATGCAGTTGTCCTTTTTGTCGCGGACCACCTCCATCTCGTACTCCTTCCATCCGAGCACTGATTCCTCGATCAGCACTTCGTTGGTGGGGGAGGCGTCGAGACCACGTTCGATGATGTCGAGATATTCTTCCTTGTTGTAGGCGATACCGCCGCCGGTGCCGCCCATGGTGAAGGACGGGCGGATGATCGCCGGAAGGCCGATCTCGGACAGCGCCATCAACGCCTGGCCGAGCGCATGCTCCTGGTAACGCTTGCGCCGCTCGTTTTCGCCGAGGGTCCATTGCCGGTCGAGCTCGTCGCGCTCGGCACCGGCGAGCTTGTCGCGCTCGGCGTGATATTTGTCGCGGTACTGCTTCTTCAGCGCCGAGGCGTTGGCGAGCCGCGACTTCGGCGTCTGCAGCCCGATCTTCTCCATCGCGTTGCGGAACAGCTGACGGTCTTCGGCCTTGTCGATCGCATCCGCCGTGGCGCCGATCATCTCGACGTCGAACTTCTCCAGCGTGCCTTGCCGGCGCAGCGACAGCGCGCAGTTCAGCGCGGTCTGCCCGCCCATGGTCGGCAGCAGCGCAAAGCCGCCGGGGATGACGTGGCGTTCCTTCTCGATGATCCTGGCGACGATCTCCGGGGTGATGGGCTCGATGTAGGTCGCGTCGGCCAATTCCGGGTCCGTCATGATCGTGGCCGGATTGGAATTGACGAGGACGACGCGATAGCCCTCCTCCTTCAGCGCCTTCACGGCCTGCGTACCGGAATAGTCGAATTCGCAGGCCTGGCCGATCACGATCGGACCGGCGCCAATGATCAGGATGGTCGAGATGTCGGTTCGTTTCGGCATTCAAGCTCACGGGCTGGAATTGGGCACAAAAAAAGGGCGCGCGTATCGCGCGTCCCCTAAGGCCAAGGCGCGATCAGTCCTCGCGCGCGGCCGGTTCTTAGACCAGTTTCCGCTGAGCGAAAAGGGCCTTACACCTCCATCAACGGGCAATTTTACGCCAGTTTGAGCCGCTCCCGCCGGCGGCGCAGGCCGAGCACCGCAAGGCCGGCCGCGACACTGAGGCCACCGACCCAGCCGAGATCGGCGGGGGCGGAGCTTGAGAGCACGATCCCACCGAGCGCGCCGCCGATCGCGAAGCCGAGATACATGAAGGAGGAATTGAGCGACAGCGCGACCGTTGCGGCCTGGGGCTCGATCCGGATCAGGCTCGCCGCCTGGGCCGGAAAGAAGCTCCAGCCACAGATCCCCCAAGCGAAGATCGGGAACAGCACGAGATAGCGGCTCTGATCGGGGCCGACCGTCTTCAGCGTCGCCGACAGCAGCACCAGTGCCGTCGCCATGCCGGCAAGGGCCATCGCCATCGTCGGAACCGGCCCGAGCCGGTCGGCGAGGTGACCGCCGAGCATGTTTCCGACCGCGGCGGCGGAGCCGAATACCAGGAGCGCCATGCTGATCTCGCTCGCACTGAAGCCGATGCGCTGCAGGGGAACCGTGAGATAGGTGAACACGGTGAGGCCGCCGATTGCCCAGAACGTCGTCGTCACGACCGCGTAGACGACGGATTCGTGGCGAGCGACGGCGAGGCGGTCCGCAAAGCTCGCGGTTGCCGTCGGCAGGTTGCGGGGCAGGCGCAGCAGCACGCCCGCCAAAGCCAGGGCGCCAAGCGCTGCGACGAGCACGAAGGTCGCCCGCCACGAGACTTGATTGCCCACAATGGTCCCGAGCGGCACGCCGATGACGGTGGCCACCGTCAGTCCGGACGTGACGAGCGCGACCGCGCGGCCGCGCCGCTCCGGCGCAGAAATCGCAACCGCAACCCCGATCGCTGTCGGCGTACAGAGCCCCGCCCCCAGTGCCATCAGCACGCGTGAGACCATCAGCAGCGGAAAGCTTGGGGCGATGACGGCGAACAGGTTGCTGACGATGAACACCGACAGGGCCAGGACCAGCGCCGTCTTGCGGTCGACATTGTTGAGCAGCACCGCCAACACCGGCGAGCCGATCGCATAGGCCAGCGAATAGGCGGTCACCAATTGTCCGGCGGCTGCGGCGGAGATGCCGAGATCGGCCGAGATCGCCGGCAGCAGACCTGCGATCACGAAGGCCTCGGTCCCGATCGCAAAAGTCGCCAAGGCAAGCCAGAACACCCGCATCGCGATCCTCACAAAGTTCAATATTCGTTGAACTATTGATCGACGGTAGCTGCTTGTCAATTGGTTCAATAAATATTGAACATTGTGGCTGAGCGGGCCACACCCTATGATCTTGCCATGAGCAGAGCTCCGCACCATCCGACCCGTGACCAGATCGAACTGCCCCTGCTGCTGGATTGTCTGAGTGATCCGATCCGGCTCTCGATCGTCTATAGTCTGGCCAAGCAGGACCAGGCCGCGGCCGAAATGCGCTGTGGCGACTTCAACGCGCTGAGTGGCAAGTCGAATCTCGCCTATCACTTTGCCAGGTTGCGCGAGGCGGGACTGATCCGGACCCGCATCGCCGGGACGACGCGCTTCATGCAGCTGCGGCGGGATGATCTGGAGGCGCGTTTTCCAGGCCTGTTGGACGCCATCATGTCGGCCGCGGCGCGGGATGCCGAGCGGCTACAACTGCCGGATTGCGAGATCGTGACGGAGGGATGAGTTCTGGATTCAGGCAGGCACGCGACGGGGCGCTGCGGAGATTGGAGGCCCGGCCTGGACTTGAACCAGGTTCAAGAGCGTTGCACCGCTCTTCGCGTCGTAGCTTCCGCCACCGGGCCGAGGCGATCTTACCTCTCACGGTCGTGTGAGCCAGCGCGTGTTGCAGTTAACCCTAATTGTATTGCCGGATATGCCGGTCTTCTGCTTCAAGCTCCGCTGACGACGGGTCTCGCCACGAAGGTCATGCGCCAGGGATTGTAGCCGATATTTTTCGGCGCCCGGACGGCGCTGAAGCCGGTCTTCCCAAGCTTGGCCATGATGTCGGCCTCGCTGTAGCGCTGGAGGCCCACCTTGGTCCGCAATTGCCGGTAATCGGACAGGGCGGTCGCCACCAGCCCGACCAGCGCGTCCTTGAGGAAGCCGTTGCGCCCAGCGAAGATCAGCAATGCGAGCACGTCCCTGGCCATGCCGACCTCAGGGCGCAGGATGTCGCCGAGAACGAATTTTCCCGAGGGCTTCAGCAGTCGCCGGATTACGGCGAGCGCCGCATCGAACTCGGTTTCCGTCATGTATTGCGCGACCGAGTTCATGATGACGAGGTCGATCGACCCCTCCTGCATGCTGCGCAATTCGTCGAGCGCGCGCACGCGGATCTTGGTGCTGGGGGCAAAGCGCGCGATCAGCCGGCCGCGCACGCCCGGTGCCGGCTCGGCCAGGATCAGCGTCATGCAGGATTCGGCAACCTTGGCTGCGGATAGCGCCTCGCCGCAGGAATAGTCGAGCACGACCGCATCCGGCGACGGAATATAGCTGACGATGTCGCGCGCAATCACCTGGAAGTGCAGGTCGCGATGCAACTTGCTCGCATAGATCGTGTGCGTTGAATCGTAATAGTCGATCCAGTCGTCCATGGCGCAGGTTCCGGCGAACACAGTTCCTTGAATGGAACTGGAGAGGTGAGCGAGCGTTAACGGGTCCGATCACCCGTGTCCATTGCTGCTTCTAACAGGAAGGTTAAGCCGTGAGTAAAGCAAAGACCGACAAGACCGCACCCGAGCTCGATACCCCGACCGATCTGTCGCCGGACGCCGTGAACAAGATTTCGGCAGCGCTGAACACGTTGCTGGCCGATGCCTTTGCGCTCTATCTCAAGACCAAGAATTTCCATTGGCACGTCAGCGGCCGGCATTTTCACGACTACCACGAGATGCTGGACGAGCAATCGGACGCGATCTTCGCCACCACGGACCAGCTCGCCGAGCGGGTGCGCAAGCTCGGTGGCACCACGTTGAAATCGATCAGTCAGATCAGCAAGCTGCAGACCATCAAGGACAACAACGAGGAGTATGTCCCGCCGCGTGAGATGCTGCGGGAGTTGATGGAGGACAACAAGCACATCGCGGCGGCGATGCGCAAAGCCCACGGGCTCTGCGACGACAATGATGATCCCGCGACCGCCGGTCTGCTCGAAACCTTCATCGATGAGACCGAACGCCGCACTTGGTTCCTGTTCGAGGCTAGCCGCCAGGAAGGCAGCAACGCGGCGTAATTGCGCGGTCGGGCGTCAACGCTGACGCGCCACGATCGACGGCGCCTCTGCGCGCTGCTATTCGAAGAGCCGGTCCGCCCGGACGGGCCGGCTCTTCGCCATACATCGGCGGGAGGTGATGTCGGCCGCCGCCGATGAGGTCCAACGTGCATCCGCCTCCCGAGCCAAACAACGAGCCGGGCGCGAGCTCGGCATCATCGCTGACGGTGTTGGCGGCCGGATCGAGACCTGACGTCGAGCTTCAACGACAGGTCGACCGGTTGTCGGATATTTGGACCTCCGTCGGATCGCTCATCGTCATCATTCCGGGAGGGCCGCGGTGAGCGACGGCTGGCGGCTCGCGAGCATGCGGGCTGCGGCGATTCCAATCATCATGGCAACTACGAATAGGACGATCGCGGGCGAGCCATAGCCGAGCGCCACGAAGGCCGGGCCTGGGCAGATGCCCGCCAAACCCCAGCCGATACCGAAGACGGCAGGACCCGTTGCGATCCGCCAATCCAGGGTCGGCGGGGGCGGCAGGTGGAAGCGGTCGCCGAGAAGAGGACGCTGGCGCCGGAAGACGAGCCGGAAGCCCGCGAGGGTGACACCCACGGCCCCGGCCATCACGAGAATGAGGCTGGGGTCCCAGCCGCCGGTGCGGATCGCGGCGAGATCGAGGAAGTTCAACACCTTCTCGGGGTTTGACATGCCGGACAGCAATAGCCCGAGCCCGAACACGATGCCGACAATGAACTGGATCAAAACGGTCATGGCCGCCTCACATCACATGCCGGACGAGGAAGGTCGTCGCGACCGCGGTGGCCATGAACACCAGCGTGGCGACAATCGATCGCGGTGACAGGCTGGCGATGCCGCAGACGCCATGACCGGAGGTGCAGCCGTTGCCCCAGACCGCGCCGAAGCCGACCAGTAGCCCGGCTGCAACGAGGGCGATCGGGCCGGCCTCGAGCGTGAGCGGCGGCAGGCTTCCCGTCGTGACGCGAACCACCAGTGTCGCGACGACCAGCCCGGCCACGAAAGCGAACCGGCCGGCGACCGCACCGTCCCAGGGCGGCAGCATCTGCGCGGCAATTCCACTCACGCCGGCGATCCGCCCGGTCAGGCCCATCAGCATGACCGCTGCGACACCAATGAGAGCGCCGCCAGCGAGCGCGGTAAGGGCTGTAGACTCTGTGATCATCTCGCGCTGATTCCTTGAAAATTCAGCCGGTTGCAATCAAGTAGCGTATGCATTATTTCTTATATGCGAACTTCATAAAGTAACAATCATGACAGCTCGGGTCGCGCGCAACGCCAAAGCCGCCTCGGTGGCAGGCCTCGAAGACAAAGCGGAAGAGGCCGCGCGCCTGCTCACGGCCATGGCCAACCCGAAGCGGCTCATGGTGCTCTGCAACCTGATCGAAGGCGAACGCGCCGTGGGCGAGCTGGCCGAGCAGGTCGGCCTGCGACAGGCGGCGTTGTCGCAACATCTCGCCATGATGCGGGCGCTCGACCTGGTCGCGACGCGGCGCGAGGGCCAGACCATCTACTATCGACTGGCGAGCCACGAAGTCCGCGAAATCCTGCAGACGCTGTATCGGCTGTACTGCGCCTGATCAGAGGGCGGCAGGCGGCTCCGGTCCGCGAGACCACGAGAATATCCTTCCCAGCGTCGCAATGGCGCGGCGGCGCCTTTGCCGCGACAAGCCTCTCATCTTCGCCGCACGGAAAGCCGACCGGTTGACACCCGCGTCGTCGCTGGCTAGCATCGTTACAATAAGTAAGAATGACGCGGGAGGAGGGTGTGCGGCTCATTCGTAGTCGGCGCGATACGAGATCTGCGATCCTCGGCTATCTCTGGTGCTCCGGCGGGTCCTTCAGGCCCGAACTGGCGCAGGGGGTTGCACTCACCGAAGCCAGCATCTCACGCATCATTGGTGATCTGAAAGCCGAGGGCGTCATCCAGGAGACGCGGCGGGCGGCGCCATACCGCGGCGGTCCCAGCCTCTTCATCGCGCTGAGCAACGATCTCTCCGTTGCCGCGATCGAGATTTCCAACAATTGCCTGTATTCCGCCGTCGGCACGCTGGCGGGTGAAACGCTCTATTCGGTGCGGTACGACCTGCCGGACGGTCTCGGGGCTGCTGAGGTCGAGGCGACGGCGACACGCGCGATCTGCGACCTCGCGGCCTGGGCCGCGCAGCGCGGCATCACCCTGGAGCAATTGGCCGTCTCGATTCCCGGCTACGATCCCGACCTGCGCGCCAGTCCCATCATTGCGCTCGATGCCGCCAGGCTGTCCGATGTCCTGCAGCGCAAGCTGCCGGACACGCCGGTGTGCTTGACCAACTCGATGGTCGCGCGCGCCGTGGGGCATCGGCTGCGGATGGGCACGGGCTTTATCGGCGGCTCGTATTTCTTCGTGTTCGTGGGTCATGGCGTCGGCGCGGCCATCGTCGATGAGCTCGCGGAAAGCGGTGACGTCGAAACCTGCGAAATCGGTCACGTCGTGATCGACCGTCGCGGCGGCGTCTGCCGCTGCGGGCACGTGGGTTGCCTCGAAACCTATGTGTCGACCGTTGCGCTCGCGGGCATTCTCGAGGTGCAGGAAAGCGACCTGATTGGCCACGGAGATCGCTGGCCTCACGAATATCGCATCTCCGCAAAGGCTCGGGCGGAGATCAGGTCGCGCCTGGGCCGGCTGGGTCTGGCGATCGGCAACGCGCTCAACCTGAACCGCCAACGCAACGTCGTCATTGCGGGATGGCCGGCGGCTCTGCCAGCCGAGGATCGGGCGCTGATCATGGACGCCATCGGTCAGTCGCGCCTGGGGGGTCTGCATGGAATCGCGCTCACCTTCTCCAATGCGAGCCTGGGGCGCGAACCGGTCTCAGGATTGGCGCTGGCCGCCTTCTCGTTCATCCGGCGCAGCGGCGAACGTCGCGCTTCGGGACGGGAGACGATCTCGAACTGACACAAGTCGGCAGCTCTTCACGTCCGACAATATGGGAGGGAGAACATGAAACTAAGCCAAGCCCTGATAATCAAAGTCCTGATAATCAAAGCCCTGGTCATCCAAGCCCTGGCAGGCTGTCTGCTCTGTCTGACGGCCGCCTTGCCCGCCACGCTCGCGAGCGCCGAAACCGTCCTGAAGGTGAAGCCGTCGGGAGACCTCAAGGTTCTCGACCCGACCATTGCCGCCGATTCGGTCGCGCGTAATTTCGGTTACATGATCTACGACACGCTGTTCACGGTCGACGACAAGCTCCAGGTCAAGCCGCAGATGGTCGACACCTGGACCACGTCCGCAGACCGCAAGCTGTGGACCTTCAAGCTGCGTGACGGGCTGAAGTTCGGCGACGGGCAGAGCGTAACGTCCGACGACGTCGTCGCCTCGATCAAGCGCTGGAGCCAGAGCGATGCGATGGGGCAGATGTTGAATGCCCATGGCGCGTCGTGGGAGGTCGTGGACGCCAGGACCTTCAGCCTGACGCTGACGGAGCCATGGGGCTTCGTGCTCGACGCGCTCGCCAAGCCGGGCGCGCCGGTGCCCTTCATCGTTCCGGCTAAGCTCATCGCCAGCACTCCTGCGGGCCAGCCGCTCGCGGATCAGACGGGCTCCGGCCCCTTCATCTTCAAGAAGGATGAATGGGTGCCGGGCTCCAAGCTGGTGTTCCTCAAGAATCCGCACTACGTGCCGCGGGCCGAGCCGCCGGCGGGACTGGCGGGCGGCAAGGTCGTCAAGTTCGATCGCGTCGAATGGCTGATCATTCCGGACCAGCAGACGGCGCTCGATGCGCTGAAGAAGGGCGAGCTTGATATCGACGAGGACATTCCGACCGATCTCGTTCCGGTCGCGAAGGCTGCCAGGAACGTCGTCGTGTCCAATCAGGACGAGATCGGCGTGGCGCAGCAGATCCGCCTGAACTCGATCCAGCCGCCGTTCGACAATCCCGCGATCCGCAAGGCCGCTCTCCTCGCCATCAATCCGCAGGACTTTATCGATGCCTGGGGCGGCGGTGACGGCGGCCTCATCACGGCGTGCAAGTCGTTCTACATCTGCTCATCGCCCTACTATACGGAAGCGGGCTTCCCGTCGTTCGATCTCGAGAAAGCCAGGACGCTGTTGCGCGAGGGCGGGTATGACGGCACCCCGGTGGCGATTCTCGACGCCTCCGAGAACGCGCAGATCCACCCCGCGAGCCTGGTCGCCGAGCAGCAGCTCAAGGCAGCCGGGTTCAAGGTCGACGTCCAGGCGATGGACTGGGCGACGGTGGTCAGCCGTCGCACCAAGAAGGAGCCGGTGACGCAGGGCGGCTGGTCGGTGTTCATCTCCGGCCCCGGCGGTCTCGACATGATGCTGCCGATCAGCCATCTCGGGCTGCGATCGAATTGCGACAAGGCCTGGTTCGGCTGGCCGTGCGACGCAGAGATCGAAAAGCTGCGCGGCGCGTTCGGCGACTCCTCCGACATCTCCGAGCGCAAGGCGCTGGCCGAGCGGATCCAGCTGCGTGCTGCGCAGACGGTGCCCTATATCCCGATCGCAGTGGCCTACCAGTCTCGTGCAGCGCGCGCCGATCTGACCGGGATTCTCAATCCGCCGGCTCCCGTCTACTGGAACGTGGCCCGCAAGTGAGCCAACAACGAGCGAGCTAAGCCTTCGGCAGCTCGAACACCAGGCAGGTCGTCGTCGCGTGGGCCAGCAGGCGGCCCTGCGTATCGGTGATGCGCGCTTCCGCCGTGGCGGCGCGGCGTCCGAACGACAGCGTCTTGCCCTCGGTCCGCACCGCGCCGGTGGTCTCGGTCATGGCCTTGATGAAGGAGATCTTGAACTCCAGCGTGGTGTAGCCGCTGCCCTGTGGGCACATCGTCTGCACCGCGAGACCCATGGCGGAGTCGAGCAGGATCGCGGCGTAGCCGCCATGCACCGAGCCGATCGGGTTGTAGTGGCGCAGGCCGGGCACGCTGTGCATGACCACCTGGCCGGCCTCCGCCGTGCAGTCGAACGGTTGGACCGTCTGCATGATCGGCGGCTGCGGCAGGGTGCCGGCAAAAACACCGCGCACGAAATCGAGACCGGGCATCGAGGCCAGCACTGAGAGCGGCACCACGCCGAATTCGCTTCCGCTCGTGGTCGTGTCGTTCATGCCTGCGTTCTCCAATGAATGATGACCATCATATACAGACGTCGGCCGTCTGGCGAGCCCGGAGACGGATCTGCCTGACCAAAAAAATGCCCGGGACGAGGCCCGGGCATTCGATCTCGATCAGCCGACCGGGCTCACGCCGCGCTGCGCTTCTTCTCGCGCATCAGCTCGGCAAAGCGCTGGAACAGATAGTGCGAGTCGCGCGGGCCGGGCGAGGCTTCCGGGTGGTACTGCACCGAGAACACCGGCTTGCCCTCGAGCGCGATGCCGCAGTTCGAGCCGTCGAACAGCGAGATGTGGGTCTGCGTCGCGCCCGACGGCAGCGTGTCCTGGTCGACCGCGAAGCCATGGTTCATCGAGGTGATCTCGACCTTGCCCGTGGTCTCGTCCTTCACCGGATGATTGGCGCCGTGATGACCCTGGTGCATCTTCTTCGTCTTCGCGCCGACGGCGAGCCCCAGCATCTGGTGGCCGAGGCAGATGCCGAAGGTCGGCGTGCCCGACGAGATCACCTGTTGAATGACCGGCACGGCATATTTGCCGGTCGCCGCGGGATCGCCGGGGCCGTTGGACAGGAATACCCCATCCGGCTTCAGGGCCATGATGTCCTCGGCCGAGGTCGTCGCCGGCACCACCGTGATCTTGCAGCCGACACCGGCGAGCAGGCGCAGGATGTTGCGCTTGATGCCGTAGTCGATCGCGACGACGTTGAATTCCGGCTTGGTCTGCCGGCCGAAACCTTCATTCCAGACCCAGGGCGTCTCGTCCCAGGTGAAGCGCTGGGCCGAGGTGACCATCGGCACGAGGTCCATGCCTTCGAGGCCCGGCCACTCCCGCGCTTCCTTCTTCAACGCGTCGAGATCGAACTGCCCGTCCTTGGCATGGGCGATCACGGCATTCGGCATGCCCTTGGAGCGGATCAGCGCGGTCAGCGCCCGCGTGTCGATGCCCGACAGGCCGATGATGCCGCGGGCGCGCAGCCACTGGTCGAGATGGCGGGTGGCGCGGTAGTTCGACGGTTCGGTGATCGCGGTGCGCAGGATCACGCCGCGCGCGCCCGGCGTCGCCGCCATGTTCACCGTCTCGATATCCTCGTCGTTGGTGCCGACATTGCCGATATGCGGGAAGGTGAAGGTGATGAGCTGGCCGGCATAGGAGGGATCGGTCAGGATCTCCTCATAGCCGGTCATTGCGGTGTTGAAGCAGACCTCGCCCACGGCGTGGCCTTCGGCGCCGAGGCCGTAGCCTTCCAGCACCGTTCCATCGGCGAGCACGAGGAGCGCGGTCGGTTTATGGTCCGGCCAGGCGGTGTCAGTATCGATGTGTGTCATGAGGCCCCTACATAGTGACCCCGGCGGCCGGCGTCAAAGCAGGAACCGGTGGATTCACATGCGAGATCGGCTTGTTTTCGGCTGACATGGCCCACACCGTCCGCGGTTGGAACGGATGTAGAACGGGTTGTTTCGCGATCGGGAACGGCCTAGATCAACCGCCAACGATCTTTCGAGAGGACGAGACCATGCTGCGCGACGACATCAATAATGCGGTCAAGGAGGCCATGAAGGCCAAGGACGAGCGCAAGCTGTCCACCCTTCGCATGGTCAATTCGACCCTGAAGAATGCCGACATCGCCGCGCGCGGAGACGGCAAGCCGCCGCTCGAAGACGCCGACATCCTCGCCGTGCTGCAGAAGATGATCAAGCAGCGCCAGGAATCGGTCGAGCTCTACGAGAAAGGCGGCCGCGCCGAGCTCGCCGCCGCCGAGCGCGCGGAGATCGCGGTCATCTCGGCTTATCTGCCGAAGCAGATGAGCGACGACGAGGTCAAGGCGGCCATCTCCACCGCCGTCGCCGAGACCGGCGCTGCCGGGATGAAGGACATGGGCAAGGTCATCGCCGCGCTGAAGGCCAAGTACACGGGTCAGATGGACTTTGCCAAGGCGAGCGCGCTGGTGAAGGCGGCGCTGTCCGGCTGACGGTCGCCGATTGATGCGCGACGAACTGGCCGCGTGAGCGGTGTGCTTCCTCTCCCCGTTCTTACGGGGAGAGGGCTGGGGTGAGGGGCAGCCACGCCAGTGATGCATGTCGTTAGACCTGTATCACCTCACCCGGATTGCATCTTCGATGCAATCCGACCTCTCAGCGCGAGCGACGCTCGTCGCGCCCCCGCATCCGCCTTCGCTCTGCGAGCTACGGCGGACACGAGCGGGGAGAGGTGAACAAACAACCGAGAGGGAAACGCCTCCGCCATGCTCAAGGAAACGTCCGACTACGACCGGCTCTATAGCGACTTCCGCTGGGACATCCCGGCGCAGTTCAACATTGCGGTTGCGACCTGCGACCGCCACGCCGACGGCTCCGAGCGCCTTGCGCTGATCGTCGTCGAGGAGGACGGCGAGGCCCGGCGCGTGTCGTTCGACGAGCTGCGCGCGCACTCCTGCCGCTTCGCCAATGTTCTGAAGGCGGATGGTCTCGCGCAGGGCGACCGCGTCGCCGTGTTCCTGTCGCAGTCGCTGGAGCTGCCGGTCGTCCATCTCGCGGCGTTCCGCGCCGGTCTCGTCTCGGTGCCGCTGTTCACGCTGTTCGGCGAGGACGCGCTGCAGTTCCGCCTGCAGAACTCCGGCGCCAAGGCGCTCGTCACCGACGCCGTGGGTCTGGCGAAGCTCGCGCGCATTCGCGACCAGTTGCCGGAGTTGAAGACGATCTACGTCACGGACGGCGGCGGCAACGGCGCCAAGCCATTCTGGCCGACGCTGGAGTGCGCGTCCGATCAATTCCCGACTGTCGCCACGTCGAGTGACGATCCCGCCATCATCATCTACACCTCCGGCACGACCGGAAATCCAAAAGGCGCGCTACACGCCCATCGCGTGCTGCTCGGCCATCTGCCCAATGTCGAGATGGTGCACGGCTTCCTGCCGAAGCCCGGCGACGTGATGTGGACGCCGGCCGACTGGGCCTGGATCGGCGGGCTGTTCGATGCGCTGTTTCCGGCCTGGTATCATGCAGTCCCCGTGATCGGCTATCGCGCCAGGAAGTTCGTGCCTCAGGCTGCCATGCAGCTGATGGCCGACTACGCCGTGCGCAACGTGTTTCTGCCACCGACCGCGCTCAAGCTGATGCGGCAGGCCAACGTCAGGCACGAGGGCGTCAAGCTGCGCAGCATCCTGACCGGCGGCGAGTCGCTCGGCGCCGAGCTGCTCGGCTGGGTGCGCGCGACCTTCGGCATCGATGCGCACGAGATCTACGGCCAGACCGAATGCAATCTCGTGGTCGGTAACAATGCAAAGCTGTTTCCGATCCGGCCGGGCTCGATGGGCAAGGCTACCCCCGGCTTCGAGGTCCTGATCGTGAACGAGAAGGGCGAGGCGTTGCCGCGCGGTGTCAGAGGCATCATCGGCGTGCGCCAGCCTAATCCCTGCACCATGATCGAATATTGGCGCAATCCGGAGGCGACGCGGACAAAGTTCGCCGGTGACGTGCTCCTCACCGGTGATCTCGGCACCCAGGATGAAGACGGCTATTTCTGGTACGCGAGCCGCGAGGACGACGTCATCACCTCGGCCGGCTATCGCATCGGCCCGGCCGAGATCGAGGACACGCTGCTCAAGCACCCCGCGGTGGCGCTCGCCGCCGTGGTCGGCATTCCCGACCCGGTGCGCACCGAAGCGGTCAAGGCCTGGATCGTGCTGCGGCCGGGCTTCGTTGCAAGTGACACGCTGTCGCGAGAGATCCAGGACTTCGTCAAGGTGAAGCTCGCCGCGCATGAATATCCGCGCCATGTCGAATTTACCGACAGCCTGCCGATGACGGCGACCGGCAAGGTGCTCAGGCGTGAGCTGCGGGCGCGGGGGTAGGATTCTCGTTCGTTTGAACGCGATGGAGCCTCCACGTCGTCATGCCCGGGCTCCGTCCCGGGCATCCACGTCCTTCCCAGGATGCCGAACGACGTGGATGGCCGGGACGGAGCCCGGCCATGACGGTGTGGAGGGAGCCGAACTCAAAGTTGGACCGTCATATGCGATCGCCCTGCCGCTTGCGGGGAGAGGCCGGATTGCATCGAAGATGCAATCCGGGTGAGGGGGGTACAGGTCTGACAACACGGATCACAGGCTGTGGCTGCCCCTCACCCCAACCCTCTCAGCGCGAGCGAAGCTCGTCGCGACCCCGTGAAGAACCGGGAGAGGGAGCGGACTGCCTGTGCCGCGGCAGATCGTATCTCTCATTGAGGCATTTGGAGGCCATACCATCGTCCTCCTGCCCACAAGTTGAAATTGAAATCGCGGCCCTCCCGCTGTTAGCATCGGCGCAAGGAATAACAGTCAGGAGGGTACGCCGATGACCGCATCCGTCTCGGGACGAACCGATCCCGTGGTGCGCCGCATCACCACGGCCGACATTGCCGAGGCCTTGACGCAAGGCCTGCGCGATTTTCAGGCTCGGCCGCTGTTCGGCCTCGCTTTCGGGCTGATCTACGTGCTTGGCGGTATCAGCATCGTGCTGTGCGTCACCGCCTTCGGCATGGTCTATCTCGCTTATCCGCTGGCGGCGGGTTTTGCATTGATCGGCCCGTTCGTTGCGATCGGGCTGTATGAGGTCAGCCGCCGCCGCGAGCTCGGCCAGCCCATCTCCTATGGCGGGATCTGGCGCACGATCACCTCGCGCAGCGAGATCGCCTGGATGGCGTTCGTCACCGTGTTCTTCTTCGTGATCTGGATGTACCAGATCCGGCTCCTGATCGCACTTCTGCTCGGGCTCAACGCCTCGTTCTCCAGCTTCAAGGAATTCATGACGGTGGTGCTGACGACCAACGAGGGCCTGCTGTTCCTCGTGATCGGAAATCTCGATGGCGCCGCGCTGTCGCTGATCCTGTTCTCGCTGACCGTGGTGTCGTTTCCGCTGCTGCTGGAGCGCGACGTCGATTTCGTGACTGCGATGATCACCAGCGTGCGCGCGGTCGTGACCAGTCCGGGGCCGATGATCGGCTGGGCCGCTGTCATCACCGTGCTCTTGATTGTTTCGGCGCTGCCATATTTTCTCGGCCTGCTCGTCACCGTGCCGGTGCTGGGCCATGCGACATGGCATCTCTATCGCCGTATCGTTGCGCCCGCCTGACGCGAAAGCGCGGGCACGACTTGATTGCATGTTCAGCCCGGCGGCCGGGTTGATGGCGACCGACTAAGGTCCCATGGCGGGCACGGGCGGCGCCGCCTAGGATGCACGCAAAATGCGGCTCGGCGGCTGTCCGGCCCGCGCAATATCGGGGGAAGGACGATGCCGGACAACATCGCGCTGTTTGCCACCATCATCCTGCTGCTGCCGATGTTCTATATGCTGCTGGCTGCGCCGGCCTTCCTGCTGGTGAGGCTCGACATCGTGCCGGTGACGCGGCTCCTACGTGGCATGTTCGACTCCTACTTTGTGGCCTTGGCGATCGCGGGCGGGATCGGCATGCTCGCGGTCCTGGCGGACGGCCGTCCGATCCTGGCGCTCGGGATCGCTCTGATCGCCGCCTTTGCGCTGCTGTCGCGCCGCTGGTTTCTGGAGCAGATGGACGCGCGCATCCGCGACCGGGATTCCGGCGACGTGACAGCCGTTCGCCGGCTGCGCTGGCTGCATTGGGGCGGCATGCTGAGCAATGCGGTCCAGGTCGGTGCCGTGCTGGCGTACATTCCCCAGATCGCCGCGGTATCTTAGACGCTGCTATCTCTCGGGCGCCTCGATCTCGGAGCTTCAGCCCAGCTTGGGCTTGCGGTCGTTGCCGACAATGTCGGCGATCACAGCCGTCATCACCAGCGCGCCGCCGGCGAGCGCGCGCCCGCTCGGGAGCTCTGCAAAGGCGAGCCAGACCCAGAACGGCATCAGCGGCGTCTCCAGAGTGGCGATCAGCGATGCTCGGCCTGACGGCAGCAGCCTGACGCCAAGCGAGAAGAACGTGAGTCCGAGCGCGACCTGAAATAATCCGAACATCGCCAGCGTGCCGATGTCGAGCGCCGAGACGGCAAACAGGTCATGCGCGAATGGAACGCTGATCGTCGCACCGAGCACGTTGGACACGGCCGCTGCCGCCACCATCGGCGTATCCTTGTGCCTGCGCATCGCCACTGTCATGGCGGCAAAAGCCAGCATCATCACGACGGCCAGCCCGACCGCACGATAATCAGCTGCTGTGACGGCGCCGCTCACCGTGACCGCGATGCCGCTGAACGCGACGAGGCTCGCCAGCATCGTCGCAATGGAGGGCGCCTCGCGTAGCCACAACCAGGCGATCGCCGTCGTTGTGAAGGGCTGGGCGGCGATGACGATCGCGACATTGGCCGTGCTCGTCAGTTGCAGAGCCGGGATGAATGCCAGCATCGCGAGGGCCGAGAGGCAGGCAACCAGCGCGCCGCCTGCACCCAATCGGATGAGGCTCCTCGCTCCATGCCAGCCTTGAGCAAGCACCAGAAACAACGCGATGAAGCCGCCGCCGAACAGGCCGCGCCAGAACAGGATGGTCCAGGAATCGAAGTGCAGCAGCCGAGTGAAGAACGGTGCGGTGCTCCAGGCGATCGCAGCTGCAGCCACGAGCGCAATGCCGGCACGATGTTGAGATTGAACGTCTGGCATCAGGCCCCGACGGGAGGCAGGAAGACTTTTCGTGTCGTCACGATCCCACGCTGCTCAGGGCATTGACAAGATCGATCTCGGCGGCCGCCATCACGGCACCTCGATCCCCATCGCCTTCAACGCCGCGAGCATGCGCGTCGGCGGCGCCATCTTGATCGCAAGCGGCTTGCCGGTTTCGAGCACGCTCTTCAGGCTCGACAGGATCGCTGGCCAGCCCTGGCGTCCGCCGGACAGGATGTCGTCGGAGAGTGGCCGCTCATGCGATTCGGTCATCGTGAGCCGCACGGTGTCGCCGGCCGGCTCGATCTCATAAGTGACGAGGGTCCGCCCGAGCGCGTCGACGAGCCCCGGCCAGTTGACGTCCCACGTCACGGTCAGCCGCTGCGGCGGCTCGCAGACGATCACCTCGCCGCTGATATGCTCGGAGCCATCGGGCGCGCGCACGACGAAGGCGCCGCCCGCCCTCAGTTCGGCTTCGACGGCGAAGCCGAAGAAGTATTGCCGGCTGAACTCGGCCGAGGTCAGCGCCTGCCACACCTTCTCAGGGCTGGCGGCGATGTAGATCGTGTAGACGGTGGCGGGCCTGAACTTTGCAAGATCCATCGCTCAGACTCCCTTGCCGAGCGCTGACATCGGGATCGCCAGCGCCGTTCCGGTCTCCAGCAGACTTTTTAGGCCGGACATGATCGCGGGCCAGCCGTTGGAAACCGCATCGAGCAATCTCCCCGCCCCTTCGAAGCCTTCATGTGTCAGGGTCAGCTTGACGGAGTTGCCGTGCGGTTCGATCGCGAACACGACCTTGGTCGGCTGCTCGTTGCGAAACTCGTCTTTCAGGATGTGCTGGAAGGTGTAGGAGAGCCGGCGTGGCGGATCGAACTCCAGAATCTGGCCGACATCCGTCGTCATCCCATCGGTCACCAGCGCGAACGGCGAGCCGACGCGCCAGTCGGAATGCAGTTCGGTGCCGAACCAGTAGCGCTTCGCGAATTCGTTTGATGTCAGCGCTTCCCACAACTTCTCGGGCGTCGTCGCGATATACGTGACGTAGACGAATTCGGGCTTACTCATCGCGCTCCTCCAATTGCCGCTTCAACGCGCTGAGCGCGGCGAGTTTGCCGCGCTCGAATTTCTTGATCCAGCGCTCCCCGATGTGATGGATCGGCACCGGATTGAGATAGTGCAGCTTCTCGCGGCCATGCCGGATCGTCGCGACCAGATTGGCCGCTTCCAGAATGGCAAGGTGCTTGGTCACGGCCTGTCGCGTCATCGCGAGGCCGTCGCAGAGTTCGGTCAGGGTTTGCCCGTTCCGCGCGTGGAGCCTGTCGAGCAGGGCGCGTCGTGAGCCGTCCGCAAGCGCCTTGAAGACATCGTCCATGATCTCGAGAATAGGCAACCAATCGGTTGCGTGTCAAGTCAGCAGTATTCGGCTTCGCTGGTGCTGGGGCGAGACTTCCATCGGTCGACATGTCGTGCATTAGTAAGGGCCTCATTCGCACCGAGGCGCCTCATGTCCCTGCAAGTCTATCTCGCTTTCGTCGCCGCCTGCATCGCGCTGGCGCTGCTGCCCGGTCCCGTGGTCACGCTGTTGATCGGCAATGGCCTGCGCCATGGAACCCGCGCCGCGCTGATCAACATCGCCGGCGTGCAGACTGGGCTTGCGATCGCGATCGGCGTCGTTGCCGTCGGCCTGACGTCGCTGATGGCCACCATGGGCTACTGGTTCGAATGGGTGCGGTTGATCGGCGCCGCCTATCTGGTGTGGCTCGGCGTCCAGCTCATCCGCTCACCGGTCGAGGGCATCGCCGCGGGCGAGGCGCCGCCCCTGCCGCCGCGCGGCGGCTTCTTCCTGCAGGGTCTGCTGGTGCTGCTGTCGAACCCCAAGGTGATGGTGTTCTTCGGCGCGTTCCTGCCGCAGTTCATGGACATGAGCCGGGATCACGTGCCGCAGGTCGGACTGCTCGGCGTCACATTCATGGTGATCGGGGGCCTCACCGACGCGGTTTATGCGCTGCTCGCCGGCCGCGCGCGCAAGCTGTTCTCGGCAGAGCGCACGCGGCTGGTGTCGCGCCTCTCCGGCGGCTTCATGATCGGCGGCGGTCTGTGGCTGGCGCTGACGCGGGCACGGTGAGCCCGCCTTCAGCCCTCGGCTCATGTTCGGTTATGGGCGCCTCGGACGTCTATTCGACGAGGCGTGGTCGCGGGCGGAATTCCAGGCCCGCATAAACGTCACGCAGCTCGAGTATGACGTTTAGCTTGTCCAAGTGAATGACGGCATCGAGTCCCTTCAGCACGACGTCCGTCCACGCGCCGCCTGCATCGCGTGAATATAGGTGCGCGTTGGGACTGTCGGTGTCGATGAACAGGATGTCGTCGAGGCACGGCAGCGCCTGATATTCGGCGAGCTTGACGGTCACGTCGAATCCGCCGGTCGTGGGTGACAGCACCTCGACTAGCAACGCCGGTCGGTCTGCGACCAGCGAATCCTCATCGGGCTTGCCGCAATCGACCCCCAGATCCGGCATGCGACGGGTCGACGGGGTGGTGACGACATAAGTATCGCCGGTGAAGGTTTGGCACGGACCATTTCGGGTTTGCGCGTGCAGCGCCGCCGTCAGGTTCACCACGATCGCATCGTGTCGGCGCCCGGCGCCGGCCATCATGACGACCTCGCCATCGACGAGCTCGTAACGTGCGTCCTGTGCCGTCACCCAGGAGAAGAACTGCTCGGGCGTGACCGACGCCGGATCGACCTTGATGTTCATGCAGGAATGCCTGTTTCGCCCAATTATAGGCGATGCAGTCGGTCAGCGGAAGCATGGCTCAGGGGCAGCATCGCCGCCTGCCGATCCCGCCGCGCCGACCGGCCGTTACAGGCCGATCGTACCCTTCACCACCGGCGCGACGGCGCCGCCGATCCAGATTGTGTCGCCGTCCTGCGCGACATGGACGCGGCCGGCGCGGCCGAGGGCGGTGCCCTGGGACGCGACATAGTGCTTCGGAGCAATTCCGGCGCCGACCAGCCATTGCGCCAGACTTGCATTGAGGCTGCCTGTGACGGGGTCCTCCGCGCCGCTCCAGGTGAAGGCGCGAACCTCGTAGTTGGCGTCACGTCCATCCCTTGCGGGGTCCCACGGCGCGACGACGCCGACCGGCTGTTGCGACAGGGCCTGAACGTTGAACCTGATGTTCAGCACATCCTGGCGCGAGTCCATCAGCACGCCGATCCAGCCGGGACCGTTGTCGGCCCACTGTACGGCGCGCATCGCCTCCGGCTTCACGCCGAGCGCGGCGGCGATTTTCGCCGTGAGCTCGGCATCGACGGCGCCTGAGCGGCGCAGCGGCGGCGCCGCGAAGGCGAGTCGGTCACCGTCGCGCTTGATGCGCACGAGACCCGCGCCGCATTCCTGCACCACGTGCTCTCCCTTCGGGCGGCCGCCGAGCGCAAGCCAGACGTAGGCCGAGCCGAGCGTCGGATGGCCTGCAAAAGGCAGCTCGCGCTGCGGCGTGAAGATGCGCACGCGGTAATCAGCGCTCGGATCCTGAGCACGTGACAGGAAGGTCGTCTCGGACAGGTTGGTCCAGTTGGCGATCGCCCGCATCGCCGCATCGTCGAGGCCGTCGGCCTCGGCGATCACGGCAAGCGGGTTGCCCTTGAACGGCACCGCGGAGAACACGTCGACTTGATGGAATGGAAGCGTCGGCATTGCTGTGTCCTCCTCGAGGTCGTTCTCAGTCGCGCCAGAACGGCTTGTTGGCCTCTTGCTGAACAACCATCGGATCGAGTCCGCAGTCGCGCATCTGCTCGGCGTCGAGCATCGCGAGCTCGGAGCGCCAGAACAGGCGCTGCAGCCAGAGTTGCGGAGCCTGGAGCAAATTGCTCTTTCCGTGGGCAACTTGCGGAGTTGCCCAACGCTGCGCCAGGGAATATGCCATGTGTCACCTATTGCTCTTCAATTGCGTTGTTCGAAGAGCAATTACGCAGTACATATCTCGGTGCAATCGAAACATTGCTCTCGGTGCAATATAGCATGAATGTGTCGTATACGGCCCTGGTTGACGACATTTCCGAAGACATCGCCAGCGGCCGCCTGAAGGCCGGCGACCGGCTGCCGCCGCAGCGCCAGTTCGCCTATGAGCGGGGAATTGCCGCATCCACGGCAGCCCGCGTCTATGCCGAATTATTGCGCAGAGGCCTCGTGGTGGGCGAGGTCGGACGCGGCACCTTCGTCGCGGGGCAGGCGGCGCCGGTGCCACCGTCGTTGCGGCTGGAGCCGTTCGACGGCCGCATCGATCTCGAGTTCAATTTTCCGACACTGCCCGATCAGGCGGCAATGATCGCGAAATCGATGGCGGTCTGGCAGCGGCCGGAGAAGCTCGCGCCGGTGCTCGCGCCGATCACGCAGCGCCGGCTCGCCGAAGCCGGTCGCACCGCTGCGGCGTTTTTCGCAAGCGACCGGTGGCGCCCGCGCGCGGAAAACTTCGTCTTCGCCGGTAGCGGGCGGCAGTCGCTGGCTGCGGCGATCTCGGCGCTGGTGCCGGTCGGCGGCCGGCTCGGTGTCGAGGCCGTCACCTATCCGATGATCAAGGGCATCGCAGCGCGGCTCGGCGTCACCCTGGTGCCGCTCGCGATGGACGGCGAGGGCATCCGCCCGGATGCGCTGACCAAGGCGCATCGCAGCAGTGCGCTCAACGCGATCTACATCCAGCCGGTGATGCAGAATCCGCTCGGTCTGACGATGAGCGAGGCGAGGCGCGAAGACATCGTTCGGCTCGTGCGTAAGCACGAGCTGATGATCATCGAGGATCTGGTCTACGGCTTTCTCAGCGACCAGGTCTCGCTGGCGACGCAGGCCGAGGAGCGCGTCGTCATCGTCGACAGCCTCGCCAAGCGGCTCGCGCCCGGCATTGCGGTGGGCTTCCTCTATGTGCCGTCAGCAATGCGCGAAAAATTCGCTGCCACGGTACGCACGGGTGCCTGGTCGGTGACGTCGCTCGCGCTGGCCGCCGGCATGGGGCTGCTGGCCGACGGCACCGCGGCCGAGATCACCCGGCGCAAGCGCGCCGATGCACTGGTCAGGCAGGCGATCGTCGCCGAATGTCTCGGCGGCCATCACATCGAGGCCGATCCCCGCTCCTACCATGTCTGGCTGTATCTGCCGGAGGGCTGGCGCGCCGAAGCCTTGACGGCTGCGGCCGCGCGCGCGGGCATCGCAATCACCCCGGCGAGCGCCTTCGCCGTGGCCCACGGCCATTCACCGAACGCGGTGCGGCTCGCGCTGGGCCTGCCGAGCCACGATGATCTCAGGACGGCACTGTGGCGGCTCGCCGGCCTGCTCGCGCATCACGACTCCTCCGATATGACGGAGTAGCGAGCTAGAGCATGATCCGGAAAAGTGGAAACCGGTTTTCCGAAAAGATCATGCTCAAACAAAGAGATGAGATCATGATGCGATTCCGCGGAATCGCATCATGATCTAAGCGAGGCCTTCGCTGCGCAGCTTGATCTCGATCTCGCCGAGGATGCGGATCAGGCGCTCGGCCCAGCGCTGCTGCCCCTCGGGCTCGGCGATCTCGTCCTGCCGGATCTCGATGCCGGATGTAATGAGGCCGCGGGCCTCGCCATGCACCGGGATGGTGTAGTCGGTGCCATTGCCGACCGCGTAGGGCTGGTTGTCGCCCACGACGAGATCGGGCTCGGCTCGCAGCGCCGTCAGCAGCAACGGCGGCAGGATGCGGTCGTGCTGATACAGCGTGCCGATGTGCCAGGGCCTCGCGATGCCGGCATAGACCGGCGTGAAGCTGTGCAGCGACACCAGCACGGTCGGCCGTCCCAGGGCCTTGCGTTCATCGAGCACGGCGGTGATGCGGTCGTGATAGGGATCGAAGACATCGCGGCGCCGGAGCTCGACGTCCTCGTGCGTCAGGCCCTCATTGCCGGGGATCGTCGTGCGCTCGCTGATCATGGGAATCGAGTTCGGCGCCTTCGGCGAGCGGTTGCAGTCGATTACCAGCCGCGAATAGCGCTGCGCCAGAAGATGCGCATCGAGCGCGCGCGACACGGCTTCCGCCACGCCTGCGATGCCGATGTCCCAGGCGATGTGCCGCTCCAGCTCGCTCTCATCAAGGCCGAGATCGCCGAGCGCCCGCGGCAGCAGGCGGCCATAGTGATCACTGGTCAACAGGAACGCAGACGTTCCACCGACGTTGTGCTCCAGCACGGGCGGAACTTCGTCCGGCTGAAGGAGTCGATGAGTGTTGCTTGTGCCGGACGTGGTCATGCTGTCTCTCGTTGCTGCATGAAGCGGCAGACCGATCTCGAATTGAGCAGAAGGATGAAGATTTGGCCGGCGGGCATCATGTTGGTCGCCCGAACGATGCTGATTCTGGCGATCATTCACAAGACAGAAGTTCGCAATGGGCTTACGGTCCACGGTGATGACGAGGCTGGCACAACGTGCCGCCCGCACGGGGCGAGGGAGACTTCATGCTGATCAAGGTTGGATTCGAGATCGCCTATGCGGCCCCGGCGGCAACGCCGATGGTGATCATGCTGTCGATCCACCCCTCGCGCTTTGCGGACATCGTCGGCACTGAGACGATCACGACCGAGCCCAAAGTGCCGATCAAATTCTACAACGACAGCTTCGGCAATCTGTGCGGACGGTTGGTGGCGCCGGCCGGCGGCGTCACCTTCCACGGCAGCGCCATCGTCTGCGACAGCGGGCAGCCGGATGTGAGCAATCCCGGTGCCCAGCAACTGCCGATCGAGCAGCTGCCGGACGAACTGCTGCTCTATCTGATGCCGAGCCGCTATTGCGAGACCGACAAGCTGGCCGAGGTCGCCTGGTCGTTGTTCGGCAGCGCGCCGGCGGGGTGGGCGCGCGTGCAGGCGATCTGCGACTTCGTGCACCGCCACGTCACGTTCGGCTATGAGCACGCCCACGCCATGAAGTCGGCGCACGACGTCTATCAGCAGCGCGCCGGCGTGTGCCGCGACTTCGCCCATCTCGCGCTGACCTTCTGCCGCTGCATGGGCATTCCGGCGCGCTACTGCACCGGCTATCTCGGCGACATCGGCGTGCCGCCGGATCCCGCGCCGATGGATTTCTCCGGCTGGTTCGAGGTCTATCTCTCGGGCCGGTGGTACACGTTCGATGCCCGCCACAACGCCGCGCGCATCGGCCGTGTCCTGATGGCGACCGGGCGGGACGCCGCCGACGTCGCGCTGTCCACGAGCTTCGGCCTGATGACCTTGACCAAATTCCACGTCATCAGCGACGAGATCGTGGCCGCCTGAGCGGACCCTCTTGTGGCCGCTTCGCTTCGCGCGCGATCGCCGCTATAGACGAGGCATGACCTCCGACCTGCTCTTCGTCTACGGCACCCTGATGCGCGGCTTCGACCATCCGATGGCGCGGCTGCTGTCGGCCAATGCCGACTTCGTCGCGGAGGCGAGCTGTCGCGGCCGGCTCTACCGCATCCAGCATTACCCCGGCCTCGTGCTGTCGGACGACGCGGCCGAGCTGGTCCACGGCGAGGTGTTCCGGCTGCGCCAGCCGGAGCCGATGCTGCGCGAGTTCGACATGTACGAGGCCTGCGGCGAGGGTTTTGCCGCGCCGACCGAATATCTGCGCCGGCGTCTTGCCGTCACGCTCGCCGGCGGCAGCGCCTGTGAGGCCTGGACCTATGTCTACAACTGGCCGGTCAATGAGGCGGCGCGGATCGTCTCGGGGCGGTTCCTGGCGCCGTAGCCCATTGCTTCGCGCGCCCTGGAATGACGGCACCTGTGTAAAGACGGGATAAGTCGGATAAGCCCCGCGATTGCCGGACTCATCAAGCCCGCCCATATATGCCTACTCGATTGGCACAGGACCACCGCCCCGCCCATGGCCCGCTTCACGCCGGAATTTCTCGATGAGCTGCGCGCCCGGCTTCCGGTCTCGGATGTCGTCGGCAAGCGCGTCAAGCTCAAGAAATCGGGGCGCGAGTGGAAGGGCCTGTCGCCGTTCCAGCAGGAGAAGACGCCGTCCTTCTACGTCAACGACCAGAAGGGCTTCTATCACGACTTCTCCTCCGGCAAACACGGCAACATCTTCGACTTCGTGATGGAGACCGAGGGCTGCAGCTTCCCCGAGGCCGTCGAGCGGCTGGCCGGGGTCGCCGGTCTGGCGCTGCCGGCGGTGACGCCGGATGCGGCGCGCCAGGAGCGGCAGCGCAAGACGCTGTACGACGTGATGGAGCTGGCGGCGAAATTCTTCGCCGACACCTTGGCCTCGCGCCACGGCGCGCGGGCGCGCGGCTATCTCGCCGACCGCGCGATCCTGCCGCAGACGCAGCTGCAGTTCCGCATCGGCTATGCATCGCCGGATCGTTTCGCGCTGAAGGAATATCTCGGCGCCCAGGGCGTGCCCGTGCCCGACATGGTCGAGGCCGGGCTGCTGGTCGCCGGCGACGACATTCCCGTGCCGTACGACCGCTTCCGCGACCGCGTGATGTTCCCGATCACCGACCTGCGCGGCCGCGTCATCGCCTTCGGCGGCCGCGCGCTGCAGAAGGACGTGCCGGCGAAATACCTGAACTCTCCCGAGACGCCGCTCTTCCACAAGGGCGACAATCTCTACAACCTCCCCAGCGCCCGCCAGGCCACGCATAACGGCGCGCCGCTGATCGTGGTCGAGGGTTATGTCGACGTCATCGCGCTGGTCGCGGCGGGCTTTGCCGGCGCCGTGGCGCCGCTCGGCACCGCGCTGACCGAGAGCCAGCTTGCGCTGATCTGGAAGATGGTCGACGAGCCGATCCTCTGCTTCGACGGCGACCGCGCCGGCCAGAAGGCGGCTTATCGTGCTGCGGATCTCGCTTTGCCGCATCTCAAGCCCGGCAAGAGCCTGCGCTTCGCGCTGCTGCCGGAAGGCCAGGACCCTGACGATCTCGTCCGCTCCGGCGGCCGCGGCGCGGTCGAGGAGGTGCTCGGTGTGGCCAAGCCGCTCGCCGAGGTGATCTGGTCCCGCGAGACCGAGGGCGGCGGCTTCACCACGCCGGAGCGCCGCGCCGCGCTGGAGGCCCGGATCGGCCAGCTCACCACCGGCATCGGCGACGAGGTGGTGCGCCGCTATTACAAGCAGGACCTCAGCGAGCGGCTGTACCGGGCGTTCGCGCCGGAGGGCGGCGGCCGAGGCTATGGCCGCGGCTATGGTGCCGAATCAGGACGCCGCTTCGGCGCCCGCAGTCCCGGTTCCGGACAGTCGTCGGGGCGGTTATCCACAGGGGGCGGCGGCAACGGCCGCCGCGGCGGTCCGCCATCCACAGGGCCGGGCCTCGCCCGCGGACCCTACCAGGCCGCGAGCCCGCAGCTCGCCATGAGCCCGATCATGCGCGGCCAGCGCTCGGCGATCTCGCGCCGCGAGGCCCTGATCCTGCAGTGCCTGATCAACCACCCCTGGCTGCTGCACGACCATCTCGAGGAGGTTGCAGCACTCGAGCTGGCCCACCCCGAGGCGCACAAGCTGCGGGCTGCCGTCATCGCCGCCTTCGCCCATGACCATCATCATTCGCCGGATCCGGACGAGCAGGCCGAGAAGATGCGTGCCGATCTGGAGAAAGGCGGATTCACCGAGCTTCTTCAACGGGTTGAACGGGCGATCACGACCGCGGCGGTGTGGGCGACCAAGTCGGGGGCGGCGCGCGATGACGTTCTTGCGACCTGGCATCAACTCGTCGCCTTGCATCGGCAATGGCACTCATTACTTAGGGAATTGAAGGATGCCGAGGTGGCGCTGGGCGAGGAGCCGAGCGAGGCCAACATGGGCTGGTTGAGGGACTTGAAGGCCAGGATGGCCGAGGTGGACGGGACCGAAGCGCTCATCGAAGGCTTCGGTGAATTGTCCGGTCGCTTCAATCGTAGTGTGTAGACCCGCCGCCCGGCGCCCTGCCGCGACTGAGCACATTTCGCCGCATTCCGGCCGCCTCGGTTCCGGGATGCGCAAAAGGACTCGCCAAACCCATGGTTTGGCTGCAAAAACAGGGTTAATCGAAGTTTAAGACGTCCGGAGCATTTTCCTGCGAGTGAGGGGTCGGTTTCGCTGTCGGACACTACGCCATGTTTCGGGCGTCGGATTCGATTGCAAAACCGGTATCGGTTTTGCAAGAAACGCGCGCCGGTCCGAAAACAGGACGACACCAGCGACAGAGATCAAGGGGTGGCGACGTCTTAGGTGCGCCGCCCTTTCCGCGTCGACAACAGTTTGAGTAGAGCAGGCGGGCGCCGCGATGCCAAGGGCGAAGTTGCCACAGGCGGAAGCGGGCGCGTTTCGGGAGCAATGAATGGCCACGAAGGCAAAGACGCTGCAGGTGAAGGACAAGGAAAAGGACGACAAGGCCGCCGACGCTCCCGAGAAGGACGCCGCCGATGCGCCTTCCCCGTTGCTCGACCTGTCGGACGCCGCCGTCAAGAAGATGATCAAGCAGGCCAAGAAGCGCGGCTTCGTGACCTTTGATCAGCTCAACGAGGTCCTGCCGTCCGACACCACCTCGCCGGAACAGATCGAAGACATCATGTCGATGCTCTCCGACATGGGCATCAACGTGACCGAGGCCGAGGAGGCCGACGAGGCCGAGGAGAAGGACGACGGCGAGGACGAGACCGACAACGAGCTGGTCGAGATCACGCAGAAGGCCGTCACCGAGGTCAAGAAATCGGAGCCCGGCGAGCGCACCGACGATCCCGTGCGCATGTATCTGCGCGAGATGGGCACCGTCGAGCTGCTGTCGCGCGAAGGCGAGATCGCCATTGCCAAGCGCATCGAGGCCGGCCGCGAGGCGATGATCGCAGGGCTGTGCGAAAGCCCGCTGACCTTCCAGGCCATCATCATCTGGCGCGACGAGCTCAACGAAGGCAAGATCTTCCTCCGCGACATCATCGATCTCGAAGCCACCTATGCCGGCCCGGAGGCCAAGGGCGGCATGAACCCGCAGATCGCGGCACCCGTGCCCGGTGATGCTGATCCCGCCGAGGGCGGTGCGGTGCAGGCCGCGGTCGCGCCGCCGGCGGCGCCGCCGCAGCCGACCCCGTTCCGCTCGGCCCCGACTGGTGCGCCCGACGCCGTCGAGAAGGATCCGGCCGAGGCTGCCGCCGAAGCCGACATGGACGACGACGAGTTCGAGAACCAGATGTCGCTCGCCGCCATCGAGGCCGAGCTGAAGCCGAAGGTGGTCGAGACCTTCGACAAGATCGCGTCCGAGTACAAGAAGCTGCGCCGCCTGCAGGAGCAGGACATCGCCAACCAGCTGCAGAGCGAGTCGCTGTCGCCCTCGCAGGAGCGCAAGTACAAGAAGCTCAAGGACGAGATCATCGTCGAGGTGAAGTCGCTGCGCCTCAACCAGGCCCGCATCGACTCGCTGGTCGAGCAGCTCTACGACATCAACAAGAAGCTGGTCTCGTTCGAGAGCCGGCTGATGCGCCTTGCCGATTCCCATGGCGTGGCGCGCGAGGACTTCCTGCGCAACTACCAGGGCTCGGAGCTCGATCCGCGCTGGCTCAACCGCGTCTCGAAGCTGTCCGCCAAAGGCTGGAAGAACTTCGTCCATTACGAGAAGGACCGCATCAAGGATCTGCGCCAGGAGGTGCAGTCGATGGCAGCCCTCACCGGTCTCGAGATCGGCGAGTTCCGCAAGATCGTGCACTCGGTGCAGAAGGGCGAGCGCGAGGCCCGTCAGGCCAAGAAGGAGATGGTGGAAGCCAACCTCCGGCTCGTGATCTCGATCGCCAAGAAGTACACCAACCGCGGCCTGCAATTCCTCGATCTGATTCAGGAAGGCAACATCGGCCTGATGAAGGCGGTCGACAAGTTCGAGTACCGCCGCGGCTACAAGTTCTCGACCTACGCCACCTGGTGGATCCGGCAGGCGATCACGCGCTCGATCGCCGACCAGGCCCGCACCATCCGCATCCCCGTGCACATGATCGAGACGATCAACAAGATCGTCCGCACCTCGCGCCAGATGCTGAACGAGATCGGCCGCGAGCCGACCCCGGAGGAACTCGCCGAGAAGCTCGGCATGCCCCTGGAGAAGGTGCGCAAGGTCCTCAAGATCGCCAAGGAGCCGCTGTCGCTCGAAACCCCCGTGGGTGACGAGGAGGACAGCCATCTCGGCGACTTCATCGAGGACAAGAACGCGATCCTGCCGATCGATGCCGCGATCCAGTCCAACCTGCGCGAGACCACCACGCGCGTGCTGGCCTCGCTGACCCCTCGCGAGGAGCGCGTGCTGCGCATGCGCTTCGGCATCGGCATGAACACCGACCACACGCTGGAAGAAGTCGGCCAGCAGTTCTCGGTGACGAGAGAGCGTATTCGTCAGATCGAAGCGAAGGCGCTGCGGAAGCTGAAGCATCCGTCGAGGTCAAGGAAGCTGCGGAGCTTCCTCGACAACTAATTCCGATCGTCATGCCCGGGAAGACCCGGGCATCCATCGATTTGAAGCGGCGGGCCGAAAGGTCCGCCGTTGACTTTTGGGAATGTCGCTAGCGATCGATCGAACAAGGAGTTTTCGATGTCGTCGGCTCTCTTTGCCACCATGCGCCTGCTCGACACGCTTGGTCTCCACTTCTTCATCGAACGAACGCGACCAGATACGATCCGGCTTTCGGTGACGTTGGTCGGTGAGCGGCTCGAGATCGATATGTTCGAAGATGACCATCTCGAATTTAGCCGCTTTCGCGGCAACGAGAGTGTCGAAGGTGGCTACGAGGAGCTGATGCTTTTCCTGCAGGCTCAGGCAGATCACAGTGAGAACTCTGCGAGTACGAGCATCCGCTAAGTATTCCTGGAGCCCGTATCGTAGTCGTTGATGACGTCACTCGAACGTTTCTGTCATTGCGAGCGCAGCGGAGCAAATCCAGAGTCACGCATGTCACTCTGAATCGCTTCACTCATTTGGTCCGTATTCGGCGCGACCAGATTTTCGTAGCGATTGGTAGGGTGGGCAAAGGCGCATGGCGTGCTGTATCGGTGCGCATTCGCTGAGTGCGCCGTGCCCACCGATTACGGGCGCTGCACCTGATGGTGGGCACGCGCCGCCTACGGGCGGCGCTTTGCCCACCCTACGGCGCCGGAGCTGAGCCACTTCATCTTCGGGAGTCGCGCTGGATCGTTGGTGCAGAAAAGTCAGCCTTCGCACGTCCGCACCTGTCCGCGCTGCGACGGGAAGAGACGGAACTTTACGCTGACGCGGAATGAAACGCGGCTGCTAGTCATCGGTGTCTTCACCGATCCGGCCTTCCATGCAGCACGACGAAATCTTATCATCGGCTCCCCACGCTTCCGCCAGCGCCGCCGCGATCTGGGCGCCCCTGCGCCCCTTCATCGCGGCCGAAGCGCGGCTTGCAGCGCGCGCAGCCAAGGCGCCCTGGATCGCAGCCCTCTACGAATTCCTCCGTTTCGGCGTGAAGCAGGGCTGGGCCTGTCTGTTCGGCGGCATCGCGGTGGCGTTGATGCTGCTGACGTGGCGGTTCTATCCGGCCAACGCACCGCTCGCGCGCTACGACTTCCTCTTCCTCTGCATGCTCGGCGTTCAGGCCGCGCTGCTCGCCACAAAGCTGGAGACCTGGGAGGAGGCGAAGATCATCCTGATCTATCACCTGGTCGGGACGGTGATGGAGCTGTTCAAGACCGCGACCGGCTCCTGGATCTATCCCGAGCCGAGCCTCATCCGGATCAGTGGCGTGCCGCTGTTCTCCGGCTTCATGTATTCCTGCATCGGCAGCTATCTCTGCCGCGTCTGGCGGCTGTTCGATTTTCGCTTCACCGGCCATCCGTCGCGGCGCTGGTTGATGGCCTTAAGCGCTGCGGTCTACCTCAACTTCTTCACCGACCACTATGGGCTCGATATGAGGCTCGTGCTGTTCGGCTGGGCCGCGCTGCTGTTCGCGCCGGCGACGGTGCACTTCAAGGTCTGGCGCGTGCACCGCTCAATGCCGCTGCTGCTGGGGCTTTTCCTGGTGTCGCTGTTCATCTGGCTGTCGGAGAACATCGGCACCTTCACGCGGGTCTGGCTCTATCCGCAGCAGGCGCACGGCTGGGCCATGGTGTCGCCCGCCAAGCTCGGCTCATGGTTTCTGCTGCTGATCATCAGCTACACGCTGGTCAGCCTGATCAACCGGCCGCGGGCGATGAACGTCAGGGAGAACGCGCTCCTGTCGGAGCGCCAGAAGCAAGCCGCGTAGTGCGCTGCCGTAGGGTGGGCAAAGGCGCGTGCACGGTGTTCCGGCTGGCGTCGGTGTCGCGCGCCGTGCCCACCGAGTTTCGCGGCAGGCAGCTGATGGTGGGCACGCGCCGCCTGACGGCGGTCGCTTTGCCCACCTTACGAAGCCGTGGGCTGGCCTACTTCTTCTTCGCGCCGACGCGCTCGAGGGACTTGATCTGAAGCGGCGGGCGGCCGGACTTTTCCGCGATCTCGCGGTCCTGCTCCATGATGAAGCCGCGCGCCGGCTCGTCGCCGTCGAGGCCGCCGAGCAGCTCGGCCGGGACGCGCCGGTTGGAGCGCTGCGAGCCGTCCTCGTAGGTGACGTTGAAGAAGGCGAATTCGCCTTTGGGATTGGTGCCGGGTTTTTTCGCCATGGATGGCGCTTTACGGCGGCAGGGCGCACCCGGTCAATGCCAGAAAATGCTTATCCGCCGCCCGAATTTGACTTTTTCGTCATATGGTTTTCGCGGAATCGGCCGGGCGCCCGGTGGGATCGCGGGCAGGCCAGGCGGCTTTCGAAAACTCCTCGATTTTGCCGGATGAAGGTGCGTTCATCGCGGCCCCGAACCTGCGATGATGCCTCTCCATGTCGATGCCCCAACTCACGGTCTGGTACAACACGCGCTGCCCGGTGTGCGACGCCGGTATCGACTGGCAGCGCAACAAGCTGCTGGCGCTGGTGAAGTCGGGGCGGGTCGCGTTCAAGGACATCAACGCCGAGCCGGAGGCGCTCAGCGCCTACGGCGCCGGCGTCGATGACGTCCGACGCCGCCTTCATGCGACCGACGAGGAGGGGCAGCTGACGACCGGCGCCGATGTCGCGTTGCTGCTCTGGGCGCTGACACCCGGTGAGGGCTGGCTCGCCACGCTGTTCGGCAACCGCCTGGTGCGGCCGCTGACGCGGTTCGGCTACGACCGCTTTGCGGATGTGCTGTTCGCCTGGAACAAGCGGAAAGGGCACTGGTGAGGGGGGAATGCCGGTTGGGCCGCCGCTGTCGCAGCGAGACCGGTGAGCTCCCCTCCCCCTCTTGCGGGGAGGGGTCGGGGGTGGGGGTCCACGAGTCGTGTCCTATGTGAGGAGCGCTCGAAATTGAGGACGTCAGTGCTCGCTTTGCATCCGGCCGCCGCAGCCGAGCCGCTCGGCGGGTCAAGCGCTGTCGGACCGTATTCCGTCCTTCCCGAACATTGGCGGCCTGGGAAAATCGAAGGCGCAACTCACGACGTTCAGCGCTTGCGGACCCCCACCCCCGACCTCTCCCCGCTGCCGACAATCGCTGCGCGATTGCGGCGTGGGGGAGGGGAGCTCACTGCCATCGGGGTGATATCTCGAAGGGGTGATATCTCGACTCTAACGCCGCCGCGCCTTCACCCGTGCGTGTGCCCGGGTGCCGCCGCGATGATCGTCGTCATCGTCACCGCTGCCGAGCGCCATGATGGCCGTGCCCATCGCGGTCGAGCCGAAGGTGACGAAGAACGAGCCCAGCAGCAGGCCGATCGCGACGCCGGGCGAGTGATCGGAGAAGATGAGATGGCGCAGGCCCCAGGGATCGAGCACGAGCAGGCCGCCGACCAACACCACGGCCATGCCGAGGCCGAGCGCGAGGTTGATCGCGAGCAGGCGAAACAAGGGCACCTGGAGCAGTCGGCGTTGTTGGTTGGGCTGCATCGGCGATCTCCCAGGGGATCGTGAACGACGATGGGAATGGTAGCATCGATGGCGGCAGGCTCAAGGCCGGAGCCGCCCGATAACGACATGGCTGTGTCGTCCTGGTGTCACGTCGGTTTGGGCCAGGGCAGGGACGCACGAGGTGATGTGGCAGCGGCGCGTGTCCGCCCAGGCCGCGATCCAACAACCGGCGTCGTCTGCGAAGGGCCCGGATGACAGGCGCACGCGCTTTCCCCTTGCTCCGTCATTCCGGGGCGCGTGGGCGCGACGAAATCGCGGAGCGATTTTGACGCGATCGCGCGAGCCCGGAATCCATGACCACAGGCAGACACGACCGGACGCCGTGGCCTATGGCTCAGCTGACCAACTCCGGCCTGCGAGTATGGATTCCGGGCTCGCCCGCTCCGCACCACATCAGCTTCGCTGATGTGCCACTCCGCGAGCGCCCCGGAATGACGGAGCAGGAGGAGAGTGCGAGCGCCTCAGAATGATGAACTCGTCCAGACCTGCGCCTCGGCCTCCAAACCTCAACCCGCTGCCTGTCTCACGCCGCCTCGCCCTCGGCGACGCCGTGCTGCCTGGCGATCACGGTCTGCCAGACGCTGGCGATGGCGCGCTGGGTCTCCGGTGCGATCAGGCAATGGCCCTCATTGTCGAAGCCGCAGAAGCGTGCCGAGGGATCGCGCCTCGCCTCGATCAGCGCCTTGTTGATCATCTCCAGCGAGGCCATCACCTGGCCGATGTTCTGCAGTCGCGTGTGATGCAGGATGTCGATCAGGCGGAACATCATGATCGGCGGCTGGCCCATCGCGATGCCGGGCCGGCCGAACTCGAAGAACACGTTCACCGCCGGCAGCAGGCCCTGGATCTGTGCCAGAATCTTCGCCGCATCGTCAGTCGTGCAGGCGACGAGATGCGCACCCTGCACGGGGAGCGCGGGCGCGGGCGGCGCCTCCGGGCCGAGGCCAAGACCTGCCAGCACCTGATGCTCGATCCAGCGCCGCACCTCCGGTGGCGCCGAGCGGATCTGGTCGGCGGAGAGGGTTATCCCGATCATGCGTCATCTCCTTTTGCCTCAGCTTAGAAAGCGACGATGGCGCGATCTTGATCCGGATCAAGCGACCGCCCGGACACCTTGCCTCAGGCACCCGCTTCAGGGCAGGGCGATCCCATATGGCGATCTTTGTTTTGCGCCCGTCTGTTTCCAAGTCGTCATGGCCGGGCTTGACCCGGCCATCCACGTCTGTTTGTCCTGGACAGAAAGGCGTGGATGCCCGGGCCTTCGCCGCGCCGAAGCGGCTTCGGCCGCGCAGGCGGGTCAAGCCCGGGCATGACGGAGTGGAGAGATCTGGGCACAAGCCTAAATCCTCATATGCGATCGCCCTGCGCTTCACGGCGCCACCAGCTCGACGCGGCGGTTCAGGGCGCGGCCGGCATCGGTCGCATTGCTGCCGACCGGAGCCAGCAGGCCCACGCCCGCGGTGCGCAGCCGCGCCGGCGCGATGCGGAAGCTCCTCGCCAGCTCCGCGGCAACGGCCTCGGCCCGCCGTCGTGACAAATCGAGATTGTAGTCATAGCTGCCCTGGTTGTCGGTGTGGCCGACGATGAAGACGTTCAGCTGCGGCTGGCCGGCGAGCAGCTGCGCGATCTGCTCCAGGGTCGGCCGGCTTTCCGGCCGCATGGTCGCCTTGTCGGTATCGAAATAGAGGCCGTACAGCGCGATGTGGCCCTTGTCGCCGAGGCCCTTCGCCATCTCGGCGGCGCTGACCATCTTGTTCTGCATCGCGCCCAGCTCGGCGATGGTGAGCTGGGCGGTGATCTGCTGATTGTTCTGGCTGACCAGCACGCTGGCATAGATCTCGCGGCCATCAGTGGCCTTGCGGCCGGCGAAATAGCGGTAGTCGAAGCCGTCGACCCACATCTGCGGCACTGGCAAGAGGTCGATCGCCTCGGTGAAGGGGATGGCGCCGCAGGGATCGGTGTCGCAGGCGAGCAGCGTCTCGAAGCCGGCCTTGGCGAGCTGGTTCTCGAAATTGCGCGACACTTCGAGGATCGACGGACCCGGCGCGGTGCGATACGCGATGCGGGTGATGCGGCCTTCCAGGCGCCGTTCGTCGGTCGCCTTGCCATCCTTGAACGGAGCCGCCTGCAGCCGCACCGCGTCGAAATCCTTGGCGACATAGCCGGTGATCACGCTGCCTGCGAAGCGGCCGATGCCGGGGAAGTCCCTTGCTCCCGCCACATCGCCGGGCTGGGCGGTCGCGGGCGCTAAGGTGTGACAGAGCAGAGCCGCGACCAGGGCCGCTTGCGCCCATGCACCGGGCCGAAACGTCATTCTCATGGGGACCTCTCCAGTCAAAAGGGCAGGGCTATCGCATATGACGGTCCAACTTTGAGTTCCGGCTCCCTCCACACCGTCATGGCCGGGCTCCGTCCCGGCCATCCACGTCGTTCGGCATCCTGGGAAGGACGTGGATGCCCGGGCCTTCGCCGCGCCGAAGCGGCTTCGGCCGCGCAGGCGGGACGGAGCCCGGGCATGACGACGTGGAGGCAGCGTAGCGAAACGACTCAGATCTTCATATGCGATAGCCCTGAGGCAAGGGGACCAACGTGTGTGCGTACAGAAGGGCGCAGCTCGATCGGCACGCGCCGAAGGAACGCGCTTTCGACGGAGGCCACGTCTTGGATGAGTGGCGGCGAGGCCGCGTTGCGTTCAAAGCGGCGAAGCAGGATGCGGATCGCTGACGATCCCTGCCGACTGGCCTGCCACGGCCAAATCGGGCATTGTGCTTGCCTCTCGGCGCCGGCCCGCCGTCATCATGCTCTCACGCAGGGATCTCTCTTCTCATGCTGATCTTCCGCTCGCTCATCGTTGCTGCCAGCCTCGCGTTTGCCTCGCCCGCTCTCGCCGCGCGCTGCGGCGGCGACTTCAACACCTTCATCGCGAGCTTCTCCGCGGAAGCGCAGAGCGCCGGCGTCTCCGGCGGCGTGGTCAGCCAGTCGCTGTCGGGCGTGACGCTCGATCCGGCCGTGCTCTCCTTCGACCGCCGTCAGCGCTACACCTTCAACAAGAGTTTTGAGCAGTACGTCTCGACCCGCGTCGGTCCCGGCCGCATCAATGGCGGCCGCGCCATGCTGCAGCGGCATGCGGCGCTGCTGTCGCGCATCGAGCAGCAGTACGGCGTGCCGCGCCAGATTTTGATTGCGATCTGGGGGCTGGAGACCGATTTCGGCAAGGGCGACATGGGCAAGCTGCCGGTGATCCGCACCCTGGCCACCCTGGCGCATGACTGCCGCCGCACCGAGCTGTTCCAGACCGAGCTGATGGCGGCGCTCAAGATCGTCGAGCGCGGTGATCTCACCCTGCGCGACCTGATCGGAGCTTTTGCCGGCGAGATCGGGCAGACCCAGTTCCTGCCGTCGTCCTACATCAAATACGGCGTCGATTTCGACGGCGACGGCCGCGTCGATCTGCGCCACTCCACCGCGGACGTGCTCGCCTCGACCGCGAACCTGCTGCACACCAACGGCTTCAAGATGGGGGCGTCCTACGAGGAGGGCTCACCGAATTTCGAAGCCATGCGCGAGTGGAACAGGGCCGTGATCTACCGCAAGACCATCGGCTATTTCGCCGATCAGCTGATGGGGCGGTAGCGCGCTGTTGTTAGCACACGCTGTCATGCCCCGCTCCCGGGTCTCGCCTCCGGCGAACCCGAGGACAGGCTCCGGCGGGGCATCCAGTACGCCGTGACGTCTCGGTTCAAGCACGGCTGCTAGTGGCCGCTTGGTCGCCGCTATCCGCGGACGACGATCAGGGCACGTCATTCCGGGGCGCGCCAACGGGCGCGAGCCCGGAATCCATAACCACAGGCAGACGTGGTGAGACACGGCTGTCGCTCCAGCTCTCGCCAAGCCAACATTCGTGGCTATGGATTCCGGGCTCGCACCGCCCACGCAAGATCGCTTCGCGATCCTGCGCGTCGGCGCGCCCCGGAATGACGACCAGATAGAGCGGGCCGCATATCCGCCATGCGCAAACTGCCCGTCGTGTTAGTTTGTCGCATGATGAGCGCTTGCACCGTCGGGCAAATCAGAAGCACATTTCCTGATGTCCCAGCCCGCCGGAGGGGCGTTTCGCGATCGTCACGAGGCGCGGGCTTGGGATGCGATGGGCGCAGTGGTCCGCAGCGTGGCTTTGTCCGCGCCGACGAACGGATCGATGCGCACGCCGAAATCGTGGCGTCCCGATACCCCGATGCTGGTATCAACTCACGACGAAGCTTCGCTTCGCGTGGGGATGGTGGCCAACAAGCCCGGCGCACCAGGGAGACCACGTATAAGGCGTCAAACCATTGCGCAGGGAGGGCCGGGTCTGTCCGGCTGAACCTGTGGTAACCGCCGCGTGCATTTTCTTTCGCACGCGGGCCGCAGGCCTCAGCCGAGGCCTGGCTCTCCCTGCGCCCTCCATCTCATGAGGGCGGCGATTGGCAAGACTCGGACGCATCACGCGCCGCGAGAACGATCTCGCCTGACGCGTCTCAGCTCACTGATCCCTCGCCGCCGCCTTCTCCAGCCGCTTCGCCATCACTTTCCAATACGTGCCCGGCATGAACCGCTGCAGCAGGTCCAAGAAGCGCGCGTCACCGCCAATCAGGATGCGCGGCTCGTTGCGTTCGATGCCTTGGATGATGCGCAGCGCGGCGTCGCGCGGGCTGGTCTTGGCGATCCGCTCGAAGCGCTCGATCGACTGGACGCGGCGGGCATTGTCGGTCATGCCGATCCCCGCGCGGGCGTTGCGTGCGATTGCGGTGGCGACGCCGCCGGGATGCACGACCGACAGCCTGACCGGGCTGTTGGCGGCGGCAAGCTCGTGACGCAGGCTCTCGGAAAATCCGCGCACGGCGAACTTGGCCGCGGCATAGGCCGACTGGCCGGGCGGCGCGATGATGCCGAAGATCGAGGACAGGTTGACGACATGCGCCTCGGCCTGGCGCGCGAGATGCGGCAGGAAGGCGCGCGTGCCGTGCACGACGCCCCAGAAATTGATGTTGAACAGCCACTCCATCTCGGCCTGGTCGATCTCATGGAAGCCGCCGAACAGCGCCACGCCGGCATTGTTGATGACGATGTTGAGGCCGGGATGGGCGCGGATCGCGTCCTCGGCGAATTGCGCGATGGCCGCCGGATCGCTGACGTCGAGCCGGTGCGTGGTCACCTTGCGGTCCTGCGCGGCGAGCTCGCGCGCCAGGCTGGCGAGGCCCGCCTCGTCGCGATCGGCGAGCGCGAGATTGCAGCCGCGTGCGGCCAGCTCCGTTGCCAGCGCGCGGCCAATGCCGCTGGCGGCGCCCGTGACCGCCGCCGCCGCTCCGTTGATTGCCGTCATCGCTGCATCTCGCCCTTGTTCTCGGTTCCATCAGCCGTTCCAAATTTTCCGGTCACTTTGCGTCACTTTTCCGCATTGGAACCGAACCATCCGGCGGCTTTGCTTTTAACCTACGTCACTTACGCGACGATGGAATCTTTGGAGGTGTTTGCATGGGACAGTCGCAGCCCTTTCGCGCAACGGCGCTGATCGTGGAAGACGATCCGACACAGTGCGAGATGATCGCTCTGCTGCTGGAGGAGAGCGAGTACGACGTGATCACGTGCGAGAGCGCCGAGGCGGCTGAACTGGTGCTGAGCAAGCCTGGCCACCGCGTCGTGCTGCTGATGACCGACGTCAATCTCGCAGGTCGCATGAGCGGCGTCGAACTCGCGCACATCGCGCGGGCGCGCCATCCGCACCTCAACATCGTCGTCACCTCCGGACGGCCGCTGTCGCAGCCATTGCCGGGAAATGCCAAGTTCTGGGCCAAGCCGTGGGCGCCGCTCGACGTGCTGCGTGAGGCCGAAATCACGCTCGAGCGCACGCCGGAGCTTCGGAGGAGGTTCGGCGAGGCGTAGGATCCGCTTCGGATCCCCTTGACGAACCGGCGCGGCATCCCATTTCTGGAAATGCGAATGGAAGGGGCGGCGGCGGGGCAATTGAAAGTGCGCCGCGAGGAGAGACCGGGTGGAAGCCGCGCTCCCACCCGGGAGTGCAACTACTTCTTCTTGGCAGCCTTCTTGGTCTTCTTCGCCGCTTTCTTGGTCGCCTTCGCGGCCTTCTTCGCTTTCTTCGCCATGGAATCCTCGTCAGGAGTTGATGGATTGCAACGCGACTTCGAGGCCTTGCCGGCGGACGGCCACCTGAGCTCAGGCCTCGGGAGACGATCCCAGCAGATTCGCGAAGCTCTGCCTCACGCTGTCACCAGGGCGCGTCGCCTTATCCACAGCTGATGCATCGATTGCGCGGTGCGAGGTTCGCAGATGCGGCCGGGCAGGGTTAACGGCGGGCAAATACTGTCTTCATTGATTCAAAACCAAGGCGCAATCTTGGTTGCGGGATTGAGGAGCCGTTAAGCCCGCCGCGGCCATGTTACCGCGAACCACAGGGAAGGTCATGAGAGCGGCGTTGCTGAACATCGGGGACGGGACTTGCGAAGTCCGGCGATCGGGATGCTGAACGTTCCGACGCTGTGGACCGCCTTCGCGATCAACTTTCTCGCGCTGGGCCTGATCTGGGCCTACGTCATGCGCAGCTATCCCAATCTGGATTCGGCCCGCTTCTGGACGGCGTCTGCGTTCGTGTGTGCGCCGGCAGCGATGCTCGCGCTGGCGCGGTTCTATTTTGGTTCGCTGCTCCCGCTGCTGGCCGGCGCCGCGCTGTTGACCTTCGCGATCTGCCTCGCGGCAATGGGCGTGGAGCGCTTCTACGGGCGAAAGGCGTCGTGGCGACTGAGCTTCGCCGTCGTCGGTCTGACCTGTGTTTCGATCGCATTCTTTCTCTACGTCTACGACAACAGCCCGCTGCGGATCCTGTGCTACTCGATCGGCCAGGCTGTGCCGATGGCTGTCATCGCGCGGCTGGTGCTCGATTCCAGACGGGGGCCGATCAATCCCGGCGCGCGGCTTGCCGGCCTGCTGTCGGTGCTGATCATCGCGGTGTTTGCCGTAAGGGCGGCTGGGAGCTTCATCGGCGTCGATTTCAACTTCAGCCGTTCCGGCATCGGCCAGGCCGCGGCGGTGCTGCTGCTGATCTTCCTGTCGATGTCGCTCAATTTCGGCTTCCTGCTGATGGCGGTGGATCGATTGCGCAACGAGGTCGCTGATCTTGCGCTGCTGGACGATCTCACCGGCGTCGCCAACCGTCGCCATCTGATGCAGCGCCTCGCCGAGGAATGCGCGCGTGCGGAGCGGTCCGGCCGGCCGTTCGCGTTGCTCGTGATCGACCTCGATGGCTTCAAGCTCATCAACGACAATCATGGGCATGCGGCGGGCGATGCCTGCCTGCAGCATTTCACCCTGATGGCGCAGACCCGGCTGCGCCCCGGCGACATGCTGGCGCGCACCGGCGGCGACGAGTTCTGCATCGTGCTGCCGTCGTCTGGCGTGCGCGAGGGCGAGATGATCGCGCGGCGCATCCTGCAGGTGTGCCGTGACGATGCAGAGGCCTGTGCCGGTGCCGACGTTCCGATCGAGGTGTCGATCGGCGTCGCCGAATGGACCCAAGATGTCGGCGCGTTCCCGGACCGCCTCATGGCGCGGGCGGACCAGGCGCTGTATGCGGCCAAGAAGGACGGCAAGAACGGCTATGCCGTCTATCAGGGCGAGCAGGAGACTCCTGCACTGGCGCCCGACCAGATCGAGGCGATGCTGGCACCCGAACCTCGTCAGGGTGCGGCTGTCGAGTGAGCGGTGCTATCGTCCCGGCCATGAAGCCGATCGCTCTCTCCGTTCGCGCAGCGCTTGCGCTGCTCGTTCTCCTTGTCTCTCTGCCGGTTTCGGCCGAGGACCTCGCCGCGCTCGCCCGAGCATCCGGCACGCCCGA
Source organism: Bradyrhizobium ontarionense (assembly GCF_021088345.1). Taxonomy (NCBI): domain Bacteria; kingdom Pseudomonadati; phylum Pseudomonadota; class Alphaproteobacteria; order Hyphomicrobiales; family Nitrobacteraceae; genus Bradyrhizobium; species Bradyrhizobium ontarionense. Next base: position 4,094,437 of record NZ_CP088156.1, on the reverse strand, counting down.
TATCCCCGGGCTGAGGATGGTCTGGCTCGCGCCCTGGGGCGACGTCACAAAAGCCCATCCCTGGACCAACATCATCGTCCACCAGACCGAGGGGCCGGCGGGGTCGGCGCGGGCAGGGGCGCTGGCGCAGGCCAAAAACCCCAAACGACGCGGCGTCACCCTGTGGGTGGAAACCGACGGCACGGTGTATTGGGCGGTCCCGGAAACCATGGTGACCTTGCATGGCGACGGCGCCAACCGCAACGACAACCGCTATATCGACAACGCTCCGACGTACCGCAAGGTCGTGCGTGACAATTCCATCGGCGTGGAGTTCGCCGGCAACTATCCCGACGTCACCACGCCCGCCACCGCGGCCCAGGTCGCAGCCTGGCGGGTGCTGTCGAAGGTGCTCCGGCTGCGCTACGGCATTGCCCGCGAGCGGGTCTATGCGCACAACTGGATCGATTACAAGGACGCCCGCTATTGCGAGGGCTGCGCGCTCGCCGAGCTCGCCCGCGCCGCCGCCGACTGATCATTCACATAACAAGAAGCCGGCGTTTCCGCCGGCTCCAGTCGCTTCCAAAAAGACCACCTTCAAAGCAAAGCCGCGCCGTTAGTGCGCGGCCTCCAGCGTGGCCGCCTCCTGCCGGGCAATCGCGCCCTTGACGGCCGACTGCACCTTCTCGAAGGCGCGCACCTCGATCTGGCGCACGCGCTCGCGCGACACGCCGAACTCGGCGGCGAGATCCTCGAGCGTCATCGGCTCGTCGGCCAGACGCCGCGCCTCGAAGATGCGGCGCTCCCTGGCGTTGAGCACGCCGATCGCGCCGTTCAGCGCCTGCCGGCGGTGGTCGTACTCCTCGTGCTCGGCCATGATGGCTTCCTGGTTGGGCGAGTTGTCGACCAGCCAGTCCTGCCATTCGCCCGCTTCGCCGTCGTCGCGGATCGGCGCGTTCAGCGAGGCGTCGCCGCCGAGACGGCGGTTCATGTCGACCACGTCCTGAGCGGTCACGCCGAGGCGCTTGGCGATCAGCTGGACCTGATCCGGATGCAGATCGCCTTCATCCAGCGCCGAGATCTTGCTCTTCGCCTTGCGCAGGTTGAAGAACAGCTTCTTCTGGTTCGCGGTCGTGCCCATCTTCACCAGCGACCAAGATCGCAGGATGTACTCTTGTATCGACGCCTTGATCCACCACATGGCGTAGGTGGCGAGGCGAAAACCCTTCTCGGGCTCGAACCTCTTCACAGCCTGCATCAGGCCGACATTGCCTTCCGAAACGACTTCGGATATCGGCAAGCCGTAGCCGCGATAGCCCATGGCGATCTTGGCCACGAGCCTGAGATGGCTGGTTACGAGTTTATGCGCTGCGTCGCTGTCGTCATGCTCGCGCCAACGCTTGGCGAGCATGTACTCCTCCTGCGGTTCCAGCATCGGGAACTTGCGGATCTCGGAGAGGTAGCGAGCAAGTCCGGATTCTCCATTGAGAACCGGCAGTGTAGCTGTACGGGCCATCGAGCGCCCTCCAGTTGGTTCAGGCCCCCGATAGCGGCGGGCCAGGCAAACGGTCGCTTGGTTAAAGCCGTCCGGTTTGCGACGTTCCATGCGTCGACCATTCGACGCAGACGCAACATACACTAAAACAGGGCCCCCGTGGAAGGATTCCGGGGGTCACGTCCCCGTGTGGCTGCTATAACCGATTGGCATGCTTGCGGTTTTCTGAACGTCCTGCGTCATAGCGCCGCTTCCAGGGCGCCCCTGAGGCGCAAAAGATCCTCCGGAAGCTCCGATTCCCAGCGTAGAACTTCTCCTGTCCGCGGGTGCTCGATTATCAGGAGATAGGCGTGCAAGGCCTGCCGGCCGAGCGCGCTCAGTGCCGCTTGCGCTGCTGTCGCCAGCTGGCTCGCCTTGGTCTTGAAATGCGGGCCATAGACCTGATCGCCAAGAAGCGGATGGCCGAGATGGGCGAGGTGCACCCGGATCTGGTGGGTGCGGCCGGTCTCGAGATGGCAGGCGATCAAGCAGGCGACCGGCTTGCCGTCGCGTCCCGCAAAGCTCTCCTGCACCTCATAATGCGTAATGGCCTCGCGGCCGCGCGGCCGCACCGCCATCTTGTCGCGCGCATGCGGATGGCGGTCGATCGCGGCATTGATGGTGCCGTGCGGCCGGTGCGGCAGCCCCCACGCAAACGCCAGATAGCCGCGCTCCATCGCGCCGGTGCGGCCGTGATCGGCGAACTGTGCGCTGAGCGAGGCGTGCGCCCGGTCGTTCTTGGCCACCACCATCAGCCCGGTGGTATCCTTGTCCAGCCGATGCACGATGCCGGGCCGCTTGACCCCGCCGATGCCCGACAGGCTGGCGCCGCAATGGGCGATCAGCGCGTTGACCAGCGTGCCGGTTTCGTGGCCGGCGGCGGGATGCACGACGAGGCCAGCCGGCTTGTCGATAACGATGATGTCGTCGTCCTCGTAGACGATGGTGAGCGGGATGGTCTCCGCCGCCGGCTCGGCCGGCGCCGCCTCCGGCACGTCGATTGTGATCGTGTCGCCGGCGCCGACATGATAAGCGGGGTCGCGAACCGCGCCCGGACCGATCGCGACCTGGCCCGCCAGGATCAGCGCCTTCAGCCGGGACCGTGACAGCTCCGGCAGCCGGGCCGCGAGCACGCGATCGAGCCGCGGCGAGCCTTCGTCGCCGGCGACCGTCACCGTCATCAAGCCGCTAGGATTTGAAGTCGAGATGTCCATGAACCCTACCCTGGCGCCCGAGCCGTCGTCGCCCGAGCAAGCCCAGCTGATGGCGCGGCTGCGGCGCATGATGATGATCGCGGGCGTGACCACCTCGGTCGCGATCGCAGTGCTTCTGGTCGCCATCGGCTACCGCCTTTTCCGCGGCGATGGAAGCACAGCTTCTGGCCCGGACCTCACCGCGATGCTGCCCAAGGGCGCCCGGATCGTTTCGACCGGCACCGCCGGCGACCGCCTGGCGGTCACGCTTGAGGTCGGCGGCACCACCGAGATCCGCACTTTCGATGCCAAGACCTTGAAGCCCACGGGCCGCTTGCGCTTCGCCGTGGAGCCGTAAGGGCAGGGGCTTTCGGCCCGACGTGATCCGAAATGGGTTGATATCCCGTATCTCGCGGCCCCCTCGGTCTCGCGCCTCCCCCGGTTGCGGGGGAGGTCGCATCGCATCGAAGATGCGATGCGGGTGGGGGAGTTCTCTCCATTCGCACCGCCGTCGCGGCGGCCCCCACCCCAACCCTCCCCCCGCAAGCGGGAGAGGGAGCCCACCGCCGCTTTGGCCGGCTCTCTCGATCCCATCATGGTTACGCCCTCGCCACCCGGGCAGTCCGTTCCCCTCCCCCTTGTGGGGAGGGGCTAGGGGAGGGAGCCCACACGGGGAAAGACCCGTGGGGCACGACACCCACACCCCCACGAAATTTCCATCCCCCGTCTTGCGGCGCGGCGATTTCGAGGCTATGCGGTTCACCTCACGCTCCCTTCGTCTAGCGGTTAGGACGCGGCCCTCTCAAGGCTGAAACAGGGGTTCGATTCCCCTAGGGAGCGCCATTTTCCACGCTAAGCTATTGATCTCTAAGGCTTCATCGGTGGAGTTTGCCACTTCCCTGATTGGCGGTTTGCCAATTTGGTTTTCGGACTGTCGCTGGATCGCCTGTCTCGCCAGCCGCTCTTGGTCAGCCGCGCGCGTATAGCGCTCTACCTCTGCCAATGTCTTGTGTCCGGTAATCGCCGCAATTTCGCTTGCAGAGCATCCGGCCTCGGCCAGCCGTCGCGCGGCAGCTTTCCGGAGCCCATGGGCTTTGCACCGTTGCGGGAGCCCTGCTTCCCGGATCGCGGCCGAAATCATCTGGCCGAAGCCCTTCACGGAGAACCGCTCGCCATAAGCCGTCGCCAGGATTGTCGGGTGACCGCGGTTCGCAGTCGAAAGGACGCGATCCAGCGCCTCATGGATCGGAATGGTGAGCTTCGCGGCAGTCTTTTGCTGGGCAACGCGGATCGCATCTCCCGAAATGTCTGCCCACGTCATCCGATAAACGTCTGAGCCACGTTGGCCTGTGTAGAGGAGCAGCGCGAAGGTCAGGCGTTCCCTTGTGCCTTCCGACCAGTGGCGCTCGAAGACCGCTATCTCGCTTTCATTCCAGGTATGAATTTCCTTCGACTTGTATCCCCGCACGCCGGCAGTTGGATCTCGATCTGTCCAGCCCAGTGCCATCGCGTAGCGGATCAGGGTTCGGATCCGCTTCAGCAAGATGATGCCTGCGCCCGGCCTGTCGGCCATCTTGCCGATGACGACGTCGACGTGCGCTCGGGTCATTTGATCGACACGCCGATGACCATGTTCTTCCAGGAAGCCGTCGATCACTCGCCGATAATTGGTGCGGCTGGACGCGGACAGCGAGCGATACTGTGGAGAGCCATAATAGAGGATTGCGAGTGCGGCGAAGGTCTTGGGGGCGGCTGCCCGTCGTAGCTCAGCAGGCTTTGGCCCGTTGGCCAACAGCGCCGCGTATGCGTCCATAAACTCACCACAGCCGGGCAAGCCGGGAAGGGGCGTCCGCCTTCCATCGCGGCGGAAGTAGTAACGCATGCGGCCCTGACGATCACGAAATGCGTGAACATACTTCAACCGGATTACACCACGTCCGCCCATGTATCGGATCCTTCGCTCTCTCCTTCATGAGGAAGAGCCTTGAACGCTGCGCGCAGCTCATCGACGTCCCAGACAAAGCGTCGGTCAATTCGTCGAGGGCGCGGCATCCGAGCTTCTTTGACGAGTGCGCGGAACTTACTTGCTGAGACGCCGATCGCCGCAGCCGCCTCGATTTCGCCAAGACCAAATACAACTGGCAAAAGTGGCAATATGTCGATTCGCGAGGGTGCGCGCTTCATGGTTTCGGTCGAGGTTGCTCAAAGACTGGCGGATTGGGCTCCCGCCAATCTGGCAAACCCGTATTCTGTATTGAATGTGCCGGTCGCTTTGATCGTAGAATTGAGGAGCTTCGAGTGCGCTTCGGCTAGGCCGCGGCAGGTCGACCGGGTGCGCGAGGCGATGCGCACCAAGCAGCTGCCGGGAGCCCCTGCGCAGATGGATCTGTTCGGCCCGAGCGACGACGACATCCGCAAGCAACATGTGCGCGAGCTGCGCCAGTTCGAGGCCGATCGCCGGCCTGGGACGGCAAGCTGCTGCGGCTGCACAGGAGCTGGACAGCGAGCTTGAGAAAGTCCGCCAGGGCTATGAGGTGCAGGCGCGCCACCTGGAGCCGGCCGGTCCCGTTTATCTCTGGCCGGCGACGAACCGCGCACGACGGTGACTTTCATTCCCAACCGGACGAAACTTCGGAATGGCTGAATTATCTGCAGCCCGAAGGGCTGGTCGTCGGGGCCAACGTGCTGAGCGAGACCGGGGTCGCCCCGATCCGTCAGACCTCCATTGGTTCTGGAAATCCAAACCCGGGCGTCAAAGATCCCTGTCGATGGATGTCCGCGGGGCAGCGCCGGAACGACATAAACGTGATATCTCGTCGCCAGGAGGCGGGAGCACTATCTATGCTGGTTTTGGAGAAAGTCGTTGCGGGATCGAAGATTCGCGGGGTGGCGGGCCCGGCGGTCGTCGAGGTCGTGCGCGTCCAGTGGATCGGTTCGGATGCCCTGAACCTCGTTTACAGAGGCGCAGACGGTCCGGCAGAGGTGCTGCTCTATCGCGATTCGGAACCTGGCCTGGAGCTGGTCCAGGCCAGCCGAGCCTTTAGCTTCGACGGCGACGGGGAGGCCTTTCGAGTGGCTTCCGAGGCGCAACGAATCAGGCTGGCTCATCTCTTTGACCCCTATCTTGCCGTCCACAGCTCCCGAATCGAGCCGTTGCCGCACCAGATCACAGCCGTTTACGGCGAAATGCTGCCGAGACAGCCGCTGCGCTTCCTCCTCGCCGATGATCCTGGCGCCGGCAAAACAATCATGGCCGGGCTCTTCATCAAGGAACTGATCATTCGTGGTGACCTGGAGCGCTGCCTCATCATCGCGCCCGGCAGCCTGGTCGAGCAGTGGCAGGATGAGCTGAAGGAAAAATTCGATCTCACCTTCGATATCGTATCGCGAGAGCAGATCGAGGCCTCGGTCACCGGGAACCCCTTCATCGAGCGCAATCACCTGATCATGCGGCTCGATATGGCTGCACGCTCAGATGCATTGCAGGCCAAACTGCAGGCCGCACCAGAATTCGACCTCGTGATCTGTGACGAAGCGCACCGGATGGCCGCGAGCCTGTTCGGCAACGAGGTGAAATATACGAAGCGCTACAAGCTCGGCCAATTGGTCGGCGGCCGCGCTCGCCACTTTCTGCTGATGTCGGCAACGCCGCATAACGGCAACGACGCCGACTTCCAGCTTTTCATGGGGCTTCTCGACGCCGACCGGTTCGAAGGACGCCCGCGTGAGGGAGCGCGCAAGGTCGATGTGTCCGACCTCATGCGGCGGCTGACCAAGGAGGAACTGCGAAAGTTCGATGGCTCGCCGCTGTTTCCTGAGCGCAAGGCATCCACGATCCAATACCAGCTCTCGGACCTCGAAGCGCAGCTGTACGCGGCAGTCACCCAATACGTCCGCAATGAGATGCGCAACCTCAACGATCTCGGAGACGATAAGCGAAGGAACAATGTTGGCTTCGCTTTGCAGATATTGCAGCGGCGCTTGGCTTCCTCCCCCGCGGCGATCTATCGCTCGCTGCATCGTCGCCGCGAACGGCTCGAAGCCCGCTTGGCCGAAGAGCGCATCATCGTTCGAGGCGGCCGGCTGCAGAAGCAGGAGCAATTTCCCTCCGTTCTGGACGATGACGAAGATCAAGACCTCGATGAAGCCGGTGGTGCCGAACTGGAGGATGCCGAGCAGCAGATCGCGGATCGCGCAACTGCAGCCCAGACCATTCCCGAGCTTGAAGCCGAATTGGTTGTCCTGCGCGAGCTCGAAAGACTCGCTGATCAACTTCGTAAATCCGGTCAGGATGCCAAGTGGCGCCAGCTTGGCGAAATCCTCGACAAGCCGCCGATGGTGGACGAGGCGACGGGCCTGCGTCGCAAGCTTCTGATTTTCACGGAGCCACGCGACACGCTCGAATACCTCGCGGACAAGATCAGGCAGCGCATCGGCAAATCCGAGGCCGTGGTCGTCATCCATGGCGGCGTCCCCCGTGACGTGCGCAAGGCCAACATTGTGGCCTTCAACGACGATCCCGAGGTTCGTGTCCTCGTTGCAAACGATGCCGCAGGCGAAGGCGTCAATCTGCAACGTGGCGCACATCTGATGGTCAACTACGATTTGCCATGGAATCCGAATCGGCTGGAGCAGCGCTTCGGGCGCATCCACCGCATCGGCCAGACGGAGGTCTGCCACCTCTGGAATCTTGTCTCAGCCGATACGCGGGAAGGTGAGGTCTACGGTCGGCTGCTCGAAAAGCTGGAGAGAGCTCGCGAGGCGCTGGGGGGACGTGACAGCGTCTATGACGTGCTCGGCGAGCTGTTCGAGGGCAAGCCGCTGCGCGAGCTGCTCATGGAAGCCGTACTTTATGGCGACGACCCCAAGCACAAGCAGAAGCTATTCACGGCGGTCGATGGCGTTGTCGACACGGAGAAGATCGAGACGCTGATCCGCGAGCGGAAGTTGACCTCGGAAGGGCTCGATCCGCGAACTGTCACGGAGATCCGGGAAAAGATGGAGCGTGCTGCGGCGCGACGCTTGCAGCCGCATTACATCCGCGCCTTCTTCGAAAGGGCATTCGTGCGGCTCGGCGGCCAGATCCGGCGGCGTGAGACCGGACGCTATGAAATAGCCCGCGTCCCTGGGCGTCTGCGCGACCGGGATCGATTTGCCGGTGGCGTTGTGCCAATCGCCGAGCGCTACGAACGCGTTTGTTTCGACAAGGGATATCGCGACACGCATAAGCCGCAGGCCGCGATCATCACGCCGGGCCACGGGCTGCTCGATGTCACGATCGCCGTTACCCTTGAGGAGGCGGGCGACGTCCTGAAACGCGGCGCCATCCTGGTGGATGAAGCCAACGAGGATGGCCGGGGCCCCCGCGTGCTTGTCACGCTGGAGCACGCGATCCGCGACGGCCGCCCGGGCCGCAATGGGCAACCGAGCATCGCGTCCCGCAGAATGCAGTTTGTTATGCTCGACGAGCATGGCAACGCCCAGGATGCCGGTCCGGCACCCTATCTCGATTTTCGACCCCTCCAATCTGGTGAGATCGATGCCGCACGTCAGCTGCTCGAAGCCGACTGGCTCAGGGACGACATCGAGAAGAAGGCGATGCATTTTGCGATCGCCCATCTCGTGCCGGAGCACCTCAGGGAGACGCGCGAGCGCAGGCTCGCGGAGGTGGATCGGGTGGAGGGGGAGGTGAGGGCGCGGCTCAAGCGCGAGATCAATTTCTGGGATGGCCGGGCCGAGGAACTGGCCCTCAAGGAGCAGGCTGGCAAAGGTGGCCGGCTCAATTCCGGCAATGCGCGGGCGTACGCGCAAACGCTCACGGAGCGATTGGACCGGCGGCTGCGGCAACTTGTCGAGGAGCGCGACATCCAAGCTCTGCCGCCGCAGGTCAAGGGAGCGGCCTTCATCGTGCCAATAGGATTGCTGAGACCCAGGACAGCCCAACCGCCTGACGGCTTCGCGGAAGATGCGCTTGCGCGGGCCGAGGTCGAGCGTCTTGCGATGCAGGCGGTGTTCGCGGCCGAGCGCGCGCTGGGCCGGGAGCCGATTGACGTGTCGGCAGCAAAGGTTGGCTACGATATCGAAAGCCGAGACGCCGTCACCGGGCACCTGCTCTTCATAGAGGTGAAGGGACGCATCGAGGGCGGAGACACGATCACGGTCACGACCAATGAGATGATTGTGGCGCTGAATGCCGAGGAACACTTCGTCCTGGCGATCGTGCCTATTACTGCAGAAGGGGTCGCGAACCAGCCGATATACGTGCGCAAGCCCTTCGATAGCGCGCCAGCGCAGGACGTTTGCGCCACGATCTTTCACCTCGATAAACTTATGAGTCGCGGGACGGCGCCATGCTGAGACGAAAGAGCGCCAAGAATTCGCAAGCCACATTTTGGACCGCGCTCGCGAATTTCAATGGCGGGTCATTTCACGAGGAACAGAGTTGATGGCTGTAGCCGCAAAGACCAGAAAAAAGCTCATCGAAGTCTCGATCCCGCTGGAGGTGATCAACCGAGAGAGTGCGCGAGAGAAATCCATACGCCATGGGCATCCGTCTACACTGCATCTGTGGTGGGCGCGGCGTCCACTTGCAGCGTGCCGCGCGGTACTGTTTGCGCAACTTGTCGACGACCCGAGCTCATGCCCGGAGGAATTTCCGACCGTCGAGCTACAGAAGGCCGAGCGCGATCGGCTCCACAATCTGATTGAGCGTCTGGTGCCATGGGAGGCATCCACCAACGAGGTCATTCTGACCGAAGCTCGCTACGAGATTGCTCGATCAGTGGCCCGTGGGCGGGGCGAGGTCCTACCTCCGCTGGGGCAGATGAAGCCGCAAGCGATCATTGAGTATCTGCAGAGCAACGCGCCACCGGTCTACGACCCGTTCTCGGGTGGTGGCTCGATCCCGCTCGAAGCTCAACGGCTCGGTCTCAAGGCAACGGGGTCGGACCTGAACCCTGTGGCCGTTTTGATCGGCAAGGCGTTGATCGAGTTTCCGCCAAAATTTTGCGGCCGTAAGCCGGTGAATCCAGAGGTTAATGAGCTGCATCAATGGAAGGGCGCCCAGGGCCTCGCAGATGACGTCCGCTACTACGGCCGCTGGATGCGTGCCGAGGCCGAGAGGAGGATCGGTCATCTTTATCCCAAGGCAAAGCTGAAGGACGGGAAGGCGGAAGCCACCGTGATCTCATGGCTGTGGGCACGCACGGTGCCCAGCCCAGATCCACGCGCGAAGGGCACGCACGTGCCTTTAGCCTCCTCGTTCGTGCTGTCAGCGAGACCGGGTCAGGAAGCGATAGTTAAGCCGGTCGTCGACCGCGCTAAGATGACGTGGGTATTCGAGATCGATGACAAGCCGACCAAGTCGGACTTAGAAGTAGCGCAGGTAGGTACGGTCGATCGACGGGGGGGCGTTTGCCTACTGACAGGCACGCCTATGCCGTTTACGCATATTCGAGCGGAGGGCCAGGCCGGGCGCATGGGCGTACGGCTCATGGCGATCGTCGCCGAGGGTTCCAGGGCTCGCATTTATCTGCCGCCGAACGACGAGCACATCAATGCTGCCTTGGTCTCTCCCCCCGAGGTACCGGAGCTGGAACAGGACTTGCCGGACAATCCTCGGGATTTCAAGACGCCGAATTATGGCATTTCACGGTGGAGAGATTTATTCACTCCGCGTCAGCTCACAGCTCTGGCGACATTCTCCGACCTTGTGAAAGAGGCGCGAGGGCAGGTGCTGGCGGACGCGAAGAAGCATTGGTCCGGCGCCTACGCCGACGATCTTCGCCGTCTCGCCGATGGCGGTCTAGGCCCTGCGGCTTATGCAGATGCGGTGACAACGTATTTGGCGTTCGCTGTCGACAAAGTGAGCGAGGGAAGTAACACAATTTGTACGTGGAGCGCTCTTCCTACAAAGCTTCACGTGGTGAGTGCTTTCGGTAGACAGGCAATGCCGATGGTCTGGGATTATGCGGAAGCTAATCCGTTTGCAACTTCGTCGGGCAATATTGAGCGAATGACTGTTTTGGTTTCCAAGGTTCTTGATACGGCATTGATTGCAACTGATGTTGCAGGAGCTATTGAACCGAAAAATGCCAGCGAGAATCGATTTGGCGAAGGTCTACTCATCTCAACTGATCCACCGTACTACGACAACATAGGTTACGCCGATCTCTCTGACTTCTTCTACGTGCGGCTTCGACAGACGCTGGGTGATGTTCACCCAGCGTTGTTTCGTCGTGTGCTAACGCCCAAGAAGGAGGAGCTGATAGCTACCCCGTATCGTCATGGTGGTAGAGATGAAGCGGAGGCGTTCTTCTTGAACGGAATGAAGCTTGCGCTGCGAGGCCTTGCTGCGGCAACGGAGAGTTCTCCAGTGACGATCTATTATGCATTCAAGCAATCTGAGGCTAGTGAGGATGGCATCACCTCGGCCGGCTGGTCGACCTTCTTGCAAGCTGTTACCGATTGCGGACTGGCAATCGATGGAACATGGCCGGTTAGGACAGAGCGCGCGGGAGGATTTCGCAATAAGGAGGCCAACGCCCTTGCGTCATCCATCGTCCTTGTGTGCCGTCGCCGCGAGACTTCAGCGTTAACAATCACCCGCGCCGACTTTGTGCGTGCGTTGCGACGCGAGTTGCCGGAGGCGCTTGCCGAAATACGTCGTGCTGGTGTGGGTCCAACCGACATTCAGCAGGCCGCGATCGGCCCGGGCATCGGGGTCTTCACGCGCTACGCGAATGTGCTTAACACCGATGGCACATCCATGATCGTGAAAGATGCTTTGAGGCTCGTCAACCAGGTGCGCGAGGAAATCACTTCGTCGGCTGACGCTGATTACGACAGCGAAACCCGCTTCGCGCTAGATTGGTTTGCCGCAAAGGGGTTCGAAAATGGCAAATCGGGTGATGCCATCGTTATGACAAATGCGGTCAACGTTTCGTTGAACGGTATGAACGAGGCCGGCTTCTTTGAGGCGCGTGGAGGCGCCGCCCGTCTGCTAAAGCGTGACGAATTGCCAGACGACTGGGAGCCGGTAAGGGCCGGCCGGGCCACTGTTTGGGAAGCTTGTCAGCACCTCATCAAACGGCTCAGCGCAGAGGATGGCGGCATCGAAGCTGCCGCGGCCCTGTACAATTGCCTGGGCGCGCTAGCGGAGCCTGCCCACGCGCTCGCCCGCCGCCTTTACGATATCTGCGAGCAAAGGCAATGGGCTTCCGAGGGCCGATTTTACAACCGGCTTCACCAGGAATGGGATGCAATCGAGAAGCGCGCGGCTGCGTTGGCGGAATCCAGCTCCGACCTGTTCAGCCGTTGAGAGGGATTGCCATGAGTGGTTTCGGCTCCAACCAGCGCATCAATCAAGCGCTCCTCCTGCTGACCAAGGTCTTGCAGCCTTATGTCGAAAAGCGGATGCGCGATGCCTATCGCGGCAACTGGCAGCAGAACCTGTCGGTGGCTGACGGCACCGACCGATCGAAGCCGCTCGACGCTTACGCACTGTTGAAGACCATGGTCGACAACTGGCAGCACGCATTCCGTGATGGACTGAAGCCTATCGTGCGCAATCACGTCTCGCTGGCTCTTGCCGCGCGGAACGACATGGCGCATGCCAGTGGTACGATTGCGGACACCGACGCAATCTCGTACCTCCGTTCCATCCAGGCAGTGGTGGACGCGATCGAACCGAAATCGGTCGCGGGCATCAAGGCGTTGCTCGACGACCAGACCAAGGCGATGGCCGAGGCCATGGGTGTGACGACCGAGGTGGCCGCCAAGACGATCGCGGCCCCACAACAGCAGACACTCGATCTCGTTGACAGCAAATACAGTTGGAAGCCGTGGCGCGACGTGTCGCCACCTCATGCCGATGTGATGGCCGCACGGTTCCAGGAAGCGGAGTTTGCGGCTGATCTTTCGACCGTGGCGCGGGGGGAGGGTGCTGAGACTTACCGCGATCCCCGCGAATTCTATCGCATCACTTATATCACCGGCGGCTTGCGCAAGGTCTTGCAGAGCGCGATTGAGCGGCTGGCCGGCAAGGGCGGCGATCCCGTGATTGGGCTGCAGACCTCGTTCGGTGGTGGCAAGACGCACACCATGCTGGCGCTCTATCATCTGGCGAGTGCCAAGAACCCCGAGACGCTTCCAGGTCTAGCCGACATTTTCAAGGACGCGGCTGTGGCAACACTGCCGATACGTTCGAGGCCGGTCGTATTTGTCGGTACGGCGGCTGGTGCCAATCAGCCGTTCACAGTCGAGGGCGCGCGCACGGTCAAGACCCTTTGGGGTCTCATCGCGGTAAAGCTCGGTGGCTGGAAGGCCTACGAGACTATCAAGTCATCGGACGAGGCGCGAACCAATCCCGGCTCTGACGCGATGATCGCCATTTTGAAGCAGGCCGCTCCTTGCCTCATCCTCCTCGACGAGGTCGTCGCCTACGCTCGGAATCTGGAAGGCATCTCGTACGACGGCTTCGTCTCGTTCCTGCAATCGCTGACCGAGGCCGCCAGTGCGGTACGTGGTGTGCTTGTGGTCGGCTCGCTGCCCGAGAGCGGCGCCGAGGTTGGCAACCAGCGCGGACGCGAGGCACTGCTGGCGTTGGAGAAGGTCTTCGGCCGTGTGCAGTCGGCCTGGTCTCCGGCACAGGGCACGGAAACATATGAGATCATCCGCCGCCGCCTGTTCCAGGAACTCGACCCCGAAGGTGAGAAGGCGCGTGACCAAGCCGTCAAGGCGTTCACGAGCTACTATAGAAACAACGCGGGTGAATTCCCGAGCGGCGTCCGCGAACGCGCCTACGAGGTTCAGTTGACCGCCTCATACCCTGTGCATCCCGAATTGTTTTCGATGTTGCAGACCGACTGGGCAGGCCTCGAAAGGTTTCAGAAGACCCGCGGCGTTCTCAAGATGATGGCGCAGATCGTCTATCGGCTATGGCGCGACGGACATGCGGCGCCAATGATCCTGCCGGGCGACGTGCCGCTGACCGATGATAAGGTTCGTACCAATGCCCTCGTACCGCTTCCGACTGGATACGACGCGGTAATTTCCAAGGAAGTTGCCGGAGACCTTTCGAAGTCGGCGCAGATCGAGGCGCGATCTCCGGCGATTGGAAAGAACAGGGCGGTGACCCGTGCGGCGACAGCGCTGCTCATGGCCACCGCGCCCCACGGTTCGACGAACAAGGGAATGGAAATTGCCCGTCTCCGGCTCGCCTGTGCGATTCCCGGGGAGCAGCCCTCCCAGTTTTCCGAAGCCCTACGGCGGCTTGGTGAAAATGCGGCATACCTCTATAGCTCGGGCGAGAATTACTGGTTCTCGCCGATCGCCTCCCTCAACCAGGAGGCCGAAGACCGTGCCAAAGCAATATTGAGCGACGACGTCGAGGAAGACATCATTACCTTGATCCGCACAGAGGAGCGGCACAAGGGAACCGGCTTTCTGCGTGTACACGGAGCGCCCGACGATCCTCTCGGCATCGATGATGCCTATGAAGCCGCGCTTGTGCTCCTTCCGCCATCGGCATGGCAGCGGGGACGCGACCCGGATACCCCGGCGATGGCGCTCGCGGCCGACATTGTTGAACATAAGGGGCCAGGCCAGCGCCGAAATCGAAATCGGCTCGCCTTCTTGGCTGCCGACCAGGCAACTCTCGAAGATATCCAGAACGTGGTCCGCAAGAAGCTCGCTTGGGCTTCCATCGTGCGGGATGCACACGGCGTTCTGCAGTTGCCGCCGGCGCAAGAGGGTGATGCAAGAAAGAAGCTCGGCGAACAAGAGGCTGCGGCTCTTAATGCGGTGCGTCGTGGGTGGAAGCACTTGTTGTTGCCTCAGGAACCCCATCCCGGAAGCTCGTACGCGGCGCGTGGGTTTGATCTCGAACCCGTTGCACTGACCAATCGTGGCAATGACCCGGTACCATTGGCTCAACTGGCGTGGAAGAAGTGCGAGGACGATGGACTCATCGTTGCGCGCCTCGGGGTCTTGGACAACGACCTCAGCAAGGTGTGGCAGCCGAACCAGCCGCATGTCGCCGTGCGGCAGTTGCGCGACTGGTTTGCGCAGTTTCCCTATCTCTCGAAGCTGCGCGAGCCGCAGGTCTTGGCCAAAGCGATAAGCGAGGCATTGGCGCGCTCTGACGCCAAGTACGCAATCGCAGAACAGTTCGATGAGGCCAGGGGAGAGTATGTCGGCCTAAGGCTCGCGCAGTTGGTTACCATCGATCTCAACTCCGACGTTCTGCTGGTTCGCCGCGAGGCCGCAGAGGCGCAACTGGCCAAGCAGGTGCCGCAGACACCTTCGCTTGGCGCCGGCAACTATGTCGAGATTGCCACAGGGCAGCCATCTCCCTCTGGTGCCTTGCCAACGAGTCCAACACCGGCCGCTCGTCCGCGGCGCTTCTATGCCAAGGTGACGCTCGATCCCAACCGTCCAACGCCCCAGATCAGCAACATCGCGCAGTCGATTCTCAGTGAGCTGGACCGAGCGCGCGGAACGACAATCACGCTCGTGCTCGATATCGCCGCCGATACGGTCGACGGCTTCTCGGAGGATATCGAGAACATTGTCCGCGACAACGCCGCGAGCCTGCGTATCACCGACTTCGGGTTTGAGAAGGAATAGGAGCGTTCGGCAGAGTTGGATTTATTCATATCTGTCGCGCCGCTTTCCTTTCTGCTGGAGATCACGCCGAAAAGCTCGACCGGCTTCTTGATCGCCGAGGAACGCTCGGTAGCGCCAGCTCTCCCTCTCCTGATGAAGATCGGATCGGGCAGGTTCGTCATCTCCCTCGCGTGTGCCAGTTATGCTGGTTCGCAGATCTAATATAACTCGCTCTCGCGCTGCACACCGACCACGAACATAATCTTAGCCTGGATGAGCAGAGGCCGAAGCCCGGAGCCGTCGCGACATCCGGATTCTCGCGAGGCGCACGGGAGAACCCCGAGGTCGCTGTTACCGACGGCGAAAGGGCGTTGGCTGGCGCTCATCCGGGCTGCGAATTGATGCTCTCGCGACATGCCGTACCCCATAGCCGTCGCGGCTCTATCTCTCGGCATCGGCTCGCCGGGCCGCGGCCCGAAGCTGGTGTTTTTGCGCTGCCGACCTTGCTGTCGGGAACTGAGGCGCTGTCGCGTGGGAGCCAGGATGATCTGGTCGATCCGTATCTGACGGCGCTGTCCTATTTTAACGCGCCGGGCGAGCTCGGCGGTGCCCGCCGCACCGTTGATGACGAGGCGCAAGGCTTGCCCATATGCCGAGGAGAGGTTATCCAAAATTAGTGGTTGAGGGATTGTCTTTTGCTCTCAAAGCGATAGCATAGAGTGCATTTCAATGAAACATAACTCGGAATTATGTATGCCTTCCGACGTCCCGATAAGTGAGGAATGCATCGACGAGATTGAGAGGGAGGGGTTTGCTATCCTGGAAGTCCCGGATGCATTCCAGGAACTCATAAAGCCGGCCTTTGAAGCGGGAGATCGTTTCTTTGAAGCCGATCTAACCAGTAAGCTTCGCGACCGACTTCCTTTTGATAACGGCTATCGTCCCTACGGGACTGAATACTCCGCCTCAAGCAGTCACCCCGATGAGGTCGAATCGTTCACGGCGAGCTACCGTATACCCAGCCCAAAGAGCAAGCTGTCTCCACTAGGAAACTCGCTGCACATGGCAATGCTGCCAATCTTCGACAGCTTTGAGCGCGTAGCAGAAAACATTGCCTCAAGACTCGCAGTCCGATTTGGAAACTACGACAATCAGACAGATCTTCTCGGCTCGTTCAAAAAATGGTCTTTGCTTCAATTCAACTACTCGCGGCCATCTCTCACGAAAGCTGATCTTATAAATGACTTACACGAGGATGGTTGCCTTCTTACGGTTATGTCAATCGCCGAAGCGGGCCTCGAACTTCAATCGGGGAGCGACTTCAGGCCAGTAACGCCTTCGGGACGACATATTCTAGTCATGGCAGGCGAAATTATGTGGCTTATGACGGCCGGAGCGATCAGACCAGCCTACCATCGAGTTCGAAAGATTGAAGCGT
Organism: Bradyrhizobium ontarionense; assembly: GCF_021088345.1. Classification (NCBI taxonomy): domain Bacteria; kingdom Pseudomonadati; phylum Pseudomonadota; class Alphaproteobacteria; order Hyphomicrobiales; family Nitrobacteraceae; genus Bradyrhizobium; species Bradyrhizobium ontarionense. The sequence goes on along the minus strand of NZ_CP088156.1, from coordinate 4,077,687 downwards.
ACTCAAGCCGCAGGTCAATTCTTTTCTTTGCCGACATGAATCCAGCCCGATGTCGTCCTTGGCGACTATCTGACATTAATCGAAGCGTGAACATTGGCGATCGAGTGCTGAAGAACTCTAAGCGCTTCGGTCTCTCGGAATGGATTTCTGACCAATAGCGGCCATCGGATCATTACGCCAAGCTCAACGCTTTCGCCTCCGGTAGGGCTGGGCGCCGCCGTCCAATTTTCCTTTGCTTACCCGCATTCCCGCCCCAGGGCAGATCACACAACTGCTCCCAGTTCGGAACGCACGCGAGTCGCCGAATAATTTCGTCGTGGGAAAGTGACAGCGAATACAGCCTATAGCGATCACGTCGAGCTAATGTCCCAGGCGCCAGCTGAAGTTTGAATCGCTGTAATAGCTTGTCACCTTCTTCTGTCGCGGCTAGCGCAAATACCAAAGCGCTTGAACGTCCATAATATCTATCCAAATACTTCAGCAGCGCCCAAACGAGAACGCTCGCACTACGCCGCCCGAGGTACGATTCGGGTTGCTTGGCGGCAATGCCGGAAACGAAGACATATTTGCACGCTTTCATCTCAGCCGGGGAGAGAACGTCCTCGTGGGTGATCTGACTTTCTGTTACACGGCCCTGCAGAAGGGACTCTCCGAATGTCTCACGTAGCGGAATGACATCGAAATACCCCATGAATTGACCCTGAAGGTCAGTCAAACACGATAGAATGAGAGGGTTCTTTACGCGGAACTGCTCGAACGTTGCTGCCTCGATTGTAATACTGCCCGAGTAGCATTCTTCGGCGAGTTCACTCGCCTCTGTCGCTAGCTTGATGTCACACGGGCAATGCAAAATGTATGAAGTGGACTGCTCCGCAGGCCCGATAACATCGTCAACCGCGACTTGCGGAATTCCGAGATTCCGAAAGTGAAACGTTCCTGACAGAATAAATGCCACGAAGGCTAAAGCCGATGTACCTAAAAGTCCGAAATGTACGTCGACGATTCCCAGAACAGCCGAGATGCTGCCGATGATAGCAACCGTGGTTGCTAGTATGGACAAGAGCGCACGCTTCTTGAGCGCCAGGACGATCAGCCGACGCGCTTTTCCCATAGGATAAAATCCTGGCGATACCAATGATCCGGTATGGTGCAAATCTGCCGGAATCCATTATCAGCAAGTCTTGCCTTAGACTCCACATTATCAGTCCGTGAATCGCACCATAGCTTGTGCACTCCCATTGAGAGCGCGCGTCGATCGAGCGCCTGCAAGAGCTGATCACCGATTCCTCGTCTCCTGTAGACAGGATCTACGCCAAACCAAGACAACCAGATCGTCTCATCATCCAAATTGCTTATGACGAATCCGACAAGGCTAGTATTGAAGCGCGCGACGAGGATCGAACTTGAATCTATTGACGCACTCTGACGAAGTCGATTGGCGGAGTACTTGGATATCTCCGAGGTCTTTGCTCTTTCATTATAGTACGGCAGCGCGTCGACAATCGTCCGGAACAAGGCGCTGACGCGCTCCGGTTCGTCGCTATCGTCGGCTATCGACATTGGTGCAATGACCAACTCTGCAACTGCGGCTGTGTGCTCCAGGATGATAATTCCGAGTTATGTGCTCTTACGGCGCCCGGCTCTCCTGCTTCTGATACTCGCGAATTAACCACTCGCCTTGGTACAACCTCACGACAGTGACGCCTTTCAGTCTGCCCACGTAGAATTCGGAAGCTGGAGGAGTGGCATGCAAATCAGGGTGGCGGTCGAGGAATTCATGCGATATTGTGCCTTCGAACGGCAGCTGTCGGCTCATACGATCGAGGCGTATACCGCGGATCTCGGCGAGCTGCGGCGGTTCTTGCCGGATGATGCGCTCGTGGCATCGATTACTGAGCAGACGTTGGGCTACTATCTCGTCGAATTGCTCGAACGTAGAAGACTTGCGTTTGGCACTGTGCGGCGGCGTTTCGCCTGCTTGCGGGCATTCATGAAGAGGCTTGCCAAGACAGGGGTTGTTGTGGACCCGTTTGTGAGGTGGCGGCTACAACTTCCCAAGCGCAAGCGGCTGCCGCGATCCTTGACGCGCGGCGACGTGTCCGCGCTACTCTCGAGCTTCGACGAGCTGAAGCAGGGGACGCCACGCACGCGTCATGCGTTCACAGCCGCGCGATTAATGATTGCAACAGGGGTGCGCGTTGGCGAGCTGTGCAGGATCGCCGTTCAGGACTTGGCCTCGGATGGGAGCTCGATCCGGATCTACGGAAAAGGAGCGCGCGAAAGGGTGGTTTACGTCTCAGACGCCTCGCTGCGGTGCGACATGGTCGAGATGCTCGCTTGGCATCGTGAGAGCGGAAGTCTTTCGGGAAATCTGTTCCTGAATAGCCGCGGTGCGCCGATGAGGCCGCAATCGATCCGGCTAGCTTTGCGGCGCCATCGTCGGGACGGAGAACGTCGGGTTACACCACACATGCTCAGGCACACGGCCGCAACCTTGCTGATCGAGCGCGGAGTCGATATCCGTTTCGTGCAGAGGTTGTTGGGTCATTCTAGTATTGCAACCACTGAAATCTACACCCACGTGTCGGACGAGGCTTTGAGGTCCACTCTGGAACGAGCCGATGTTTTGAGACAATTGGCCGCTTGAATTCTGGGTGTCGCGTCGCACCGGCGTCCGAATGGTTAGGGATCATTGTTTCCAGGACCAGAGCATTGTCACGATTTACGAAATATCTAAGCGCTGGACGTCAACTACTAAAGCCCGACCCCCACGCGAAACGAGAAGCAGAATAGGCGTATTGGACGTCACCATCTCTGTGTCGCCGTATGGTGACGACTATGGTGCGAAAACGCAGGGCGGCCTTTGATTGGAATGCCCAAGAAAAATTGATTCCGATGGGAATTCGAGATGTTAGGCCTGCAACCAGACCGTTATGAGCGGGCCCGCTTGTTCGAAGGTCTCGGAGAACGTTGACGTTTTTCGTGGCGTTGCCTAACGATCGTCCACGGTGTAGCGGTGGTCAATCGGTGGTTCGAATCATTAAGAGAGGCCCTTAACTTTCTTAGGTCGGTCATGGGTCAAAGGCGGCCTATCGGTCCCCCGACTGCTTACTTCCGGTCAAGGTCCGGAAGCCGAGACCGGAACTTCCGGGACGTGCCATAAGCGGGCATCGTGGCTCAGTATTTCGCCGGCGAGGTGCCGCCTAAGGTGAACCTCTGTTTGGGAATGGTCGCTAATTTGGGCACCTTATCGACTTAGCCGCGGGCCGGCCTCCAGGGTAGCCGATATCGGTAAATGCCAAATCTTTCGGTTAGCCGTGTTGGCTTAACCGGTGTAGCGAAACATTGATTCCTTTCCGCAGTTGCCTTTCGACTGTTCTGCTGCGAAAACCCAACGCAACTCGCCCTTAAATTCTCCAGACATATCTCCTGTTACAGCTGTGCTGAAGCATTCTTGAGGGAGGTGCTGTAATTTCTGCCAAGAGCTGCTGCTTAGAAACTTTCAGCGCGAGGGCACCTCAACGGATTCGGCTGAGCCCTGATCCGACGAATGTAGGCGAAGGTCGAGGGTTCTTGTGCGCAGCGTGACGCAACCAAGAAAGCGCCCGCCTGCTCCCGCAAAAGAGCCGCGTCCTTCGGACGGAGCCGGTGATGGCTGAGTTGCTCAATACGTCACCGAGGCCGCCATTGAGCCGATCGCAATCTTAGGTGAGACTAAAAATCCTTCCAGTCGGCGGTACGGTCCGGATCACATTGACTGGCGGTGGGCTTCTTGCAGACCTTTAGCGATGTGATCGGATGAATTTCCCACAGTGAAAAGCGCTTGGGCTGCCCGCTAAGCGGATTGTTCGCATCGCCGTTCGTCACATGCATATTGTCGTACAGCAGCGCTCCCTCGATTAGGAGCACTTTGCCTCGCAGTGTCGCCAAGTCGGCCGCTGTCCAGTTATCCGGCCGATTCTGGGGGATCATCTCGACCACGATGCCATCGAATTCGCTGCCGTTCTTCTTCTCGGTGACGGAGATATGCAGGTCGTTGTTCTCTTGGCCCTTGAGATTGCAGTTCACGGACTCGCCCGTGTTTGCATGCGGCTTGCCCTCGGACAGGAAGGCCACGAGTCGGACCAGAGATCCTTCACCCACGGTCCCCTCGGCTGTATCGATACTCTTGATCTTGTCTCGATCGGCAGGTTCTATCTCGGCGCCCTGATCGACGCGCTCCTCGGCTGCGCTCTGGAGCTGGGAGAAAGTATCGAAGGTTACGGTGGTGACCGGTCCCTCCGGCGGCATGGTCCGCTTGATCCGGTTGATCGCGCCGTGGGCGCTGTCGGGCGCGGCACAGCCGGTTGGCTTTCTCGCGGTGCAGACCTTTATGGTCTCCGGAGACACACAGGGCTGTGCTGATCCCTCGAGTGCAATGCTGGACAGGTCCGGCTTTACGAGCGACTTGACATCCGCAGCCAAGACCCAGCCACTTGGGCCTTTCGGCGCAATAACCCGCACATATTTTCCCTTGCGATCGCCTCTCACCCAGCGCAAGTCGGTGTTGGGCTCGATCATCCTTGAGGCACTTGCCTGAGCGCTCGGAGCCGTCTTGAGGGCGGTTTTCTTGTTGGTGGTTACTTGCCCAAGAGCAGGAATGTCTTCTTCTGCCATGACGGCCGTCGTGAAGCCCATGAATGCGATGGAGGAAGCAATCAGCAAGGAATATTTCATATTAAGCCCCCGAATGATTTAGCGTGTTGAAGTGATCCGCTCGATTTGTGCCCGCAGATTGTCGGCATGGGCCGTCTGAGCCTCGTCGACGGCCGTCGGCTTTGATCGCCCAATACGGCTGCTTTTCCGGAAATCGACGGCGGCGTTCAAAAGTAGCCCTGCGCGCGATCCTCCACTCATCACAGCTTCGCGCCGCTCTGCCGAGACCTGGTCGGAAAACGCTCGCAGGCTATTGGTATCGAAAGGGATCTCGCCCCGGTCGACTGTCGTCGACTTGCTGCCGTCGACCTGGAGCTGGAACAGGTGCCGGGATTGCGGGTCAAACCACGAAAGATAGCCGCCATCCAGCACTTCGCGCGGGCCGCGCACCTGTCCCGAATAGCTGTAGCGCACGCCGCCGCTCTTCACCGGGTCGAAATAGTGGGGCGTATAGAAATCAGAGACCAGGACCGAATTCACGGAATAGGCGAATTTCGACGACTGGCACGGATCGCAGACCTCTATGAGGTATTCGACCCGCCCTTGGCCGGGCTTCAGCGAGTTGCCGGCGCGCGTAAGCGTGCCCTGCGGATCGACCAGCATTTCGAGCACTTCGTGGCTCATGAACACCGTCCAATTGTTGGTCAAGCCAACAAGAGCGAAGGGTTGCTTGTCGTCGTCGCGTTTGTGCAGTCCCGCCGCGCCGTTCGGCAATTCGTCCTGCAGCAACACATGCCAATAGCCGACCGGAACGTCCTCCAGCCTGTCGAAGGCATCGACCGTGGCGTCCACATTCCAGAGCGGACCGAAATCGCGCGAGACCTGTTTCTGAATCGCGGCAGACACCGGCGCCAATTGCGCCAGCGAAACGTCCCTGGTGAGAGACACCAAAGCGATATGCGACAGCATGCGACAGCCCCAGGTGGTGACAGGCTATGCCTTTTCTTTGAAAAAATCGATAGTTGTATCGAGGCGGCATTGGTTATTCTGGTAGAGGCCGATGGCTTGCGAGCCGGCGCAAGCCATCGGCAAGACCTCGCCCGGTCAGCGGACAGCGACCGGGCTTACGCTGTTGGTCTTGGGCAGGGCATCTTTTGAGGTTGCCATGACAATGGCCTGCGACACGAAATCCAGCACTTGAAGCGACCGCGCCTCCTCGATGCTGCCAAGCTGCGGTCTTGGAATATAGAAACCCTCGCCATTCAAGAAGACCTGGACGGTGGCATTGGCCGAGAAGCCGCGCTGGACCACGAACAAGTCGACGAGGCGTGCTTACCCTCGTTCACGATGAAGAGCTGGGGTCTGTATTGCTGGACCGAGTAGTGTTGCGCTGCGATCCACTCACCCAGGTAGTACTGCATTCCTTCGCGAGTTCGAGTTGACTCGCGGTGGCCCTTCTCGAGAAAGCGAAGCATTCGAAGCGTATACTGAAATTTGTTCATCGAACAGAATTCGCGCGCCGTATTGAGAGTCTCGGGCCATTGAGCGTGAGATCGTGCGCCTCGCAATCTTCATAGGCGAGGTTGGCATTTCGGATTTTCGGCGCGCCATGGGTCAGCTTGCTCGCGAGGACATCCGATTTATTCCCGTGATTGCTTGCGCCTTTGCCGATTGGAGAAGATGTTTCAAACAGTTTCTCCCCGACCATATCGCGGGTGGGAAAAGCAGCATGTTGGGACGCTTTGGACCGATATCGAACCTATTTGCGCGTATCCAATTTGCTTTTGCGTTCGATATGATTCATCCGGACGTTTTGACGGCCGTGGATAAGCTTCGAGGCTATCGGAACAAGATCGCCCACACATGGGACCACGAAGCACTGCCCGATTTCGCGGGAACACCGCTCCGGAATATAGAGGATTTGGAGGGTGCGCTCCTTCACATCGACATCAAAGATGGAGGCGATGGCGACCTGTCGGCTGAGGGATCGCTCCGCCTGCGAACGGTATGGCTTCTCGGCAGACCATTTTATGAACGAGGGTTCTACAGTCTGGCCATGAAACATCTGACCGGGTGATGCCCTCGTCTTTGACAGAGGTCGAAAGAGACGAGAAACTGAACGTAGTTCAACTGACGAGGCGGTCATGAAAACGAGCTGGCACGTAGCGACCGCAGCTGAGGCGATAGCCGCCGCGCATCACGGCGCCGTTGACGCATGGTTGGAGCGTCATAAATCACATACCGTGTTGTGCTTGGTCCAATTTAAGGACGTTTCCAATGACGCCATGCCGCGTATCTATCTCGCGTGGCCCAGGCGCACGGCATAATGGGCGTTATGCCGATATCGGCATAACGGTCACTGGACCCGCCATGAAAGTCGGTTGAACCGCGACTTCGGCCGCGAGCGGTTTGGCGATAAAGGTTACGGCATGGAGGAGCTGGTTGCCGAGCTTGCTTCGGCGTTCATCTGCGCCGACCTCGATCTCGCCTTGGAGGGAAGGGACGACCACGCCGCCTATATCGCCTCTTGGTTCAAGGTGCTGAAGAACGACAAGCGCGCGATCTTCACGGCAGCCTCGCATGCCCAGCAAGCGGCGGGTTATCTGCATGCGCAGCAGCGCGAGGGCGGCGGAGATCTTCAGGCCAGCGCCGCCTGACGATGCGGGGCAAAAAATGCCGCTGCGGCTTGAGCCGCGGCGGTAATTGGCCGTGAGGCCAATTCGTGTCTGATGGCGCAAGATGCTTACGAAGGCCTATGCGCCGCCTATCGGAAAGCGCGCATGCTGCAGGTCAGCGACGTCCAGGATCAGGCGGTAGAGCCGCTCTATGATCGCTTCGGTCAAAGGTAGCATCGCAAGCGCCGTTAAGATCAGCTGGCGGTTCCGTTCGGGATGGCGTTCCGCGGAGTAGGTCACTGTGTCATTCGTGGTGTTCAGTTGCCCGAACATGAAATTATGTCCGAGCGCGTTCGGATGGCAACGCTCCGAAAGGCTGTCATAGTGCCCGCGAAACCCCTCGGCCCGCTTATCAAATTTATCGATGTAGCCAAGGATATTGCGCGCCTGAAGTTCTGGCGTTTCGCCCGTCAATACGGCGTCGCGGGTCGCGAAGATTCCGTTCTGGGCGAGCGCGTCGAGGCCCGCGAGATCTTCGGCCGCCAACAGCTTGCATATCTCCTCCAGCCAAGCGAAGATGGCAAAGCTCTCCATGACGGCGCGGGCCGCAAGAATGCAGGCGAGCGTGCTCTTGGCGTTCCACGTCACCGCGACGCCGTCCATTAGCGCGACAATCCGGTGCAGTAGCGCATGCTGGTAGGTGGCCAGCTTCCAGGCAAGTTTGGATCGCGCAAACGGACCCGCGACGTTGATTTCAACGGCGCGCAGAGCTTGGAGGCGTCCGACCGAGGCGTTGAGATATTCCATCAGCTCCCGATCCTTGTCAGGGATGCCATCCTCGATCATCATCAGGGTTGGTGTGCGCAGTTCCAAGGTTCATACCTCGCGGCCCGGAGGGAGCTCTCTAAGAGGCTTCGCGCTGCGCCTCAACTCTGGCGCGCCGGCAGGCAACGGGCGAGCGGAACGCCAGACCGAGGAACGGCGTCCGCCCATAGAAAGTCAGCAACCAGGCTGAATGAATATCCTCCGTCTCGATGACCGCATAGCGATACTCCAGAATGTCGTCCTCGGCATGCGCGGCAGTCATTTCCTCAAGGAACGCCGGCGACATGGCGAACCGATGAATATCCGCGAAGACCTGGTCATCAGATAAGGGGGACAGCAGACCATGGTGATAACAAAGCCCTCGCACGACTTTTCTCACGATCCGGAGCACCCGCTCGTCGCGTCCCGGATAGATGATGTGCCGGGGCCCCCCGGCGGTCTCGACGGGCTCGATCTTGCGCGCGAGATCTCTGACACGGCGTAGCCCGTCGGCATGGTGAAAGCTGCGCCAGACCTTGCCCTCCCAGAGCTCCCGAACCGCTGCGTTTGGGTCGCCGGCGACCATCAAGACATTACGGAAGTGGGGCTCATCATCCACCCAGCTTGCGTTACACCGCGTGCAGGCGGGCACCTTGATCCGTTGAAAACGGGATTTCGCTTTGGAGCCGGGATAGAGCGCCCGCGAGACGACATGGTCGTATGTGGCGGCCTCCTCTCCGCAGTAAGCGCAGCATTGTTTGGGTATCTTCATCGTCCGCCCGCTGTTGACATTCGACTCAGCCGGAACTCACGGCTCAAGTCTGCCATAGGCGTTCAGAGGTGCAAGAGACCTACACCGGCTTTCCTCCGCAGATGTACGACGGCGATTCTACGCCAAGCCTCGGCAGCGAATTTGCATGAAGGTGAAGGCAGACGAAAGCCTGCCTTCGGGGTGTCAGAACCTTGCGTTGAGCGTAGCGGTGTGACGTCACGATGCCGCCTTCCGACCCTATGGGCGGCGAGGCGTCGTCGGGGCTATGCGCAGGCATGGCTCTGGATGTCCAAGCCTCACGGCCAAAGGCCGTCGTGCGACGTTCTTTCCAATTCGGATGCCTGGCGCCGCTCTGGCTGATTTTGTCCGGTGAATCTCCCGGACTGCATCTCAAGCGACCGGTCATGAACGGCCGGCCAGGCTACTTCAGTCGGGGCGAGCAATCGGCAACAGACCTGGCGCATCGATGACGCTGCGTTACCGTGATCAATGAGATCTTCCGGCAATACGAACAGCACCTGATCGGGCTGCGCCGCTCGGCTCGGTAGGGTGGCAGCGGATCAAAGGCGGCCCGGATATCCAGCTCTCTCCCACTTCAATTCGATGTTATCGGCTACCGAGTGGAGTACGGCCGGCGGCTGGTTCCCGTCGAAGCAATGCCGGAAATCTACATGAACGCGCATATTTTCGGGACGATAGGCGGCTATCCGGTCGTAGAGCAGAACCTCGGTTGCCCGGAAACGATCATAGACGGATTTGTGCATCGGGGAATTCGAGAGGCCCGTCGCTTCGTCGGTCGGGATGGTCCGGGCGCCGAGCTTCAGGAAGCCGCCCGCCTGCTCGTTGTGTTGCGGCCCGGCTGGATCGGGAGAGAGACGCAGTACATTGCAGTCGTGCTTCAGACCATCGGGGATCATGCAGGCCCCTGCTACCATCCAATTGAGGGCAATATCCGACAGGCGCGCCTCGTTCTCCAGGTAGCCGCCGCCGATATCAGCATGGACGCCGGGAAACCACACCTGCTCGAAGAAGATATTGCCGAGAGCATCGCGCGTGTAGGTCCGCGAGCTGTCAAGGGGATTCCACCTCACGCGCGCGAAATCTGCCCGGTTCTCATCGATCGAGATGGCGTGCTTGGCGTAAGGCACGTTGGGATTTAGCGTCGTGTCGTAGAATTTGTGCTTGCGTGGCGCAAAGTGGACAGTGGCAAGCCGTTTCCAGAAGCCGTAGTTCGGGAGGGCTGGCGCCATCTTGAGGTAATTCTTCAGGAACAGGGCTACGGCCGTCACGATACCAAGATAGCTGATATCGCGGGTCAGCCGGCCTGCCCACGGCCACGAGGGCTCGATCCATGAGCCCAGCACATGAAGGCCAAAAAGAACCGCAGCCCCAGCCACAAACACTACGGGGCCAAGATATTTGTGGCCAAGGGCCGCCACCGTATCGAACACTCCGATGAAATACGGAAACACATTTGCCTGCTCGACGCCGTTCACAGTCGCTGAACTGCCATACTGCTCGCGGAACTGACGCGCGATCGCGCTGCGCGTATCAAGCAGAAACTGGCGGTACCAGTGATGCGGCGTGCGCGCATAGGACGGGCAGAACTGGTAGACATCCTTCACCGCATGCTCGGCAAGTTTCTGTAGACTGGCGGGATCGCGCCTGAGAGGCGAGCCGTCCGGCATGTGTCGTGGAATGCCACATTGCGCGATCACACCCGCGAGGGACCGCACAGTATACGCGCCACGGCTGAAGCCGATCAGGAAGATGCGGTCGCCTTCAGTGTAGAGGCTCAGGATCGCGGCATAGCAATCGACGATGTTGCGGGTGATGCCGAGGCCCGTCGCCATGCTCAACAGGTTATAGATCGTGCGCATCCAGCCGACTTTGAAATGGCCGCCGTCCGCTGCCGAACCAAGGCCGGGGTCGTAGAAGGCCACCTGCTCGGCGGGATTGATTTTGGTGTCAGGACCGACGCGGCACGCGCGGTAGAGCTTGTAAACGTTCGTCCTGGCTTCATCGAAATGGATGCCGCCGGCCTGGCCGGTGCCGTCGGAAAAGATTACGATATTCTTTGGCATCGCACATCATCTCCAAACGTACGGATTGTTTATTTATGAGGATCGCTCGATCATCCAATCGGTCGCAGCCAAGACGAGGAAGACTACCAGGCCAAACAGCGAGCCGATAATAAAGACCAACTTGCCTACGGTGAAAGTGCTGGCGATCGATGCCTCTCCGGTGCCGATCGCGCGATCGGGGCTCAGCAGCTGGATCAGAGCAATATCCTCCGCCACGTCGAAAATGAGGTAGAGAAACGAAGCCGACCAGCCGATCCAGCTGACCCCCGTCAAGAATGGTTGTGACGGCAGGTATGGCGTTATCCAATGCCAGAGCAGCGCACTGAAGAGCCCGAGCGCCACCGCGAAGCCGATATCGATGCGTAGCACTTTGTCTCGATAAATGCTCAGAGCTGTCTGCCTGGCCTTCGTGTCTGTGTCGAGCGCCCGTAACCGGAATGCAATCAGCTGATCCGCGCTATAGCCTCGTGTCCGCTCGGGAACACGTAACGGAGCTACGGCCCTGTCCACCGATAATCGCGGCGTGCGGTTGAGGAAATGAAACGCGACCGTGAGCACCAAGCTTAACATCAGCCAGAGCCGGTCATCGATTCCCAAAAGAATGCCGGACATCGTGAGTTCTCCGCTGCCGACCTAAATCCTCGGGCCGGTGGCTGCATGTTTATGCGGGATAGGTGACTTCATGCTTGTCCACAGGCTAAGATTGTTGTGGTCGCTCTCGTCTCGACCTGAAGTACGGTCTCGGTAGATTTTGATATGCTCGGGGCGAGACTTAGTGCGTTGCCTTCAAATCCGGGGCGAGTGTCTTGGCAGGGATGCCGACCGCTAGCACCAGCTGCCCACGGTTTAAGAATTCGCCGATGTCGAGTAGGCCGAGCAATCTGCCATCTGGCGCAAATACGGGGCTGCCGATCATTCCCGGGCCATACGGGACATTGAGATCAAATCGGCCCAGATCGTCATCATCGCCAACGCTACTCCAGCTTGGAAGCTGCTCGGCCCTGGAGACCCGGCGGTCATTGTTATCGATGCCGTCGGGGACACGCTCTCGAGGTCCAAAATACAAACCACTTGTCCGCCGCAGATATCCCACCACGTAGAGTTCGCGGTTTCGATCTGGATCGTCCAGGGATGCATCGGTGATTGATGGTAGCGGAAGCGTTGCCTTCAAGCCGGGGACGGTGAGGCGCACGAAGGGGGAGTCCTCCGCAATTCGGCTTACCTTCTCCACCCTATGCGTCTCGAAGATCTTACCGCAGCTAATGAGTTGGATCTCCATCTCGGCAGGTATCTCGGCTGCCGGCCCTCGCCGCGGAAAGACGGTGACGGCTGTTTCATCAGACAGGATGATTCCGGAAGTGACGACTGGCGCGCCTTTGCGCTCATAGATGATCCGAACCACGTTTTGAAATTGGGAGCGAACCGCATCGGGAATGCCGCGCTTCGATGCGCCGGAGGGTGGCGGAGGGCAATCGTCCATAAGACGATGCTGGAAATATTGGGCATTCACGATTTTTCGGTCGGAGGCATCGGGTGGAAGCCCCTTCAACCAGTCTATTCCATCGCCAGGTGACCGAAATCGTCGAGCTTCCAGCGCGTAGAGACCAATGATATCGACCAGCGAGTCGATGGTTGCGCTTGAGGCTGGCGTCAGATTGATCTTCTCATCTCCCACATATCGCTGCAGGCCCGAAAGCGACGAGTAGATCAGCCGGTATTCGGGACTCGCGAGCGCCGCCGCCTTGTAAGTGTCCTTCAGAAAATCGACATCGTCTTTGTATTTTTGCTTGTCGAACTCGTAAGGCGGAAGCGAGTCGAGCGTGCTACGGATATAGAGGAGGCGGGCGACGCGGCAGAACTCGCCAAACTTCACGCCAAAGTCCGAGGTGCCTTCCTTCCATTGCGACCAGATCATATAGCAGGCGATCCGAAAGGCCGTATTCGTATCGTTTTCGATCCCGCCAGCAACCAGCGCCGGAACAGGACGTGCCTGTTCTTTGCCGGCGCTCGTCGGCGCGGTAACGAAGACGCGCCGTGAGTTGTTGCTGCTGAAAATGGATGCAGTCAGCTCTCGCGGCGACGGAGTTATCACGCGCCCGAGAGCGGTGACGAGGTTCTTGACGTTAACCCCTTCGACGGTGATCTCAAGCTGCTGCAGCTCATTGCTCTTGCTGCCGAGTTCGACCACCTGTTCGTTTTGAATCACCGGCAAACGGCCAGCGGTGTCCGATTCATCCTTCTGGTCTCGCCGTTCGCCCTCCATCTTGAAACGCTCGGCCTCCTGCTGAATTAGCCTCACGATCAGATTGTAAAACTCGAACGTCTCTCCCCGAATCTGCTGGCCGAATTCTGGTTTGCGGGCTCCGTCGGCATAGTACTCGAAATCGCCGAGAGTGATGCTGCCGGTCTGCCAGGTCGCCATGACGCTCTTGGCGAGGATGGCGATGACAATGCAGGCCAGGGCGGAGTAAGCCAGGCGCGCCAACGTGAATTGCTCGGCCAGTTGAGACGCAACACCGCTCACCCAATCGAGTGCATGCATGACGATACTCACCGTGTTCCTGAAAGCGCGCTTTACACTCTCGCTGCTGCTTGAGCTCATGTTCAGCCCTTACAGGCTCCGGCATTTCCGGCGGCTACGCCAGTCTCGAACAGTCCGGGTGCGGCCGGCATAGCGTCAAACAGAACCGCGATCTGTCGAGCAATCCCAAAATTCGATGCGGCGACGCGCTTCTCATTGATCGCGCGGACGATATCCCATTCATCATGCGAGCCGTAGCTGTAAGCGACCGAGGCCCGGAGCCCGTAATAATCGCGGAACGCTCGACGATCGACCTTCTTCAGTTCGGGATCAGTTTTCACGGCGGCGTCGTAGAAGGCTTCAAGCTTCTCAAGATCTGCCTTACCATCGAACGCGAAATGGCGCGCGAAATCTGACGGGCCCGCGAAGTACACGAAATCGAAATCGCCAAGGCCACTCGATCCCTCAAGGACATTGGTCCACATTAGCATATAGTCAGCGCCGGCCGCACCGGGCGGCAATGTCACCGTGGTGCCGGCCGTATTCAGAAGCCAGGCCGCATGGACGCCGAGCCGGTCCTCAACCCGCTCCTTGATCTCGGCCGCGATCTTGACGTTCTCGCCAAAATAGCTTCCCGCGACTGTCGAGATTGGTATGCTCAGATAGCCAATTGCCTTACCCTTTGCGCGCTCCGCCGCGATCATCGCCCTAATGTCGGCAATATTCTGCTGAATCGCTCCGCGGAGTTCGGCGTTGACGCAATAGCAAAAGCCGCCTCGCGTGCATTCAGTGACCTGCTCAGCGCGGGCCGGGCCCGCCGGCGCTGCGAATGCCAGTCCCCAGACCGCGGCCCGTAGAGCGTTTTGCTTCCATCCCATCCTGTATTGCTCCCCTTAAGGACAGGCATCGGCGTTACGCAGTGTCTCCTTGAGAAGACGGACTAGGCGGAGGGCTGCGATTGCAAGCTGTCGGTCCACGATTGGCAGTGCCTTGTCGTAATAGGCCCGGCCAAGCACGTTATCCGCCGGAATGTCATAGACCATCGGGACATACCTGTGGGCCTCCAGCGCCCAATCGGTCGGCGTCCCACCATCAAGCGAGCTCGTATCGCGTCCATTGAGCCAGCCGGTCTGAAGGCGAGTCACATAGGCCCCCCAGTTATAGACCGTGTGCATGATGAGCCCGGTATCCCAGAGCGCGTGGAGCTTTACGTTCGGCTGATCAAAAAAGGTAACGAGGACCTTGTTGCCGCCTTGATCGTCCGTGCCGTCCGCGTTGAACCGTGTTTCGACATGCAGGGGCTGGTGGATATCGCCTACGAAATGAATCAGAAACTTAAGGGCATCGCCGCGCTCACCGAGAGACTTCGAGCAGTCCGTAACATCAGCGCGAAAGCGAGCGATTGCATGAATGATGCAGTCGCCCTTTTCCGGCTTGCAGTCACGGGTCGGATCGTAGGCGTTCTGATCGAACGGAATATCAACGAAATGCCAGCTGGCGCTGTCAGGGTGTGTGGCCCGGTAATCATCAGCCCAGCTAGCAACCGACGGCATGGAGACGCCCCCGAGGAGGATCTTGACTTTGCGGAGAGTCTCGACATCCAGCCGGCGCTCAGCCAGTTCGGCGATGATCGAGTGCCCCTCCTGACCCCAGGCAAAGGCTCGATTGACCGGACATGCAATCAGGATGAAGACCTGAAGACTCAGAAGCGTCCATCGGACAAGGGGGAGGCAATGCTGCTGGGAATAGCTCGACATGATCGCGACCGCGTTACCAAAATATTGCGCGCCCAAATAGGTTCGTCGTCCAACGTCCAGATCAAACGCTGGCCCTAGCTTGGCCGCGCCGCGTCGAATAAGCCTGCGAGCTTCGCCGGCATTTAGTCGTGCTATGGCCGCGAAGGCGGGCAGCCAAAATCAACATAAAGTTGCAACAGAGGGAGACTATCAAGCGGCTCGTACTTTTGTAAATAGCGCATCTTGTGGTTTGCGAGCGGTCGGCATCGCAAAGCCGCGGCCAGGGCTTAGGGCGCTGCCCTCGGCGCGGCGCAAGGGCAGGCCTCGCGGATTTTGGCTCCCTCGCGCTGCCGCGCGGCCCCCAAAAACGTTGCTGCGCAACCTCCCTGTCTCTTGCGCCTTGCACATCCGCTGCTCGCCGCGAGGCAGGGGTTCATGGCGGCTCTTTGCCGCGCAGAACCCCGAACCAAGGAGAAAATCATGAGCAGCAGACAGAACATTCCGGCCACCGGCAGCAACCTCATCATGGTGCCGCTGGCGAAACTGAAGAACTCGCCGAAGAATGTGCGCAAGATGCCGCATTCACTCAGCGAGATCGACGCGCTGGCCGCCAGCATCGCCGCGCTCGGCATGCTCCAATATCCCATCGTCGAGCCAGAGACCGATGCGAAGGGCAAGCCAACCGGCGCTTACCTCGTCAATGCCGGTGAGGGGAGGCGGCTTGCCCAACTGCTTCGCGCCAAGCGCAAGAAGATCAAGAAGGACGAGCCGATCCCCTGCATCTTGGACATCACCCACAACGCCACCGAGATCAGCCTCGCCGAGAACGCCGTTCGCGCCAGTATGCATCCCGCCGACGAGTTCGAGGCCTTCGCCGAGCTGCATAACGAACAAGGCATGAGCGCCGAGGATATCGCGGCGCGTTTCGGCGTCACCGCCGCTGTCGTCAGACAGCGGCTGAAGCTTGGAGCCGTCAGTCCCGCCCTGCTCACGCTCTACCGGGGCGAGGAGATGAATCTCGATCAGCTCACCGCCTTCGGCATCACCGACGACCACGCACGGCGGGAGGAAGTCTGGCAAAGCCTGGCGCTGAACATCTCAATGATTCCCAATGCCGCCTGCTGAAGACCAAAAAGCTCCAGCGTCGACCCCGACCGCCGTTGTTGAGGCGCACGCCGGGTATCAGCTTTATCGAATCCACCGCCTGAGCCGGCGAACGGCACAAACCCGCTGCTTGTGCTCATTTTGCGTGCGTAGGTCCTCCAGACCGAGTACAAACTGGTCGGGGTCGATGCGTTCGGAGCTGCGGTCGAACTGCATTCGCTGCAGCTGTTTGATGATGGACTTGAGGCGCTCGATCTCAGTTTCGCGGTGATCGATGGCGGCCGCAATGTCGCGCAACAGCTGCATGTCCGACGGTACTCGAACACGCTGATTCGTAGAAGAATCACAAACCAATTCCGCACTAGGTTTTGCAGATCATCCTGCAATCGCCGGCTTCCAGACACGCTCTGGCGCGCGCCAGTCGATGCCTTCGATCAGCATCGCGAGCTGCGCAAGAGAGAGCGTCACGGTGCCTTCCGCATCGCTGACGCGCGGCCATACGAAGCCACCTCGGTCAATTCGTTTAGTGAACAGGCAGAGCCCGTTGCCGTCCCAAAAGCGGATTTTCAACATCGATGCCTGCTTGCCGCGGAAGGCAAAGAGATGGCCCGAGAACGGGTCCGTTTTCAACGTGTCTTGGACCAGCATTGTGAGCCCGTCCATGCCCTTCCGCATGTCGGTGTAGCCGAGCGCCAGATGTACTTTCACTCCTGCGGGAACGATCATCATGGTGCAGTCTCCTTGTTCTCGACATGCGCTCGGACAACCTCAGGATCAGTGCCCGAGGGCGCAAAGACGCTACGCCCATCCGACAGTTCAACGGTCATCATGCCGTCGGGCGCTTGCAAGAGATCGTTCAATACGAGCTGGTCGGAGGATGCTCCGGCAAGCGTCACCGCTGCAAAAATTGCCTTCGAGCGCTTGCCGAAGCCGAACTGGACGCGCCAACGGAACAACATGCTCGTGACGATGCCGTGGAGCCGGCAGAGCTCAGCGGCGGACGTACCCGGAACGTCGGACTCACGCACGATCGCTAGCTTTTCCTCATCCGTGAACCGGCGCCGGTTCGCGCGCCCATCACGTGGCTCATCTGTCAAGTGGCTCATCTGTCAAGCTCGTTTCGCAGTTGGGCTCCTTAGTAGCGCTGCTTACGACAGTGCTAACGGCGGGCCGGGCGGAGGGATGAAGATGGGCGCGCCAGTCGATCGTGACCTCACCAACGTCCAGTCGGTCACGCCATTTGCGCAGCGAGTGCGGCGACAGCTGCATCGCGGCAGCATAGGCGCGGAGACCCATTCCGCTCCCGTTCAGCGCCTCGACATGCATCGCCCAGAACGCCTGAGACGCCTGATTGCGCACATCCGAGGTGACGGTGAACCTGCGCTGCTTCTGCTTTCGGAGCGCCTTTTCTCGCTCTTCCCGGGCGCGCTCGCGGCGCAATTCCGTCTGATATTTCTCAAGCTTAAGCGCAGTCTCGTTGCCGGCCAACCGCTTCAGCCAACGCCGCAGAGTGTTCTCGGTCAGGCGTTGTTGCTGGCAGTATTTGCGGATCCCGAGACCGCTTCGACGCCATGCCCCGATGTGCAGCGACCACCATTCGCGTCGCGCTTTGTTTTCGAAATGTCCGGATCCCACCGGAGATTCTCCACAGCAGCAGAGAACTCGAAATGGAGTGACAACATAGGAGGAGGAAGGTGTGCAGAGACCGGACGGTTGTAAGCGTCCGGCCGCCGCACAAGCCTCAGGGCTTGACATGATCAGTCAGCTTCCAGCTCCACGGCAGCAATTCGTCGAGACGGTTGGCGGGATGTCCATCGATCATCCGCTGCAGTACGTCTCGCAGGTAGCCGTAGGGCTCGACGTCATTCAGCTTGCACGTCGTGATCAGCGAGTTAATGACCGCCCAACGATGTCCGCCACCGTCGCTGCCGGCGAACAGGTGGTTCTTGCGACCGAGCGTGACAGGACGGATCGCCCGTTCGACCGGATTGGTTTCGAGCTCAATCCGGCCGTCGTTCAGGAAGCGTGTAAGTCCGTGCCAGCGCGAGAGCGCATAGCGGATCGCTTCAGCGAGCTTGCTGCGGCCGGAGACCAGGCGGAGCTGGGCATCGAACCAGACATTCAGCGCGTCGACGATCGGCTTGGAGAACGTCCTGCGTTCGGCAAGTCGGGTGGCCGGCGACTGGCCGCGGATGCGCGCCTCGATGGCATAGAGCTCGCCGATCCGGCGCAGGGCTTCTGTTGCCACGGGGGACGCCGTGGCTTCGGCCACATCGTAGAACTTGCGTCGCGAGTGGCTCTAACAAGCTGCGAGCGTGATGCCCTCTTTGTCGGCCAGCTGCTCGAAGCCGGCGTATCTGTCGACATGCAGGATGCCCTTGAAGGCGGCAAGATGTGCGACCGGTCGCTCAGCCTTGCGATCCGGAGCGAACAGGTAGATGGCAGCCGGAGGTTCGGGGCCGCTCGAGGGCCGTTGCTCGCGCGCGTACACCCAGAGCCGTCCCGTCTTGGTTCGTCCGCGGCCAGGATCAAGCACCGGGATCGGCGTGTCATCGGCAAAAAGATGGTTGGAGGCGAACACGTTCTTGCACAACCGTTCGTGCAAGGCCTCGAGCCACCAGCACGCGCCGCCAACCCAGTCCGCGAGCGTCGAGCGGCAGAGATCGACGCCATGACGGTCGAAGATCTGCGATTGCCGATAGAGCGGAAGGTGATCGCAGTACTTGCTGATCAACACGTGCGCGAGCAGCGCGGGCGTCGCCAACCCGCCAACGATCAGCCGTTCCGGCGCACCGACTTGCGTCACCGTGTTGCAGGCACGGCATGCGTATTTGGGACGCGTGGTACGCACGACGCGAAGCTGCGCCGGGATCCAATCCAGCATCTCGCTGACGCTCTCGCCAATCAGATGAAGAGCACCGCCGCAGCAGCCGCAGATCCGACTCTCCACATCGAGCAGAACGTCTTCCCGCGGCAGATGATTGGGCAGCGCACGACGTCGCGGCGGAGATTTGGCTTCCGGAGTGATCTTCGGTTGCGCTTCCTCTATGCGGCCAATGTCGCTGTCGAGATCCTCCAGACCGAGTGCAAACTGGTCAGGGTCGATGCGTTCGGAGCTGCGGCCGAACTTCATTCGCTGCAGCTGTTTGATGATGGATTTGAGCCGCTCGATCTCGGTGTCGCGATGGTCGATCGCGGCGGCAATGTCGCGCACCAGGCGCTGCAGAAGCTCAGGATCGGATGGGAGATCGGTGAGATCGAGCTGCATGTCCGATGGTACTCGAACATGCTGATTCGTAGAAGAATCGCAACTCAGTTCAGCACTACATTTTGCAGATCACCCTGCAATTGCAGGCTTCTAGACACGCTCTGGCGCACGCCAGTCGATGCCTTCAATCAGCATCGCGAGTTGAGCTGGTGTGAGTGTGATCGAGCCGTCATAGCCCGCCCTCACTGGCCACACGAAGCCACCCTGGTCGATGCGTTTCGTGAACAGACAAAGCCCGTTTCCGTCCCAGAACAGGACCTTCAGTATCGATGCCTTCTTGCCGCGGAAGGCAAACAGATGACCGGAGAACGGGTCTTTCTTCAGCGTCTCCTGGAGCATTGCAAGCCCATCCATGCCCTTGCACATGTCGGTGTAGCCGAGCGCCAGGTGCACTTTCACGCCTGCAGGAACGAACATCATTGTGCGGCCTCTTTGCTCTCGATCTGCGCTCGAACGGCGTCCGGATCGCTGCCGGCGGGAGCGAAGACACGCCGTCCATCGACGAGGTCGACGGCAACTATGCCCTCCGGTGGACGCACGAGATCGCGCAGGGCGCGCGCTGCGGGCATGTCGTCGGGCAACACGACACGGGCGAGCTTGGAGCGCTTCTTTTGCGCGATGCCGAACTGCGCGCGCCAGCGGAACAGCAGCCCGGTGACGATGCCGTGCTTGCGCGCGACGGCAGAGACCTTGGCGCCTGGTAGCTCGGTTTCCTTGGCGATCGCGAGCTTTTCCTCGTCGCTGAAGAAGCGCCGAACCGGTGCCGGCGGCGCCGCCGGATCGCCGATTTCGGCGGCTGTCAAGCGGCGTTCGGGCTGTGAGTTCCTAGCACTAGTGCTAACGGCCGGTCGGGCGGAGGGGTGAAGATGGGCGCGCCAGTCGATCGTCACCTCGCCGGCGGCCAGTCGGTCGCGCCATTTGCGCAGCGAATGCGGCGACAGCTGCATCGCCGCGGCATAGGCGCGGAGCTCCATCCCGCTCCAGTTCAGCGCCTCGACATGCATCGCCCAGAACGCCTGAGACGCCCGATTGCGCACATCCGAGGTGACCGTGAACCTGCGCTGCTTCTGCTTTCGGAGCGCCTTTTCTCGCTCTTCCCGAGCGCGCTCGCGGCGCAATTCCGTCTGATATTTCTCGAGCTTAAGTGCAGTCTCATTGCCGGCCAGCCGCTTCAGCCAACGCCGCAGAGTGTTCTCGGTCGGACGTTGTTGCTGGCAGTATTTGCGGATCCCGAGACCGCTCCGACGCCATGCTTCGATGTGCAGCGACCACCATTCGCGTCGCGCTTTGTTCTCGAAATGTTTGGATCCCACCGGAGATTCTCCACAGCAGCAGAGAACCCGAAATGGAACGACAACACACGAGGGGGAAGGTGTGCAGAGACCGGACGGTTACTTGCCGACGTTCGATGGCAAGATAAAAACGCCTCTCCGTGGCGTAGAATCGGCGGTCGTAAGTCTTTGTACTCACTTATCACAGAATGGCACTGCTCCAACACGTACAGTGTTGCTAGAAGAAGAAAGAGCTTAGAGATCAACGTCCCGAATGGCACTAATCGCAGCTTAGCGAACTGGATCGTAGAGTTGGGACATACCTAGCCGTGCGCGCATGAAAGGACGCTGCAGGGCCACCACCGGGGTCCAGCCAAGGCGCGCGCCTTCAGCGCAGCTGGCGAAGCGAATTAACCGGCATTGACCAGGTCTCAGCTGCCCAGCCCCTTGCCGTGCAGGTGCTGATAGCTTCCTGTGAGCGGGGCTGGACTGGTCAAAATGCGAAGCCGCCCAGTAGGTCAGCTTACCGATGGAGAACAGAAGTTATCCAAGCCAATTCGAGGTGACGCGATGAACCTAAAGCCGACGTTTGCGGCCACACCAGCGGATATCCGCTTCCAACCCCATTGCGGACGTGGCTCTTACGGAAATCAGGCGAGATAACAATTCTATTGGGACATGTCGGCGCAGGACGGCAAGAGCTTGATCAGATGCACCCCATCTCGCGGTAATCCAACAAGGGCGCGAATCAATGCAAGCTCACCGCTTGCAGTTCGTCGCTCCCGGCGTTGGCCATTGTGGCTTCGTGGCTGCCGGCCAACACGATGGGCAACGGAGCGCGCCCGGCGACGACGCCGACCGGTTCCCGGCCATTAGCAAGATCGGTGTCGACGTCTCCTCCACATGCGCCACCGATTAGTCCGAGAGCCGCTCCAGCACGTCGCGCACCAGCCCTTGCATAAGATCGAGCTTGTAGACCGTCATCGGCAATGGTTTGGCACCCGAGCTTGCCGCTTTCGCCGCTTCTGCGATCGATTCCGCACTAGCAATCTTGCCAATGAGCTGGACTTCTACCGCGGTGAGGCGAAGCGGCACGGGCGCGACGCCGCCTGCAGCGAGACGCACGAGCTGGAACTTGCCGTTGGCGATCACAACGCGGGCGCAGAGTTCCACCAGCGGCCATTCCGCATAGGTCCGGCTGATCGCCCGTTTGTAGGAAGCGCGCTCGCCCTCGAGCGGAGCAGGAAGCGCAATGCTCTTGATCATCTCGCCCGCTGCGAGTGTATGATCGGCGTGCGAGACGGAGCCGTCACCGAGCAGGCCGGCGATCGTCAATCCGCTACGCCGGTCCGTGGCGATTTTCGCATCATAAGCCAGCAGAGCCGCTGCCATGGTTGAGGGATGCGGCGCGACGCAGTCTCCGAGATCGAAGGCAACGCCATAGAGATGATTGCCAGTCCGGGCAGGACAGGTGCTGCCACTTTTCTTCAGGCAATTGATGTCGGCACGGCGGAAATACCAGCAGCGTGAACGTTGCGCGAGATTGCCGCCGAGCGTTGCAACATGGCGTACCTGTGGCGTGGCGAGCCCTTGTGCGCTCGCCGCAATACCGGGATAAGCGGCGGCGATACGTGCGTCGGTCGCGATCGTGTCGATGGTGGACAGCGCGCCGATCTGAACGGCACCGTCGGCGTCCCAGGTGATCGTCTTGTCGCCGGTATTTGAGATATCGATCGGCATTCCCTGCGACACGCCGCTGCGACGGCGTTCGCTAAAGTCGGTACCTCCAGCGCGGAATTCAGGCGTGGGGTTGGTGGTGATGACGGCGGCACTCATGCTGCATCCCTCCCCTTCAGCGCGGCGACCAGACGATCCGGCCGGAACGGAATTTCGGTCAGTCTCACGCCGATCGCATCGCGGATGGCGTTGGCGATTGCGGGTGAGGTCGGCACAGTAGCGACTTCGCCGATGCCGACGCTGCCGCCCGGCACGTGCTCGAAACCGGCTTCGTCGAAATGCACCTCCAGTTTCGGCATGTCGGCAATCCCCGGAATGCGGTAATCCTCCATGCTGCCGCTCAGGATGTGGCCGCTCAAAGGATCGGTCTCCCGCGTCTCATAGAGTGCGTAGCCGATGCCCTGGATCACCGCGCCTGCTGCCTGGCTTCGCGCCAGCATCGGGGCGGCGAGCTTGCCGACTGCGAAGCCCGTATAGGCGTTGAGCACGCGCACGTGCCCAAGCCATGTATCGACCTCGACCTCCATCACCTGCACCGAGCTCGGTACGCCGGCGCCGACCACCATGTGGTTCATCAGACGCAGCACCCAACCGAACACCCGGCCCATGATTCCTGCCTCGTGCAGCGCGGGCCGGACGCCGGGCGGCGGCTTGCCGTCCTCCTGGCGTCTCGCCGACACAGCGATATCGGGAGAAGTCGCGATCATTTCGCGCCACGGCGCGTTCGAGCCCGGAGCGGGTGTTCGAGAAGCGGTGCGCTTGATTTCCGCTTTCAGCTTTTCGATGGCAAGCAACGTCGGCGGCACCACCGAGGCGGTGACACGACTGCCGCCGGAGCCTGGTCCGGGCGGCAGGTTGGAGCGGCCGATGCGAACTTCCACATCCCGCGGCTCGAGATCGAACGCCTTGGCGACGGTGTTCGCGATCACGCTGCGCGTGCCCGTGCCGATATCCTGCACCGCGCAGCTTGCCACGATACGGCCCCCCTCAACCGCGAGTTCGACCGAGGAGCCGGTCTGCCAGAGATAGAGCCAGTAGCCGGTGGCGACGCCGACCCCGCGCCTGAAGCGGCCTATCTGCGATGTGGCCGCCTTACGGCTCTTCCAGACGTCGAGGCCGGCAGCCCAGTCGTACAGGCGCTGACGGTTGGGATCGGGATCCCAAAGCTTGCGCAGGTGAATCGGATCGATCTTCATGCGCAGCGCCGCTTCGTCCACCGCCTGCTCCAACGCAAACGCCATCGGCGGACCGCCGGGGCCGCGGAACGGCGCGCCGGGCGGCAAATTGCTGAGCACGTCGAAGTCAACGAGCTCTTTTGCTTCGGCCGGATAGATCAGCCGGGCCAGACCGGCGATCAGCGAATTCACGGCGGCGCCGGTATCGGCATGGGCGGTCAGCGACAGCGCCTTGAGGCGGCCTTCTGCCGAAGGCAGCAACGACAGCTTCAGCTCGGCGGCCGGACGATAGCCCGTGACGGAAAGTTCCTCCTCACGATCGAAGGCGACACGCACCGGCGCCTTCACCGCGCGCGCAAGCTCGATCGCGGCGATGGTCTCCAGCCCAACGCTGCCCTTGGAGCCGAACCCGCCACCGACATGATCGGCGATGACACGCACCTTGTCGTGCGGAAGGCGGAAACGCTTGGCGATCTTCTCCATGCTTTCGTGAATGGCCTGCGTCGAGATGTGCACGGTGAGCTGATCGCCATCGAACCTGGCCACGGCGGCATGTGGTTCGAGGCTTGCGTGCTGTTGCGTCGAGACGCGGAAGGTCTCCTCGACCAGCAGCGGATTGCGTTGCTGGCGCGCCTCGTCAAGCCAGCTCTTGGCCTGCTTAGCTTTTTGCGAGAACGGCGCCGAAGGTCCGCGCACATTTCCCTTCCACGACACCGGAGCGCCGCCGGCGCCCTCGGACACGTTGCCGGCACGCTTGCGATCCTTCTTTTCGAACACGACTGGCGCATCGTCGCGTCGCGCTGCATCGAGCCCGATCACGGCGGGTAGAGGCGATGCCTTGAAGCTGATCGCGGCGATCGCCTTCAGTGCGGTGCGGCGATCCTTGGCCGCGACGGCTGCAATCGGGGCGCCCACGAAGCGGACCATATTGTCGTCGTCGAGTAGCGGAACGACCGCGGCAACGCCGGTAATGGCGCGCGCCGGCGCCAGATCAAGCCCGGTGATCCTCGCATGCGCGATGTGCGCGCGCAGGATGACGCCTTCGAGCTGACCGTCATGGTGGATGTCGACGGTGTAGCGGGCCAGCCCCGTCACCTTGTCGCGGGCTTCCAGTCGCGGCGCGATGGGATCGATGCCGTCGAAGCGGCCCGAGCATGCTTCGGTGACGGCGCGATAGATGCCTTCATAGGCGCCGCAGCGGCAGAGATGTCCCGATAGCGCGGCGGCGATCTCCTCGCGCGAGGGTGTCGCCGTGCCCTTGGTCGCGCGCCAGCTATCGTGGAACGCGGTGGCTTCGACGACAAAGCCGGGCGTGCAGAAGCCGCATTGTAGGGCGTCGTGCGCCATGAAAGCCTTCTGCACCGGATGCAACCCGGCTGCTCCGACGCCCTCGATGGTCGTCAGCGATTTGTCGGCGGCCGCCTGCGCCGGCAAAAGGCAGCTCACGACGGGCGTGCCGTCGAGCAGCACGGTGCAGGCGCCGCAGACGCCGGAGCCGCAGACGAGTTTGGTGCCCGTGAGGCCGCCATCGCGGATCACGTCGATCAAGAGCGCATCCGGATCATCGGGCAGCACCAGAGGCCGTCCATTGATAGTCGTGGTGGTCATTTCCGAACTCCCGTTTTGCGTAGGGACTTCTTTGCGGACGGCGCCATCGCGCCGGCAATCAGCATGCGCAGCATGGTCTGAAGCTGTTTCAGGAACGCGTCGACCGGCTGCATGGAAGGGAAAGCCGATTTTGTGCCGTGAATCGCCATCTCGACGCAGCGCGCGAGCTCCCGCACGCTGACACCGCTTTCAAGCGTGAGCTTTCGCTTGCGGCACACCCGCGCGATCGTGGTTGCAATTTCGTCGGCGAAACGGATGGAATAGCTCTGATAGAGGTCGCGCGCCTGCGCGAGGTGCTCGGAAAACAGCTCCTCGGTATGAGGCGAGTCGTTGAGCGAAGCGAGCATCGACTGCATTCGCGCACCGATCTCGGCAACGAGGATGTCGGCAAGCTCGAAGCCCGCTTCCTCTGCCGCCTTCGCCGCCGCGATTTCGGCAGCGAGCCCTTGCTCGTAGAGCCGCTCGATCACTGCGCGAAACAGCGCCTCCTTGGAGGCGAAGTGATGATAGAGCGCCTGCCGCGTCAGTCCAGCTTCCTCAGCCGCCTGCTCGATCGAGGACCGGCGGAAGCCGTGGCGCCGGAACACGCGCATGGCGGCGTCGAGGATCCGGTCCTGGGGAGGGGCCTTGGCCTGCATTTTGTCAGATTTGACAAATACGAACGAACTGTCAAATCACGGATTGATGACAGTGTTCTTCGGGCAAGAGTCAAAGTCGCTTCCGCGCGGGCGGGGACATCGCCGAATTTCCGTTGGCTGGCCTCATCCAATCGGCTCGTAGCCGCGGTCCGCCGGCAGCATCGACCTCCGGATCTCAAAGGCGAGGGCAGAGCGGCTCTATTTGCCCGAATTAGGCTGCCTAATGTGCACAGGCGCGTGCGCCATTTTGCAGATCGCCTCTATGAGGAGACGTATCGCTCGCCCCTGCCACTCGATTTGATCAATCGGAGCTTCCCAATACTCCGACAGCACGTAGGCCAAATGGCGCGCCTTTATGCTCAGGCCTTTCAAAGTGTTGGCAGGCGTTTCCATGATCGCCCGTTCGATGGGATCAAGGCGGGCCAGCAACGCCTCGTCATGGGCCGTAACGTACTCGTCAGCTCGCTCCGATAGGTCGGAAACGCTGCGATCGAGTTCTGCCGCCAGCGCAATAAGCTGTTGCTCAAGAGCCGTGAGACCAGCGTCTTGGTCCGACGACGTCACAGAATCAAGATTGTTAAACGATATTCGCGTGTCCATTTGAGCTCCGAGAAAGCCGCGGGCGGCGCACCGCCTCACAGCCGTGTATTGCCCCTAGCCGCGTGGCCGTGCGATTCCGATGGTGATTAAGATTCGCCCGCGCTGGTGTTGCCTGTTGTTGCAGGGCCGTTGTGCCGGCCCTCGGTCTCCTCGAGAGGCTGACTTTTTGAGTTTCGCGCCTCTGCATCATCGCTCTGTCTCCGAACTCCAGGGGCATACCCCCAATTCGGAATCCGCCCGACAACTCTAAAAGGAGGTGGCGGTATTTTCGTATTATAGGTTATAACCTATAGAATTTCCAGCCCTGCTTTGGTCCTACCGTCCAGATGAACTGGTCGGACCCAAAGGCGGCGCGCAGCGTTCTCGGGGAGAATGTTAGGCGGCTTCGCAAAGCAAAACGGTTTAGCCAAGAACGCTTGGCCGAGCTCACCGAGCTCGACCAGCCGCACATCAGCGAAATTGAGGCAGGGGTGATCAATCTCACACTCGATAACGTCCAAGCGCTGGCTGTAGCGCTGGGCGTTGAGCCCTCTGATCTGCTGAAGCCGCCATGCTGAACGCTTTGGAATTGCGATTGGCGAGCCGGCAAGGCAGTAAGTCGATCCCTCTCCGAGCAGTACGCGCGCCGTAGTTTGAAGCTCGGCCGGCCACCGACGCGGCTGTTGGTCTGCCCGCTCACCTTCTACGCACCGGCCTCGTTCCGGCTACCTTCAATCTGGCTGATGCTGTTCATATCCCTCGGTTGGACGTGGACATCCCGAACGCATAGTGGCGTAGCACAGCGAAGATTCGGCGATATACCAGCCCGCAATGGCTATGGCACAATGGCCTATGTTGCCGTGCGGCCAATGCAGGAGTGAGTTGCGCAGAACGGCGAATGCGAGATCCGGCAAACTCCTGAACGAGGCGAATACTCATGTGAGCCTCGCGCGTCATCCTGCAGGGAGAGTGGGGTGCCCCCGGCTGGCTGAAGCTTGCAAGGATCTGGACGGACACCCCTGGATGGTCGGCCGCCAGTGACGATCGTCCGTCGCGAGCACAGAGCGCAATTCACCATCGTCCCGAACGCTGTCTTCGCGGATCCCCGCCTATCTGTCGAGGCGAAGGGCGTGCTCGGCTATCTGCTGTCGCGTCCCCACAAATGGCACGTCCGCCTGGATCACGTCGGGCGGACCCTGGTTGTTGGCCGCAAGAAGCTGCAGCGCATCTTTCGAGAGTTAATCGCCGCCGGCTATGTCGCCCGCGAAGCGCAAAGATTCGTCGACGGACACCGGTTCGGCGAGCTCGACTATGTCGTCCATGACGTGCCTGTGCCTGTGGATAAGTCGTTGCGTCCGCGGGGTCGAAAGGGACCTGCGGCTCCGCGGGTCCAAAAGGGACCTGCGTATAAAGACTCGCCGCGGGGCCCTAAGGGACCTGCCTATAAAGAACTAGATAAAAACAGACCCTCTCCACCAGCGGCCTATGCACCTGATGGTTGGTCGAACGCCATCGGCGTGACGCAAGATCGGCTTAACCAGCTCCAGGACGACGAGGCTCGGCTGGATCCGGCGATCGTGGGGCTTTTCGACGACGTCGCTGAAGGTTGGGAATTGGTAGCCGCGCTTCCGGATCAAGAACGGGCTGAGCTGCGCCAACGCTTCAGACGGGGTGAGCTCGATCGGTCGGCGATCATTGAGCTCCGGAATCGATACCTGCATGTGCTGGGTGGCCGTCGGGGTAAGAGGTGATCGCGGCTGTCGGGCTCCAGAGCCTCCTGACCGGTTCTGACCGGTGCGGGGTCGGCAGATGATCCACGCCAGGCAGAGCGCGGGGCGAGGCCGTCGAGTCTCAAACGAAATTTCATCCGACTTGGCGTCTCGCCTCAATGCTCTTGACCATATCCCTAAGGCCGTAGCGCGGGCCTAGGAGACTGGAGCGGCTTCGGCGGGTGTATCTGGTCGCCAAACTCCGTTGAAGCCTCCAGAGGCGCCGGAAGGGCTCAAGAGCCATGGATCCGACAGGAGGGCTGAGGGCACAGCAGTCTGCTGAGATCCGCTGCGTCGCAGGCTGCCTGCGCCTGGGCCGGAGTTGCGGCAAACCGGGTGAGATCGCCGAGCGAATCTGTTTGCCATTCGCCAAAATAGTCGTTGTGGCTCAGTGGCGGAACTCATGGCTGGAAAATTGGCAAACGCCTTGAATTGTTGGCTTTTTCACTCTTCCCTAGGGAGCGCCAGTTCTGCCTTACCCCCGCTGATTTTATTGGCTTTTTGGTCGGTTTTCCCAAACCGGCAGATTGCGTTTGGGGAAAGTCGTTCGCCTTGTGTCCTTCAAGGCGCGCCAGAGCATCGACCGCAAGGCTCGCCTGATCAGCCTCCTCAGTGTATCGTTCAGCCTCTGCAAGAGTGGTGTGGCCAAGGACGGACATGATCATCTTTGCCGTCGCGCCAGCCTCGGCCAGGCGGCGACCGGTCGCCTTGCGCAGGCCGTGTGGCTGACAACCAAGCGGCAGGCCCGCGTCAGTAATGGCATCGCGCATCCATTGGCTAAAGCCATCAACGCTGAAGGACTGGCCGTAAGCGGTCGTGATGATCGAAACGTGGTCACGCTTTGCGACGGACAAGGCCGAAAGCAGGTCACGGTGGAGCGGAATCAACAATCGTCGTCCTGTCTTCTGCTGCGCGACGGCGATTCTGTTTTCGGGCGTGATGTGGGACCACGCCATGCGGACCACGTCCGATCGTCGTTGGCCCGTGTTCAAGAACAGTTCGAACGCCAGCCGCTGTTTGGTCTCCAAAGCCCACTTCTTGCGGAAAAGCTCGATCTCATCCTCGGTCCAAGATCTGATACGCTGAAGCTTGGGTCGCTTTATTCCTATCGATGGGTCGTGCTTGATCCATCCGATGTTGATCGCGTGACGGATCAGAATGCGAAGTTTCTTGAGAGTATCGAGAGCCGCGCCGGGCCGGTCGGCGAACGGCTGAAGAATGCCGGTGATGATGCGCTCGCGAGAAAGTCCAGCGACTGTCCGATGCCCGTGGTCGATTCTGAGGGCCTCGAGGCGCCTGCCGTACCCCTCCTTGCTGGTCTTTCGGAGACCGATGTATTCCGAGCTTCGCATGTAAGAGGCGATCAGCGCAGAAATTGTGCCCTGGACGGGAGAGCGAAGTTCGGGTCTCGATGATGTCACCTGACCGAAAAGGGCGCTTTGGTAGGCCGACATGAACTCAGGGCTGTTCGGGTCATCTGGCAGGCGAATGCGCCCACCCTTGCCGCGTCGAAATGACAGGTACGTGTGCCCCTTAACGTGATTGCGCTCAACGTATGGCGGCAATCTTCGAGGCATCGACATCACTCCACGTCTCGTCAAGGCTAAGATCATTGCCATCCGAAGGCAGCAGATCAATGGCAGTATCTAGTTCTCGGACGTCCCATGCTTTCCGGCGCTCACTGAGGATTTTGGGCCTTGGCATAGTGCCTGCACGCACCATCTGATCGAAGACGTTGGCGGAAACGCAGATGTAGGCGGCTGCCGCCTCGCGAGTAATGAGCCGCGGCTTTAGTGATGACGGGAGAGCCGTCTGCCTTGGCATCGATCGGATACCCTTTCCGAAGCCCTGTGCACCTGCCGGAAAAACGCCGGCCGACGTGTCTAGGCTCTGGATCAGGTAAGAGTGAAGGCTTTTGCGTCTTTCGGAAGTGTCATCGCGCTATCGGAAGCAAAAGGGTCGGGTTTACGGGTTCTATCGCGGGTGCTCATCGTCTGTTTGCGAGGCGTCATCCTGCTCGGACACGAGGATCTCGGAGACGCGAGACACAGCGTCCGAGTGACTGCGAATCATCCCGCTCCACGTTCTGCTCTCCCGCGTCTCGCCGCGAAGTGGACCACCCATAATCGTGGTGATGAAGCCGCAGACCGGGGCGGCGGACACGATGCGCTCGCACGCTAAGCTTGCGACTGTAATGACCACGTTGCCATGTTCAATCGCAGTCACTGCCACGGCACGACCCTGCGGATTTGGTTCGGCGAAACGACGTTGCGACACAAAACCTCCTCTTAGGCCGATCAGGCGTTACATACTTTAGTGGATACATATTATAGTTGATAAAAACCAAGCGCGCAATGGGCTGACGTCTGCCCATGGACATGCGTAGATTGGTTGGCCGCAACGTTCTGCGGATCCGAAAAAGCAAAGAAATGACTCAGGAGCGGCTGGCGGAAGTCTCTGGCTTCAGTCAACAGTACATCAGCGGTTTGGAGAAGGGTCAGCGAAACCCGACCGTCGTCACGATTTACGAGCTATCGGTCGCACTTGATGTGGACTATCTCGACTTACTGAAGCCCGACGCTCAGTCGAAGAGAGAAAAGGAATAGCGATCTCTGCAACAGCTCGCGAACGCCGAGAATGCGAAAGCACGGCGTAAGTGTTCCATTGGACGCCGTTTCCTGACCACGGCACGGCCGGGTATTGGCTTGAACGAGAAAGGGGATCGCAATATCGAGCAGCGCGGTAGGTTCGCCGGCGGCACGACGATTTACCCCTATCCTGACTTGTGCCGTCTGCCCGCGTTCGAAAGGATCGCCTATCCTGGGCATATAGAATGCCTCGTCCGTACCACGACCAAGTTCAGAGATGATTGCGTGCCTCGACAGTCTCTTTGCAGACATCAGTTACGTCAATCCATGTGATTGCAGATTCTGCAGATCTTAGCTCTCGGCCCTTCCACCATCGCTCCTAACGGCGCCTGGCTTGCTGGCCGGCCTGGTCTTTCCCCGCCGAAGAGAAACGATCGAAGGAGGCAAATAACCTTTTGGATAGATCTCGATCCGCGCTGCTCGCCGGCGCCGACGCTTTCCCATCGCGAATGCGCCCATATCGCGCTCCTGCGACAACAGAAATTTCAGAAAGCTTATGTCCATAACTCGACACGACTGAAAAAGACTAAGTAAGACCAGATACTCTGATAGACCTGCTGCTTTAATGCTTCGTCGAACGTTATCTCTGTAGGTGCTGACGTGCTTAATGGCATTCTCGGCCAAATTGTTGTTCCAGGAAACGTCATCATGGCGCAGGAAGGTGAATAGGCGTTCGCGGTTTCGCAGGAGTCTTTGCTGCAGGGCCTTGGATGCCTCCGATTCGTAAACTCGCTCCGCAACTGCACCAAAAAATTCATCTGCGGCCTTTGTATGCTTCTGCAGATGACGCTGTTTGAGACCGTGCTGGTCGATGGTAGTGACAATTGATCTCAATAGGACACCGAATGGCGCTGTGATGGATTGGACCTCCTGGTCGAATGGATTGTCGAGAATGGCCCGGTTCAAATCCCGCATCAGGTGAATAAGGCAACGCTGCTGCAGGCAGGGGAGTCCGTCGTAGGCAGAAAAGAAGTCGGAGACCAGCACGCCTCTGAAATCTCGAAGCATCTGCCGCAGGAAGCCACCCTCGCGCGAGGGGCGGAACATGTATATCGTCGCTGAGTTGCTTGCGAGTACCCATACGTAGCCTTCGCCGTCCTTCAGCTTGATCTCGGTCTCGTCGATGTACAAGACCGGCCCATCGAGGATCTGCTTGAGAAGCCTGTTGTAGGTTTCACTGTACTTGCAAACGAGAAGATGCCGGAAGTCGGCGAACTCCCAGAAATTTATCCGGACACCGAATGTCTCGTAAAATAGTGCCGCCAGCGATTTGATCCCAAGCCTGTGGGTAATGTGCTGATATGCAAACCAGCACATTAGGCCATGAAAGTACCGCTTCAAGCGATCGTAGCGCTCTGGGACGAAACACTGCTGACAGCACTCGCAGCGATAGGCTGCGGTTTTGAACTCGATCACCTTCCGGCGAATTGCTCCCGGTGAAAAGACGAGATCGATTGCGCGCTTCCTTCTTCTTTGTAGGCCCTTTGGCTGCTGCCTCGGAGAGAGCGACGTGATGCGCGTGCTCTTGCAATGCGGGCAGCGGGTGGCCGAAATTCGAATCCGATGCGTAACTCGTAAGTCTCGGTTCTGCCAGCGCCGTCGCTTTTCACCCGAGCCCCGCTTGCGCAAGCTTTTGTGTTTTGTTCGGACGAATACGTGGCGTTGCTGGTAGTCGAAGTAAGCACGCTTGTTCACGAACTCAAAGTCCGGATTTACAAGCTTCGACCAGTTTGTCGTGCGTGATAGCTTGTCGAGCTCTGCAACCGACCTAACCCGATATTCCCCGCCAGACCGGTGTTCTAGTTCGGAGTGTGGCGGCTGACTAATAAAGTCGCAAACTCGGCGCAGCCATTCGCAGTCTTCCAGATTATATTGGATCAGCCTCGACTTCCATGACGCGTCACCCGTCATCTCCCAATTTCTGCGCCAGACCATACTCATGATGCCCGATGCATCGGGATCGCTCCAGTGGCAGCCCAGGTAAACCCCGATCTCTTTTAGGCCGTTCGAGTAGGTTGGGAAGTAAAAGTGCGGGTAAATGATCTTAAGAACGTTGGTGAGCGCCGACAGAACTGTGTCGATAGGTTTCTTGCGTCGAGCTTTGCGTCTCATGCGTTCGAAAAACGTTCGCTCGAAATGTCCGTAGGAGTAAAGGCAGGGGGCGCTATACCGGGAAACGACCTCCAAAAAACGCGCAAAGATTTCGTCTTCTGCCTTCTCGCTATCTGCCCAAAATGAGTGCCGCTCAACGCGCTCGCGTTCGGAAACAATTAAGCCAATCAGGTAGATGAATTGTCTATCCGGATCACCTTCCATATCGATGAAGATGCGCACCTCGGCCGTTCTAACTTCCGGTGAGCCCAGAACGTAGATCGTCTTGTCACGAATCGCGAGTGCGTGCAGTGCATGATCTCGCTGTGTGAGAGGGAGGTCGGCGCGTTTACCGCGGCGCCGTGGTCGGAAGGTGTGCGCCAACTGCGTGAGCGTGAGTATCCCGCTGCGGGCACACCGCTTGATGGTCTTTTCCCCGAGGCCGCGCAAAAGAGTCAAATTGTCTTCACGAACGGCTTGATCGTGGCAGCGGTCGCGAAACGCGCAAATGCGACAATGATCGTTCAACATTAGCTTCGGTGGGTCTTCGGCACGCTGCAGCCGTTCGGCATCTCGGAGGAGGGCCTCCGCTTTGGCCAGCATCGATCCGAACCGAATGCTCGTCCTTGAGCAGCCGGGTCCGACGTAAGCGGTTCCCCCATTTGGGAAGGCGCCCTGAACTCTTGCCAATAGAACTGCACGCGCTGCAAGCCGTTGGCGATCGAAGGCGGTGACTCGCGATGTTGCGCAGAAGAATACTGGCTCATACCGGAATGAACCAAGGGCCGACGGTTTATCTATCTTGCGAAGAGCGTCGAAGTGGACGGCGAAGCGGTCATCTACTTGGGAGGCGCCAAGGATGAATGCGGCACCTTTCCGTAGATCGGCAGATGTGATTCGAAGGTCGGTGAGTAGTTCTGTTTCGCCGCAGTGGCTTCGAACTCTTTCGATGGCCTTAGGCAACAAGCGAGCCCGCTGCTCGATCAGCAGCTTCTCATACTCCGACGGGGCTCCTTGCTCACCACGCAGTTGAAAGTGGGCTTTCAACCGGCAGTGCTGCAGTGCGTCGATGGTGTCGTCAGTGATCCTGGAGGACATCGCGTCCAACCTTTGTCACCGAAAGTACGTACAACATACGCCTGCCGTGAAAGTTGGGCAAGTCTGCTGGGAGGGCTGGGAACGAGACCTCGTACTCGACCAGTTCGCTCAGAAGAACCGAGCGTTTTGGCAACACCGGCTAAGGCCATGGTGGGGAGAAACTGGCAGTCTGGCTTCGTCGCTCCCATGGAGGTTTCTGGGGCGGTTGTATCGGGAAAGACGAGAGTAGTCTTCATAGCCAGTTGATATGGCTATTGGCTATGGCAGCCTCGAACCTGCACCCCGACCGTTATGAGCGGGAGGATATCGGACGGCTTCGTTGATATTGCTGAGTTTTCCTCCGGATTTGATGGCGTTCGTGACCGTTCGCTCGTAACGTTTCTGGCGCGAAACTGGTGCGGTTGAATCGTGCCACGCGACTTGGTTGGGGTTGATAGCTACCAAACCATGATCGATGAGCTCATGGCGCCGGATGTTAGTTCTCGCATCTGAGAATAAAACACGTCACATGCAACGCGGCAGACTCGCGCCGGCCTATGTCAAGCCCCGCAAACTTACCTTACATCTTCGGTGACACATTAGTCATTGTTGGAATTGCCGTCTGACCGTCCGCACAGCGTTGAGTCATAGCGGGAAATAGCCGTGTACCAATCAAAGCAGCGGCTTCAAAAAAGCCGCCGCTGCTGATCTGCCTCACTCTGTTTGTGCGAAAGTTCCGATGGCTGATTATCGAACCGGCTCGATCTCACTCGGCCGCCAGGTCTTGTTGAACCACGGTTCGAGCGGGCCGTAGAGACGCAGAAGCGTGTTCCAACCTTTGCCCGGGACGGTCTGCACCCAATTGTGCTCCTTGCCAGCCGGGGCCTTCGGTCCGAAATAGACATCCACCGAACCGTCTGAGTTGATCAGGATATCCTTGTCCTGGCTACTCACCATCGGGAATCGCTGGTCTGTCTGGAGCATCGAACGCGTCTGGTTGTCGTACAGAATCACCGACCAGAACTCCTTCGCTGGAATGTTCGGCGGCAGGTGTAACCTGTAATTCTTGCTCCCATCCAGGGGCGCGCCCTTGGAGTCCACCAAGCCAACTGCATATTGTGAACCCTGGCCGACCATTTTGGCTTCCATCGCGGGGGTCACGCCGGTTGCATAGAAATAGAAGAACGATGCAGCATCCAGGAACCGCACGCCAGGTTGCGACTCGAATTGGTAGCCGCCGAGCCACTGACGCCAAGTGCTGTTCGGATAGTAGAAGGCTTCCGGTATACGGCTTTTGAAGAGTAGGGCGCGCGCCGTAGCATCACCCACTGCGGCCGCCTCGGTCAGAATCGTCTTCATGCGGGCATCGGGGGCGAACGGCTTGCCCTTCTCGATGCCGATCGAAGCGAAGTAGCCAAGCGTAACCGGATCAAGCGACTCGATTGGCTCGCTCTGAACGACCTGATTGAGATAGTCCCAGACCTTGTTGTCTGCCCGTGCCACCGTGTTGAATGCCCTGCCAGACACGTTTACGAAGGTGTTGGCTGGAGGATTGGCGGCTTTGGACAAGGGATAGATGCGCGTAAGCTTCCTCAGGTTTTCGATGGCCGGCGTCATGTCCCCGTTCACGGCGAAGTTACGCCAGACAAGGATCGATTCGTAGGTAGGAACACGCACGACGAGGTACCCGTCGGGCACGTCTCCCTTGTATCCGGGTGGCAGCAGCAGATACTTGCCTCCTTTGCCTTTGTCGGGGCCGACTACTCCTATGTCTGTGACATAACGAAACCAGAAGTCGTCGATCATGCCCAGCACCATGGGAGGGACCTCGGCGACCAATGGGCCGTCGTGCAGGTTGATCCATATCCACGTGTAGGCAACATTGGCGTTGGCCGTCAAAAACAGCGAACGGGCGTCCATCAGCGTTTCGAAGGTCGGGATCGTCGAGTTGGCAGGCCCAACCTGGAGCAATCCGTCACGCAATCCGGCCATGTTCGCCGCCGGCAACGCCAGCAGATAAGCCTGCACCGCCCGCTGGAAGTCGAGATTGTCGTAGAGCTTTTCGACCGTGGCCTTGTCGGGGAATCCGTCAAAGAATTTCAGCGTGCCGAGGCGCGTCTCTATTCTGTCTGGCGCGGCGATGCCTGGCGGAATAGGAGTTTGCATCTTGTATTGCTGGGCGTTCGCCGGAATTGCCGAAAACACCATCAGAGACAGAGCCGAAACTGCCAATGCTATTGATTTCATGATGCGCACCTCCACTTCAAGCGGCACCTTGTTCCATCTTCAGCGAAATTCTGTTGACCTGCCTCAAAGTACAGATGGCGTCATTGGGGTGGTGGACGGGGAGCCGGGAACGGAGGAAGCCCCAAAATGAACTTCTCGGTCGCAAGCATCTGCCGTTGCTGACAATCAGGTGCAGCTGCAACCACGGGCCAGTGCCGGTGAGCAGTCCTGTCTCGACGTATCAGGAAGCCATCCCTCCTGCAGTGTGTTGGTCCGGAAGTGGCGCGAACTGCTCCAGTCGAGTCAGGCTTGTGAAGCCCGTTGAATTGGGCGGCCAGAAGTCGCCAGCTGAACGGCGAGCCGCTTCTTCAGGCGCATCCGGATGGACATCTGGTCAGAGACAACCTTGATGGAGGCCCCAAGTAAGCCAGCGAAACGGAATCCAGTTGCTATTGCGCGCGCGGCTGGGCAGTTCGGCGAAGTTCTTCAATCAGCGTCGCCAGGCCGTGGTCGGGTGGTCCGATCGTCGCGAGCCGCTCGGCGTAACCGAGCGCCGCCGCAGCATCGCCGGCCATTCGGCTGAACGCGATGAGCGCCTGAAGCACGTCGCGGTCGCTCGGATGGTCGCGCAGGGCTTGCTTCAGGACTGTCATGGCTTCCGCGTAACGGCCGCCGGAATGCAGTGCGACGGCATAGACGTAGGCGTAGCGCGGTTGCTTCGGTTCCAGTTCTGCGGCTTGACGCAATTGGTCGAGCGCGTCCTCAGACCGTCTCAGCCTCGTCAGTGTCAGGCCGAGCGCATGATGCAGGGCCGCGTCGCGCGGTGAAATCGCAAGGGCAGCGCGAAGGACGTCTTCCCCTTCGGCGTCGCGGCCGCGTTGTCGGTCGAGATCGGCGAGATTGATCGCGGCCGTGGCATATTGAGGGCTGAGCATGAGGGCAGCCCTGTATTCCTCTTCCGCCTCCTGCACCTGTCCGCGCTGCGCGAAAAAATTTCCAAGTGCGGTGCGGGCCTCCGGCCTCTCTGCGTTGGCGCGTTGGGCGGCGATGAATTCAGCTGCCGCGCGATCGAAGCGTGCACGATCCGCTGGCGGCTGGCTCACGGATGGGACGCCCGCGAGCAGCGAGGCCGCCCTGATGCGGACGCCGCGGACGGGATCGGACAGCAGCGGGGACCCAAAGGACCAGACCTGATCGGCTGGCACGTTCTCCAGCATGTCGAGGGCGCCTATCCTCACCATCGGATCGAGATCGCTGAGCGTGGCGCGGGCCGTCGCGACATCCTGCCGTGTCACGCGCGACGCCAGTTCGTCGAGCGCGCTGGCGCGCGCCACGGCGGGTGCACCGCGATCCGCGGCAAGGGCGGAAAGCAGCGCGGCGGCATCTGCCTGGTCGGTGCGGGCGGCATGGAATGCCGGACCGTAAGTTTGGAAACCTTTGCGGCCTGGACCGAACCATCGCTCGACGGCCGCAGCCGACCACTGCGGCGGCTTATCACGATGACAGTCATTGCAGGCGTTCGGCGTTCCCAGAGTGACGGAAAGATCGGGGCGCGGGACCCTGAAGGTGTGATCGTGCCTGGCGTCGATCACCATGTAAGTCCGGACCGGCATGTGGCAGGACATGCAGGTCGGTGCCGGGTCGATCCCGGCGTGATGGCGATGTTTCTCGTCGGCATATTGGTCGGACGCATGACATTGCAGGCACACGCCTTCGCCTGGCAGACGAAGCTTTGCGCCGTGCGGCTCGTGGCAGTCGCTGCAGGTGACACCCGCTGCGAACATCTTGCCCTGTTTGAACGGCGTATAGTTATACGGCTCCTCGACATCGCGGATCTGCCCGTCGGCATGATAGGTGTTGCGCGCGAGCGGCTCGACGACATGGGTCTGCGACAGCGATTGACCTGGTATCCAGTCCTCGTGGAAGCCGGACCGCCGTGCGTGACAGAGGCCACAGGTCTCGGCGTCCTTGCGTAGCGTTGCGGGGGGCGCGGACCGTTTTGCGTTTCCGGTCTGAGGATCGATTGGCCAGGTGACGCCGTGGCGCTCGTCGAACCGCACCAGCAATCCCTTGCTGGCGTCCTGGTGCTTTCCAAACGGCCACCAGCTCTGTTGCGCGCGCGCCCAGGCGTCGTGGCGCGAACCCTGGCCATGACAGGCCTCGCAGCCGACGCTGATCTCGGCCCATGTCGTCGCAAAGCGATCTTTCGTGGCGTCGTAGTTCTTGCGCAGACCGGTGGAGTGGCACTCCGCGCACATGAAATTCCAGTTCTGGTTTAATTTGGTCCAGTGCAGGATATCGTCGTGCTTGATCGCTTCATTGGGCGAGAGATGAAACCAGCGCTGCCCGCCCTTGTCCTGGGGCCGGCTGTCCCAAGCGATCGGCAGTGCCTGAATGCGCCCGTCGGGAAAGACGACCAGATATTGCTGCAGCGGATCGACACCGAACGTATATTTCACTTCGAACACGGCGAGCTTGCCGTCAGCGCCGTCGGTCTCGACCAGGAACTTGCCGTCCTTTCGAAAGAAGCGTGAATGCACGCCGTAATAGTCGAAACCGGCATCGTTGAAATTTCCGAGCATGGTCTCGTCCGTGGCGTGCTGCATCGCGGCCTTGTGCTGTGAGACGCTCCACAATCTCGCTTCGGCCTGGTGGCAGCCCGCACAGGTTTCGCTACCGACGTAAGCCGCGGCGGACGGAGATTGGGTCTGCGAATCCGGTCTACTGAGGAACTGGAAGGCGACACCGAAAGCGAAGACGGCGGCTGCAGCGATCACAATCGCGATCCAGATGCGGCGCATCGGCGATTGCGCGGCACCGTGTCCGGTGGGCTTCGGCGACTGCGAAGCCGGTAACGGGGCTCGGACAGGTGCCCTCGGTGTACCTCGATCCGATTTGCGCCGCTTGCGTGCCAACGACTGCCCTTATGCCTCGCGATCATCCAGTGGCCACCCTCGATCAAGATGGCCACACCCATCCTCGGCCACAGCTCTATCAAGTCAAGGCGCTATGGCTCTGAGAGCGATGTCGAAACTGGCGCCTTGCCCGTGCCAGTTGATCAGCCACGGCAGCGATGCCCCGCCTACCTCAGAACTTCAGCTCGATTTCTCCAGGTCTCCGAGCCGGAGCGTCATCTCAGCCAAGGTAACATTAGAAGGGGATCACATAATTGAGGTATGCGCTCATGCGGATCATGACGCGTCGAATTATATGCGTCGGCCTGACGCTGTTGGTATAGATCGCTGCCTCGCCCGTTGCGCCAGCTGGGAGGCGATCAGCGATGGATCGATCATCCATTTGAATACGTACGGCAAACGGTGCGGGCTGAATGTCTAACGGGCGTGCTGCCGTGCCGCTGGTCTGTTGTTGCCCTAGTGCGGTCGCCGGGAGCAAGGCAACCACGCGCCCAGTGTATATTCTTCCCGGCA
This sequence comes from Bradyrhizobium ontarionense, assembly GCF_021088345.1. Taxonomy (NCBI): domain Bacteria; kingdom Pseudomonadati; phylum Pseudomonadota; class Alphaproteobacteria; order Hyphomicrobiales; family Nitrobacteraceae; genus Bradyrhizobium; species Bradyrhizobium ontarionense. Next base: position 4,037,901 of record NZ_CP088156.1, on the reverse strand, counting down.
GAAATTTGAACGCAAGCTCGACCGGCTGCCCCGGGGAGATATGCCGTGCGTAGATCTGCTGCACTTGTACGCCAACGGCAGTGTCTTCCGTTTCGATAAAGGCCATGACGGCACTCACCGGAAACGCAGCTACACGAGCGCCCTTCCGGAGACCGACATTTGTCACGAAGCCGTCCGAGGGCGCCCGTATGGTCGTCTTGTCAAGATTCCAATTAGCCGAGTCGAGTTGCGCACGTACCGTATCGCGTTCGGCCTCACGTTGCTGCACGGCTGCGAGCGTTCCCGACTGCCGTTGTTCCAACGTACCCGCGCGTTCGAGATTTATTTCAGCAAGTTTGAGTTGGGCCTCGAGTTGCCGGACTTGCGCTTCGTAAGGCGCCGGATCGATCCTGAACAAGACGTCCCCGGCTTTGAGTGGCGTATTTGCCTGCGCAGGCACATCGATGACTTCGCCAGCAACGTTCGGCACTATTGCCACGGATTGCCTGAGAACGACGATATCGCCGGATGGCGCGCCCCAATTCATCGGAATGAACAGCATTACGAACAGCAGAACCACCCAGATAGCGGGGGAGATTTTCCAGAACGTGTTCCACGGCACGATCTTGAACCGGACGAGCACAAACAGGAGACCAATGTAAAGGAGTGCGAGAAAGGCAATCACGATGTGCGATCCTTGCGTTCCTGACTAGCACTCCGCGTGTACGCCCAAATCATCAATGCCGGCCACAAGACACCTCCAAAGATCAGACTAAGCCAGCCACCGACTGCGATTGCGTCCGCTTGTGGATGCCCACGGGTGCGCGCGACGCGGCCCGGCAATGCCCCAAGTATCGCGATCATCACAATAGCGGCCAGCAAAAGGACCGTCAGAATGACCAGGGCAAAAACATCGAGAACGGGCATTCGAGTTCCTCCCAGCCAACCAAAGCACGGCTAAAGGACGCAAAATCACGGTGCCACGTTAAGCGGAGCTCGCGATCGCGCTTTTGATGCATCGCAAGGTCGCGGCAGCAGACGCCGGCGAGACTGCCCCTTGTCGTCCCCCGTTGATCCACGTCAACAGGCAGAACGCTCGATCTTGCTATATTTGTCAAATAACGGAGGACGCCAAATGAAGCTATCGATCGCATTATCGGCGCTGCTGACGACGGGCCTCGTCGCCGGCTTCGTTGCCGCAAGCACAGAAAAAGCCAGCGCAGTAGTATACTGCCAATATGTCGAATATCCCGTCGGATGCATCGTCAGACCCGGGGTCGTGCTGCGGCCGCGCCCGGTCGCGCGCGCTGTGGTGACCCCCAGAGTTGGGGTGGTGGGCAGGCCAATGAATCGCGGTGGCCCGGTCAATCGCGTCGGCCGGCGTTGATCTAGCCGTCAGTTGGCGTCGCCGATTCCTGGGATGCGCGAGTGCGCATTCCGGCATTCAACAGTCGATTTCCCGATTTCCTGTTTTCCCTTTCCTTGAGGTGGTTGACATGAGACGTATGATGACGGCGGTCGCCGCGCTGTCCTTGGTCGTGTTGCTGCCGATTCCGGCGAATGCCCAGCAGGTCGCACCGCCCGAGGTCGTGCTCCCGACCGATCGCACTGTGCTGCCGATTCCCGAGCCCGCACATCCGCATAGCACCGTGTTCGATGCGCGCAATGCAACGCCGCCGCCGCGCTTCGAGGTCAAGGCGCCTGCCAGTGCACCCAACGTGCTCATTGTTCTCATCGACGACATGGGCTTCGGTCAGTCTAGCGCCTTCGGTGGGCCTATCCGTATGCCCACGGTGGAGAAACTGGCGAACGAGGGCCTGCGCTACAACGAATTCCATACGACGGCGCTCTGTTCTCCGACGCGATCGGCGCTGCTCAGCGGCCGCAATCATCACATGAACAATTTCGGCTCGATCGCGGAAACCGCGACGACTTTCCCAGGGCAGACCGGACAGCGGCCCAACAGCGTGGCCACGGTCGCCGAGATGCTGCGTTTGAATGGCTATAGCACCGCCCATTTCGGCAAGAACCACGAGACCGCGGCCTGGGAAGTGAGCCCCTCCGGCCCGACCGATCGCTGGCCGACCCGCCAGGGCTTCGACAAGTTCTACGGCTTCATGGGTGGCGAGACCAACCAATGGGCTCCGCTGATCTATGACGGGATGACCCAGGTCGAGCCATCGAAGGATCCGAACTACAATTTCATGACGGACATGACCGATAAGGCGATCGACTGGATGCAGTACCAGAAGTCGCTGACACCCGATAAGCCGTTTTTCATGTACTTCGCGCCAGGCGCCACCCACGCGCCGCACCACGTGCCGAAGGAATGGATCGCCAAGTACAAGGGCAAGTTCGACCAGGGCTGGGACAAGCTTCGCGAGGAGACGCTCGCCCGCCAGATCAAGCTCGGTGTGGTGCCCGCCGGGACGAAGCTCGCTCCCAAGCCGGAGGCCATCAAGGATTGGGCGGCGCTGGATCCTGACGAAAAGAAGCTATTCGCTCGCCAGATGGAGGTGTTTGCTGGCTTTGGCGAATATGCAGACACCGAGATAGGCCGTCTCATCGACGCCATCAAAGCGACCGGTCAGCTCGACAACACCCTGGTCTTCTACATCGTCGGGGACAACGGCGCGAGTGCGGAAGGCGGCATGAACGGGTTGTTCAACGAGATGACCTACTTCAACGGCGTTCAGGAGAGCGTTCAGGACATCCTCAATCATTACGATGACCTCGGCAGCCGGATGACATACAGCCACTATGCTGCCGGGTGGGCTGTTGCAGGCGATACGCCCTTCACGTGGACGAAGCAGGTGGCTTCGAGCTACGGCGGCACGCGTAACGGCATGGTGATTCATTGGCCCAACGGCATTGCGGCGAAGGGCGAAGTGCGATCGCAATGGCATCACGTCATCGATATCGTGCCGACGATCCTCGAAGCCACGAAGATTCCCGAACCGAAGAGCGTGAACGGGACGGTGCAGACGCCGATCGAGGGCGTGAGCATGGCCTACAGCTTTGCCAACGCCACCGCTCCAAGCCCCCATACGACGCAATATTTCGAGATCTTCGGCAACCGCGCGATCTATAGCGACGGCTGGCTGGCCGGTACGATTCACCGGGCGGCGTGGGAAACCAAGAATCGCAGGCCGCTCGAACAGGACATCTGGGAGCTCTACGATACGCGGACAGACTTCAGCCTGGCGAACGATCTGGCCGCGAAGAACCCCGACAAGCTAAAAGAGCTTCAGGACCTCTTTCTCAAGGAAGCAGTCAAGTATTCGGTGCTGCCGCTCGACGATAGAACCCTGGAGCGCCTGAATGCGGCTCTCGTGGGACGGCCCGACCTGATGGCCGGCCGCACCTCGCTGACGGTTCACGAGGGCATGCTCGGGATGTCAGAGAATGTCTTCATCAATGTGAAGAACCGTTCGCACACGATCACCGCCGACGTGGATATCCCAAAGGCCGGAGCCAACGGCGCGATCCTCGCCCAGGCCGGCCGGTTCGGCGGCTGGAGCCTGTACCTGAAGGATGGCAAGCCGACTTACACCTATAACTTCCTCGGTTTGCAGCGGTTTACGATCGCCGCCCAGCAGGCGTTGACCGCCGGAAAATCCACGATCCGCTTCGAGTTCCTCTACGACGGCGGAGGTATCGGCAAGGGCGGCGTGGGCACGCTGCTCGTCAATGGCAAGACTGTTGCCAGTGGCCGGATCGATCGCACTCAATGCTGCGGCTTCTCCGCGGACGAAGGCGCGGATGTCGGCGCTGACGAGGGGACGCCGGTCACCGAGGCCTACAAGGTGCCGTTCAAGTTCTCTGGCAAGATCGGCCAAGTGACGATCGAGTTGAAGGACATGAAGAGGGCCGACAGCGAGGAGGCTGTAGAGGCCCGCAAGGCGGCCGCGTTAAAAAAGGGGTTGTCCGATTGACCAATCACAGCCAAGGATAGGTCTCGTTACTGACTGGTGGAATCAACCGACAATCGATTGCGTTGGGGGCAACGATGATGAAGCGCGGCACAATATCCGGCCACCGGCTCAGCGGCGCTGTCGCTGCCACCGCAATTGCCTTGCTCTGTCCGCAAATGGCCGTCGCCGACGAAAGCGGCATTTCGTTCTGGCTGCCCGGCCTATACGGCAGTCTCTCTGCTACTCCGGGCACACCGGGCTGGTCGATCGCTGCGATCTATTACCATGCGAACGTAGGTGCATCGGGCGCGGCTGCTGCGTCACGGGAATTTCAGGTTGGACGCTTCTCGCGGAACGTCAACCTCGATCTTAATTTGTCTGTGCACGGCCAAGCTGACCTGATGCTCGTCGCGCCGACCTATACTTTCGCGACGCCGGTGCTCGGTGGGCAGTTGTCGGCGACGCTGGCCAGCGTCTACGGCAGAAATTCCGCGAGCCTCGCCGGCACGTTGACAACGGCGGCTGGGCCGATCGTCACCACGCGCAATGGATTTCTCGAGGATGCGCTGGTCTCTTATGGCGACCTCTATCCGACCTTCAGGCTGAAATGGAACAGCGGTGTTCACAACTATATGGTCTATGGCGCGGGCGATATTCCGGTCGGTGACTACAGTCCGAACCGGCTCGCCAATGTCGGTCTCGGCCACGGCGTCATCGATCTGGGTGGTGGCTATACCTACCTGAATCCCGTGACCGGCACGGAGTTTTCCGGCGTCGGCGGTTTCACCTACAACTTCAAGAATCCTGATACGCAGTATCAGAGCGGCATTGATTTCCATTTTGATTGGGGCGTGTCGCAATTCCTGTCGAAGCAGGTCTTTGTTGGTTTCGTCGGTTACGCCTATCAGCAGATTACGGATGACTCGGGCCAACCGGCCGTCCTCGGCGGCTTCCGGTCGCGCGTTCTCGGAGTAGGCCCCCAGATCGGCTATATTTTCCAGATCGGGGACAATCATGCGTTTCTCGGTCTCAAGGGATATGGCGAGTTCGACGCCGCCAACCGGCCGTCCGGTTGGAATACTTGGCTGACGTTCTCGATTTCCGAGGCTGTTGCCGCCAGCGCGACGATGCCGACAAAGCATCTGGGACGAAGATAGTCGCGCGATTGTCATCGGTCTTCCGCTGCAGTGCGTCGCGTAGGTACGTGTAAGGTTCGACTGCGCCGTGGTGATCACCGCACCGCCGCCGTTGCCGCCGACGATCATATCGTTCTTGCGACCAAGTGCGACGGGACGGATCACGCGTTCGACAGGATTGGTGTCCAGCTCGACACGGCCGTCGTTCAGGAAGCGCGTCAGGCAGTGCCTGCGCGACAGTACATATCGGATCGCCTCGGCGAGCGTGCTGCGGCCGGAGACCAGGCGGAGCTGCGCATCGAGCCAGGCGTTCAGAGCGTCGATGATTGGCTTGGAGAAGGTACAGCGTTCGGCAAGACGGAGGGCGGGCGATTTGTCCGCGGCGCGCGCTTCGACGGCGTAGAGTTCGCCAATGCGGCGGAGGGCTTCTGTTGCCACCGGCGATCCGGTGGCCTCGGCCACGCTGTAGAACTTGCGCCGCGAGTGGCTCCAGCACGCTGCGAGCGTGATGCTCCTCCTTGTCAGCAAAATGCTCGAAACGGCACAGATCGATACCGTGACGGTTGAAGATCTGCGACTGCCGATACAGCGGAAGGTGATCGTATGACCAGAGAACGGATCCTTCTTCAGCGTGTCCCGCACCAGCGCCGCAAGCCCATCCATGCCTTTGCGCATGTCGGTGTAGCCAAGCGCCAGGTGCACCTTTACGCCTGCTGGAACGAACATCATGATGCTGTGTCTCCGCTTTCGACTGGCGCTCGGACTGCGTCAGGATTGCTGCCGGCAGGAGCGAACACGCGCCGTCCATCGGGGAGGTCGACGGCCATCATGCCATCCGGTGGACGCAGGAGATCGCGCAGGGCGCGCGCGGCGGGCATGTCGTCGGGCAGCACGACACGGGCGAGCTTGGAGCACTTCTTTTGCGCGATGCCGAACTGCGCGTGACGGCAGAGACCTTGGCGCCTGGTAGCTCGGTTTCCCCGGCGATCGCGAGCTTTTCCTCGTCGCTGAAGAAGCGCCGAACCGGTGCCGGCGGCGCGGCCGGATCGCCGATTTCGGCGGCTGTCAGCGGCGTTCGGGCTGTGAGTTCCTAGCACTAGTGCTAACGGCTGGACGTGCGGAGGGGTGAAGATGGGCGATCCGCTGTCGCGTCACAAATGGCACGTCCGCCTTGATCACGTCGGGCGGACCCTCGTTGTCGGCCGCAAGAAGCTGCAGCGCATCTCTCGAGAGTTGATCGCCGTCGGCTATGTCGCCCGCGAAGCCCAACGAATCGTCGACGGACATCGGTTCGGCGAGCTCGACTATGTCGTCCGTGACGTGCCTGTGCCTGTGGATAAATCTTTGCGTCCGCGGGTCCAAAAAGGACCTGCGTGAAATCCTCAAATTGTCCGAGTGGCCGCAGGGTTGTCATTTTCTCCGAGTGGCTGCGGATGAGCGTTGCCCAGGGGGGCTCAGGCGGGCTCCAGCTTATCGGGGCCTGCATTGCTTCAGAGGCGTCTTCCTTCGCCAATGGAGGCGTGCTTTACGCCGAACGCCGACGGCGGCATCACGGCCGGGCTCCGTGCGGCGCTGGCGCCCAGGTCGGTATCGGGCTGCCATGGTACGCCGACTGGCTTGATTGCGCACGCGGGTAGGATAGGTTCGGTGCCGTTCTACAGCGTTTCGCGTTCACTTAGTGATTGTGAACGGGAAACTTCGTAGATTCCATAGTTGACACATGTCCTTGTCGGCGAACAACGGTTCGCCTTTGCGAACCGGACTCCACTTCGCCGGGACATGCTTTAGAATGGGGAGATGTAACTGCGTCCGACAGTGCATGACGTAGCGCGAAAGGCCCGTGTGAGCCTCGCTACAGTGGATCGAGTACTCAATCAGCGCCCCGGCGTGCGCCAAGAGACGATTGCAAGGGTCGAAGCGGCGATTTCGAAGCTTGGCTATGTCCGAGATCTTTCTGCCGCCAACTTGGCAAAGCGTCAGGCGTATCGCTTCGCCTTCGTCATCCCCGAAGGGGCCAACAGCTTCATGCGCGGCCTGGAGGCCGAGGTCGAAGCGGTCAAGCAGCACTCCGCCGCCGATCGCACGGAAATCTCGATCTACAAGGTCCCGCCCTTCGACGGTCCCGCGCTGGCTGCCACTTTGGATACCCTCGATGCCGCGGACTGTTCCGGTGTCGCGGTGGTTGCAACCGAATCCGTTGCCGTTCGTAATGCCCTGGCCAGGTTGCGCCAGGACAATGTACCTGTCGTGACGCTGGTCTCCGACGTTCCAGCGTTTCAGCGTGATGCATATGTCGGCATCGACAATGTCGCGGCCGGGCGTACCGCCGCGAGATTGATGGGCAACTTCCTGGGTGGCAGGTCCGGCAAGATCGCCCTGGTGGCCGGCTCCATGCTGGTCCGCGACCATGTGGAGCGCCGCATGGGATTCGAGCAAGTGATCCGCATCGACTATCCCCGTCTGCAATGCCTGCCGGTCATCGAGGCAAAGGACGACAATCGGCTCGTCCAGGAATTACTCAGCGAGTGCCTGGAGGCCCACGGCGATGTGGTCGGCGTCTACAATATGGGCGCCGGCAACCGCGGCCTCATTGCAGCCCTGTCCGGCGCCCGTAAGGAACGCGTCGTCGTCGCCCACGAACTGACCGAACACACGCGCCGGGCGCTCATTGCCGGCGCCGTCGACGCCATCATCCACCAAGACGCCGGTCATGAAGTGCGGAGCGCCTTGCGGATCCTGAAGGCGCATATCGACAGGACGGCCCTCGTCGCCGGTCAGGAAACGATCCGCATCGAGATCTACCTGAACGAGAATCTGCCGTAGCGTTGCTCGGCAACCGCCGCTAGCGCCAACCCAGTCGAGGCGAAGAACGTCCGGCGGCCCAGATCGGGGAACGTCAAGCTTCGTGTAGGCTTGAGTGACGTACCGCATTTAGTCGGACCAAATGGCTACTCAGCTAGTCAAATGTGCTCAGGTCGGCCGGGTGGCAAATCGTTCGGCTCCGCCACGAGGCGAGCGCGCATCGTCCGCCTCCAATGCCATCCCCACCATGGATTGCTCCGCCGCGCTATAATATTTGCGGTCTGGCGTTAGGCGACCAATCCGCAGGCCCCGGTGCCTTGCTCAACGCAGCTGCCCCTGCCGCCCGAAGATCTGCAACCAGACAGAGTCTATAACATAGTTGACAACCAAGATCGAAATGAGGTACGTACCGCATATCAGGCTGCGCGTCGCTGATTGTACAGCGTTGGTTCGGTCGCCTTGGGGAATGGCGTCCAGCCGTGCCGATGCGAAGTTTCAGTGTTCGCCTGTGTTGAGCCGACGTTGTCGGAGCCTTCTCGCGGTCCGATCGGACCGAAGACGAGGGCGGCTGGCATCGTCGGGTCGGGGAACGCTGTGTGAATTCGGGCGGCAACAGGCCGAAGCTCTCGATTGTCACATCGCCGCATCAGTGACCGGCGGTCCGGCTTCGCGCCGGCTTGCGGGTGAGCATGCCGTTTGCGTCGGCGCATGGTCGCGCCGGCTCTCGAGTGTCACGCGATCTGCAAAAAATCAAAAAAATCGGGGAGAGCACCAATGGTCAAAATTATCTCGATGCTCACGAACAACGATCTGACCGTCGAAAACGCCAGGGAGATGTTCGAGGCATCCAATCATGCTCCGACCCAGTTCTGGGGTTTCAAGGACACCGGCATCTCGGCTGATCGTGCCGGCGAGCTGGCGAAGCTGATTGCCGACAAGGGCAAGACGATCGTCTTCGAATCGTTCGGCGAAACGGAGGACGACTGTCTGCGTGCAGCCGAATTCGCTATCCGCAACAAGTGCAAATATCTCATCGGCTGCCAATTCCACCCCGCCGTGGTCGCCATTCTGCAGGGCTCGCCCGTGGTCTACTTCCCGACGATCGGGCGTCGTGCGGGAGTGCCGCGCTATCTCTATGGCAGCACCGAGGAAGTCGTTGAGGACGGTCAGCGCGTCCTGGCGAGTGGCGCAGACGGCATCTGCCTGTCGATGTACCGCTACAAGGATGGCGATCCTCATGACCTTGGGGTGGCGGTGCTGAAGTCTGTCGGCCCCCACGCGACCATCGTCAGCGGCAGCATCAACACCTTCGAGCGCCTCAAGCAGGTGCGGAAACTGAGGCCCTGGGGCTTCACCATCGGCTCTGCCCTGTTCGACGAGGCTTTCGGCAAGGGGCTGACCTGGCCCGAGCAGATCTCGGTTCTCGATGCCGTGCTGACCTGCGACGTCGGCGCAGCGCTGAGCGCATGAACCCAGGCGGATCGGTCCCACCCGACCGCATCCGCACTTCGAACACGCCAGAGACCATCGCTCGTGCGCAGCAGATCGATGGCGCCGGCGCAAAAGGTTGGAAGCATCAAAATGAAGTCCATGAAATTCGGCATCATCGTTGGAAGTCGCGGTTTCTTTCCGGGCCATCTCGCGGCGACCGGCCGCGAGCACATGATCAGCGCGCTCGAGCGGGCTGGCCACGGTTGCGTGGTTCTCAGCCCGGCCGATACCGAACATGGCGCGGTGCAGTCCTTCGAGGATGCCCGCAAATGCGCCGCCCTGTTCAAGAGCCGCGCTGGCGACATCGACGGCATCATCGTCACGCTTCCCAATTTCGGTGAGGAACGGCCGATCGCCGACACCTTGCGCCTGTCCGGCCTGAAAGTGCCCGTCCTGATCCAGGCGACGCCCGACGATCCGTCCAAGATGTCGATCCAGTGGCGCCGCGACAGCTTCTGCGGCAAGATGTCGGCCTGCAACAACCTGCGTCAGTACGGCATCTGCTATTCGCTGACCAAGTCTCACTGCGTGGATCCGCTCAGCGACGAGTTTCAGGAGGATCTCGCGCGCTTCTCGGCGATCTGCCGCGTCGTCGGGGGATTGCGCGGGCTGCGCATCGGCGCCATCGGCGCGCGGCCGCAGGCTTTCAACACCGTCCGCTACAGCGAAAAGCTGCTCGAGAGGGCGGGGATTTCCGTAGTAACGCTGGACCTGTCGGAAATCCTCGGCCGCGTGTCGCGACTGGCCGACGACCACGCGATCGTCACCGAAAAGCTCGATGCGATTCGAAACTACATCGATATCAAGGGCGTGCCCCACGCCGCCATCCTCAGGCAGGCAAAGCTTGCAGCTGTCACCGAAGAGTGGATGCGGGAGGCCGATGTTTCCATCAGCGCGATCCAATGCTGGACCTCGCTGGAGGAAAACTATGGCGTCGTCCCCTGCACGATGATGAGCATGATGAGCTCGAAGCTGATGTCGAGCGCTTGCGAAGTCGACGTCTGTGGGCTGATCGGCATGCACATGCTGGCCCTGGCATCCGGGACGCCGAGCGCACTGCTCGACTGGAACAACAACTACGGCTCGAACGCCAACAAGGCCGTGTGCTTCCACTGCAGCAACTTGCCCAAGGAGTTTTTCAAGAACTACCGGATGGACTTCCAGGAAATCATTGCCGGCACCGTCGGCAAGGACAACACCTACGGAACGGTCGACGGCTCGATCAAGTCCGGCCACATGACCTTCATCCGCGTGAGCACCGACGACACGTCCGGGCGGATCTGCGGATATGTCGGGGAAGGCAAGTTCACCGAGGATCCATTGGAGACCTTCGGCGGCGCCGGTGTGGTCGAGATCCCCGACATGCAGAAACTGCTGCGCTATATCTGTGAGAATGGCTTCGAGCATCACGTCGCCGCGAACTTCTGCTCGGCCAGCGATGTCATCGTCGACGCGACGCGCAACTATCTCGGCTGGGATTTCCACCTGCACGAAGGCAAGGCCTGACGCCGGCTCCAGGGGGCCGGCCCCGGCCGGCTTCGATGTCCGCCATCCTCTTTCGGAAAACCGCTGGAGCGGCAGGCGCTGCTCGGGATGAGGTGCCGATGATACAACCGATGCTCAACATGCCGTCGGAGACGACGGACCGCTGGAGTGTGATGCCGGAGCGCATCGCCGTCATCGGCACCGGGCCGCGCGGAATTTCCGTGATCGAGAGGCTCGCCGGCAGGCTAGCGGAGCGCTCAACGCTTCGGTCCCTGGTGGTCTATGCGATCGACAGCGTGGAGGTCGGTTGCGGCCGCCTGTGGCGCACCGATCAGCCCGACTGGTTGCTGATGAACACCCGCTGCAAGAACGTGACCATGTTCCCGAACCCGCCAGACGGAGCGGCCTGGCGTGCGGGATATGGACCGACATTCATGGAATGGTGGCGGCAGATCGACGTCAACTATCCCGGTCCTGCGGGACTGGCACCCCGGGGGCTCTACGGGAAGTACCTGAAGTTCGTCCTCGACGTGGTCGAACTGAACCTGCCCGAGCAGATGCACATCGAACGGGTGCGGGACAGGGTCACTGACATCGCCGAGCTTGCCGGCGAGTATGTGCTGACCTTCGAATCCGGGCGCGACAGTCTCCGTGTCGACCGTCTCGTCGTCTGTTCAGGCTATCCTCTCAGCAAGGCGACATCGGCGAGTCGGGACTCAACGCCATCATCACGGCACCTGACCGCCTTCGACGTGCTCGAGACCTTTCAAAGCGGTTTGTCTCTCCCGCCGGACTTGTCGGGGCAGACCATCGGCCTCAGGGGGCTCGGCCTTTCCTTTTATGACGTGTTGTCGGAACTAACACTCGGTCGTGGCGGCCGGTTTGTTCGTGGCGACGATGGGAATGTCCGATACGTGCGAAGCGGCCGCGAGCCGCGGCTGATCGTGGCCGGATCGCGCAGCGGTTTCCCCTTGCCCATGCGCGGCAGGGACGATCGTCCCGCAGGGCTCGGCTTTGCGCCGCGGTTCTTCACCGAGACACGCATTGCGAAGATTCGTGCCGAGGGTCCGGCATGCTTCCGCACCAGCTACCTGCCCTGGCTCACGGCCGAAGTGAACTTCGCCTATATGGAAAAGACGCTCGAGCCCGATCGCTTCGACAGCTTCTGCAAGCAGCTTGACGCGGGCGACGTCTCCACCGCGACCATCATGCCGTTGATGTCGGAGCTGGCTCACGCCTTCGGTGTGGAAGGTCTGCTCGACCTCGAAGCGATCGCCGCGCCGTTCAGGGGCATGTCGTTCCCGAGCCAGGACGCGTTCAGGCGGGCGGTCGTTGCACTGGTTCGCGAGGACGTCGCCCGCTCCGAGACGGGTGAGTTCACCGATCCGGTCAAGGCCGCTCTCAATGTTCTGCGTTTCATCAGGCCGCATATCCGCAAGGCCGTGGATTTGGGCGGGCTGACCCACACGTCCCACCACGAATTCATCACCCGGATCGGCCCGACCATCGCCTTCCTCTCGACCGGGCCTTCCCTGACACGGGCCAAGCAACTGCTCGCGCTGATCGAAAGCGGTCTGGTGGAATTGCTTGGTCCAGGTGCGAGCTTTCGCGCGAAGGATGGGGCAGGCTTCGTCGCCGCGTCGGATGCAGTCGCGAACTACACTGCGGACATCGATGTCCTCATCGACGCGTATGTGCCGGCGCCGAATGTCGACGTCGACGACAATCCCGCCATTCGCAGCCTGGCCGATGCCGGACTGCTGAGGAGCTTCATGGGAACCGGCGGCGTCCAAGTCACCGCCAAGCCGTTCCATCCGGTCACCAGGGACGGCGAGGTCAAAGACCGCATCCACGTGCTCGGAATACCGACCGAGGCTGCCAGGTGGTTCCTCCATGTCGGCGTGATCGAGCCGGGCGTTTGGGACGAATTCATCGACGACGCCGACGCGATCGCGACGGTCGCCATCGAAAAACTCGTCCCGAGCAATCCGGGGCCGGATGAGCGGGGCAGCGAAAAGACCAGAGGGGGCGCTACGCGGAGCCCGAACAAGTATCTGAGCTGACGCAAACAGCGCTGACGGCGAAGCAACAACAGGGGTGGAGGAGATGCAGAATCGGGTTTTTGGACACGTCGACGGGGGCGACATCCACGAGATCACTCTGCGCTCGGACAATGGCATCGAGGCCAGGATCCTGACATGGGGTGCGGTCGTACGGGACCTGTCGATTCCCACAGCCCGGGGCCGGCAAAGGGTGGTGGTCGGTTACGACACGCTGGAAGATTATGTCGCCGACACGGCCTATGCCGGCGCGATTGCGGGGCGCTTCGCCAACAGGATCAGGAACGGCCGTTTCGACCTCGATGGCCGGGTCTGCCAACTGCCTCTCAATCAGGACGGCAAGCATACGCTGCATGGAGGTGGCGACGGTCAGAGCTTCAGCCGGAGGCCCTGGACGCTCGAAGCCCATGATCCATCGTCGGTGGCGATGTCGCTGCGCTCTCCGGATGGCGACGCCGGTTTTCCTGGCAATCTCGACGTTCGCTGCGTCTATCGTCTGCTTGGTCCGGCGACCCTGCAGGTTGAACTGGCCGCAACGACCGATGCCCCGACGCTCTGCAACCTCGCGAGCCATGGCTACTTCAACCTCGAACTGCCGGCCGGCTTTGCCGACGCTGCTGTGCCGAACGCCATCGACCATGAATTCGTGGCGGAGGCGGATTTCTACACGCCGGTCGACGACGACCTCATTCCGACCGGCGAAATCCGTTTGACCTCCGGTACGCCATTCGACTTCCACCGGCAAAGACCGCTGCGCAATCCGGAAAACGTCACCTATGACATTGGCTTTGTGTTGCGGCGGCAACCCTTGCCGGGAAACGATCTGGTCCACGCCGGAACGCTGTTCGGGCCACGAACGGGAATGGCCCTCGACGTTTTCACGACCGAGCCTCACCTCCAACTCTACGATGGCGGCAGCTTCAAGGGGCCGGCCGTCGGCCTCGACGGCGCGCGTTACGGCAAGCATTGCGGCATCTGCCTCGAGCCGCAACGCTACCCTGACAGCCCCAACCATCGACACTTCTCCGACGCCGTGCTGCGACCCGGCGACACCTATCGGCAGGTGACGGAGTATCGTTTCCGCGCATCGTGACACGTAACGAAGGGCGAGCAAGATGGGATTTTCCTTCACGAACCAGGATCAGCAGACCCTTGTACTGATGCAGGCTGTTGCGGAAGCAACAGCACAGGCGGCCGGCCGCCTGGCTCTGTCATATCTGCGTCAGAACAAGCCGCTCGAGATCGAAACCAAGGGCCCGCAAGACTTCGTCACGGCGGTCGACAAGGCCGTCGAACTGCTGATTCGGAAGCGCCTGGAGGAAGCCTTCCCCTATCACGCCATCCTTGGCGAGGAGTTCGGGCTCGACAGGGAGGGCGAACGGATCGTCTGGGTGCTTGATCCGATCGATGGCACCTCGAACTTCATGCGCGATCGCCCGAGCTGGTGCGTCTCGATCGGGGCTGCGATCGAGGGCCAGCCGGTGCTGGGCGTCATCTACGATCCGGTCAAGGACGAACTCTACAGCGCTGCGGCGGGTCGGGGCGCGACGCGCAACGGCGAGCCCATCACCGTGAACATGGAGAGCTCGGCCGGCAAGTCCGTATTCGGCGTGGGCTTCACCCGCGGCAAGAGCGTTGCAGCACACGCTCGGCAGATCAATCACATCCTCGAACATGGCTGCGAGTACCGGCGGTTCGGTTCATCGGCCATGATGCTCGCCCAGGTCGCTGATGGTCGGCTGGACGGCTATGCCGACGCTCGTACCAGCGTCTGGGACGTGATCGCCGGGCTGGTCCTGGTGCGCGAGGCGGGCGGGGTGATCGAAAGCTTCATTGAAAGCGGCGCGCAGGACGGGGCGATCCTGGCTGCCGCGCCAGCTGCCGCCGAAACGGCGTCACGTCTGCTTGCCATCGACCTTCAACACGACCTGTGGCAACCCGCCTGAAGGTCAGCGGCGGAGACGCCGCAATCGCCAATGCACGGGCAATCGCCTGGAGGAGACATGCAAGGTCAGCAGAGAACCGGTCTGCACAAGCCGGAGACGGCTGCGGAAGCGCTTGCCGCGCTTTCGGACCTGGGTGGCGGCGGGGCGGTCATGGCCGGAGCCACATGGATCATGCGGGCGCCATTCCGTCAGGAACCGATGAAGCCGGCCTATGTCTCGCTTGCGCAGATTCCCGAACTGCATCGCATCGAGGTCACCCAAGCCCATGTGAGGATCGGTAGTGCCGTCACCCACGCCCGGCTCGTACGCGAACTACAGGCGATTCCGGAATTGGGCGGACTGGTGTCGGCGGCCGGAGATTCGGCCAACCCTGCCGTCCGTCAGGCAGCAACCGTAGGCGGCAACTTGTGTACGGCAGATTTCGCTGCCGCCGACCTGGTCCCGGCACTGCTTTGCCTGGATGCCGAAGTCGAGATATTGACGACCGAAGGTCGCCAGCTCCTGAGCCTCGATGCCTTCCTTGCCCTTCGGGAGATGCTCGAACGGGCCTATCTGCTCGTGTCCGTGCTGGTCCCGCGGCGCCCTCTTGCATCCGCCCATGCGCGCTTGCCGCTCAGGAAGGCCGGCGATTATCCAGTGGCGATCGTCAGTGTTGCCGTTGAAAGTCGGCCAGACGGTCACATGCGAGGCGCCGCCATCGCCGTCGGATCGGTCGACGCCGTCGCCCGGCGATGGCGCGGCCTGGAACGGGCGGTTGCGGGCCTGCCGCTCGATGCGTCGCGCATCCACCAGCTTGCCCTCGATCTGGCCGACGAGTTTGTCGGTCGGGACGGGCCCGAGGTGCCCGGATGGTATCGCGTCAAGGTGCTGCCGACCCTGGTGCGTCGCGCCTTCGCAACGCTGCAACAACACTAGCCGGAGCGGAGAGACATGGCGGTGCGCATCAAGGTGAACGGCGAAGAGCGCAGTTTCGACGGAGACGCGGTGACGCCGCTCCTGGATGTTCTGCGCGACAGCTTCTTCCTGACCGGCGCCAAGGACGTCTGCCGGGAAGGCTTCTGTGGCGCCTGCATGGTCCACGTCGACGGGGTGCCCGTGAACTCCTGCCTGACCCCGGTGGGACTGGTCGACGCCAAGAGCGTATTGACCATCGAAGGGCTGGGCGATGGAGGCGAGCTCGTTCCCCTGCAGCGGGCCCTCGAGGAGGGAGACGCGGTCCAGTGCGGCATGTGCTTTCCCGGCATCGTCATGAGCCTCACGAACCTGCTCGCACAGCAGCCTTTGGCCACGCGCGACGACATCAAGCGTGGCCTCTGCGGCAACGTTTGTCGCTGCACCGGCTACGAACGCATCGTCGATGCCGCGCTGAGGCTTGCGGGGAACGAGAGGCGCGCAAATGTCTGAGGCAGAAACCCTGGCTGCGGTGGTCAATTTCGCGAGGCGTGACGCCCGGGACAAGTTGCGTGGACGCACCCGCTACATGGTGGATCAGGTACGGCCAGGGATGCTGCACGGCTTCGTGCTGCGCGCAACCATGCCGTCGGCGCGGATCGTGAACATCGACACGTCCGTCGCGCGCAGGATGCCCGGCGTGAGGGCTATCGTCACCGCAGAGGACGCGCCCGGCAGGTTCGGTATCGGCATTGCCGACCAGCCTCTCTTTGCGAGCGACGTTGTACGCTATCACGGTGAGCCGATCGCCGCCGTTGCGGCGGATACGCTTTTGCAAGCGCGGGAAGCGGCGGCTGCCATCGACGTCAGGCTCGAGGCGATGCCTGCGGTCCTGACCTTGGCCGAGGCTCTGTCCAACCATGCGCACCTCGTACACCGGGATTGGAAACGCTACGAAGTGCTGCTCGAGGCTGAGGGCGGCAGGCGGGGCGGCAATATCGCCTGGGAGGCGACGGTTGCACGCGGAGATGCAGCAGCGGCCTTCGCCCGCAGCGACGTTGAAGTCATCGAAAGCAGCTTCCGGGTCGGCCGGCAGAGCCACATGCAGTTGGAGCCGCGCGGGGCTATCGCCTCCTATGAGGACGGAAGGCTTCACCTAGTCGCCTCGACGCAGGCGCCCTGGACCGTCAAGAACGTGACAGCGCGTGCACTCGGTCTTCCTCCCTCCCGGGTTCGTGTCACCGTGCCGCCCGTCGGTGGTGGCTTCGGAGTGAAGTACGGCTGTTCGATCGAGCCCTATGCGGCCGCGCTTGCGCGCGCGGCGGGGAGGTCCGTCGCCCTCATCAACTCACGACAGGAAGAACTGCAGACCTGCCCGTGCCGGGAAAACGCCGACATCCACATCCGTTCAGCAGTAACCCCGGCGGGAGATATCGTCGGCCGCGAGGCTACGGTGCTGATGGATTGTGGCGCCTATGGCGGCGAGCAAATCTATCTGACGACGATGACCGCGCATACGCTTGGATCGGCCTATCGGCTCGGCGCCGTCAAGATGACCAGCCGCGCCGTCTATACGAACACCGCCCCCAATGGGGCGTTCCGCGCCTGCAACGGGGTCTACAACGTCTTCGCACTCGAACGTCATACGGACGAAATCTGCAGCGCCATAGGCATGGACCCGCTGGAGTTCAGGCAACGCAACGTGCTTGGCGACGGGGACATCGGATCGACGGGGCAGGTCTTCGAGGGAAATGTCCTCGGGCCGATGCTGGACCGCATGGAAGCAATGTCCCGCTCCCAGCCATCCAAGCGAGCCGAGGTCGGGGAGCGCCTCTACGGCAAGGCGACCACGGTGGGAACTTGGTTCGTCTTTGTCGGGCCCTCCGCGGCCACCGTCAACCTCAATCCCGATGGCAGCGCCACGCTGGTGACGGCCGGGGTGGAGATCGGGCAGGGCACCATGATGCAATCCCTGCCGCAGATCGTTGCGGCCAAGCTAGGCATCCGCCCCGAAGATGTCGTGGTCAATGCCGCCGATACCGATGCGGCGGGCTTCGACGTGGGCGTAGGGGGCGGGCGGACCACGGTGTCACTCGGTGCGGCCGCCTCAGTCGCATGCGACGAGGTGCGTCGGAAGCTGCTCGAGGTCGCGAGCAAGATGCTCCAGACGAGCCCCAAACACCTGGTGCTCAAGAATGGCCATGTGGAAATTGTCGGGAGGGCTGGCGGGGGCATCTCGGTCGCCAGGATCGCCGAGCATGCCCAAGCGGTAAGCGGCCCGATCTCCGGCAGCGGCTCGTTCACTCGCGCAGGAGTTCCCGCCATGATGGGTTGCGCGGCGGGTCACTTCCTGGATTCTGTCGACATTCCCGTATTTGCCGTCCACGAATGTGAAATCGCGATCGATCCGGATACCGGGCATGTCGAGGTCCTTGGTTATCGGGTGGTGCAGGACGTCGGACGGGCGCTCAACTCGAGCGCTATTCACGGCCAGATTCAGGGTGGCGTGACACAGGGACTCGGCTACGCGCTGCACGAAGAGGTGACCATCAATCCCGAAGGGCAGATCGCCGAGTCGGGCTTTGGAAGCTACAGGGTCCCGCTAGCGCAGGACGTCGTCCCCGTGGAGATTGCGCTGCACGAAGGCGCCCCTTCGATGGGGCCGTTCGGGACAAAGGGAGCGGGCGAAGTGCCAATCCTGAATGTCGGCGGCACCATCGCCTGCGCCGTCGCCAACGCCACCGGCAAGAGGGTCCAGGAACTGCCGCTGACCCCGCCACGTGTCCTGAGCCTCATGCTCGACAGGACGGAAGAACTCGATCTGCGGCACGCGCCGTTCTAGTCGCCCTTCGCACAGCACATCGAGCAATCGCGATGGATCGCCGGATTGGAGTGTAGAACTGACATGGCCGCGACAAAGACCGCCAAGATCGTGCCGGACAATGATTATGTCGTCCGGTTCCTGAGCTCCTGGACCTATCGCGCCAACGCATTCCGCGTTGCCGATCTGCTGGTAGCCGAAAATATCACAGACCGGACATCCATCCTCGGCGTCGCCAAAGGCGACGAAGTGCTCGCCGAACTCGTCGCCTTCCTGGCGGAGGCGCGGCGCTTCATCCAGACCATCGACCGGAAGCTCAGCATCGGCATCGTCTTTGCGGTGTGGAAGGAGGTTCGGCGCCTCCAGCCGTATTCCGCAGACAATCCGACCGGCGAAGACGCCTTGCGCGCCAAGGTGGCGGAGCTGGAGTGGCTGTTCCGCGACACGCCGGTGACCTGGAGCATCTACATCGTCGACGACGAGTGTCCCGACGGAAGCCTCGAGGTCGCACAGGCCATCGTCGACGAGGCAGGATGGAAGAATATCTTCCTGCTCAAGCTCCGCAACGCCCTGCCGTCCCCGGAGCTGCCCCTGTCCAAGCTCGACGGCGCGACGTCCTCGACGAAGGGCGGGGCGATCCTCCATGGCATGCAGCAGGCCGCGAAGGACGGGCACGACTATGTCATGTACACCGACTGCGACAACAGTAATCATCTGGGCCAGATCGGGCTCTTCCTGCACGAACTGGTGGGCAAAGGGAAAAAGGCGGCGATCGGCGACCGCCGGGCCACGCGCATTTCCGAATGGCAGACGACGCGCGAGAGCGAATCTTACGCCAACTACATCTTGAAGCGCGTCCACGCACTGCTGGATTTCGACCTGCTTCTCGGGGACGTCACCTGCCCGTTCAAGATGTTCGAACGGGAATATCTCTTCGGCCTGCTCGAACGCATGGACGTTTTCGACTTCTGCGTCGATTTTGACATCGTCGGCTATCTAAAGACCAGCGGCGCGCCGGTTGCGATTGTCCCCATCGTTTCGGTAGACTCCGACAGCGAGACGACTTGGATCGCGCTCACCAATGTCAACGTGTGGTGGCAGAAGCTGCACGGCTTCGTCTATGTGATCGAAAAGTACAAGCTGGCTCACAATGAACACGTCGCCAGCCTGGTCCGGGAAAAGCTTTGGACGCAGGAAAACATCAGGAAGGTCCTCGAGGTCGCTGCCGGTGGTGTGACCTCCAATGGCCGCCGCCTAACCGCAGAGGAACAGCTCAAGATGCCTTTCGAGGAGGTCGACGGCTGGATTCGGTCTGCACTGGCAACGATGGTCACAGCCTCCAAAGTGCGAGCCACACAAGCTCAATCAAGCGGTTGTGCCAAGATCGTGTGAGATATCCGGCCAGCGGTGCGCCTGGCCGCATCGGCAGCCCGCCAACAGGCTGATGACGCCCATCAGAACGGCCACGCCGATATAGACCGCCGCAAGGCCGAACTGTCCGCCGACGAAGCCGGTGATCGAGGGCGCCAGCTAAATGCCCGAATCCGATCGAACAAGTCTTTGCCAAGCTCAAGCACCTTCTCCGCAAAGCTGCAGCGCGAACCGTCGATGCTGTTTGCGACGCGATTGCCGAAGCTCTCGACGCCTTCACCGCTGAAGAATGCTTCAATTACCTCAAAAATTCAGCCTACCAAACTCAATGCCATCATGCTTTAGGCTCGGCCTTGGGTCCTCACCAATCTCCTTTGAAGCACTTCAGAGGCGTCCGGAAGGGCTGGAGAGCGATGGAACCGAGGGCGCGGCCAAGGCGCGACAGTCTGAGCATCGTCCGGAGACAGTCAGGACCTGAGCCGGATCTGCCGGCAGCGGTTCGCAGCGAAAATTGCTGATCTGTGCGGAGCGCGCCTGTTTGCCAATCGTCGAAATAGTCATTGTGGCTCCGTGCCAGATTTCAGGGTTAGAAAACTGGCAAACACCTTGATTCGTTAGTCTTTTTTCTCTTCCCTAGGGAGCGCCAATAAATCAACGATTTAGCGTGCTGATCGCCAAGGTCGTCGAATATCCGTCGAATAAGCATTGACGGACGGCAGCGGGCTATCCAGGACAGGCGTCGTTCTCCGGCCTAACGTTCCTCCACAAGTTCCAGCCACTGGGCGACTTCGCGTGCTCGGCCCTCGGACTACGAATCTGAGGGGCGGACGTTCGAATCGTTTCGGGCGCGCCATTCAAATCAAGCACTTAAGGCTGCGTGCTGTATACGCGCCGCGGCTGAAACCGAAGATGAAGATCTCGTCGCCGTCGTCGAAATTCTGGATCAGCCTAGCGTAGGCTTCGATAATCTCATCATCGATGCCCCACCCGGTGACGCGCCTCGCGCAAAATTCGCCGCGTCGGGTGCCAACCCCCTGAGAATAGTAGACGCGCTGGTCGGCGGTATCGGAGGTCGGAGACTTCAGCCGCAGACGTTCGTGTTGTTGTTCAGCGTATTCCAGGTGCCGTCGAGGAAGATCGCAAGACGTTTCATTTGTCCTCCTTGCCGCAGCAGGATCAGTCAACGATCGTCGAAGGCTGATAGCTCTTGTTACCGCGTCGGTCGAAATCGTATTCGTAACTGATGCAGGGAGCGATCGCCTGGTGCTGCTGGCCAAGATAGAAGACCAGCGCATTCGGCGCAGCTGCGAAGACGTGCGTGATGACGTCGATCTCGTTTCGCTTGATCGAGTGCAGATGGTTCGCCACGGATTCCGCGAGCGCCGCAGCGTGCCCGCCCCCAAGCACGGCGCGTTGGCTCGGTCCGAGCGCGAAAACCACTAGGCGACCGACGTTCGGTAGCGACGCCGCGCAGTAGGAGCGGGCGGCGGCTTCTACGGATTGAGCGATGCTGATGGCGACCGCGATCTCCGGTCCGTCGCCGAGCTTGTGCTCCGCGAGTTCGAACGCCTGCGCTTCGCGTTCGGAACCGTCGTCCGCACGCCACACGCGAGATCCGACTCTGCCCTTCTGCACCAGTTCAATCGAAACGCCGGATTTTACATCCAACGTGGCGCCAGCGATGAAGGCGACCGATACGTGGGCGTCCAGTATCAGGCGCAGCAACGAGCTTTGGGGGACTTTGGCACGCAGGAAATCTTCGACTTGCGGGCGGAGGTCACGTTGCCAGTCAACGTCGTCGCGGAGATAGCGCTGCCGGAATGAATCGGTCAGCATCAGCGTGTTCTCGGGCGTTGTGCCCACGATGTCTGATGCCGGCCCCAGGAACGAGCGGATGGCCACAGGCAGGTAGGGGGCCGCCGCCGCGGCGATCTCGGCGAGGATCGATTCATCTTTGCAAAGCTGCCTGAAGGTCTCGCGGATACACGCAATTGCGGCACCGCGCGTGGCTGCATCGCCGGAGCGTGATGCCATGACGAGGCGGCTGCCGATTGTCGTCGCCATGTTTGCCGGTGCGTCGCTCTTGATCGGAGCTGGACTGTTCAGACCTCGTCCGCTGCTTATGTGGAACGCGTCCGATAGCGTGCCGCTAGGGCTCTATGCGGTGCAGCAGGTCCGTCAATGGTACGTCACCGAGCTCGTCGTGGTTCTGCCGCGGGGGGCACTCGCGGAATGGCTGGCTGATGGCGGCTATCTGCCGAATGGCGTGCCGATGTTGAAGCGCATTCTCGCTCTTCTCGGCCAGACCGTTTGCCGAAGCCATCATGCAATCGCGGTCGATGGCGTCGAGGTCGGCGTCGCGCGAGGGAGCGACAGCCGCGGCCGGCCGTTGCCGGACTGGCGGCGCTGCCGGATCATTGGCGATGGCGAGCTCTTCCTCATGAACTGGCAGTCGGACAGCTCGTTGGACGGCCGATATTTTGGTCTAACTGCGACGTCGGACGTCATCGGACGTGCAGTTCCGGTGCGGACCAGGAAGCCATGATGACGCACTCGATCTGCGCTCGGTTTGCCAAGGAACCGTTCGATCTGGAGCATCGCTGCCACGGCGCACGGGCGCTTGGCAGCGCTGACCAGTGTTAGCACGAGTGCTAACGCTTGCTCCGGCGTGGCTTCGGGCGCGACTGACACCGCCGCATGTCAAGTCGCGGTCGATTGGCGGGCCGGGCAACCCAACCCTCGAAGCGCTTGTGCCTTGCACCGTGGGCGCACGCCGGGCGTCGGATTTGATCATGAAACGAGTCGTTGGCCGATCGACGTAGATCGCGGAATCGTGTTCCGCCACGGTCATATCGAGCGAGCTGGAAAACAACTCGCGCGGCGGAATTTTGCTCCCGTTCCGGCTATTTGTTTGCAGCCAATTCAGCTGGTCATAAAATCAGTTGGACGTTGTTGTCCTATCAATCACGACCTTTGGTGGCGAACCACACCGCGACATTTTCCATACCGGTCAGTTGGGCTTCGTGGCGGCTGCCAACCTGCCGTTCCGTCGGACGCCGCGCGCATTGATGGCAGCAAACGTTCTCGGCTTGTTTCGCGATCGCCGTTTCTTCTCCAGAACCGCCTGGAGTACGACATGACGCGCGAATGTGCGAACTAATAGGGTTGTAGAGAGCCAGTCGGAATCTGGCGACGTTTCGGGGCAAGATAAAAGAGCATCGCCGTGCGAACGCCAAGCCATGGACATGGCTTGGGCTCTCCGGTGCTGGCCGGTCAGGGCGCGTGCCGCGCTTTTGCTCGCGGCGAAAACTTAGTGGGCAAATTTACTTGACGTAGTATCGAGCGTCGTTTACAACCTTCGCGACTTTATCGTCGGTGGCCGGAAGATCCCCGATGTCGCAAGTTTGTTTCGCTCCGTCGCTGCCAGATGGCAGGCCTTCAAAGTATGATGTCATCGTCGGCGGGCAATCAGTGTGATGTCCGCTAGCCATGACGTTCAGGGCGTCGGTAAGTGAACGATGAAATCCAGTCTATCGCGGTCGCCGCGATCTTGTGCGCTATAGCTATTTCAGCCAGCGCTCCGCCGACATCGACCGCTGGGGATGTCACACGTGTAGTCGCCTCAAGCGCCAATCTCTTTTTTGGGACCAACCATTGTAGAAACAATACTTAACCTAAGGAGGGTGTCAATTGGCCAAGACAGCAACAATCCTGGGACGGAAATGGCAGCTGATTACCCATTTCATTCTTACCCCGAAAGGTGCACCCTGCGGGACAGATCTTCTGAATCTCGAAGAAATACACAGTCGATTTAACGGCGAGAGTAGCGTGTATGGAAGTGTCGCTGGTGGCCCGGAAGTATTATGGATCTTTCCTTTCGATAGCGCCGCAGCGCTCGACTCTTTCAAACACCCGCTTCAGACAGGAGAAACAGCGAAGCTGGATCTTCACGAACTTGTCGGTTCGGTGACAACCAGCCTCCATACCTTCAAACCGGGAGCAAGTAAGGTTCACGCCAAAGAGCCTGCCGCAGCCCCGGCCTTCCTGTACAACATCAATCTGAAACTTTCGACCTATGGTGTCTTGAGCACTGATCTGGATCTGCTTGGCAAGCTGGGCGGGCTGCATAAACATGAGGTGTATGTTTACGCCAGTACGATCGGAGGCGGGAAGGGCCCGGTCGTAACCTTGCAATTCCCGCTGAAGTCACTGGGAGACCTGCAAAAGATCGATGATCCGCTGGGGACCGTTCTGGCCAATGCCGGCCCTGAGCTGGCGAAGACGTTCACGGCCTCAATTGCCAGCATATCGACGGTGCTATACCGGAAGCTCGTCTAGGAGGTCGCCGAGAAAGCCTCAAGATGCACACGTGGATGGCGGTCATCAGGCAGACGCGAGTGCTGTCAGCCGGTCCTTGGCGCGGCGTTCGTAGCTTCCTGTCAGGATTACAGGTGGAGTTGACATCAGGGAGGGAAGTTGCAGCCTTTCTGCTGATTCCACTTTCTCCATCGTGCTCGTCTCGTCCTGTCCGTCATCCGGCGAATGGGTAATACACCTGTTCCCATCAGTAGCGATCGGCCGGCGCTAACGCTGCCGGACATCGTGCTTTTAAATGCGCAGCGCCAACCCGCGGCTCTCGCATTGCGTTATCTCAATCGCAAAGGAGCCGTAGTTGCCGAATGGTCGGCGGCGGAGTTGTCCCAACGAATAGTGCAGCTTGCCAGGCGCTTGTCCCGCGAAATCAATCCGGGCGCTCGTGTACTTGTTGTCGGTCCCCATAGCCAGTATTTTGCCCTTGCTGTATTGGCCTCAATGGCTGCCGGTCTCGTTCCGGTTCCTGCCGTAACGCCGTCCTCGGAAAGTGCCCTTGGCCACGTCGAGAGAATCGCCAGCGATTGTGAGGCCTCGGCTGTTGTTTCGGCGGGGTTCCGGAGGGAAGGGCTCCCTGGTGGCTTGGCTGGCAGCGTGCTCTCGTCAATGGCATGGGTCGATGCTGACTCTGAAAGCGCACTTGATATCGCCGTACTTCCTGCTTTCAATTCCACAAGCCAAGGCGCCGACATCGCGCTGCTCCAGTACTCTTCCGGTTCTACACGCTTTCCCCGCGGAGTCGTAGTCACGCATCAACAGTTGTTGGTGTGTTTGCAGCAGACGCGGACGAGGCTCAGTACCACGCCCGGTCAAAGCTACCTCGGTTGGCTTCCGCTGTATCACGACATGGGGCTGATCGGCCTTGTGTTCCAGCCTCTCTTTGAGGGGATCCCGCTAACCTTGATGCCGTCGACCGCTTTTTTGGCGAATCCAGGTCTGTGGATGGAGGCAATCAGCGAGTATCGCGCAACCGTAACCCTGGCGCCGAATTTTGCCTACGATTTGTGCGCCCGCCAGCGGCACGCTCGACCACTGGACCTGACATGTCTGCAAACGGCTCTTACCGGAGCGGAGCCAGTACGCGAGCACACTCTGCAACAATTCAATGCTGTTTTTGCACCTTATGGGCTGAGCCCCAACGCGTTGACACCGGCCTATGGTCTGGCCGAAGCGACACTGGCAGTGACGATAGATGCTCCATCGATGCTGTGGAGAACGCATGCAGCGCCAGGCGACGAAAGACAGGTCGTTTCTTGCGGAACGCCGCTGCCAGATTTGCTGCTGAGAATCATTGACCGCGAGCGCAGACTTCCGCTGCCCGATGGCCGTGAAGGAGAAATATGGGTAAGAGGACTCAGCATATCCACGCGTTACTGGAATGATGATCAGGCCAGCCAGCACAGTTTTGGTGGGATATTAGCGGATGGTACTGGACCATTTTTATGTACCGGCGATCTGGGGTTTTTGCACGATGGACAGCTGTTCGTTACTGGGCGCCTCAGCGACATCATCAATATTCGAGGCCGCAACATTCATCCGAATGACATCGAGACAACGATTTCGCTGTCTCACCAGTGTCTTGGTTCGACGGGCGCCGTGGTGGGCAGGCAGGAGGCAGACAGTACAGAAGCGGTAGTGGCGCTGCATGAGCTGGTACCAGGCGCAAGCCTGCATGCGATCGAATCGGCGGAGCAGTGCGCCAGGGCGGCAGTGCGGGAAAATCATGGAATTCTTCTTGCTGACCTGATTCTGGTTAAACGCGGCACCATTCCGAAAACGACCAGTGGCAAGGTCAAAAGGAAGGCCTGTCAAGGGATGCTGTTACGCGGTGAATTCGAATCTTCGCGCCAGAATGTTCCGCCACGGCAAATCGATGCTGAAATACCAGTGCCGGCACCTGCCATTGAAGCGACCGTGGCCGATATGGAAGCATTCCTGCTGAAATGGTTGGCGGACAATGGAAAACACGCAGTGCCAAGTCCGGATGCTCCTATTTCCATCGCAACACTTGGAATGGATTCCTTGAAAGGAGCAATACTGGCAAATGTGCTAGGCGAGCGGGTGAACCGAGACATTCCGCTCAGGCTGATCTGGCAAGCCCGTTCCGTCAGACAACTTGCTCGCGCCATTGCCGATCTGCCCTTGTCAGAGCCGCTTTAACGCCCACCAGGCCGCGACTTTCTCAATCGGGGGCGTCGACAAATCGTGGTCCCCCCATGAATTTGCTGAAGGGGGAAAACAGATCGCGCATTTTTGTCCGTTGGATTTTGCCGGTGAAGGTTTTTTCGATCGGCGAGTTCTTCAGGATCACTACAGAAGGCCGTATGGACGCATGCATGGCCTGGATAAATGCAGTGAAGCTGTCCTTGTTCGTAGTCGTGGCTGCAAACAGCCGGGTGTCTATGCACAGCCCGATATCCTCGCCGGTCAAATCATGCGGGTAACCGACGATGGCGACATAGCCGGCTACGTCAGGGAATGACTGGTAAATCTCGTCTTCTATCGCGGATGGGGAAAATTTGTCGGCATTCTTGATGATGACTTCCTTGTTTCTGCCCGCAATGAAATAGTACCGAGTGCCATGGATGAGTTTGTAAAACCCAGAATCGCCGGATCTCAAGCCCCGTGCACTGAGAGTCGCTGCCGTCACTGCGGGCAAGTTTAGGTATTCCAACATCAGGTACTTTCCGCCTATGACGATCTCACCGGTTGCTCCTTCGCCGAGCTCCTCGTCATCGGGGCCGAGTATTTTCATGTCGACACCGGGCAACGCATGGCCGATGCTCCTGCATTGATCCTGGAACTCATCGCGCCAATGCTGCAACGTGCAACAGGTTGCCCAGCACGTACACTCCGTCATGCCATACGCCTGGATGAGCGGAATACCTGAATGTTTTTCAAACAATCCCGCTGCCTTTTCATTGAGTGGCGCGGAGGAAACGAACACCCCCTTGAGTGTCGGCGCCACCTCACGACTCACTCCCGTCATTCGAAGCAGCGGGAGCAGGCTTGGCACTATGCTTGTCCAGTCGATCTTTTCCCTGGTTACCAATTCCCGCCACTGTTGTGGTTTGAAGGATTCAAGCACATGCAAATGCCCGCCGGTGGTAAGACTGCTGAACAGACCAAAGGTCAAGGCATGTACATGATAGAGAGGGAGTGTAGTTAGCTGATTGCTGCGTGAGAAATTGAAATGATTGGCAATCAACTGGCCGTTATCCAGCAGGGAACCTTGTGGCAGCACGACTCCCTTGGGCTTGCTCGTGGTGCCGGACGTATGAATTATCAGCGAGGGTTGGGTGCCGGCGATGTCCGGCATATCCGCGATATTCAACGTCCCTGGCCCGCCCTCCACCCAGCTTTCTGCAGTGCTGATTTCGACGCCCGGCCCCAGCGAATCGATAGCGAACGTTGGCGAAGACGTGCCGGCAATAATGTACTTAACGCCGGAACTGGTGACGATATAGCGGACGTCAGCCGGGTTGGTGTTGGGATTGATGGGGACGGTCACGGCGCCGGCGGCCATCAGCCCCAGCAGAATTGCAGGAAATTCGGCGCTGTTTTCCATGAATAGCGCCACAACCGGTTGCTCTTCGTTGCAAGACCTTGCCTTCGTCATAACGGCAAGAATCCTTTGTACTAGTATGTTGACGGTTGATTTGGCAACCGAACCATCCGCTCGATGGAAGGAGTAAATTACTTCATCGCCTGGCTGCTGCGCAATTTGGGCCACTAATTTGGAAACAGTCCAGTTGAACGCTGTCATTGATCAGAGTGCCTTTCATAAGGTCGGTCTGACATTTGCAATTCAGCCACACCGCTGAACAGACTCTCCAGGATGCGTTTTTTCTGCACATCCGGCGTTCCCGACGGTGGCTGCGTCAGGATGCTGTCGAGCAACAATTGGCTGATTTCGAACTCTTCGGAACACGCCCTCGCGCCATAGATTGCAGTAGCGGTCAACGCGGACTTGCACGCAAGGTCACTACAAACGTATTTCGCCAACGCTATGGCCCGACAAGCATCCATTCTCCGGTCAAGCAAGCTGGCGGCGTTGTAGGCCGCCATTCTTGCGAGTTCGAGGTTATGGTAGATCTCAAAGATTCTTGACTGCACATCCGGCAACGCCGCGATGCTTTTTCCATAGAGCTTTCTCTCAAGAGAAAACCGGAAGGATTGGGTATATATCCGGTTGTGAATGCCCAGCGCCAACGCCATGAGGCTTGGCCTGCCGTGATTGGCGATGATCTGATGAGCGATTTCCAAGCCCTGACCGAGGTTCCCGATCAGGTTTTCCTCAGGCACGACGCAATTATCGAATTTCAAAGAGCCAAGTGGAAACGCTCGTAAGGCCTGCGTGTGATAGCTGTGTGAGTTGTCAACCTTGCTTTCCAGCGCATCGACGATGAAGGCGGAAATGTCCTGCGGATTGGTTGCTGACCTGGCGTAGACGACATGGAGGTCGGCAATAGGCGCATTACCTATGTAGTTTTTTTCACCACGGAGTACAAAGCCGTTGGTCGTTCTTGTATAGTTCGTTTGAATCGCCCTTATGTGAGATCCGGATGCTTCCTCGGTAATGGCGATCGTGCAGATTCGGTCACCATTGCAAAGTAGCGGCAGCCATTTGCGCTTTTGCTCTTCGCTGGCTCTTTCGATCAAGGCTGCTGTACCCAGTTGCGCTATCTGCAGGACGGCACCCAGATCGGAGCATTCTTTTGCCAAGCCTTCGACGTTCAGGATTCTGGACAGACAATCCAGGCCCTTGCCGCCATAGCGTGTCGGTATCAGTAATCCAAACCAACCTGTCGCTTTCAGGCGGCCCAGCAGGTCGACCGGAATCGTATGCGTCTTTCGTGCGTCGGCGATTGCAGCGGAGTTCGTTTCGCAAAAATCAGCTGTTTCTGCCAGAATATTCCTGTGAGCCTGCTGGAACAGGGGTGAATCGTTTACTTTTGGGCCTGTCCAGGCTTCTTTCATTTTGCACTCTGGCTCAGCGCGAAATGAGGGGGCAGTTCTTGTTGCGACAGGATGCGCAGTCCTATGCAGTTGAGGCAGCTCTTTTCGAAGCAGGAAAAGCGCTTTGAGTTACGGAAATTGGTTATGTCGTTCAGGCTGAACGCACCGCCCTTCATGACACGGTGATGCTTCAGAACCGGATTGTCATGAGGATTGAAGGAAAAACGGTACTCGTCCTCACACCATTCGAAAATATTGCCGGTAATGCACTTCAGTCCGTATTTGGACTCTTCGCCGAAGTCGACCGGCGAAGGGCCTTCGTGCTGGCTGATGACGTACTCGTCCTTGTCGAACCGATTGCCAAGCCCCCACTTCAGGTGTTTCCCACCGCATGCCGCATACTGCCATTCGAGTTCGGTTGGCAGTCGCACTGCACAGCCGAGTCTGGAACTCAGCCAACGACAGTAGTTAGTGGCACCATGCCAGGACAGATACCTGACGGGATGGCGCCCGGCTGTCTGACTGTGTCGATAAGCGCCATCGGCAAAAACGATTGTCGAAGCAGGATCACCGCTCCTGAGATCCAGGATCATGTTGCCGTCATCGTCGACGTTCTTCCCGATGTCATTCAGGAAAATTACAAACTCCTCGTTCGTAATCGGATATCTGCCAAAATAGAAATCGCTCACTTCGCATGCAAAGACAGGCAGCTCGTCAGACAGGCCGTCGCCCCATACGTCGCCCATCGTGAAAGCGCCCCCTGGGACAAAGATCATTTCAGGCGTTGCCGCTCTATTTAGCATTGATGTAGCGACCTACCAGATCCGCGATGGTCGATATCGTACGGAAATTCTCCAGATGCATATCGTTGTTGGAGATGTCCTCGATCTGGTAATGGTCCTGCAGGAATGCGAGCAAACGGATGACGAACATGGAATTCAGCAATCCCGAATCGATCAGCTCCGACGCTGGCGACAAGACGACGCCCTTCCCCTCAAGGAGCTCGTCCTTTATAAACCCGATTATCGTGACGGTGATTTCATCGAGAGACATCGTTGCAACAGTGTTGTCAATCAGACTGAATTCAGTGCAATGCGGAATCCCAGGACTTCACATTTCGCTTCAGGATGGACGCCTGACCGATAGCTTCTCCTCAGGTTGGTAAGGGCATCGGCAAAATGACCGCCGCGCACGACACGGATCGTTCCTTTTGCGGGGCCGCATGGATTCTGCTTGCGCCCGTTCGTATAAGAACCATAACGGTCATGGCACCATTCATTGACGTTGCCGAGCATTTCGTAAAGGCCGAACTTGTTGGGTGTCAGCGTGCCAACCGGCAACGGCGAGGCGTATCGGCTGCTTTCGATGCCGGGAGTTCCCTGAGCGTCCTTGTTGGAGGGTGCAAACCTGCAGCCAAAGCCGCCGATGTTTCGTGCCGCTGCCCGCAGCGTTTTATGAGCACCATCGTAAGCAACAAAATTTACTGTTTCTTCCGCGCCCTGATCGGTTGCTGTAGGAACGCAGGCATATTCCCATTCCGCTTCCGTTGGCAGCCGAAATCCGCTTTTCGACAAATCGGCGTCCAATGTCCGGAGATCGTAGATGTAATCGAAGCCCTGCCGGAGTGAACACCAATTGCAGTATGCAACCGCCCCGTAATAATTAACTTCGTGCATGGGATAGTTTTCGGCTCCCGCCGCAATCTCAAATCGATCGCCGGATTTCAGGATGAAAGTGGGGTCTATGTACTCGCACCACTGTTCCTGAAACCCGCCGTCTGGATCGACAATGAAGTCGTAGTATTCCCGAACAGTAACGCAATATCTACCAAGATGGTAATCACTCACGGTCACTGCCGACGCCGGTCTTTCGTGAACGCGTCCTGTGCCATCCGCGTCACCCATGACAAATGAACCGCCTTTAATCTTAACCAGGTTGTAGGTAGACAAGCAGGTTGCGGTTGCGGTGGTCATCGGTTGTCCTTCTTGGATCTTATACGTTCTTCACCCGCATCGCGGAGGCTCCCAAACTGCGAAGGAAGATGGGATATTCCTGGTCCTTGCGACACGTTCCGCATGACGTGAAGGACAGCAGGTCCTTGGGGACGCTGTCGTACATCCGGTTCAGATCGAGGCCTTGAAATACATTGCCAAGGATCATCGGATGTCCCAATTCACAGATCATGACGCTGCCGTCGTGGTGCAGATGTAATTGTTTCTTTCCCTCGATGCAGGATGGGAAGAAGACATTGTCCTGCTTGCCATCGATACGTTTGTGGAAGTCCATTTTGTCGAAGGGCAAACAGCTGAAATACATCTTCATGTCCGGCTTCTTGTGGACGACTAATTCCACCATCACGTCCTGTAAGGCCTCCTTGCTGATAGTTTCATTCCAGCCGGTGTGGGGCACATAAACACCGTACTGTACTTCATGGTGACGGGCGCCTGCTTCGTAGATGCAATCGGCTATCGCCACAGCCTTGTCCACGGTCTCCTTGAACATGATGGTTTCCACCACTGTGGTGATCTGGTGAGACTGCGCAGACAGTTGGATGGTATCGATCACTTTGTGGAAGAATCTCTCCGCTTTGCGGTAGTAACGCGCGTAGTCGCTGGCGTTGTAGGCATCGAGCGAAACGTGCAGGCAGTCAAGACCGACATCTTCCAGCACGCGAATCTTCCCTGCATCCAGCAAGGTGCCATTGGTATTGATCTGTACTTTTATTCCCTTCGACGAGCAGAACTCGATTACTTTTATACATTCGTCCAAGTGGACCGTCACCTCGCCGCCGGAAAGCTTGACACGCTTGAGGTGTTCGAGATCCTTGATTTTGTCGATGATTGTTTCAGCGGGAAGCAGGCTCTTGCCCAGGACAACATTGCAGTAGTCACACGCGAAATTACAGACGGACGTCAGTCCTATCTCAAGGCTTTCCAGTTTGAAGTCTTCGGCGCGGTGGAGTTCGATATCCTTGAAGCTCATCGTGGCGCTCCCTGTTACGTGAAGTGGTCGCGATTATCGATTGCTTACATACTCTCCAGATTGAAATGGCTGTGTTTTCTTTCTGATCTTGTTCAGTGCGCTTTCAACAATCTCTGCAGGCAGAATGTACTCGTTGGAGTGCAGTACTGGAGCCTGAAATCCCAACTGTTTCAATGTACTCAAACGGTAGCTGCTGTCGTCGACGCGCACGGTACCAATGGTTCTTCCCACGCCGGGCATGTGCTGCTGGATCAACCCAGCGATCACGCAACTGGCTATCTGACCATGAACGGTTGTTGGAACGCCGGCCAGATTGTGATCGGAAAAGACGGTTCTTCCAACGGGGCAAGGCAAGCGTAGTTCCCCTCCTTCAGTGAACAGGATGTCCTGCTGAATCTCAAAGCGGGAAATGGCTTGTTTGTTATCGTAGCAATGCGGGCCGGAATCGTCGATGACGATTGTGTTGGCTTCCAGTTGATCGATATCCAGTACGTTCGGCGCGTTGGTTGCGCCGATGATGATGTGAGCTCGATAGAATTCGGGCGGCACTCTGCCCTCTGTCTGAAGAGTCGTTATCTCTCCAGCATATCCAAAACCTGTTTGCAGTTGTTTCTTTATGAACTCCAGATGATCCCGCTTTTGGTAGACATCGCACAGAATCAGCCGGCGGGGATGTGGGAGATTGGCAAGCAGCAATTCGAGTACGGAAGTGCCGATCGAGCCGATTCCCAGAACTCCGACCGTTTCCTGCCTCAAATCCATGGCGCAGCGTTCAATCAGTGATTTCAGATTGATAGCAACGGCAGCGGCGGTGGTCTCATGCCCAGTGGTCAATATCAACGGATTGGGAACGAAATGCTCGACCGCAGTGCCATTCTTGGTGGCGGATGCCAACAATCCGGTAAGAGATACCGTACCCGCTCCTAGTTCCACGGCCAGCGCAAATGCGTTCTCCAACAGCGCATGAAGTCGCTCCCGCTCGAGAAACAGTTCAGACGCAAATATCGGCATGACGACTATCGCCACCCTGCCGAACTCGCAGTCGATTATTTCGTCCACCAGTGGGGCACCCCGGAAAAAGCCATCAATGAGCCGTTCGCGTGGCAGGTCGATGCGATCCGCAATCTCGTCACGTATGTAGTCGAGCGCAACGGCATCGACGGGTTTCAGGCGACCTGATTTGATAAGGGGGGCCAGGGGAACGGATTCGCAACGAACATCACCTGCCAGATCAGCCGACGGCCCCTGAGGACGCTGCGGAGGCAGCGACGACATCTTGTCTATCCTTATCGTCCTGACATAGCCCGCCAGCGCCTCGATGGTTTGAAGACTAAAGAGGGTTTGCAGTGAGATTGGCGCTGCCAGTTCCTTTGTCAACTTATGCGTCAGCATGATGCTCTTGAGAGAATCGCCGCCCACCTCGAAGAAATTGGAACGGGGTGACAGAGTCGTCTGATCGACACCAAGAACTTCGGCAAATACTTTGGCTACTTCTTCTTGATGTGCGTCGAAGCCAACGGAGTTTGATTTGTCGGCGTCTGGTTGCGGTTTGGGAAGCGCCCTGTGGTCGATTTTCCCATTGCTGTTGAGGGGAATCGCCGCGAGCCATATATAGTGCTGCGGAACCATGTAGCTGGGTAGCTCATCTCTCAGGTGCCGCTCCAGTGCAGCGGCGTCCAGAGCGCAATCCGATACATAGTAGGCGCACAGCTGGTTACTCGTTGAAGCCCGGGCGTCGTAGGTAAGCGCAACTTCACGAATGTGCTGGAAGGCGAGCAGCCTGAGCTCGATCTCCTTCAGTTCCACACGAACGCCGCGGATCTTTACCTGCTGGTCCAGCCTGCCCAGATACTCGATATTTCCATCAGGCAGAAAGCGCGCCAAATCACCGGTTTGATAGTAGCGCTCGGGTGTCAGGTCCAGGAATTGAAGTTCCGGGAACACTGTATCCGTGAGCGCGGCGTTCGCTACGTAGCCTGATCCCAGGCAGACGCCTCCCAGGTACAACTCTCCAGGCACGCCGATCGGTACGGGTCGTCTGTTGGTGTCCAGGATCACAGCCTTGACGTTATCGATCGGCTTTCCTATGGGCAGAAGATCCGTGCGGGCAGCCGGCACTTCGTAGAACACGGTTCCGATCGACGCTTCGGACGGACCATAGGTATTGGTGATGCCGACCTGAGGCAGCATTTCCTTCAAGCGATACACATGATGCGGTGAAATGGCTTCGCCGCCGACCAGCAAGTGGCGCAGTGACCGGATTTGCCGGTGCAGCGCGTGGTTTGCACTCAGCAGATCCACCATTAGGTTGAAAACCGCGGGTACGAAGTCGGTAATGGTCACCCGATGGCGCTCTATCAGGCCGACAAGCTCATGCAAATCGAACTTGTCCCGCTGGACGGGAATGACCACCTGTATGCCATTGATCAGGGGCCAGAAAATCTGCCATACGGCGGCGTCAAAGGCATGATTACTGGTAAGCAACACCACGTCCGTCGGCATGCAGCCATAACGCTTGTTCATGTACAGGAAGCGATTGGTGATCCCTTGATGACGGTTGACGACGCCCTTGGGTTGTCCCGTAGTGCCCGATGTGTAGATGACATAGATAGGACCTTCCATCGAAATCTCTGGCGTCGATGGCTTGCCGGCACGTGCAAGTCCTTCTTTTCGTACTACCAATGCAGCGGCATTGCTAAAACGGTGTTTCTCCGCAGTTGCCTCATTCAGCAAGACGAGCGGATTGCCGAGCTCTGCAAGAATCCGATCCAGCCTGGCAGGGGGAAGTTGAACGTCGAGGGGGACAAAGGCGGCGCCGGCCTTCAAGATCGCCAGCAGGGCAATGCAAAGCTCCGGGCCACGCGTCATCAGGACCGGAATGAAATCGCCTTGCCTGGCGCCCTTCGCCATCAATATCGCGGCAAGTGAATTCGCCTTCCCGTCAAGGTCGCCGTACGTAGTCGCCTTTAAGTCGCAAAAGAGGGCGATCCTGTCCGGATCCAGGGCGGCTTGCCGTTCTATCAACTCATGAATTGGACGCGTATGCCCGTAGTCCACGGCCGTGTCGTTGAAATCATGCAGAACACGCGTCTTTTCAGCCACGGTCATGATGTCGATGTCAGCAATCGACCGTTCGGGACTGCTTACTGCCTGTCGGCAAATGGCGCTCAAGTATTCGAGATACCGCGTTGCAGTATCGACACCGAATAGTTCCGAGTTGAACGTAAGTGCCAGATCGATGGATGTGCCATCGAGAGTGACATCCAGCACCAGGTCAAACTTCGTGGTGTTGCCGTAATACGTCTTGCGATCAATGACATCGACCGAGAGAGGGGTGCTGGCAGAGCGGTCATCAAAGTTGAGTAGGACAGAAAACAACGGATTGTGGTCCGTGCTTCGCTCCGGGTTGGTTTGTCGGACCAACGTTTCAAACGGGTAATCCCTGTGTTCCAGCGCATCATTGACGAGCTGCCATATTTCTCCCAGGTAACCGTCGAAGCTGTTGTCCGCGTGTGGATGACAGCGTAGCGCCAGCGTGTTGATAAACAGGCCGGTGGTTTCCTGGAAGCGGGGCTCTCCCCGCGTCGAGACCGGCACACCTATCACGAGATCATGTTGCCTGGTCAGTTTCTGCAAAAGGATGGAAAAGCAACCCAGGAATAATGCAAAAGCTGTCACGCCCTTTTCGATGGCAAGTGCCGACAAGCCGGAGCAAACACCGGCGTCTAGTGTGAGAAACACCGTCTTACCCTCGAATCGGGAACGCGAACTGCGGGGATAATCGGTGTGGATGTTGAGTGCTTCCGGCACGGTACTGAACTGACCGAGCCAGTACTCTTCCTGTCGCGCAATGTTGTCCTGGTTATATGGCGAGAAATACCAGCTGCAGTAGTCGTAATACGAGAAAGCCTCGCGCGCCGGTTGCTTGTCTTCATACAGGGCGAACAGGGCTCTCACCAGCACGGACATGGAGTGTCCGTCGGCAACGATGTGATGCACGTCTATCGCCAACCAGTACCGTTCTTTCGTGACGATAAGTGCTGCCCGCAGCAAGGGTGCTTCCTGCAGATCGAAAGGCCGCACAACCTTTTCCAGTGCCTGCAACGGTTCGAGGTCGTAAAATGTGTCGAGCTTGAATCTGACGCTCTTGCGTATCCACTGTATTGGCTCATCGCGATCCACCCGAAACGCCGTTCGCAGTATTTCGTATTGCTCGATCAACCTGTTGAAGGCAGCTTCAAGTCTTGCCTCGTTAGGCAGTCCCGCCAACTCAAAATACTCGGTGATGTGGTATTGCGGCGATTGCGGATTCAGGTGACAGAAAAAGAAGATGCTTCGTTGCGCCGGCAACAGGGGCGCCGTGGTGAGCGTCGACCTTATGGGCGAGCGATCGGGAGGTACAGGCAGGCTCTTTTCGATGAGGTGGCGCAGTTCCACCAGATTTGCCGCATTAAAGATATCTTGCATGCGCAATTTGACGCCGAAGCTGCGCTGCACCGCCACGTTCAATGAAATGGCTTTCAGAGAGGTGCCACCCAGGCTGCAGAAGGACCGTTGCCAGTCGATGCTGGAAATTCCCAGATTGTCGATCAGGATGGTTTGAAAGGCGTCGTCGTTCTCATTACGTGCGATGGCTGTTCCGGCGGCTTCCAACGGCAGGCTCTGCAAACTATTTCTGTCGATTTTCCCAGTGGCGGTCAAAGGCAAGCGCGGGACTCTGACGAAGGATGCCGGCACCATGTAGTCCGGCAAACGTTGTCGCAGATAATTCTTGATGCCGTCGTCGGAAAGGTTTTCAGTACCGGAATAATAAGCGCCCAGAAACTCATCATTGGCCTTGTCGACCAACTTGAGTACTGCGCATTGGCTGATGCCTGGCATGCTGTGGAGCTGATGTTCGATTTCCTCCAGTTCGATGCGGTATCCCCTCAGTTTGATCTGGTTGTCCCTGCGCCCGAGAAAGGCCAGGTTTCCATCCTGCTGCCACTTTGCCCTGTCGCCGGTTCGATAGAAGGTCTGTCCCGGCGCTTGTGGATGGCTGACAAACTTCGCGCCGTTCAAATCTCCCCTGGTATAACCGCGAGAAAGCCCCGTGCCGCCGATCCAGAGTTCTCCCGGCTCGTCGACGGAACATAATTCGCCGTCATCCCTCACGACGCGGGCCGTGTATCCCGGCAGAGGTTTGCCGATCGGCATGTCGGACTGCGGGTGTTTGGCGTCAACTGGGTAACGAGTGGCAAATACCGTCGTTTCGGTGGGACCGTACAAATTCTCCAGCGAAGGCAGATTGTCGGAAAGGCGATAGTATCGGGCCGCCAGCGAAACAGTGAGCGCCTCGCCGGCGAGGAAGATGCTGCGCAGCTGGGCAAAGTGCGTGCATTTGCCGAATTCCAGATACTCGATGAACCTGCTGAAAAGGGAAGGCACGAAATTGACGATGGTGACCTTGCTCTCGACAATCGCGCGGTAGATTCGTTCGGGATCCTTTTCGGCCTCCGATTCCAGCACCGACAGTTGCCCGCCGCAGAAAAACCAGCTGAACAATTCGACGGTGGAGACATCGAACACGACGGGTGTCTTCAACAGGAAATGTTCAGTCGCCACGAAGTCGAAAGTCGCCCTAAGGCACTCGAGCAGACTGACGATGGCGTGGTTCTCAACCAGTACTCCCTTCGGTTGGCCGGTCGAGCCCGAGCGTTAAGCGAGGTCGGACGGCGAGCCGACAACTTCTGTTGAATCCTCGTCTGCGCAGAGTGCGACGTCGGCGACGTCGAGCGTAATGTTGCCTGCAGCGCCAAGCCCGTGCAAAAGACCGTTTTCGGTTATCAACAAATCCAGCTTGCAGTCTTCGATAATGAACTTGTTGCGGTCTGCCGGCGCATGGGGGTCGAGCGGTACATAGGCCGAACCCGTTCGCAGCACTGCGAGTACGGCGATGACCAACTCGGCAGAGCGGTTCAGACAAATGCCAACGCGGCCTTTGTGCACGGCGTATCCGGTCTGCAGCACGTTGCCCAGTCGCGTGACTTTTGTTGCCAGTTCGGCGTAGGTCAGGGTTTCGCCGGCGCAATTGATGGCCACGGCGTTTGGAGTGGCTCGTGCCTGGTTGTCAAATACTTGATAGAGTGTCCTGGCGGACGGTTGAGTCGCGTTCCACCGGGTCTGTTGCGGCAACTGACGAGGAATCGTTGGGGGCGCCAATGACATTCAATAATTCCTCTTTTCAAAGGTCCTTTATGAGCCTTTGGCCACTCTCAGCAATCTGGTCGATGATGTTCAGCAACAGTGCAACGGCTGCCTCGATGGTTTCTTGCCTGAATAAATCCAGATAATAGAACTGGTTAATTTCGATGCCGTTCGCATAAGCGTAAATGTAAGTCGAGAACGGATAGAGGGCGTCGCGCACGTCCGCGGTGTGGTAAGTGGAGCTGTCCTTGATCAGGTCGTCTTCACCAAACAGCTGTGTCATGTTCAGCCATGCCGCCAGAATGTCCTTGTGGCTGGCGATGCCGACGTCTTCCAGGCAAAGGCTGAACGGATAGCTTTGGTGCTGGAGAATCTCGACTTCTTTCCGGTAAAGCCTGTCCAACAAGGTATCGACTGTTTCCAGCGGATCCAGAATCGTTCTGAAAATCACGGCATTGGCAAAATAGCCAACGATGCGGTTCAAGTCCTGGTGGCCACGCCCAAGCACCGGACCGCCGAAGGCGATGTCCATATGTCCTGTCATTTTCGCCAGCAGGACGTTATAAGCCGCCAGGAAGATGATGAACAAAGGCAGGTCTTTTTCCTGCGCGCGCTGTTTCAGGGCCTGAGTTTTGTGTTCATCGATCACCACTCGCACTTTGGCACTTCTGGCACTGAAGTCCTTGACGGGGAAATCGTACTTGAACGGTACCCTGGCCGGTGTCCCCCGTAGTTGCTCGCGCCAGAAATCCTGAGGAACGCGCCGCGTTGCTTCGTTGCGCAACAGTGCATTGTGCCATGCTGCAAAATCCTGGTATTGCAGACTGGCGCCGAGCGCAGGCGTCCTGCACTCCTCGTATGCCTGGGACAGTTCCGCGATTTCCTCGGACAGGACTTTCAGCGACAGGCCATCGAAGAAGATGTGGTGGATGGAGAAGAACAACTCATACCGCTTGTCGTCGTACTGCAGCAGGCAACCCCACCATTGCGCGTGCGGTTCGAACAACTTGAACGGCTGCGTGTTTTGCTGCCAAAGCAGTTGTTCCCTGAGTTTTCTTTGTTCGTGCTCGTCCTTGTCCGTCAGCCTGATGAAATCGAGAGTGCGATCGCACGTCTCCAGCACCACCATGCGCATCTCGTCGTCGACAAACCTGAAGTAGGCGCGCAGGCTGGCGTGGCGGTTCACCACTGCTGTAAACGCCCGGATAAACAATTCCGCGCTGAAATTCGCGCCTCCCAATTCGTAATTGACGTTGAAGTTGTATTTGGACGAGGTGGGATCCATCTTGATCATGTCCCAGTGAGCCTTCTGCAGCTCGGATACCGCATAGTGCTCCTGCACGGGCTGGGAAGGGATTGACTCCTGGACCAGCTGCTGTCCCCGCGAGAGTGTCTGCTCGGTGCACTGGGCTATGCCGGCTATCGTGGATTTCTCCATGATGTCCATTAGCGATATCTGGATACCGAAATCGTCCTGTATGGCAGCCTGCATGGAAATTGCCTTCAGTGAATGGCCGCCAAGCCTGAAGAAATTGGCTGACGTGCCGATATCAGCGGCACTCAGTCCCAGTAGTTTTGCCCATATTTGCGCCAGTCGCTTTTCGGTTGGCGTCCGCGGTGCCACGTAGGTGTCTTTTACGTAGGCTGCGGCATCCGGTGGCGGCAATGCCTTGCGGTCCACCTTCCCGCTCGGCATCATCGGTAGAGTTTCCAGCACGACAAAAGCAGCGGGAACCATGTAGTCGGGCAGGAAGCGGCGCAAATGCTGTCGCAATTCCGCGTGATATTCCGCGGCACTGCTGATGCGCGTGAGCAACACGTACGCCACGAGTTGTTGTTCACCCCCACGCTCATGGACTCGCACCGCGCAGGCCTGCACCCACGGATGCCGCGCCAGATGGCTTTCTATTTCGCCGAGCTCCACGCGGAAACCGCGTAACTTGATCTGATCGTCCATGCGGCCGACGTACTCGAGCACGCCGTCGGCGCGCCAGCGCGCATAATCGCCCGTCCTGTACAGCCGCGACCCCGCCTGATCGCTGAAAGGGTTGCGAATGAACTTCGCCGCCGTCAGCTCCGCATTGCGCCAGTACCCGCGCGCCAGCCCGACACCGCCGATATGCAACTCGCCCTTGACCCCGCGGGGCACGGGTTGTCCGTTCTCATCGAGCACGTACAGCGCCGTATTCTGGATGGGGCGGCCGATCGGAATCGTATCCGGCGTCGTGCCTTCATCAGGACAGTGCCAGTAACTCACTTCGATGGCAGCTTCGGTGGGACCATAGAGATTGTGCAAAGGCGCCTTGTTCAAGGCGTAGTGCCGGGCCGGCAGTTCGCTGGGTAGAGCTTCGCCGCTGCAGAACACGTGACGCAACGACGTGCAGTGGCGCCAGCCGTCCTGTTGCAGCATGAGACTGAACATGGACGGGACGAAGTGCACGATCGTCACGGCCTGCTGCTGAATCAGCTCTATCAGATAGTGGGCATCCAGATGGCCCTGCGGTCTGGCGATCACCAGCCGGGCGCCGCTCATCAGCGGCCAGATGAATTCCCATACCGACACGTCGAACGTGAACGGTGTTTTCTGCAGCACCGCATCGCTGCCGGCGAGCGGGTATTGCCGTTGCATCCAGTCGATGCGATTGACCAGGGCGCGATGCTCGGTCATGACGCCCTTGGGCAGGCCGGTGGAGCCCGAGGTGTAGATGACGTAGGCCAGATGCGTCGGCTCGAGTCCGGTGAGCGTTCGGGCAAGCGGCGTGGTGGGCTGGTCGGCCAAAGTGGCGGTTGTCGTGGTGCTGGTCCCGGTGTCGAGGTACAGCACCTGTCGTCCATCGAGCGGCAGGACAGGCGCGAGTTGCGACTGGCTGAGCACCCACGTCACGGCTGCATCCTCGAGCATGTAGCGAATGCGTTGTTCGGGAGTGGCGGGATCGATCGGGACGTAGGCGGCGCCGGCCTTGAGAATGCCGAGCAGACCAATGACCATGTCGAGCGAACGTTCGCAGAATAGCCCGACGAGCATATCGGGTTTGATGCCCTGGCGGTGCAGGTAGTGGGCGACCTGGTTGGCCCGTTGATCGAGCGCTGCATAGCTCAGGCGCTGCTGTTCAAATACCAGCGCAATCGCGGTTGGTGTTCTGGAGGCCTGTGCTTCGATCAATTCATGGATGCAACTGTCGCCAGGATACGGACGCGTCGTGGCATTCCAGCCAGCCAACAGCTGGGTACGTTCTGATGCGCCGAGAATGTCGAGCGCCGCCAGTTGCAGGTCGGGCCGGGCAATGACTTGCCGCAAGCTGTTTTCATAATGCCCGATAAACGCGCTTATCGTTTCCGCTGCGAAGATGTCGGAATTGTATTCCACGACTCCCTGCAGTCCCGTGGAGGTTTCCTGCAGATTGAGTGTCAGATCGAATTTGGCGTGTGTGGTTTCGAATTCCACCGGCGCGATGGACAAATCGCCGAAATCGAGTTCGGGCAGCGCGCCCTGCAAGACAAACAGCACCTGAAACAACGGCGATTGATTAAGACGACGCTGCGGCTGCAGGGCCTCCACCACATGTTCAAACGGAACGTCCTGATGTTCATAAGCAGCTATTGCTGTAGCTTTTATCCGCAACATCAATTCCCGGATAGACGGGTTGCCGGTGAGATCGATACGCAGCACGAGCGTATTCACGAACAAGCCGATCAGGTTTTCGATTTCCTGGCGATTACGATTCGCGACCGGCGTACCAATGGCAATATCCGTTTTCTGGCTGTAACGGTGCATGATGACTGCGAAAGCCGTGAGCAGCGTCATGTAGACCGTAACGCCTTCACGTCGGGAGAAGTCCTGCAGCTGTGCCGTCAATGTGTGAGAAAGAGCGAACCTTGCCGTTGCCCCATTGTGCGCGTTGACCTTCGCCCGCGGTCGATCCAATGGCAGGCCCATTTCTTCCGGCGGATCACTGAGCTGACGTTTCCAATAAGCCAGTTGCGCGTCCAACCGGCCCTCTTTGTGCCACTGGCGTTGCCACCAGGCAAAATCCGCATACTGCAGTGGAAGGTGGGGGAAGGCGGGAGTTCTTTCGTGGCGCAAAGCACTGTAGCCGGATTCCAGCTCATGGAAGAAGATGTCGAATGACCAGCCATCTGAAATGCTGTGATGCAGGTTGAGCAACAACACATGTTCGTCGGGTGACTTTGCCAGCAGATGAATGCGTATCAAGCATTCCGCCGCCAGATCAAAGTTGTGGTTTGCCTCGTGCTCGCAAAGGGATACTATTTCATGGTTTGAGCGAACATTCTTCGTGATTACGGCAAATGTACCGGCGTCATCGACGATCTGGAAAAGTTCGCCGTTTTTCTCCGTGAAACGTGTGCGCAGCGACTCGTGGCGGGCAACGATGGTAGCCAGAGTTTGAATCAGGGCTGACCTGTGCAGCGCGCCCTTGATGCGATAGGCAACTACGAGGTTGTAGTGACTGCTACTGCCTTCCAGGCGGGACAAGATCCAGAAACGCTGCTGGGCGAAGGAAGCCAGTAGTCGTGCGTGGCGGGCAACAGGTTCCAGTTTAAGCGTATCGATGCCTGACTGTCGCGCCGCCAGCAGCGCCGCCAGCGACGAGACAGCGGGATTTTCAAATATGGTGCGCAGCGTCAACGTCACACCGAACTGCTGCTGGATTGCATTCACCAGGCGCATGGCCAGTAGTGAATGCCCGCCCAGTGCGAAGAAAGAGGCATTGACACTGATTTGATCCTGCTCGAGACGCAAAAGCCTTGCCCATATTTGCGCCAGTCGCTTTTCGGTTGGCGTCCGCGGCGCCACGTAGGTGTCTTTTACGTAGGCCGCGGCATCCGGTGGCGGCAACGCCTTGCGGTCCACCTTCCCGCTCGGCGTCATCGGTAGACGTTCCAGCACGACAAAAGCAGCGGGAACCATATAGTCGGGCAGGAAGCGGCGCAAATGCTGCCGCAATTCCGCGTGATATTCCGCGGCACTGCTGATGCGCGTGAGCAGCACGTACGCCACGAGTTGTTGTTCACCCCCACGCTCATGGACTCGCACCGCGCAGGCCTGCACCCACGGATGCCGCGCCAGATGGCTTTCTATTTCGCCGAGCTCCACGCGGAAACCGCGTAACTTGATCTGATCGTCCATGCGGCCGACGTACTCGAGCACGCCGTCGGCGCGCCAGCGCGCATAATCGCCCGTCCTGTACAGCCGCGACCCCGCCTGATCGCTGAAAGGGTTGCGAATGAACTTCGCCGCCGTCAGCTCCGCATTGCGCCAGTACCCGCGCGCCAGCCCGACACCGCCGATGTGCAACTCGCCCTTGACCCCGCGGGGCACGGGTTGTCCGTTCTCATCGAGCACGTACAGCGCCGTATTCTGGATGGGGCGGCCGATCGGAATCGTATCCGGCGTCGTGCCTTCATCAGGACAGTGCCAGCAGCTCACATCGATGGCAGCTTCGGTGGGACCATAGAGATTGTGCAAAGGCGCCTTGTTCAAGGCGTAGTGCCGGGCCGGCAGTTCGCTGGGTAGAGCTTCGCCGCTGCAGAACACGTGACGCAACGACGTGCAGTGGCGCCAGCCGTCCTGT
This sequence comes from Bradyrhizobium ontarionense, assembly GCF_021088345.1. Lineage (NCBI taxonomy): Bacteria > Pseudomonadati > Pseudomonadota > Alphaproteobacteria > Hyphomicrobiales > Nitrobacteraceae > Bradyrhizobium > Bradyrhizobium ontarionense. The sequence continues at coordinate 3,993,913 of NZ_CP088156.1, read as the reverse complement.
TGCAGCATGAGACTGAACATGGACGGGACGAAGTGCACGATCGTCACGGCCTGCTGCTGAATCAGCTCTATCAGATAGTGGGCATCCAGATGGCCCTGCGGTCTGGCGATCACCAGCCGGGCGCCGCTCATCAGCGGCCAGATGAATTCCCATACCGACACGTCGAACGTGAACGGTGTTTTCTGCAGCACCGCATCGCTGCCGGCGAGCGGGTATTGCCGTTGCATCCAGTCGATGCGATTGACCAGGGCGCGATGCTCGGTCATGACGCCCTTGGGCAGGCCGGTGGAGCCCGAGGTGTAGATGACGTAGGCCAGATGCGTCGGCTCGAGTCCGGTGAGCGTTCGGGCAAGCGGCGTGGTGGGCTGGTCGGCCAAAGTGGCGGTTGTCGTGGTGCTGGTCCCGGTGTCGAGGTACAGCACCTGTCGTCCATCGAGCGGCAGGACAGGCGCGAGTTGCGACTGGCTGAGCACCCACGTCACGGCTGCATCCTCGAGCATGTAGCGAATGCGTTGTTCGGGAGTGGCGGGATCGATCGGGACGTAGGCGGCGCCGGCCTTGAGAATGCCGAGCAGACCAATGACCATGTCGAGCGAACGTTCGCAGAACAGCCCGACGAGCATATCGGGTTTGATGCCCTGGCGGTGCAGGTAGTGGGCGACCTGGTTGGCCCGTTGATCGAGCGCTGCATAGCTCAGGCGCTGCTGTTCAAATACCAGCGCAATCGCGGTTGGCGTTCTGGAGGCCTGTGCTTCGATCAATTCATGGATGCAACTGTCGCCAGGATACGGACGCGTCGTGGCATTCCATTGCACGAGCAAGCGATGACGCTCGGTATCCGATAAGCAGGGGTACTCATCAATTTTCTTTGTCGGATCGTTTATCAGTGCCCGCAGGAGGGCCGTGTAGTGATCCAGCATCACCGCAATGTCTTCGGCGGCAAAGCGGTGGGGATCGTACTTGAGGCTTATTGCAAGGCTGTCCTGTCCTTCAAAAACCTCAAGCTCTAGCTTGAAGCCGGCTTCCTCACGGACATCCTGCGACAATTCGATGTAATTCTTCAGACTGTCGGAGTATTTTCCCACTGCGTCCTGCAGCATCGAACGGTTATGGAAAGCGTACCAAACCTGGAATATCGGAAAGTCATTCTGCTTGCCTGAGAGTTTGAGATCGTTAACCAGCAACGGAAACGGGTAGGCTCCATGGTCGATGCCGTCGACAACGGTGAGGCCCAGTTCCATCAAATGGGAATCGAAGGTTTGGGTCTCATCGACAAAACTTTGGATCGGGATCATGTCAATGAAGTAACCGATCACGTCATGGAACGACAGCTTGGGACGCCCCAGCGCCGGCATGCCGATGATGATGTGTCGCTGCTGGCTGTATTGCTTGAGCAGCAATTGGTAGACCGCAAGAAAAAAGACTGCCGGAGTGGTGTTTTGGCGCGCGCAAAAACCGCTTACCTGCGCAGACTCCGACGCTGACAGGATTTTCTTGCTGCTGACGCTTGCCTGCGGCGCTGCGGCGGTACGGCGGCGCTCTATATCGAGTTCCAGTGCCGGCAAGGGGCCTGGAAACTGCCGCATCCAGTAGTCTCTGGCAATGCGGCTCCTGGCACTCTTCAAATAGTTCTGCTCCCACTCCACGAAATCACGATAGTTGGCCACGGCCGTGGGGGCATCCGGCTGCTGTCCACGCAGCAAGGCATCGTAGGCAGAAAACAGCCGGTCTAGCAATACGGGCACCGAGGCGCCGTCGAAGACGATGTGGTTTATCGCGATGAGAACGGCGTAGAAATCGGGTCGTACCGAATAGATGTGAAAGCGTACTAGCGCATCCTCTGACAATCCGAAGGCAATCCTGGCCTGCTGTCGCAAGGCAGCGTCTACTTCTTCAGGCGACGCACCAGGCATTTCCTGGCATGCAAAGTAGAGCGGACTGTCCGGATAGCGCAGCAGGAACGGTTCGCCATGCTCTTCTACCAGAACACTTGAAAGCAGCGGGGAGTGTTTAAGGACGAACTCGCATGCCTGCCTGAAGAGTGAGATGTCGACAACGGTCTTGATTGTGAAACAGATTGGAAGAGTCTGGGAAACGCCGGCCTTCAGGTCCAGCTTGTGAAATAGCCACAGACCTTTTTGTCCCTCCGACAACGGTTCCAGTTCCAACTGTTTCATCTAGTCAATCTCGGTGACGTTAAGTTGTGAACTTGCGTTGTAAAGCCTCACGCAACGGCATGTCGCGTGGTCAACAAGGACGCAAGAGTGGTCAACAAGGACGCAAGAGATGATAGGAAACATTAGCGGGTCCCGGTTGACGGAACGCCCTTGGACTAAACAGCTTCGCGGAGAGAGAACTACGGCGGGTCTTGTGCTTCCGGTGCTCCTCGCTGACTCGCGCGCCGGACCGACACCGGCGCAGCCCGCTATGTTCGTCTCTCAGTCCTATCGTTGGCGTGCCGGACAGCGAATCCCCCGTCCGCGTTCAGAGGAGCGTTCGATCACGCCACTTCGCCAACAACGCCTCCTCGGGGACCTATGCGGGAGGTCAGACCGCTCCGCCGCGTGCCAAATACTCCCGAAGTCGGGAGCTTTCTCTTAAGTCCCAACCGGCCAGACCAGGTTCAGGTAAAAAGTGTGTCCCAGCTGGAATTCATGTTGACTTCCATCTGCCATCCTAAGGTTGCAATAAAGCACGAATATCACTTCAGCGCAACCTGTGGAGAGCTTTGTCCTCCGTGATTCGGGAAGCGCGTCGCAGGATCACCCAGAGGTCGGCGCCCGTCACCGGATCGCTTTCGATCTTGATGACCCGGTTCGGATCGCCGGTCGCGCGCAGCAGCCGCTGCTTGCTTTCGGACATCGGCGAGGGGGATCCCCGGTCTTTTCTGCAGGTGGACTATCGTCGGAAGAGATTGCGGATGCTCAGGCCTGCGTTCTTGGCTCTATAGATCAGGAAATGCCAGCGTCCAACCAGAGCGTTCTTATCCGGCGGCCGCCTGTAGGGCGGCGCCAGCGTTCGGTCCTGCGACGCCCGATCGACAGCGTGATCGATGCGGTATTGCCAGTCCTTCGCGACGGCGAACAGACGGGCGTAGTAATATTCGACGACGGCGAGGTTGATGCTCGGCCAATCCTTCAGATGCTGATCGTATTTGATCGACTCCGGATATCTGAACGTCTGGCCGGCCGGGTCGACCTCTTCGATATGTCCAATCACCTCTTCGAAGAGCGCGGCATCTTCGGCGGCATGGTCGATGGCCTTCAACAGCTTCTTGGCCTTCTTCCAGTTCCGGAGCAGCGAGTGGCCGGCCTGGTACTGCCGGCCGGTCCCCTGCACCCTACTCAGGTCGGCGATTATGTACTTGACGTAGAGTTCGACGGCGTGCCGGAAATTGAAGCAGATCGGATACACCAGGACGTCGATGGTCGCGCCCGGGGCTTTCGCCGATCTGGTGCGGCTGAAGGCTGGGCCGACGTGCTGCATGAGGCCATTGTCCGCGTTCTTGACGGATCGCGTGTCTGGCCGTTTGGGGGGGGCGATCCGGGCTTTTTTGTCCGGCGTCATGCGCAGCATCTACGACGACTATTGGCGGCGAGTCTGGAGCGAACAACGGTTGCTGGTCAGCCGCGATGATCCGGGCCAGTATGGCGTTCCGAACGATCCCGTTGATGAACTGGCCGATCCCGAACGCGTGGCTGTCGCGGTCGCAGGGTTCGCTGAGGTGTTCCGGCTGTTTGCAGGAGATCCGGTCGTGTTGCAGATCATCGACGGGTTGGCAAAAAATCAATCGGCGTGGATAATCGCCATCTCACCAGACCGGTCATGGTGGACCCGCCACCGTGCAAGCTGCGGAAGATGGGCGACTGATGCGTACGTTTTGCGTTATGACGGCGGCGGCAAGGCGAAGTGTGTCGCCAGCATTTGGTCCGCCGTTTGCAGGGCGCCTTCGACCCAACCTTGCTGATGCGAGTAGGCCTCGCCGCAAATGAAGACAGGCAGGGACGGTTTCGGTTGCAGGATGTCGCGCCCGACCTGCTCGCTGTCGACGTGCAGATGCCAGAAATTGGCGCCACCGCCGAAAGGATCTTCGCTCCAATCGCGGTAGGCGGCTGCATAGGGGAACGGAATGTCCTTACGATGGTCAACCCCGTGGATCTCAAGGAGCTGACGATGCACCTCGTTTACCATCAATTCCGGCGCCTTGTGACTATTCCACTCCGCATCGCCTCCCTCAGTCACCCTCTGTGAATAGGCAGGGCTTTCACGACGCTCTCGTAGTCCGGCCCAATACTCGAGATCGCGCCCGTCGTCATAGATCAACACCACCGCATTGCCGGTGTCCGGGTCGGTAGCCCAGTAATAACATTGCCGCAGCGGAAGATCGGTGATCGAAACGCCCTTGCGGATCGGACGCCATTGCGTACCCTGGTCGGTCACGACGGCCACGGGATCGATGGTCTCCCACCAGGGGAAGCGGTAGCCGAGCGCCAGCTTGAACAGGGGAATCGGCGTCACGGAGCGGATCAAGTTCCGGACACGATCGTTTTCAGGCGCGCGCCCGAGAACCGCGCCGCTCTCGGCAATGAGCTCGAGCGATCTGCGCGGCATGGCCAGGATCAGCTTTCGCGCCTTGATCGTGCATCTCTTGTCGCCATCGACCGCGAATTGCATCTCGATCAGATCCCGATCGCCCTCCCAGCCGACATCAAAGCTTTCCAGCCGATGCTTGAACAGGATTTGGCCGCCCGCATCCTCGAAGCCCTTGGCCAGCTTGGTCGGCAGGGAGGCGAAGCCGGGGGTGATGCCGAAATATTTCACATCGCGGCCGAAATCGTCGAGATTCCATGGAAACCCGTCGGCGGCATTCCACGTATAGAGAATGCTGTTGTATCCGCTGACATCATCGGCGAAGCGCAGCGCTTCGTCGCTCACATTGCGCTGAAGCAGATAATGCAGCGGTAGATCGCGCAGCCTGACGCCGTCATAAAGATATCTCTCGGCCAGATCCTTCCAATCGACCTTTGCGAGATCGACACATCGCTTTTGCATCGACCGCAGCACACGCTCGGCGGAAACCGCAACGAAACCGACATCCAGCGACCGCGGCGTCTGCTCGTCCGACAACAGATTGTAGGGAATGAGAGCCGGCGTCTTCAGATCCTGGTGCCGTAGCCTGTGACCGCGGACATAGCAGATGTTTTGCGGCTCTCGCACGGGAAACGGATGCGTCGGGATGCCGAACTGCTCCAGCAGGACTTTGACACGCGTGTGACTCGAGGTGAAACGCATCCCTCCGAGTTCCACGCGCGTGCCCGGAATGCCCGGCGGGGTGACCGAGAGTAGGCGGCCGCCGACTCTGCCGCTCGTCTCGAACACCTTGGCCTTGAGAGGCGTCCCGCCGCCTTTGCACGATGCCAGGCGCCAAGCACTATAGACGCCGGAAACTCCTGCACCAATCACGGCGACATCGAGAATTTCGGAATCGGAATCTTTGGATGACATCCGTGACTTCCTCGTTACGTCCGTCCTAGTGACGCAGTCACGCGCCGCGCCGCATGCCGGCACTGTGGATCGGCTTCACCTGTGGGTCGTCAGCCAGGTATCGACAGCGGGCAATAGTCGCCCGATGACCTGCAGCCGGAAGGTCAGATCGGCGACGTACCGTTCGGCCGACTTGCGCGAATTCGGTCGCACTTTCTCGGTGATGTAACGTTGCAGCTCCTCGAGCACCTGCGGGCTTCGCGACGCCGCTGTCAAGCTCGGCACGAAGCTGAGCTGCTGCAGTTCGTCCAGTCGCTCGTTGATCTTCGGCAGGTTCGTCAGGGCGAAATGCCAGGCGAGATCGGCGTGGGTGACAGCAACACGCTGTATCATCTTGGGTCCGGTCGTCTTGGCTGGGTCGTCGCCGAGGGCGATATCAAGCGAGCGTTGCGCCAGCGCGGCATCCTCCGTCGAGGCGAGCGCGAGGAACAGCTGGTCCTTTCCAAACGAATCCGTGGTGCTTTTCGCCAGGTCGTACAAGCGGCCGTACAGATTGGTGTCGGCGCTGATCGCTGCCGCCACGAGGGCAGGCCGCCTGATCGCGGCCGGAAGCGTCGACGGATCGACAGGCGGGCCGGCATAGGCGGCGAACCGCCTCTGTGCTTCCAGCTTGACATCGAGATCATCCAGTTGCGCCAGGCCGGTGATGAGAAACTCGCGCAGCACTGTCTCGTTGTCTGTTTCCGTCGTTTTGCGTCCCCATCCAATGCCGGCGAAGACGGCTTGCAGACAGCTCCGTGCGAACGCGCGGAACGCGTTGCGCCGCGCGCCGGGATCATAGAGCGAGTCGATAGCGAGCAGCGTCTCGATCGCCTGCCGCCACACCACGCGATCAGTGGAAGGCGTGAGCTTCAGTGTCAGGTCGAGATAGTTGCTGATGGTAACGGCGCCAGCCTCGCCGATGGCCCAGGCATCATTCAGCAGCCCGAGCTGATCGGCGGGCGCCAGCCGGTCGAGCGCATTCACCAGCTCGCTATATCCGCTGTCGTACTTGACCCGGTAGTAGACCGTCTGGCCGGAATTGAGCTTGATCGGAACCGCGCCAGGGACCAGTAGCTTCGTCTGGTCTCCGTGCACGAGCGTCAGAACCGGATCCCTCGCGCCAATGGCGGACGCATAGACCGGGACGGTCCACGTAGCCGGTTCATCGGCGCTGTCGTCCACGGCAAACCGTCGCTCTCGAACGCAAATCTCGACGCCCCCGGTGCCGGTCGTCTCGCTTTCAACCAGGATCAGCGGAATGCCCGGCTTGGTGGTGAAATCCGCGGCGATCTGCTTGATCTTCTTGCCGGAAGCCTTCTCGAGCTCATCCCACAGGTTGTCGGTGACCGTGTTCTTGTAGCCGTATCGCTTCATGTAAGCCTGCACGCCGCTGCGGAACGCCTCTGGGCCGACGAAGTTCTCGATCATGCGGATGACTGCGCGGCCCTTGCGGTAGGTGATGTCGTCGAACGCTGCCTGCTCGACGCTCACGACCGGCTGCACCACCGGGTGCGTGGTGTGTTTGGCATCCTGACGCATCGCCCGCTGTAGATCGAATTCCGATTGCAGCCAATTCATCCAATCGGGGTGGAATTGATCCGTGGCCTTGCTCTCCATCCAGGACGCGAAGCCTTCGTTGAGCCAGAGATTGTCCCACCACTCCATCGTCACCAGGTTGCCGAACCATTGATGTGCCATCTCGTGCGCGATGACCACAAACACGCGCTGGCGATTCGATTCCGTCGACCATTCCGGGTTCAGCAACAGCTGGTCTTCGAAATAGAGGATTGCGCCCCAGTTCTCCATCGCCGAGAAGCCGCCTGCGCCGGGCGCCGCGATCATGTCGAGCTTGGGCAGCGGGTAAGGTACGCCGAAATAGTCGTTGTAGAACTCCAGCAGCCTAGCCGCGCTATCGAGCGCGAAGCGGCCATCCTCGGCGCTCCCCGCCTTGGCGACGAGGGAGATGACGGTTGCGCCGCTGACGGTGCTGATCCGCTCCAGATCGCCAATGCACAGGAACAGGAGATAGGTCGACATTCTCGGTGTTTTCCGAAACCGGACGTACTGACGATCGTCGTCCAGCGTCGACACGGTTTCGATCGGCATGTTGGAAACGGTCAGCTTGTTGCTTGGCGCTGCCACGGCAACGGTGAAGGTCGCCTTTCGCGCCGGCTCGTCCCAACAGGGCACGAAGCGCCGCGCGTCTCCTGCCTCAAACTGCGTCACCAGGAGACGCTTGCGGCCAGTCGGAGTGTCGTATTCGGAGACGAACAGTCCCTGGGCGCCGAGCGCGATCTTGCCGGTATAGTCGATCGACAAGACGTGCGTGCCGACAGGGATAGTCTGCCCGAATACCAAGGTGGCCGTCTGGTCGACGTCGTTGGTCACGATCGCCGCGCTGTCCTCCCCGTCCAGCAGGGCGCGGTGAAGGGTCAGTTCGGTGGCGTTAAGCATCACCTCGGAGGTCGCCTCAACAACCTCGATCTTGATCTGCACCGCGCCTTCAAATCGTAGCCGCAGGTCGGACTGGACGAAGAATCCAGGGTCGGGTCGAATGTAGATATCGTAGTGCGTAGGGTGAATATTGGATGGGAGTTGGTTCCGCTCCATGTCAGCGCTCCTTCGCGAAGTTCTCAATAAAAGTTGCGTGTGCTCATCTATACGTCTGACGGACCGGCGAGCCGAAGGGAGTACGCGGGTATGCTGTGGTCTTATAGATTTGGTCCCGTTCCAATTTCAGCCAAATCTGAGATGCACCCATGCTCCCGTGAAGCGTTGTCGGGAACAGCTTCTTTTCACGTTCCGACAGAGCTATCTTTCGTAATTCACGTGTCTGCTACCGTCAGCTCCTAATTCATGCCCCGCCATCAGCTTGCGACGGTATCGAAGATGTATCCGCGGATGGCGAGCTTCGTTCCCGGCGGGCGGGACGATGCCGTGCCTCGCCGCTTGAGCAAGATCGGGCTCAGGCGAAAGCGCAAAGAGGCTTCGCGCGATGTCTATTCGTCGACGTCGATCCCGTTTACCTGTATGCGGGTGCAGGAGCGGATTCTGAAAGCGTCCGCCTGCACCTTATCTTGAGGAATATTCGACCGTTGTAGAAGGCTATGCCATCGCGCCCCTCACCGGAACTCTCAATTTATGCGCGACGCATGAGAAGAATCGCACAGCCGACGCAGACTGGGAGATATCCGCTACTTTGTGGCGCTGGCGCACCATCGCTCGCTTTTGGACCACCGCGCGTGCCCTTGACGTCAACCACGCAAAAGTATCCAGGTGCCTGGCCAGCCTCGAAGTTTTTCGTGGCCGCAGATTATTCGAGCCAAGGGCCGAAGTTTGCATAATGCAGACGGCAACGCCGTATTCGACGAAGCGAATGCGATGGCCCGTACAGCGCTTTCAGTGCTGCGCAGGCGGCGGGATCACGGAAGGACACAATCAGCTATCGTGCGCAAGCGCCCTCTTGTTGTGGCGGTTCGGATATAGCTGTGCATTTCTGATCAAGCACCGCGAATTTATAACGAGTTCCCAAGCGGACGACGCGAGCTAACTTGAGCTGTACTGGAAGTAGGCGGGAGATCATATCGTCGCTAGGCTTTGGCGGATGGGGGTGCAGCTCACGCAATTGAAGCGCCGATGCTCGGCTTGACGACAAATGTCGTGCAAGCGATGGACCTTCGCCCGCATGTTCACCAGGACAACACCGGGCGGCGTGTTCAGAACGACCAGCCCTACTGAAATTAATACTGAACGAAACGAATTGGCGACGCCGATGGCCCCGGGGCTATCGGCAAGTTTCGGCTTTCTTTGCCCGAGAGTCACGAAGCGAATTTGGAATGCGAATTGGACAATGAACCTGCAAAACGAGGATTGCGAAATGTCGAACAGGAAGATGTTTCCGAACTCCGTGATCCCGATTCCGGCGTCGGGCGTAACAGCGCGCGGCCTGATCGCGAGCGGCTCAGATGCACGGCACCGCGACGAGAAGATGGATGTGAGTTTCTCGCTCGGCGTTCCGCCGAACCTACAGAAGGAGCTGCAGGCGCGCGTCAACAAGGGGGAGACGATTTCGGCAGAGGAGCTGAAGACGAAATACGCCGCGGATCCGGCCGCCGCAGGCGCGCTGGAGACCTGGCTAAAGAACGAAGGTTTCACGATCACCCAGGTGTCGCCCGATCGCACCACGATCTACGCCAACGCGTCTGCCTCGCAGGTTGAAGCGAGCCTCGGTGTGCACATGGTGCGGGTGACACGGGAGGGGCAGACCTACACCGCGGCGTCCGACGTGCCGAGCCTGCCGGAGAGCATCGCCGGTGCGGTGGTACATATCGGCGGGCTGCAACCCTACCGCCAAGCGCGCAAACATCTTCGCTCGCGCATGCGGTGAGGGCGGAGGCGGCCGTGGAGCCGGCGATCGCCAACGCCCCGCCTTACCTGGGTCCGGAAATCCTGAAGGCCTATGGCGGTGCGGGGCTCGGCCTGAGCGGGAAGGGGCAGGAGATCGCCATCCTGATCGACGCGGTCCCGCTGGACAGCGATATGACGGCGTTTTGGACTGCCAATAACCTGGCTGGCAATCTGGGGCGCATCGCCAAGATCAACGTCAAGGGTGGAACGTTGCCCGCCCCCTCGGGCGAGGAGACGCTGGACGCACAATGGGCCAGCGCCATCGCTCGCCCAGGCGAACGTGCGAATCTATGCTAGCGGCTCGCTCTCATTCATCGATCTCGACCGCGCTCTCGACCGCATCTATGCCGACGCGCTGGCGCAGCCGACGTTGCGGGTCGTGTCGATCAGCCTCGGCCTCAGCGAGGCCTTTATGGCGGAAGGCGAGGTGCACGCCGAGGAGGCCCGCTTTGCCCGGTTTGCTGCACTCGGCGTCAACGTGTTCGTCTCGACCGGCGATGCCGGATCAAATCCGGGGCCGGACGGACACCATGCGAACGGCCCGCTGGCGGCCGAGTGGATGTCGACCAGCCCGCACGTCGTGGCGGTGGGGGGCACGTCGCTGCGGCTGGCGCCGAACGGACAGGTGGCATCCGAGACCGGGTGGCCCGGCAGCGGCGGCGGCAAGAGCAAGTTCTTCCCGCGACGGGCCTGGCAGCAGGGCCCTGGCGTGCCGGCCGGAAATCAGCGGATGGTGCCCGATGTCGGCGCTACCGCAGACCCGAATGAAGGGGGGGCTGGTCATCCTAAACGGCCAACGCCTGCAATATGGCGACACCAGCTGGAGCGCGCCTGTCTGGGCCGCCTTGTGCGCCCTGATCAACGAGGCGCGGGCCAACAACCACCAGCCGCCGCTTCCCTATCTCAATCCGCTGATCTACCCGCTGATTGGCAGCAATTGCTTCCGCGACGTGTTGACCGAAAGTAACGGCGCCTACAGCTGCGGGCCGGGTTTCGACCTGGTCACCGGGATTGGCACGCCGGATTTGAAGCAACTCATGACGAGACTCGCCGGCGTGAGCGCGTAACTCATCGTCGGGCTGATGATGGTGGCTGGCCATTCAGCGGCATGATTGAGGAGGCCCCGGGGCTCATGCCTTCGGGGTCTCTTCTGGCTGCGCGTCCATCGCTTCGAGCGCGGAAGCGTGGGAATGGCCCGCGAAGTGTTGCCGTTCGCGACGGAATATCTCCACGAGATAATCGGCGACCGCGCGGACGCGAGGCACCTTCGTCAGGTCGGGGCGGATCAGAAGCCAGAGCTCGCGCTCCAGCATCGGCCGGTCGCAGTCGATCTCGGCAAGCTTCCGATCGTTATCGGCGAGATAGCGCGGCAGCAGTGCGATTCCGAAGCCTGCTCGCGTCGCCGCAGCTTGCGCGATCTGGCTGTTGGCGCGGAAGGCGAACCGGCGTCCCGGAAAATGCTGCTCGACCCATTCGGCTTCGGCGATGGAGTCGCCATCCCTGTCGAATCCGACAAGCGGCAATCGCGCAAGCGTGTCCGCTTCGGAGTGCATGCCCGCCGCGACGTACAAGCCAAAGTAGATCGTTCCGACGCGTCGCGCGGCAAGCTCGCTGCCCTTGGGGTCACCGAAACGCAAGGCGATATCGGCCTCTCGCCGGGCAAGGCTCAGGAGTCTGACATCTCCAATTAGCTCGAGATCGATCCCCGGATGACGTCGATGGAGTCCGTCCAGCCGGTCGATCAGGAATCCTTCGGCCAGGCTGCGTCCGGCCGTCAGTCGCACGAGGCCGCTGAGCTCTGCACTCGCATCAAGGCGTCGAAGAACCGATAGCGCCGCGCTATCCATTATTTTCGCTTCTTCCAGCACAGCCGTTCCGTCGGCTGTCAGCACATAGCCCTCGGCGCGGCGCTCGAACAAGGGGCATCCCAGAAGTGTCTCGAGGTGGGCAACCCTGCGGGACACCGTTGCATGATTGACGCGCAGCGCGCGTGCGGTTGCGGACAGCGAACGATGCCGCGCAAGCGCCGCGAAATAGCGCAAATCTTCCCAGTCAATGTCGCCTGTGCATTTCTTATCAAGCATAGAGAATTTATAGCGAGTTCCCAACACAGCAGCGAGAGCTAAACTCGCGCAATGGTAGAAAAAATGAAGGTAGGAAGCAAGCGATGCGCCGTCACCTCGCGCGCACGCTTCCTCGTTTATTGCAGGGCGGAATTGCTCCTTTTTCATCTTGCGGCCCGGCCACCTCCCGGCCTGTGCCGCCCGGCGGTGGCACATGATCAATCATCGATTGCTGACGGCCTTCGCGCCGTCCGGTCATGGCCGATGCACATGGCCCGAGACGGCGGACATCGTTCAGCCCCAGGCCTCTGAGCGGCACCGAGTGCGCCGATCGGGGAACGTCTCGCCGCGGTGCTCGTCTCTCCGCAGAGTCCAGATGTCATCGACAGTCCGGCGTACATCTGTCACGCGACTTCGGGTGAGTATCCCGGCAAGGCAGGACCTTGAGCCGGCGTTGGAGGTCGATCGCCATGCGTGAAAAGCCGCGTAACGGCACGGTGGCATCCTATCTGGTGACCCGGCTGGAGGAGCTTGGCATCGAACATCTGTTCAACGTGCCGGGGAGCTATTGCAGTGGATTGCTTGCCTCGCTGACCGGCAACTCCCGGCTGAAGGCTATCTTCACGACGTATGAGATGGAGGCTGCATACGCGGCCGACGCCTATGCTCGCCTCAGGGGCTATGGTGCGATGTGTGGGACATATGGCGTCGGGGCGTTGAGTGCGCTGAACGGTGTGGTCGGGGCTTTTGTCGAGCGATGTCCGGTTGTCGTCATCAATGGCGGTCCTTCCGCAAAGCAGCTCGAACTTGAGGTCGACTATGGCATCATGTTCCTGCACTCGACCGGCCGCCTTAAGACGGACCTGACGATCTATTCGCAGGTGACGGCGGCAACAGCGGTGATCGAGCGGGCGGAGGAAGCGCCGGACAAGATCGACGAAGTTCTGATCGCCTGTATGACCCACCGGCGTCCGGTGTATATCGAAATCAGCCAGGAGTTGTGGGGGCAATCCTGCCCTTTGCCGGTGGGGAAGCTCAGTGCCTCGCTGACGCCCGTCAATACGGACGCGCTGTCGGAATGCCTCGACGATACCGTGGCGCGGATTGCTGGCGCGCAGCGGCCTGTGTTGTGGGCCGGTGAAGAGCTCGACCGCTGGCAATTGCATGACGAGTTCGCCGAATTGTTGCGCGTGAGCGGGATTTCCTACGTCACGACGCTGGCCGGAAAATCGGTATTGGCCGAAACCACGAAGGGTTTCCTCGGCGTCTATGACGGACGGTTCGCCCCGCCCGACCTTCAGGAGTTCGTCGAGAAGGCCGATCTCGTCCTTGCGCTCGGCACAGTGATCACGGATTTCGTCGGCGAAATTGTCGCGAAAGATTACGATAACATGATACTTGCGTCGCAAGGTGGCATCCGCATAGGACATCACGTCTACCCCAATGTCAGGATCAGGGAGTTCGTGGTCGGTCTGACACGCCGGCTCGCAAGCCATGCCGCAGCGCCACACCCGTGGGGCGGAACGGCATTTCAGCGACCCGGCTCCGCCCTTCCTTCCGGCGATTCACTGCTGACGTTCGATCTTCTGTTCGCGCGAATGTCGGATTTCGTGAGCGACAAGCTTGTGATCGCCGACACCGGCCTGTCGCTCTTCGCCTCCGCCGGGCTGCCGATCCTTGCCCAGCAAGGATATGTGTCGTAATCCATCTGGATGTCGATTGGGTACAGTCTTGGCGCATCGCTCGGCGCGGCCTGCGCTGGCGCCAGGCGGCCGGTCGCGTTCGTGGGAGATGCCGCCTTCCGGGAGGGGCCGCAGGTGCTCTCTACCCTGGTTCAGTACAAGCTGCCCGCGGTTATCTGCGTGATGAACAACGGAATTATGGGAATCCAGCAGTTCATGGGTCATCCTCAGTACTACGACAACGCGCAATGTCAGCCGGATTACTACAACACGCTCATGCGCTGGGATTACCGCGCCCTGGCGCAAGCCTTTGGCGCACGGCATGCACGGGCCAAGACGCTGAGCGAGCTCGACGAAGCGTTACGACAGGCGGCCGAGTTGACCGCGTCTCCGATCCTGATCGACGTCGTCCTCGACGAAAGAGACATCCCGAGCGTGATCCGCCACACCGCCGGGCGCGCGGCTCCCGGGGCGGTTCAGGCAAATTCCGAGGCACCGCTATTGCGACGCATCGTGCCTTGAGGTGGCGAGAGCGGCCCGACCGCCAATCATAGCCTGGCCGCAAGGTTGCGCTGTGCGATTCTTATCATTCGTTGAGAAATTATTGCGGGTTCCTCGCGCGCCATTTGCGGCATAGCGTCCTGAGATCAGATCGTGGAAGGCTCGATGGCGCCTGTCGGCGCGCGCGACCGACCACGACTGCTGCGAAGATACTGAATATTGGGACGAGCTAGTTGGCACGCGGACGGGAACGGCCAACATCAGATTTCAACGAGGTCATTCATGAGCATGATGTCTTCCGAAGAATTGTCATCAGACCAACTGTTTATCGACACCGTCGTCTACGGTTCGCGCAAGAATGACTCGATCACGGACGTCACGGAGACTTCGGTCGCCACCCAGCATCAGCTCAAGATCGGTGACAAGACGTACAAGTACACCGCTCGGGCCGGCCATCTGGTCATCGCCGATCTCTACAACGGGCGGCCGGCGGCGAAGATATTCTACGTGGCGTTCCCGGCCAATGTGAAAAGCTCGAAGGAACGTCCCGTCACGTTCTTCTACAACGGCGGGCCTGGCTCGTCGCCCGTGTACCTGCTCGGAGCGGGTATTCGACGGCGCATGGGTCGGACGCCCTACTGATCGTTTCGCAAGAACTTAAACCTGTTTTCCACATCGGGGCTTGTCAGCGCAAGCGAGCTGAGGGCCTTGAGCATCATACGGGCCGCGGAATTATGACTACATTCAGAGTTCATCCAGCCATTGGTATCGCGCGCGTCGGCAACTCCGAGGACTATGTGATCGCGCCGGAGACCATGGCGGGCAGCCCACCCCCCCAGGGAGGTAATCTGACGGGCGGACTTCCGATCCGGCGCGGAACGGAGAGTGACGCCATTCGCAGCAGCGATCTCCGCGATGCGTCGGGTGCGCTGAAGCGTCACGCCGCGCGGTTTCGCCTTTTTGCCTACGACGATGTCATTCCCGAAAGCTGGCCCCGCGGCGATGGCCGCGAGGTGCGGGTCGGCGACGAGATCGACGGGCGAAAGATCGCCGACATCATCTGGACCGTGCATGTCGCGAACAAGAAGACAAACTGGTTCATTCTGGCTGAGAGCGATCCGCAGGGAATCGCGAGCTACGAAGGCGATAATCTCCCGGACATCCGAAATCCGTTCATGGCGCAGACCGGCGTTTCCCAACCTGTCAACAACGAGAAGCTGCGAACGCTCGCTACTCCGGATCGCTTGCGCAAGCTCGTGATCGATCCCGGTCCGCGTGTGGTGTCCGGAGTGTCTGCAGCGCCCGTTCGTTTCGATGCCCAGACGCCCGCAAGATATTTCGACGGCGCTCGCGGCGCGGTCGTCGATATGCCCGACTACCCCAAATCGTTTCCATCCAGCGAGCTCGGGCAACTCGACTGCCCATCTGGCCCGATCGACAGCCTCGGCGAGATCGAGACCGATTCCTGCGGCCGGCTTCTCGTGCTCGGCGGCCGCGGCCGTGCAGTTGCGTGGAAGATTGAGGGAAAATCGCCGCTCGACGACGACGTCAACAACAACCAATGGTTCGACGACACGTCGGACGGGCCGGTCAGTGCGACGATTGTCTTCGAGAAAGGCGAGCCCGCAACCGCGCACGGCGCCTGGGTGACGGCGACCGATCCCTCCTTCGCGCCGCAGACCCTCAATGTCGTCTCGATGTGGGATGACGTCTACGACGTCTGGGTCCGGCAGCTCGCGCTCGCTCCTGACCTCTTCGACCAGGCGACCCAAGCCTACAACGACGCCTACCAGCCTACGTTCGTCGACCAGGTTGCGCCCATTCTCAAGAGCGCGAGCCAGCAGCACCGGGTTGCCAATCTCAGCCAGGCCGGCATCTCCGCGCATGCTTTGCTGGCGAAAATCACGGAAATGACTGATCCGACGCAGACGGCGCTGGCCGGCTTGTCCGCGGTTTTCAGGGATCCGTCGAAGCAGGAGCAGCAGAAATGCAACACCACCTTGATGCCGCTGCACCTCGGCGACGCAGACCAGTCACTATCCTCAACATCGTCGACGACGTTACCAAGGAGTGCCTGGGCGCGATCGCCGACACTTCGCTCTCGGGATGGCGGGTGGCGCGGGAGCTGACCACGATCATCGCCCGGCGCGGCAAGCCGGGCTCGATCGTCTCGGACAACGGCACTGAGTTCACCAGCAACGCGATGCTGGCCTGGTGCAACGACAACGCGATCGACTGGCACTCCATCACACCGGGCAAGCCGATCCAGAACGCGTTCGTCGAGAGCTTCAACGGTCGGATGCGCGACGAGGTCTTGAATGAAACACTGTTCTTCGGCCTCGATGACACCAGGCGCAGGCTCGCTGCATGGGTCGCCGACTACAACAATGAGCGGCCGCACTCCTCGCTGAAATACCAAACCCCTGCGGCCTATGCCGCCACCCTCACCGCAACGGGCGATCGGCTGCGCAACCCCGACCAGCTCCGCCAATCGCTCGTTGCTCCACCCGCGCCACTCGGCGTAAAACCCACTCGGACTCTAAACGCTGCTGGATGAAACTTCGGTGGCAGGTCACGTATTCATGCCCTGGTTCATCGCCTCCGGCAGCCGCACGGATAAAGGCTCGATCAGCCCCACGCGCAGGAGGCCCGTGAGCCCGCGCATCGCAGCCAAGGCTGACGACGACGGATCCTTCACCACATAGCTGATCGTGCTGGTGTCCGGATCGAAGAGCCCGGCCACCTTAGGCTGCACGCGGAGATCGATCGGATAGGGGTATGGTTGCTGCTCCACAATGCCGGCGATCGTCCGCCGCGGGAGGATCGGGAGGCTTGATGCGCGAGTCTCGCGCACACCTCAACTCATAGGCGGTGAAATGCCACTGCTGTGAGGTGGACAACTTGCGGTGGTGGTGCTCTCACTTCTGTTTCCGCGATCATTGCGCGACGATGCGCGCCTTCGCGGTGTTCAACTGCACTCATTAGTAACAATTCGGATCTAATCAGAGAGGACCGGTGCGTTCGGATGTGGCATCGTGAGGTAACGACGGCCATTCCATGTCGCACGGCTCGGAGGAAGGTGACAACTACTGGCCTGGATACGTCGATGCGTTGACGTCCATGGTCCAGGTGCTGGCCTTCGTGATGATGATGCTGGCGATGGCCGTGTTCGTGCTGTCGCAGAGCGTGTCCAAGAAGGCGGTCGAGGCGATCGCGAAAGCCGTCAATGCCGACGTCAAGCCTGGCGCCGACGTCAAGCAGCTCACGCAAGCCGTCGTTGCGCAGATCGACCGGCTGCAGAAGTCTGCGCCGCCGGTGAACGAGACGGAGCAGAGCCCGGCCGCCAAGTCGCAGCCGATCAGCGAGGGCGCGGCGCGCGCCGACAACGATCGCGTGACGACGCTGCGGGTCAGCGGCGCGCAGGTCCAACCCTCGCAGGTCCCCGTCGAGGCGCCGGCGGACGCGCCGCGGCTGACGGTCGATTTCGCCGACCGGAGCTTCAAGATTGCGGTCGATCAGGCGCAAGCGATCGCGAGCTTCCTCGGCGCGCATCAGGTCGGCGGGCAGCACACGATCATCGTCAATGCCTATGCCTATTCCGGCGAAGGCGCCGTCTCGGAAGCGCGGCGGCTCGCCTACTATCGCGGCATGATGGCCCGCAAGCAGCTGGTCGATGCCAAGGTGAAGCCCGAGAACATCCGCATCAACGTCAACGACACCGCCGACAAGTCCAAGGGAATGACGGTCGAGCTGATCGTCGCAGGCAGCGCCCGCTAGTTCAACGTCGGGCGAAGGACCAGGGTCATGGAAAAGCAGATCGCGCAGATCCGGAACAAGATGATCGGCTTGATTGCGATCATCGCACTGGGCAGCGCCTGGCAGTGGGACTTCATCGCCGAGGGCGTCATGGCCCACGTCTACACCACGGGCTCGATCCTCAGCGCCTTCGGCTTCTCGATCGTGATGTCGTTCATCTTCGTATCGAAGCTGAAGAACGAGGTGATCGCCTTCAACGCGCTGAGGGAGATGTGGGACGACATCCGCAAGGGACCCGTCGAGCAGGCCGCCGATCCGCTGTGGCGTCACTACCGCTGCTCGCGGCCGGGGCGGCTGTTTCGCAGGCCGCGGCTGTTGGGACACGCCTACGACCTCGTCACCGAGGAGCTCGCGCGCACCAAGAAGATCCGCATCTCCGTCGAGACCATGAACACGCTGGTTCACAAGATCAGCCAGACGATCGACGACGAGAAGTCGCTGCTCGGCTACATGTCCGGCCTGCTGGTGTTCATGGGCCTGATCGGCACCTTCATCGGCCTCTTGCACATGGTCGGATCGATGGGCGGCATCATCGGCACGCTGGCGAGCTCGACCGGCGGCGGGGGGGCCGGCGCGGATGCGTTCCAGCAGCTGCTGGGGGCGTTGCAGGAGCCGCTCAAGGGCATGGCATCGGGCTTCGCGGCGTCGCTGTTCGGTCTGTTCAGCTCGCTGATCGTCGGCCTGCTCAACCGCATGGCCGGCCAGGCTGGCGGCGTCCTGAAGCACGGATTCGAATCCTGGCTCGCCGGCGTCGTGCAGATCGGCGACCAGGAGCGCGAGGAGGCCATGGGACGCAAGGGCGCCACGAAGCCGCTCGACGGCGCGGTCGCTCAGGCGACCACTAACATGATGGTGGACTACGCCAAGGTGAGCTCGGGCTTCGATGACGCGGTCCGGATGCTGCACGGCCTGCAGACCAGGCAGGACGATCATGCCAGGCTGATGCAGGCGATGATGCAGGCGCTCTCGAAGGTCAGCGCCGGGCTGGACGCGCTGACCGAGGGCGTGACCCGAGGCGTCGCTGACGAATTGTCGGTGACACGGGACATGTTGAGCGAGCTCGCCGGAGCTCACAGGGAGCTCGCCAAGCGGCATGCGGCAAGCTCAGCTCAGCTGGCATCCGCGATCGAGCAGAATGGCCGGACGTCGGAGGCCACGTCCGCGCGGCTACGCGACGACATCGGCGGCCGCATCGAGAAGGAAGTGAGAGAGGCCATCGGCCCGGTCGGACTATCGGTCGCCGAGCAGATGGCCGCGCTGGAGCAGGCGGTCGCGCAGTTCGCGCAGAATGGGCTGGCCGGACATCGCGGCGTCGACGCCATGGATGATGAGCCGCCAGCGCCTCACATCGACGCCGGGATGGAGATTTCGGATGATCTCGGCCGCCTCGATCTCGATGAGGGCGCACCGAACGCCTATTCGGACATTCGGAGGGAGGTGGCTTCGGCGCTCGCCGCGTCCGCGCATGGCGTGCCGTTCGACGGCGGCCGGCGGACGACGCGCGCGGGAATGGTCGTGAGCCACTGACGCCGGACGGCGAGAGAGAAGCAGGAGCCTATCCATGAACCATGCAGCCCGCAAAGGCGCGATCGCGCTGCCCCGGTTCTCGCTGCCGAAGCTGAGGCGCAGCAAGGCTCCGGCCTTCTCCAGGCGCCATAGCCGTCACGCCTGCGTTCTCATCGGGACCATGAAGGTCATCGAGATCGGGGCGGAGTTCGACGGTGCATTGCTCGAGGTCTCACGCGGTGGTTGCACGTTCCGGCAAGCCAGCATGTTCCTGCTCGACCGCGTGAACGAGGTCGTGCTCGTCCATACCGAGTTCTTCGAGATCGAGGGCAGGATCCGCGCGGTCCGCCCCGACGGCTACGGCATCCAGTTCTTCGGCGAGATCGAAGAGAGTGTGGTCGATCGCATCGTGGACGCGTACGGCTTCAATGTCGCCGATTCGTTTCTGGCGAAACGCAACTGACGCGCGATTAGTTCTTTCATTGCTAAAGACGAGACGTGTTTTGCAACTCGCGATACTGTCGCGCGTGCAAACTCGTCTTCGGATATCTAAAAAAATATACGTCATCGGAACAATTGCTGCATCGTGCGGTCGGAATTTTTAGTCGGCATTAAGGGTAATAGAGCACTAACAGCGGGTGGATGGTGTAACCCGTGTCGTGCAGTATGAATGCAGCGTTTTATCTTCTGCGATTGAGTCACGATGCACGCCTGCGCAGTGCTCGCGACGCCCGCAGTCTCTCGATCGTTCGGGTAGACGAATGGGGTGCGTGAGCTCATCGCGTGTCGAGACGCGCAGCCATCGTGCCCACATCGTGCGGCTCGCGGCGATCTGCCTTCTGGCTCTCCAGCTCGCGGCCTGCGTGACGACGTCCTCGGTGCCGAACAGTCCGTTCCTGACGGCCGTGGTCCGCCTCAATCCGCTGGCGCGCCCGCCGGAGTCGGTTGCCAACGCCAACGCCGCGGTCATCGAGGCGCCGAAGGCCCAGCCGGCCGAGGTGCAGAGCGGCACAACAAGGCCAGCCGTGGCGACCGCCGACGTCGAGACGACCTCCGCTGTCCCAAGCACAGAGCGCAGGGAAGTCTATCCTCAGGTCGCGAGCGCTTCGAGCAGACTGGCGACGATCGCAGCTCCCGCTGCGCCTGAGATCGCCAGGGCCAGCGTGACCGGCGGCGCGAGGCCTGCGCTGAAAGGACGAGGAATCCTGCTGGGCGAAGCCGTCGGCGCCGCCGTGCTCAGCCATCCGCTGATGGGCGCGCAGGCGGCCAAGGTGAGCGGCTCGCTCGCGGACGTCCGCACGGCGCAAGGCTCGCTCAAGCCGCAGCTCCAGGTCTATGCGGGCTCCGGCGGCTCGTATCTCGGATCCTACGTGAACTATCCGCGCCAGTTCGGCGACGTCGCCATACCCGGCAGCTCGCGATCGGATGCGGGATTCACGCTGCGGCAGCTCATCTATGATTTCGGTGCGGCAAAGGCGGACATTGCGCGCAGCAAGTCGCTGGTCGATGCCGAGCGCCTGCGTCTGGCGGATCAGGCCGAAGACATCGCGCTTCGCACCGCCAATGCGTATTTCAATCTGCTCGAGCAGAGTGAATTGGTCGCGCTGATCGACAAGGTGGTGGCTGACGACAACAACTTCGCCCAGCTGGTGATGCTCAACGAGAAGCAGGGCAACGGCACCGTCGCCGACGTCAACCGGATCAAGTCCAAGGTGATCGAGGTGGAGGCTGTGCGCACCGACGTCATGACGGCGCTTCGCACCGCCGAGGACGAGTTCTTCCGGCTGACGAAGCTCGACCCTGCCCAGGTTCGGCGGTCGCCGTCGCCGCTCCCCCGCATCCCGTCGTCCTTCGAGCCGGCGCTGGCGGCGGCCAAGCAGTCCAATCCGTCGCTGCTGGCCTTGAGCGCGAACGGCAGCTCGCTCGAACATCAACTGACCTCGCAGAAGGCGCAGCAACTGCCGCGCGTCGACCTGCAGGGCGACGGCCTCGTGAAGCACTACATCGGCAATCAGGCGGCGAGCCAAGGTGTGGTCGATTCGCGCCTGATGGTGATGGTGTCCTACAAGCTGTTCGACGGCGGAATCATGGCCTCGCAGGTCGATCGGATCCGCGAAGACAAGAAGGCGAACGACTTCAGAACGCTCGATGAAAAGGAGAGCATCGAGCTCAATCTGAGGCGGCTGTACCAGGCGCTGTCCGCCAATCGTACCAAGGAGACCTCGGCCATCCAGGGCATCGCCACGGCGCAGAAAGCCAACACGCTCTATCTGGAGCAATTCAAGGCCGGCAAGCGCACGGTGTTCGAGGTTCTGGACAGCCGCATGGTCGTCTTCACCATGCAGAAGACCGCGGTCAATGGAAAATATGAGCAGCTCCGGGCTGCCTACGGAATCCTGCGCAATGTCGGAACGCTGGTGGAAACGGCGGTGCGGTCGCCGGCCGGATCATGAAAGCGGCCCGCGGCGATTCCCGTTTTGATTGTGCATGCTCGCTGCACACGTCGAAGCACGAGAGCTATCAGAAGTCGTAAGTAGCACGCGCTGCTCGCTTTTGGCAGTGCGGCTTAAATATGGATTAAACCAGCCAGCGATCAGCTCGATCTCCGAGTTCCTCGCCGTCCTTAGAAGAAGATTACCTTAATGAAGCACGCGGATGGTGAATGGAATGAGTGACTGCTTCCGTGTCGCCAATTAGTTCCGGTGCTGCTCCCATGGACGTTGCTGAAGTGACATCGAACGGCGCCAAGCCCGCCGCTTCTTCGCAGCCCTCGCATGACGAGAAGGCCGCCGCGTTGGCGCCTGCGCAGGCCGGCGAGGTCATCGTCACCTCGATTCACCGGCCGGCGCCGGGCTCGATCAGCGTCGTCGAAGTGCCTCCAGGCGCGCATCTCAAGCTCGACTTCGCCTCGACCGAAGTCAAAGTTGCGGTGCTCGATGTCGACCTGGTGCTGCTGTTTCCCGACGGCGCCAAGGTCATCCTGCCGGGCTACGCCTTCAGCCTGGTCGCGCCTGACAGCGCGGACGCCAACTTTTCCGACAAGGTCTTCTCCCCCCAGCAGCTGCTTGCTGCGGTTGACGATCTGCATCTGCTGAACGACGAGAGCGCGGCGCTGCTCGGCTCGGGCACGAAGCTTGATCGGCAGAACCAGGACCAGAACCAGGATCAGAAAGACGCCAAGCAGGCCGCAGAGGAGGCGCCGCCCGCGCCGCCACCGCAGCCGGCAACGCCACCGGCGAAGCTCACGGGCGTTGCGGATTTCGACAAGCCGCCGGAGCCGCCCGCCGATCGGTCGTTCAAGCGGCCGCCGTCGGATGATGCGATCGCCGCCTCGTCGGGAGCGCCGCCGTCCTCGCGTCATACGGCCGATGCGGTGGCCAATCCGAACACCAGCACGGACACGGGCAATGGCGATGGCAATGTCAGCGCCGCCCATCTCTCCATCACGTTGTTGGGTGCCTCCGGCGACAAGGTCATGCCGCTGGCGTCGGGCGGAGCGCAGATTCTCGGCGCTGCCTCCGAGATCCCGGCGACCACCGATCCGACTTTCTCCGTTCAGCAGCAGATGCGAACGCTGACGGGAACGGCGCAGAACGACATCATCTATGCGGCGGATCCCAACCGCATGCCGTCGGGAACGACCGAACGCCTGATCGACGTGCACGTCACCTTTCCCGATGCCGGCGTCACGGCGAAGACCGCCACGATCACCAACCTGCCTGCCGGCTATGCGATCCTCAACGGCGTCCAGAACGGCTCGAACTGGACCGTCCAGCTCGATCCGCTCGACCCCACGCATCTGCAGCTCGAGCTTCGCTATGTCCTGCCGACATCGGCGACGCATGCCGATGCCAACGGCTTTCTGGGCAGCTTCAACCTCAACATCCTGTTCGGCACCGTCGATGCCAACGGGGCGACCCGGCTGTATTCCGGCAGCCAGGCCTTCGTCATCCGCGACATCACCAGCGCCGGTGACGTCGAGATCGTTTCGGCGGACGGCCAGTCGACGATCTTCGGGCTGAACGCCACGCCGCCAGGTGCAAACATCGCTGCCGGCGCCGGTGACGATTGGGTCTATGCCGGCCCGGGCCATGACAATCTGGATGGTGGCACCGGCACCAACACGTTGTCCTACAAGTATTCCAACGAAGGCGTCACGGTGGATCTGTCCACCGGTGCGACGCATGGAGGTTATGCTGAAGGCGACGTCGTCAAGAACTTCACCAACATCGAGGGCTCGGCGTTCGCGGACAAGCTGACGGGCACCGCCGGTGACAACATCTTCTATGGCAGTGGCGGCGGCGACATCATCATCGGCAACGGTGGCAACGACACCGTCGACTACAGCGCGTCCAAGACCGGCGTCTCGGTCAATCTGACGACCGGCGCTGGCTCCGGCGGACTTGCGGATCACGACGCGCTGATCGGGATCAGCAACCTGATCGGCTCGGCGACCGGCAACAACACGCTGATCGGAAACAGCGGGGCGAACGTCATCACGGGCGGTGCCGGCAACGATGTCATCGACGGTGCCGGCGGTTCTGACACGCTGATCGGCGGTGGCGGCGCCGACACGATGACCTATCATGGGTCCGAAATCTCGATTGACGGCGGCACGGGGACGAATACGCTCGCTCTCGCCGCGGCCGTGGCCGTCAAGCTCGCCAATGCCGACCAGACCACCGGCGACAGCGTCAACGTCAGCAACTTCCAGAATGTCGACGCCTCCGTGCTGAGCACGGGCGTCTCGATCATCGGGTCGGCCGGGGTGAACGTCCTCACCGGCGGCTCCGGCGCTGATGCCATCGACGGCGCTGGTGGAGCTGATGTCATCCACGCCGGCGCCGGCGACGATACCGTGATCTACCACGGCACGGAGGCCGTGGCCGATGGCGGCGCGGACAACAACACGCTGGTGATGCTGGCGCAGGCCACGGTCAATCTCACCGTCAGCGACCAGACCAGCGGCGATACCACGACGGTCACCAATTTCCAGAACGTCGATGCCTCGGCGCTCATATCTTCGCAAGCCGTCTCGATCACCGGATCGGCCGTCGGCAACGTGCTGATCGGCGGTGCCGGCAACGACACCATCGACGGCGACGGCGGCAGCGATACCATCCGGGGTGGCGCGGGCGACGATACGATCGCCTATCACGGCACCGAGAATACGATCGACGGCGGCAGCGGCAACAACACGCTCTTGATGCTGGCCGCGGCGATCGTCGAGCTCCACAACGCCGATCAGACCGCCGGCGATAGCGCCAACGTCGCCAACTTCGTCAATGTCGACGCCTCGCAGCTGAGCACGAGCGTCAGCATCACCGGTTCGACCGGCGCCAACATCATCAAGGGCGGATCGGGTGATGACGTCATCGACGGCGACGGCGGTGCCGACACGATCAGCGCCGGCGCAGGCAACGACACCGTGATCTATCACGGCTCCGAAACGTCCATCGACGGCGGCGCGGGCACCGATACGCTGGTGCTGGCGGCCTCCGGCGGCATCACCCAGGTGAATTTCGCCGCCGCGGCCGGCGCCGATCAGACCGTCGGCGACACCGTGAACGTGGTGCGCTTCGAGAATCTCGACGCCAGCGCGCTCGCCTCCGATCTCATCGTAACCGGATCGGCGGCGGCCAACGCGATCATCACCGGCGGCGGCAACGACGTCATCGACGGCGGCGGCGGCGTGGACGTGATCCAGAGCGGTGCGGGCGACGATACGGTCGCCTATCACGGCAGCGAAGCCAGCATCGATGGTGGCACCGGCACCAATACGATCCGCCTGTTGGACGCGACCGACATCAATCTCGGGCATTCCGATCAGTCGATCGGCGATTCCGTGCTGGTCTCGAATTTCCAGAATGTGGACGCGAGCGCGCTCGGGAGCGGGCAGGGCGTCTCGATCGTCGGATCGTCCGCCGCCAACGTCATCGCCGGCGGCGCCGGGGCCGACGTGATCAATGGCGCCGGTGGCGCCGACATCATCAATGCGGGCGCTGGCAACGACTCCGTCTCCTATTGGGGGACGGAAATCTCGCTCGATGGCGGCAGCGGCACCAACACACTGGTGTTGCGCGCGGCCGCGGCCGTCAATCTTGCCAATGCCGACCAGACCAGCGGTGACGCCACCAGCGTTTCCAACTTCCAGAACGTCGATGCCTCGGCACTGACGTCGGGCGCGACGATCACCGGATCGACGGGCGCGAACACGATCATCGGCGGCGCCGGGAACGATACGATCGATGGTGGCGGCGGCGCCGATACCATCAATGCCGGCGCCGGCAACGATATCGTTTACGTTCACGGCAACGAGGTCTCGATCGACGGCGGCGACGGCAACGACACGCTGGTGCTGCCGGCCGCGAGCACGGTCACATCGGTCAATTTCGCCGTCGCCGCCGGTCTCGATCAGACCGCTGGCGATACCGCGGTGGTGACGAATTTCGAGAACGTCGACGCCACCGCGATGACGACGGCGCTGACGGTCACGGGATCGCTCCTCGCCAACACGATCCGGATAGGCTCGGGCAACGACATCATCCATGGCGGCGGGGGCGGCGACGTGATCGATGCCGGCGCCGGCAACGATGCGGTGGACTACACCGGCACCGAGATCTCGATCGATGGCGGGACCGGCAGCAACACGCTGGTCATGCGCGCCTCCGCGGACGTCGATCTGTCTGTCTCGGACCAGACCACCAACGATTCGACCGTGGTCTCGAACTTCGTCAACGTCAATGCGAGCGCAGTCTCGACCGGCGTGTCGGTCATGGGTTCGGCTGCCGCCAACATCATCACCGGTGGCAGCGGCGCGGATACGCTCGACGGCGGCGGCGGTGCCGACACCATCAATGCGGGCGCCGGCAACGACATTGTCACGATCCACGGCACCGAGGTCGCGGTCGATGGTGGCGCGGGCTCGGACACGCTGGTGGTCGGCGCGGGCTCGGCCATCTCCGCGGTCGACTTTTCGGTCGCCGTCGGCGCGGACCAGACCTCCGGCGACACGGTTCTGGTTGCCAATTTCGAAAATCTCGATGCAGGCGCCCTGACCACGGCGCTGACCGTCACCGGTTCGGGCGCCGCTAACAGCATCATCACGGGGGCCGGAAACGACATCGTCGACGGCCGCGGCGGCGCCGACGTCATCTCCACCGGCGCGGGTGACGACACGGTCACCTATTACGGCACCGAAGCGTCGATCGACGCCGGCACGGGCCTGAATACGCTCGTGATGAAGACGGCGACCGACATCAACCTAGGTCACGTCGATCAGACCGTTGGCGACGCCGCCACGGTCTCGAACTTCCAAAACGTCGATGCCGGCGCGCTCGGCTCCGCGCAGGGCATCAACATCATCGGCAGCGCCGTTGCGAGTATCATTACCGGCGGCGCGGGCAACGATACGATCGATGGCGGCGGCGGCGCCGACATCATCGACGCCGGTGCGGGCGACGACATCGTGGCCTATCGCGGCACCGAAAACGCGATTGCCGGCGGTGCCGGCAACAACACGCTGCAGCTCAAGGTGGCGACGACGGTCGATCTGGCAAACGCCGATCAGACCAGCGGTGACGCCGTCAATGTCACGGCATTCGAGAATGTCGATGCCAGTGCACTGGGCGTGGCGCAGGGTGTCTCCATCCGCGGCGATGCGCGAGCCAACATCATCACCGGCGGTGCGGGCAACGACGTGATCGACGGCCGTGGCGGCGCTGACGTCATCGATGCCGGCAGCGGCAACGATACCGTGCATTATCACGGCACCGAGGTTCTGATCGACGGCGGCTTCGGCTCGAATACGCTGGTCATCGATGATCCCGGCGGCATTACCCATGTCGATCTCAGCGTTGCGCCAGGCTCCGACCAGACCACCGGCGATGCCGTCGACGTGGCCGACTTCCAGAATATCGATGCGTCGATCCTGACGACGGGCCTCGTCGTCACGGGATCGTCCTCCGCCAACGCGATCACGACCGGCTCGGGCAATGACGCGATCGACGGCGGCGGCGGCGCCGACGCCATCAAGTCCGGCGCCGGCAACGACACGGTCACCTATTACGGCACGGAAGTCTCGATCGACGGCGGCACCGGGAGCAACACGCTGGTGCTGCGCGCGGCGGCTACCGTCGATCTCGGCGCTGCGGACCAGACCACGGGCGACTCCGTCCTTGTCGCCGATTTCAACAGTGTCGATGCGTCTGCGCTCGCTGTCGGCGCGACAATCACCGGCTCGGCGGCCGCCAACACCATCACCGGCGGGGCCGGCAACGATACGATTGATGGCGGCGGCGGCGCTGACATCATCAACGCTGCCGGCGGCGACGACACCGTCGTGGTCCGCGGCACCGAGGCGTCGATCGACGGCGGGACGGGCTCCGACACGCTGGTGCTCGGGGCCTCGAGCACGGTCACGAGCGTCAACTTCTCGGTGGCGCCGGGGACCGACCAGACCACCGGCGATGCCGTCAACATCGTCAATTTCGAGAACCTGAACGCCGGCGCGATGACTACTGCGCTGAACGTCACGGGCTCCTCGGGCGCCAACGTGATCACGACGGGCTCCGCCAATGACACGATTCACGGCGGCGGCGGCGCCGACATCGTCAGCGCGGGCGGCGGTAACGACGCCGTCGACTACTGGGGCACCGAGGTCTCGATCGACGGCGGTACCGGGACCAATACGCTGGTGGTGCGCGCCTCCGCAACGCTCGACCTCTCGGCGGCCGACCAGTCCGCCGGCGATCTCGCCACCGTCACGAATTTCCAGAACGTCGATGCGTCAGGGTTGACGGCGACCCAGGTGGTTTCCGTCAAGGGCTCGTCGGGGACCAACATCATCACCGGCGGCGCAGGCGCCGACATCATCGACGGCAATGGCGGCGCTGATGTCATCAGCGCGGGCGCCGGCAACGACATTGTCACCTTCCATGGCACTGAAGCTTCGGTGGACGGCGGCGCGGGTTCGGACGCGCTGGTCCTGATCGCAGGATCCACCATCACGGCGGTGGATTTTTCCGTGGCGGCGGGCGGCGACCAGACCAGCGGCGACACCACCAGCGTCACCAATTTCGAGAACCTGGACGGCAGCGCGCTGGGCACAGCGCTGATCGTGACAGGCTCGTCCGGCGTCAACACGATCCTGACCGGCGCGGGCAACGACGTCGTCGACGGTGGCGGCGGTCTCGATGTCATCAGCACCGGCGCAGGCAACGATACCGTCTCCTATCGCGGCACCGAGTTGTCGATCGACGGCGGCACCGGCAGCAACACGCTGATCCTGCACGCGGCCACGGACGTCAATCTGGCTCGCGTCGACCAGACCGTCGGCGATGCCGTCACGGTCATGAACTTCCAGAACGTCGACGCCAGCGCCCTCAGCGCGACCGAGGGCGTCAACTTGATGGGAAGCTCGGCCGCTAACGGCATCACAGGCGGCCTCGGCAGCGACGTAATCGACGGCGCCGGCGGCGCCGATGCGATCAGCGGCGGCGGTGGTGACGACATCATCACCTATCGTGGCTCGGAGGTCTCGCTCGACGGCGGTAGCGGCAGCAACACGCTGCAGCTCAAGACGGCGGTGACCGTGAATCTCCTCAACGCCGACCAGACATCGGGCGACGCCGTCAACGTCGCGAACTTTCAGAATGTCGATGCCAGCGCCCTGAACGCGG
The DNA here is from genome assembly GCF_021088345.1 of Bradyrhizobium ontarionense. Lineage (NCBI taxonomy): Bacteria > Pseudomonadati > Pseudomonadota > Alphaproteobacteria > Hyphomicrobiales > Nitrobacteraceae > Bradyrhizobium > Bradyrhizobium ontarionense. The sequence continues at coordinate 3,964,732 of NZ_CP088156.1, read as the reverse complement.
CGCAAGGCATATCGATCACGGGAACCAACGCGGCCAACAGCATCACCGGCGGTGCGGGGGCTGATACGATCGACGGCGGCGGCGGCACCGACCTGATCCTGGCCGCCGGCGGCAACGATGTCGTCAGGTATTATGGATCCGAGATCGCGATCGACGCCGGTAGCGGCAACGACACGCTCGTGATGACCGCATCCGGCGGCACCAGCCTGGTCAATCTCGGTGTGCCGGCGAATGTCGACCAGACCTCCGGCGACGGCGTCGACGTCTTCAACTTCGAGAACGTCGATGCCTCGGCGCTTTCGACCGCGATCGCGGTCACCGGTTCGGCCTCGGCCAATGTGATCACGACGGGCGGCGGAAGCGATACGATCGACGGCGGTGGCGGCGCGGATGTCGTCTCGGCCGGCGCCGGCGACGATGCCGTGAGCTACTATGGCAGCGAGGTCTCGATCGAGGGCGGCAGCGGCATCAACACGCTGGTGCTCAAGGCGGCCGTTGGCAGCATCAATCTCGGCAATGCCGACCAGACCTCGGGCGATGCGACCGTCGTCACGAACTTCCAGAATGTCGATGCCTCGGCGTTGACGGCGGGCGCGACGATTACCGGCTCGGCCGGCGCGAACGTCATCACTGGCGGCGGAGGATCGGACACCATCGACGGCGGCGGTGGTGCCGACGTGATCAATGCGGCTGCCGGCGACGACACCGTCGTCTATCGCGGTTCGGAATCTGCGATCGACGGCGGTGCGGGCTCGGACACGCTGGTGATCGGTGCCGGCGCGTCCGTCACGTCGGTCAATTTCGCCGTTGCCGCCGGCGTCGACCAGACGACGGGCGACTCCGTCCTGGTGAAGAACTTCGAGAACCTCAACGCGAGTGCGACGACCACGGCGCTGAGCGTCACCGGCTCTGCATCAGCCAACGTCATCGCCACCGGCTCCGGCGACGACGTGATCCAGGGCGGCGGCGGCGCCGACGTCATCACCGCCGGCGCTGGCGCCGACACCGTCGACTTCTGGGGCAGCGAGATCTCGATCGATGGCGGCAGCGGCCACAATACGCTGGTGGTGCACACCTCTGCGATCATCGATCTGACTGCGGCCGACCAGACATCGGGCGATCTGACCACTGTCAGCAATTTCCAGGACATCGATGCGTCCGCGCTCAACGCCACGCAGTCGGTCTCGGTGCTCGGTACGTCGGGAGTCAACACGATCACGGGCGGCGCGGGCGTCGACGTCATCGACGGCGGTGGCGGTGCCGATGTGATCCACGCCGGCGGCGGCAATGATACCGTCACCATGCACGGCACCGAAGCCTCGGTGGACGGCGGAGCGGGCTCCGACACGCTCGTCCTGACCGCAGGCACCAGCGTCACGGCGGTCGATTTCGGCGTGGTAGCCGGCAACGACCAGACCAGCGGCGATTCGGTCTCGGTCACGAACTTCGAGAATCTGCTCGCCGGCGCGGTGACAACGGCGCTGTCGGTGACGGGGTCGGCGGCTGCAAACGTCATCACCACGGGCTCGGGCAACGACACCATCGATTCGAGCGGTGGCGCCGACATCATCGACACCGGTGCCGGCAACGACACGGTTTCGTACCGCGGCACCGAAGTGTCCATCGATGGCGGTAGCGGCACCGACACGCTGGTGCTGAAATCATCGGGCGGCATCTCCACCATTGATCTGAGCGGCGCGCCCGGCGCCGACCAGACCTATGGCGACAACGTCGCTGTCTCGAATTTCGAGAACGTCGATGCTTCCGTGCTGCTCTCGGCGCAGGGCATCACCATCATCGGATCCACCGGCGCGAACATCATCACCGGCGGTGCAGGCGCAGACGTCATCGATGGCAACGGCGGCGCTGACGTCGTCAGCGGCGGTGGCGGCAACGATTCGATCAGGTTCTATGGCACGGAAACGTTGATTGACGGCGGTTCTGGAACGGACACGCTGGTCCTCGCTGCGTCCGGAGGCATGACTGCGGTTGATTTCTCCGTGTCCGGCGGCGTGGATCAGACCGCGGGCGACGCGGTCAACGTCACGAATTTCGAGAATCTCGACGCCTCGGTGGTGGCGACCGCGCTGACCGTGACCGGTTCGGGCGGCGCCAACGTGATCACGACCGGCTCCGGCAACGACCTCATCGACGGGGGCGGCGGTGCCGACGTGATCAACGCCGGTGCCGGCAACGACACGGTGTCCTACTACAACTCCGAAGTGTCGATCGATGGCGGTGTCGGCAACAACACGCTGCTGCTGCGTGCGGTGACGACCGTCAATCTGGGCAATCTCGACCAGACCTCGGGCGACGCCGTCACGGTCAGCAATTTCCAGAACGTCGACGCCTCGGCGCTCTCATCCGGCATATCGATAGCAGGCTCGGCCGGAACCAACATCATCACCGGCGGCAGCGGCAACGACACCATCGACGGCGCCGGGGGCGCGGACACGATCAACGCAGGTGCCGGCAACGACACCGTCACCTTCCACGGCACGGAGACCGCCATCGACGGCGGCGCGGGCGCGGACACGCTGGTGATCACCAGCGGCGCCACCGTGAGCGCGATCGACTTCTCGGTCGCGGCCGGCGCCGACCAGACCACCGGCGACTCGTCGCTCATCAGGAATTTCGAGAACCTCGACGCTTCGGCCGTCACAGCGGGCCTGACGATCACCGGATCGTCGGCGGCAAATATCATCACCACGGGCAGTGGCAATGATACGATCGACGGTGGCGGCGGGGCCGACGTCATCAACGCCGGCACCGGCAACGACACCGTGTCCTACTACGGCTCGGAGGGCGTGATCGATGGCGGCACCGGCAGCAACACGCTTGTGCTCAAGGCGGTGACCACCGTCAACCTGGGCAATGTCGACCAGACCACCGGCGACGCCACCAGTGTCGCGAATTTCCAGAATGTTGATGCAGCGGCACTGTCGTCATCGGTGTCGATCACCGGCTCGACCGCCGCCAACATCATTACGGCTGGTTCGGGCAACGACACCATTGACGGTGCCGGCGGTGCCGACGTGATCATCGCCGGCGCGGGCGACGACACCGTGTCCTACTACGGTGGAGAAGCCTCGATCGACGGCGGCGCCGGCACCAACACGCTGGTGATGCGGGCCGCCGCGACCGTCAACCTAGCCAATGCGGACCAGACCGTCGGCGATAGCGCAGGTGTCGCCAATTTCCAGAATGTCGACGCGTCCGCGCTGTCCTCGTCGCTCTCGATCACGGGCTCGTCCGGCGTCAACGTCCTGACCGGCGGCTCCGGGAATGACACGATCGACGGCGGCGGCGGCGCGGATATCATCAAGGCCGGCGCCGGCGACGACTCCGTCACCTATCACGGCGGCGAAACCGCCATCGACGGCGGCACCGGAACCGACACGCTGATCCTTGCGGCGTCGGGAGGCACCACTGCGGTCAATTTCGCCGTTGCGACCAATGTCGACCAGACGGCGGGCGATAACGTCAACGTCACCAATTTCGAGAACCTGGACGCGTCCGCGGTCGGCTCGGCACTCTCGGTCACGGGCTCGGTGTTTGCCAATACCATCACCACCGGCGCGGGCAACGACACCATCGATGGCGCCAGCGGCGCCGACGTCATCAGCGCGGGCGCAGGCAACGATACGGTCTCGTACTACGGCACCGAGATCTCGATCGACGGCGGCACCGGCACCAACACGCTGGCTCTGAAGACCGCGGCGACCGTCAATCTGGCCGCCGTCGACCAGACATCGGGCGATTCCACTGTTGTCAGCAATTTCCAGAGCATCGATGCCTCGGCGCTGTCGACCGGCGTCACGCTGACCGGCTCGGCGACGGCGAACGTCATCACGGGTGGCTCCGGCAATGATACGATCGATGGCGGCGGCGGTGCCGACGTCATTTCGGCGGGCCTCGGCGACGACACGGTCACCTATCACGGCACCGAGGCGTCGATCGACGCCGGCGCCGGCAACGACACCTTGGTGGTCAGCACAGGTTCTTCCGTCTCCGCGGTCAATTTCTCGGTTGCTTCAGGCGTCGACCAGACCATCGGCGACGCGGTGCTCGTCACCAACTTCGAAAATCTCGATGCCAGCGCGCTCAACTCCGCGCTGACAGTGACCGGCGCGAGCGCGGCGAATGTGCTGACCACCGGCGGCGGCAATGACATCATCGACGGCGGCGGAGGCGGTGACGTCATCAGCGCCGGCGCGGGCAACGACACCGTGTCATACTACGGGACCGAGATCGCGATCGATGGCGGCGCCGGCACCAACACGCTGGTCATGCGCGGCGTGGCTACGGTCAATCTCGGCAACGTCGACCAGACCACGGGCGATTCGAGCGCTGTCGGCAATTTCCAGAACGTCGACGCGTCCGCACTGACCGCCGGCGTATCGATCACCGGTTCGACCGGCGCCAACGTGCTGACCGGCGGCTCCGGAGCCGACGCGATCGACGGCGCAGGCGGAGCCGATTCGATCCTTGCCGGCGCCGGCGACGACACCGTCGTCTATCACGGCACCGAGACCTCGATCGATGGCGGCAGCGGTTCGGACACGCTGGTGCTGGCAGCATCCAGCGGCATCACCGCCGTGAATTTCACAGTCGCCGCCGGCAACGACCAGACCGCCGGCGACACGGCCATTGTCGCAAATTTTGAGAACATCGACGCGTCGGTGATGATTTCGGCCCTGACGGTCACGGGCTCGTCGTCTGCGAACGTCATCACGACCGGATCGGGCAACGACACGATCGATGGTGGCGCCGGGGCCGACGTCATCCGCGCCGGCGCGGGCGACGACACCGTGTCCTACTATAATTCGGAAATCTCGATCGACGGCGGCACCGGCACCAACACGCTGCTGCTTCGCGCGGCGGCGACGGTCGATCTGGCGAGCGCCGACCAGACTGTCGGCGATGCCGTGGTGGTGGCCAATTTCCAGAACGTCAACGCGTCGTCGCTGTCGACCGGCATCTCGATCACGGGCACCACGGATGCCAACACCATCATCGGCGGTGCGGGGGCCGATGCGATCGACGGGGCCGGTGGCGCCGACGTCATCAGCGCCGGTGGCGGCAACGACACCGTCCAATATCACGGAACGGAGACCTCGATCGACGGCGGCACCGGCTCGGACACGCTGATCCTGGCCGCGTCAGGCGGCATCACGGCGGTGAATTTCGCGGTCGCCGCCGGCAACGACCAGACCACCGGCGACGCCGTGGCCGTCACCAACTTCGAGAACCTCGATGCTTCCGTGATGTCGACGGCATTGTCGGTCACGGGGTCCTCCTCGGCGAACGCGATCACGACGGGCGCCGGTAGTGATACGATCGACGGCGGCGGCGGCGCAGATGTCATCAGCGCCGGGGCGGGAGACGATACCGTCTCCTATTACAATTCCGAGGTTTCGATCGACGGCGGTAGCGGCACCAATACGCTGATCATGCGGGCGGCCGTCACCGTCAACCTCAACAATTCCGACCAGACCACCGGCGATACGACGACGGTCTCGAACTTCCAGAACGTCGACGCCTCCGCGCTGAACGCGGCGGTCTCGATCCAGGGTAGCTCGAGCGCGAACGTCATCACGGGCGGCGCCGGCAACGATGTCATCGACGGCGGCGGCGGCGGCGATACCATTGCAGCCGGCGCGGGCAATGATTCCGTCGCCTATTATGGTACCGAGCTTTCCATCGACGGTGGCAGCGGCAACAACACCCTCGTGATGAAGGCGGTTGCGACCGTCAACCTCGCCAATCTCGACCAGACCACGGCCGATGCGACCAATGTCGCCAACTTCCAGAACGTCGATGCGTCGTCGCTGTCGTCCGGCGTTTCGATTACCGGATCGAGCGTGGCCAACACCATCACCGGCGGCTCGGGCAACGATACGATCGATGGCGGCGGCGGAGCCGATATCATCAACACCGGCGCCGGCGACGACACTGTGCTGTATCGCGGCAGCGAGGTGTCGATCGACGGCAATACCGGCACCGACACCCTGATCGTGGCGGCCGGCTCGGCGCTGACCGCCGTCAACTTCGCCGTTGCCTCGGGCTCCGACCAGACCACCGGCGACAGCGTCAGCGTCACCAACTTCGAAAATCTCGATGCGAGCGCGCTCAATTCGGCGCTGATCGTAACCGGGTCGGCATTCGGCAACACCATCACGACCGGCTCGGGCAACGATACGATCGACGGCGGCGGCGGCACCGATGTGATCGCGGCGGGCGCCGGTGACGACACGGTCGCCTATCGTGGCAGCGAAACCGCGATCGACGGCGGCGCCGGCAACAACACGCTGCTGCTCAAGGCTGCGACCACGGTCGTGCTCGGCGCTGCCGATCAGACCAGCGGCGATGCGACCGCCGTCACCAATTTCCAGAACGTTGACGCCTCGGCGCTGTCCTCCGGCGTCTCGATCACCGGCTCGTCCGGCGTCAATACGATCACCGGCAGCTTCGGCGATGACACCATCGACGGTGCCGGCGGCGCCGACGTCATCAACGCCAGCGGCGGTGACGACACCGTCACCTATCAAGGCACCGAGACGTCGATCGATGGCGGCACCGGATCGGACACGTTGGTGCTGGCCGCGACCGGCGGCATTACGGCGGTCAACTTCGCCGTCGCAGCGGGCGCGGATCAGACTACGGGCGACAGCGTCGTGGTCGCGAATTTCGAGAACCTCGATGCTGCCGTTGCGACCACAGCCTTGTCGGTGCAGGGGTCGTCAGCGATCAACATCATCACCACCGGCTCCGGCAACGATATTATCGATGGCGGCGGCGGCGCCGACATCATCAGCGCCGGCGCCGGCGACGACACCGTCTCCTACCGCGGCACCGAGTTCTCGATCGACGGCGGCACTGGCAGCAACACGCTGCTGCTGCGCGCGGCGACGACGGTCGATCTCGGCAGCGCCGATCAGACGCTGGGTGACCTGGTCACCATCTCCAATTTCCAGAACGTCGACGCATCACAGCTGGTATCCGGTGTCTCGATCACCGGAAGCGCCGCGGCCAACTTGCTCACCGGTGGCGTCGGCAACGATACGATCGACGGCGCGGGCGGCGCTGACGTCATTGCAGCCGGCGCCGGTGCCGATACCGTCATCTATCACGGCACCGAGGCCTCGATCGACGGCGGCAGTGGCTCCGACACCTTGCTCATGGCTGCGTCGGGCGGCACGACCGCGGTGAATCTCGCGGTCGCCGCCGGGGCCGACCAGACGACTGGCGACGTCGTCGGCGTGAGCAATTTCGAGAACGTCGATGCGAGCGCGCTTTCGACCGCACTCGCAGTGACGGGATCGAGCTCTGCCAATACGATCAAGACCGGCTCGGGCAACGACACGATCGACGGCGGGGGCGGCGCCGACATCATCGCCGCCGGCGCCGGCGACGATTCGGTCGTCTATCACGGCACCGAGGCGTCGATTGACGGCGGCACCGGCACCAACACGCTGGTGATGAACGCCGCGACCACGATCAACCTCGGCAACATCGATCAGTCCACTGGCGACATCACTGCCGTCACCAATTTCCAGAACGTGGATGCCTCGGCACTGTCCACGGCGATATCGATCACCGGCGATGCCAACGCCAACACCATCATCGGCGGCTCGGGTGCCGATACGATCGACGGCAGCGGCGGCGCGGACATCATCTCGGCAGGTGCGGGCGACGATACCGTGTCCTACCGCGGCACCGAGATCTCGATCGACGGGCAGGCCGGCACCAACACGCTGCTGCTTCGCGCCGCGGCCAGCGTCAATCTCACGAATGCCGACCAGACGACCGGCGACAGCACCGCTGTCGCGAACTTCCAGAATGTCGACGCCTCGATGTTGTCCACCGGCGTCAGCATCACCGGTTCGAACGGCATCAACCAGCTCACCGGCTCCTCCGGCGACGACACGATCGACGGTGGCGGCGGCGCCGATACGATCCTGGCGAGCGCCGGCAACGACACCGTCATCTTCCACGGCAGTGAGGCGACCATCGATGGGGGCAGTGGCTCCGACACGCTGGTGCTGTCGACGGCAGCCGGAATCACCTCGGTCAATTTCGCGGTCGCGGCCGGCACGGACCAGACCAGCGGCGATACCGTCAAGGTATTCAATTTCGAGAACCTCGATGCCAGCGCGCTGAGCTCGGCCTTGCTTGTGACCGGCTCGGCGGCGGCGAACACGATCATGACGGGCTCCGGCAACGATACGATCGATGGCGGTGGCGGCGGCGACGTGATCAGCGCCGGCGATGGCAATGACACCGTCACCTACTACGGCACGGAAAGCGCGATCGACGGCGGCAACGGCACCAACACGCTGATTCTGCATGCGGCGACCACGGTCAACCTCGCCAACACCGATCAGACGTCGGGGGATACGACAGCGGTCGCGAACTTCCAGAACGTGGATGCCTCCTCGCTCGCGGTCGGCGTCTCGCTCACCGGCTCGGCCGCTGCTAATACCCTGACCGGCGGTGCTGGCAACGATACCATCGACGGCGGCGGCGGCGCCGACGTGATTGCCGCCGGCGGCGGCGACGACAGGGTGACCTATCACGGCACCGAAGCGTCGATCGATGCCGGCAGCGGTGTCGACACGCTCGTCATGGTGGCAAGCGGCGGCACGAGCGTCGTGAACTTGACGGCCGCTGATCAGACCACCGGCGACGGCACAGTCGTGGCCAATTTCGAGAACCTGGACGCCAGCGCGCTGACCACAGCCATCTCCGTCATTGGCTCGACATCCGCGAACGTCATCACGACCGGGGCCGGCGACGATATCATCAACGGCAATGGCGGCGGGGATACGATCAGCGCCGGCGCTGGCAACGACATCGTTGCCTATTGGGGCTCGGAGACATCGCTCGACGGTGGCTCCGGTACCAACACGCTGCAGATGAGGGTCTCCGGCACCGTCAACTTGGGCGCCGCGGACCAGACCTCGGGCGACGTCACGACCGTCACCAACTTCCAGAACGTCGATGCATCCGCTCTGGCGGGCGGTGCGTCGATCACCGGTTCGTCGGGCGTCAACATCATCACCGGCGGCGGTGGCAACGATGTCATCAATGGCGCTGGTGGCGCCGACGTGATCGCCGCCGGCGGCGCCGCCGACACTGTCGTGTATCAAGGGACCGAAGTCTCGATCGATGGCGGCTCAGACAACGATACGTTGTCGCTTGCAGTGCTCGGCGGCATCACCGCGGTCGACTTCTCGGTCGCTTCCGGAACCGATCAGACCATCGGCGATACTGTCAAGGTCATCAATTTCGAGAACCTCAACGCCTTTGTCGCCACCACGGCGTTGACCGTGACCGGCTCCGGCGGCTCCAACCAGATCCTGACGGGTTCGGGCGACGACGTGATCGACGGCAAAGGCGGCCTTGACTCCATCTCCGCCCAGGCCGGCAACGATACCGTCAGCTATTACGGCACCGAAAGCGGGGTTGACGGCGGCAGCGGCACCAACACGCTGATCATGCACGCCGCGGTTACGATCAACCTGGCCAATACCGACCAGACCACCGGCGACCTCACCACCGTCACGAATTTCCAGAACGTCGACGCCAGCGCGGTGTCGAACGGGATGGGCATCTCCGGCTCTTCCGGCGCCAATACCATCACCGGCGGCTCCGGCGATGACGTCATCGATGGCGTCGGCGGGGCCGACATCATCGCCGGCGGCGCCGGAAACGATACCATCTTCTATCGCGCCGGCGCGACATCGTATGATGGCGGCACCGGCACCAACACACTGGTCCTGAGGAGCGCCGTCACCGTCAATCTGGCCAACGCCGCCGATCAGACCAGCGGCGACTCGACGACGACTGTCACCAATTTCCAGAACATCGATGCGGGCCAGGTCTCCGGGCCGGTGTCCATCACCGGCTCGTCTGGCGCCAACATCATCACCGGCTCGGTCGGCAATGATACGATCGATGGCGGCGGCGGCGCCGATGTGATCGATGCCGGCACCGGCAACGACACTGTCACCTATCGCGGTACGGAAGTCTCCATCGACGGCAATGGCGGCTTGGACAAGCTCGTGCTGGCCGCATCCGGCGGCATCACGGCGATCGACCTGTCAACCACCGGCGACCAGACGACCGGTGACAACGTCGTGGTGTCAAATTTCGAGAGCGTCGACGCCGGCGTCATGACCACGGCGGTCACGGTGACAGGCTCGTCCTCGGCGAACACCATCACCACGGGCTCCGGCGATGACATCATTCACGGCGGCGCCGGCGCCGATGTGATATTGGCGGGGGCGGGCAACGACACCGTTGACTATTGGGGCTCGGAGACCACGATCGACGGCGGCGCCGGCAACAACACGCTGGTCGTCAAAGCGATCTCAGGCCTGTCGGTGGTCGATCTGTCGGCCGCGGCCGGTTCCGACATCACGACCGGTGACGCGGTGTCGGTGAAGAATTTCCAGAACCTGGATTCGAGCGCGGTCAGCGCGGTTCTGACGGTGACGGGATCGTCTGCGGCGAATTCCATCGTAACAGGCAGCGGCGTTGACACCATCGACGGTGGTGGCGGCGCTGATACCATCAACTCGGGTGGGGGCGACGACGTCGTCACCTATCACGGCACGGAAGTATCCATCAACGGCGGCGCCGGCAATGACACGCTGGTGCTGGCGGCGAACGGCGGCATCACCGCGGTCAATCTCGGCGCCAGCGCAGGGACCGACCAGACCACGAGCGACAGCGTCACCGTCCTCAACTTCGAACGTGTCGATGCCAGCGCAACGTCGGCCGGCATAGCCATCACCGGCTCGTCCGGCATCAACTTCATCACCGGTGGCTCCGGTGCCGACACGATCGATGGCGCAGGCGGTGCCGACACTATCGCGGCCGGTGGCGGCAACGATACGGTGATCTATCACGGCTCCGAAACGACGGTCGACGGCGGCACTGGCGTGAACACGCTGGTGCTGCAGGCTGCCGCGACGGTGAACTTGACGAATGCGGACCAGACCACCGGCGATCTCGTGACGGTCACGAATTTCCAGAACGTCGATGCTTCGGCGCTGTCGACCGGTATCGCGATCACTGGCACGTCCTCGGTTAATACGATCACCGGCGGCTCGGGCAACGACGTCATCGACGGCGGCGGCGGCGCCGACGTCATCGCCGCGGGCGGCGGCGATGATCTCGTCCACTACTACGGTGCGGAAAGCTCGATTGACGGCGGGGCCGGCAACAACACGCTGAATTTGCGCGCTGCAGTGACGGTCAATCTGGTCAATACCGACGTTACCAGCGGCGACGGCATCTCGGTCACCAATTTCGCCAACGTCAATGCGTCGATGCTCGGGACCGGCGTGACCGTCACCGGCTCGTCAGGCGCGAATACGATCGTGGGTGGCGCGGGCAATGACACGATCGATGGCGGCGGCGGCGCCGACATCATCAGCGCGGGTGGTGGTGACGACACCGTCACTTATCGGGGGGGCGAGAGCTCGATCGATGGCGGCGCCGGGAGCGACACGCTCACCTTCGCCGTGGCCGGCAGCATCACTGCCGTTACCCTCGCGGCGGGTGACCAGACCGTGGGCGACAGCGTCACTGTCGCCAATTTCGAGAGCGTCAATGCATCGATATTCACGACAGCATTGACCGTCACCGGCTCGTCGTCTGCCAATACGATCACGACCGGTTCGGGCAATGACATCATCGATGGCGCCGGCGGCGCGGACGCGATCAACGCCGGCGGTGGCAACGATACCGTCTCCTACTACGGCACGGAAACGTCGGTCGACGGCGGTACCGGCACCAACACGCTGATCCTGAACACCTCCGCAGTGCTGAACCTCGCCAATGCGAACCAGCTGTCGTTCGGCGCCGGTACGATCAGCAACTTCCAGAATGTCGATGCATCCGCCGTGTCGTCAGCGGTGTCGATCACGGGCTCGTCAGGCGTCAATGTCATTACCGGCGGCGGCGGCAACGACACGATCGACGGCGGCGGCGGCGGCGATACCCTTGCGGGTGGTGCCGGCAACGACACAATGTCCTACTACGGAACGGAAGTGTCGGTCGACGGCGGCACCGGCACCAATACGCTGATCATGAAGGCGGCCGCGACCGTCAACATCGGCGCCGGCGACCAGACCGCTGGCGACTCCGTCAGCGTCAAAAATTTCCAGAATGTCGACGGCTCAGCGGTGTCGACGGCGATGTCGATGACCGGCTCATCGTCCGCCAACACCATCATCGGCGGCTCCGGCGACGATACGATCGACGGCGCCGGTGGCACTGATGTCATCAATGCCGGAGGCGGCAACGATACGGTCACCGATCGCGGCAACGAGACCTCGATCGATGGCGGCGCCGGATCCGACAGGCTCGTGCTGGCCGCCGGCACCAGCGTCAGCTCTGTCAATTTCGCCGTATCGTCCGGTGCCGATCAGACCACCGGCGATTCGACCACGATCATGAACTTCGAGAGCATCGACGCCAGCGTGCTCTCCACCTCAGTCATTGTCACCGGCTCGTCTTCGGCCAATATGATCATCACCGGTTCAGGCGACGATGCCATCGACGGTGGCGGCGGCGCCGATGTGGTATCAGCGGGTGCCGGCAACGACCTGGTGTTCTACTACGGCAATGAGACCTCGATCGACGGCGGCGCCGGCACCAACACACTGGTGATGCGTGGGGCCAACACCGTCAATCTTGGCAATGCCGATCAGACATCAGGCGATGCCGCCAACGTCATCAATTTCCAGAATATCGACGCGTCGGCACTGTCGTCAGGCGCGTCTCTGACCGGTTCGTCGGGCACGAACACGATCACAGGCGGGGCGGGCAACGACGTGATCGACGGTGCCGGCGGTGCCGATATCATCAGCGCCGGAGCAGGTAACGACAGCGTTACCTATCGCGGCTCCGAGGCTTCGATCGACGGCGGATCCGGCACCGACACGCTGGTGCTGCCCACCTCGGGTGGCATCACGGCCATCAATTTCTCGGTAGCGGGCGGTACCGACCAGACGATCGGCGACAGCGTCGGCGTGACGAATTTCGAGAGCGTCGATGCTTCGGCACTCGGCTCTGCGCTGACCGTCACAGGTTCGTCGTTGGCGAACACGATCACCACCGGGGCGGGCAACGACATCATCGACGGCGGTGGCGGCGCCGACGTGATCAGCGCCGGGGGCGGCAACGACACCGTCACCTACCGCGGCTCGGAAGCCTCGATCGACGGCGGTTCCGGCACCAACACGCTGGTGATGAGCGCGGCAGCCTCGGTCAACCTCGCGAACGGTGATCAGACCTCCGGCGATTCAACTATCGTCAGCAACTTCCAGAACGTCGATGCCTCCGCGTTGTCGACGGCAATTGCCATTACTGGCTCGTCGGCGGCCAATACGATCACCGGCGGCGGGGGGAACGACACCATCGATGGCGGTGGCGGCGCCGATGTCATAGCGGCAGGCGCCGGCAACGACAGCGTCGCCTATTACGGCACCGAGGCATCGATCGATGGTGGCACCGGCACCAATACGTTGCTGCTGAAGACGGCAGTGACCGTGAATCTGGCCAATGCCGATGTCACCTCGGGCGATTCTATCAATGCGATCAACTTCCAGAACGTGGATGCGTCGGCGCTGTCCTCCGCGCTGACGCTGACCGGCTCATCGTCCATCAACACGATCATCGGCGGCTCCGGCGACGACACCATCGATGGTGCTGGCGGCGCCGACGTGATCAGCGCCGGTGGCGGCAACGACGTCGTCGCCTACCGCGGCTCGGAAAGCTCGATGGATGGCGGCAGTGGCAGCGACACGCTGGTGCTGGCTGCCGGCGGCGGCATTACCGCCGTCAATTTCGCCGTGAGCGCGGGATCGGACCAGACCACCGGCGATGGTGTCACGATCAGCAATTTCGAGAACCTCAACGCCAACATCCTGTCGACTGCGGTCAGCGTCACCGGCTCGTCGGTCGCCAACGCGATCACGACGGGTTCTGGGAACGACACGATCGACGGCGGCGGCGGCGCCGACGTGATTGCGGCCGGTGCCGGCGACGACACCGTCTCCTACTATGGCTCGGAGACGTCGATCGACGGCGGCTCCGGCAGCAACACCCTGCTGCTCAAGGCGGCGGCGACGGTGAACCTCGCCAATACCGATGTCACTTCGGGCGACGGGATCAACGTCCTCAATTTTCAGAACGTCGATGCCTCGGCCGTGTCATCGGTTGTCACGCTGTCCGGCTCGTCGTCGGCGAATTCCATGATCGGCGGTTTGGGAGCGGACACGATCGATGGCGGCGGCGGTGCCGACATCATCAACGCCGGCGGCGGCAATGACACCGTCACCGAGCGCGGCGCGGAAGCCTCCATCGACGGCGGATCCGGCAGCGATATGCTGGTGCTGGCGGCCGGCGTCGCCATCGCAGCGATCAATTTCTCGGTCGCGGGCGGATCAGACCAGACCACGGGGGACAGCGTCAGCGTCACCAATTTCGAGAGCGTCGATGCCAGCGTGCTGTCCACGGCCACGACAGTCACTGGTTCGGCATCGGTCAACACGATCACCACCGGCTCCGGCAACGATACGATCGACGGCGGTGGCGGCGCTGACGTCATCAACGCCGGTGGCGGCAATGACACCGTCACCTGTCACGGGTCGGAAAGCGCGATCGATGGCGGTAGCGGTACCGATACGCTGCTGATGAGTGCCGCAGCGACCGTCAATCTCGGCAATGGCGACCAAACCTCCGGCGATGGTGTTGCGGTCACCAACTTCGAGAATGTCGACGCCTCGTCCCTGTCGGCGGCACTGTCGATCACTGGTTCCTCCGCCGCCAACACTATTACGGGCGGTTCAGGCGACGACATGATCGACGGCGCCGGCGGGACCGATGTGATCGCGGCCGGTGCCGGCAACGATACCGTGTCCTACTATGGCACGGAGACATCGATCGACGGCGGCACCGGCAGCAACACGTTGCTGCTGAAGGCGGCGGCGACGGTGAACCTTGGCAATGCGGATGTCACCTCGGGTGACGCGGTCAACGTCACCAACTTCCAGAACGTCGATGCCTCGGCGGTGTCAGCGGCGGTCACGCTGAGCGGCTCGTCATCGGTTAATTCCATCATCGGCGGTTCGGGAGCGGACACGATCGATGGCGCCGGCGGCGCTGACGTGATCAACGCCGGCGGCGGCAACGACACCGTCACCGACCACGGCACGGAAGCCTCCATCGACGGTGGGTCCGGCAACGACACGCTGGTGCTGGCGGTCGGTGCCGCCATCACGGCCATCAATTTCTCTGTCACGGGGGGATCCGACCAGACCACGGGGGATAGCGTCAGCGTCAGCAACTTCGAGAGCATCGACGCCAGCGTGCTGTCCACGGCCGCGACAGTCACCGGCTCGTCGTCGGTCAACACGATCATCACCGGCTCCGGCAACGATACGATCGACGGTGGTGGCGGCGCTGACGTCATCAACGCCGGTAGCGGCAATGACACTGTCACTTATCGCGGGTCGGAAAGCTCGATCGATGGTGGCACCGGTACCGATACGCTGCTGATGAGTGTCGCTGCCACGGTCAATCTCGGCAATGCCGACCAAACCGCCAGCGATGGTGTCG
This sequence comes from Bradyrhizobium ontarionense, assembly GCF_021088345.1. Classification (NCBI taxonomy): domain Bacteria; kingdom Pseudomonadati; phylum Pseudomonadota; class Alphaproteobacteria; order Hyphomicrobiales; family Nitrobacteraceae; genus Bradyrhizobium; species Bradyrhizobium ontarionense. The sequence goes on along the minus strand of NZ_CP088156.1, from coordinate 3,949,096 downwards.
CGGTCAGCAACTTCGAGAATGTCGACGCCTCTGCGCTGTCGGCGGCATTGTCGATCACAGGATCCTCCGGCGTCAACGCCATCACCGGCGGCTCGGGGAACGACACGATCGACGGCGCGGGCGGGGCCGATGTCATTCGGGCCGGCGGCGGCGATGACGGCGTGACCTATCACGGCACCGAGACGACGATCGACGGCGGCGCTGGAAATGACACTCTGGTGCTGGCGGCGTCCGGCGGCATCACAGCGGTGAATTTGTCGGTTGCGGCCGGTTCGGACCAGACAACCGGCGACACAGTCAGTGTTACCAATTTCGAGCATCTCGATGCGTCATCGGTCAGCTCGGCCCTGACCGTCACAGGATCGTCCTCCGCCAACATCATCACCACGGGCTCGGGTAACGAAACGATCGATGGGGGCGGTGGCACTGATACGATCAACGCAGGCGCCGGGGACGACACGGTCACCTATCACGGCACCGAGACCTCAATCGACGGCGGCAGTGGCACCAACACGCTGGTGCTCGACGCAGCGGCAACGGTCAATCTCGGCAATGCCGATCAGACCGCCGGCGATTCGACGGTGGTCAGTAACTTCCAGAACGTCGACGGCGTTGCGATGTCCTCGGCGCTGAGCATCACCGGCTCCTCGGGGAACAATACCCTGGCGGGCGGTTCCGGCAACGACACCATCTCGGGCGGCGGCGGCACGGACCACCTGTTCGGCAATGGCGGCGACGACATCTTCATCATCGACCATACGTCGCTGGCGGCGGGCTCGACCATCGATGGTGGCAGCGGCAACAACACGGTCAACATCTCCGCCAATTCGGGAACGATCAGCGACACCGAGCTGCTCGCCGCATTGACGAACATCGAGACCATCGATTTCACCGCCACCAACGTCAACGCCTCGGTCAGTCTGTCAGCCAGTCAGATCAGCCAGATGGATGGCGGTTCCGCCAATACGCTGACCATGATGGTCAATGCCGGCGACACGGTGAACATCGCCGATCCGGCATCGCACTACACGACCTCGGTCGCCGGCAACACGACGACCTACACGATCTACGACGATGCCGCGCATACCAACGTCATCGCGCATCTGTCGCTGGTGGCGTGATGGTCACGAGAAGCCCGTGAGACGATGTTGCCGGCGCCGAGCCGGCACTCGACGGCTTGCCGCTATTGCCTCAGCGCGTTGTCCTTGATCCGGCGCAGCGGCCGCAGCAGGGCGCCGAGCACGCTCTGTCGGTGTCCGATGACATCGACGTCGGCCAGCATGCCCGGCAGCACCGGATGGTCCGGCCCCAGCGCTGCCGCGTCGGCTTCGAGGCGCACCTTGAAATAGGGTACGCCGCGCTCGTCCTGATGCGCGTCGGGTGAAATGTCGGAAACCCGCGCACTCAATCCGCCATAGACGGAGAACTCGTAGGCACTGATCTTGACGATTGCGCGCTGGCCCGGCCAGACATCGGCGCGGTCGGCCGGCGAAAGCTTCATCTCGACATCGATCAAGCCATCCGACGGAACGATTTCGGCGAGCGGCTCTCCGGGTTTGACCACGCCGCCGATAGTTGTCACGTTCAGCTTGTTGATGATGCCGCTGACGGGTGCGCTGACGTCGGACCGGCTCATGCGGTCCTGCAGCGCCTCGATGCTCTTGGTGAGCTTCTCCAGCTCCGTCGATGTCTGTGCCCGTTCCTTTTCGGCGTCGGCCTGGAAGCGGGAGGTGACCTCGGCTTTGCGCTTCTCGAGCTCCGACAACGCGGCTTCCGCGCGCGGGATCTCGTGTGCAAGGTCGGAGAGGCGTGCGACCGCCTGCTGCAGCACCCGCTCGGCTTCGAGCTGCTCATTGTTCGAGGCTGCGCCTGCGGCGGTGAGCTTGCGCAAGGACGCCAGGCGCTCGTCGGAGATCTGCCGCTCGCGGGTGACGGAAGGCAGGCGTGAGCGTAGCTCCGACAGCTCGATCTCCTTTTGCCGCTGCTGCTGGGTGACGATCGAGAGCTGCTCGTTCAGGTTGGCGCGACGGCGTTGAAACAGTGATAGCTCGTTGTCGATCACCTGCTGGCTGATATTCAGGGCCGCCGGCGGAAACGACACCTCGCTCGCCCCGGTGGTCTCCGCCCCCAGTCTTTTCAGGCGGATTCGCTTCGCGGCCTGCTCGATCGCAGCCTGCGCCAGCTCCGATTTGAAGAAGCTGTTCTCCACGCGCATCAGCGGCTGGCCCGTGACCACCCGGTCGCCCGGCTTGACCATGATCTCGGCGATGATGCCGCCTTCGAGATGCTGCACCTCCTGCTTCATCTGCTGGGTGACGATGCGCCCCGAACCGCGCGTCACCTTGTCGATCTGGACGATCGCCGACCAGAGCAACGCTGCAAGCGTGCACAACCCGACGATCACAACGAAGCGCCCCTGGGCCTCGGTGGCGATGCGATCGATGCGGCGAGGAAATACTGCCAGTTGCCCTGTGGCAGAAGTACTCGCATCGATGGCAGGCGAACGCAGTGCCGCCGTTTCAACACCTGCAGGGATCTGATGGGCGCGGAGGGGATGCAATGCCGTCTCGGTCCGGATGAGCTGATTCACATAAACCGAAAGCGGTGCACGAACAATTAAGGCTAATGAATTAGTACGAGAGTCCTTCCGCCTTGCGGGTGCATTGCAGATCCCATGTTCCAGAGCAGCATCAAGTCTGAGCGTCACGCCGCGGTCGTCGACGCGGCGGTCGGGCGCCTTGCAACAATCGGCCTTGCGCAACGACCCGATCCGGAGCGGCTCGACGTGTCGCAGCTGCCCCCGCCGGATCACCTTGCGAGGCTTCTGGCGGAGATCGCCTCGATCTGGGATCGCCAGCGCGGCGAGCCGGTACGCGCCGGCGCGAGTGCAACTGATGACATCGACAGCCCTGAGACGCTGATCTCGTTCGCCGCGACCAACGGCATCGACGTCGTGTTCGAAAACCGCCTGGTGGCCTCGCTTTCGGCAGAAGATCTTCCCGCGGTCATGCTGACCAACGAGGGCATGGGGCGCATGCTCCTCGCGCGTCGCGGTCGTGAATTCATTGCCCAGCACGGCAGCCGGAACTATTCGATCGACAAGGATGCGCTCGCGGCCGAAGAGGCCGGCACGCTGTTTCTGGTGCGGCCGCGCGGCATCGTGCCGCCGGACAATCCCGTCGAGACCGTGGCGGAGCCGGCGTCTTCGGAGAGCAGCGATCCGGTTCGCGGAATCCTCGCGTTCATGACCGGCCGGCATCGCAAGATGCTGATCGAACTTCTGGTCGCGGCGGCTTTTTCGAACCTGATGCTGCTGGCGCTGCCGGTCTATTCGGGCCTGGTATTCGATCGGGTGATCCCGCACTCCGCGTTCGACACGTTGTGGGCGATTTCGATTGGCGTCACCATGGCGTTGCTGGCGGACCTCGCCGTTCGCTGGGTTCGCATGAAGATCCAGGATTCGCTTTCGAGCTCGGCCAGCGCCGCCATTCAGGGCTCGGTCATCAGGCGGCTGCTGCAGGCGAAAATGGGCGAGGCGCCGCGCTCGTCCGGCGCGATTACGCTCCGCTTGCGCAATCTCGATGCAATGACGCAGCTGATCCCGCAGCTCGTCACCGGCGTGCTGATCGACGTTCCCTTCCTGTTGATCGTCTTCACGCTGCTCTGGCTGAACGGTGGTGCGGTCGTGCTGGCGCCGTTGCTGGGCATCGGCGCGCTGGCAGCGCTGCATCACTGGACGAGCCTCGGCTCCGAGGCCGAGCAGAAGCGCTCGACCACATTGATGCAGCTTCAGACCAATCGCCTGAATGAAGCGGTGGAGGTGCTCGAGACGATCAAGTCGACTCGGACCGAGCTCCGCGTCCTGAACCGCTTCGAGCGGATCTTCGACGAGTACGCCTATTCGACCCATGTGTCGCGGCTGTATCAGGGGTTCGCGGCCTATGCGAACGTCACGATCGGGCAGATGATGGTCGCGGTCGTGCTGGTGATCGGCGTCTATGAGGTCTCCGCCGGAGACATGACGATCGGCGGTCTCTCCACCTGCTCGCTCTTGATCGGACGCGTCATCAGTCCGATCGGTCAGCTGATTGCGGTCTTGCATCGGACGTTGCAGAGTCGCGCGCTGCTGAGGTCGCTGGCGAACGAAACCCGACATCAGAGCGAGACCGCCGGCGACGAAAGCGGCGCGCTGCATCAGCCCGCGCAATGCGCGTTGCGCCTGCAGAGCGTTGCCTTCTCCTATCCAGGCCAGAGCACGCGGCAGATCGACAATCTGACCACGACGATCAAGCCGGGCGAGCGCGTGGCCATCGTCGGCCGGTCGGGGTCGGGAAAGTCGACGCTGCTGCGGCTGATCGCCAGGTTCGCCGAGCCTGATCGCGGCTCGATCCTGCTCGACGGGTTCGAGGTGCGCCAGTATGAGCCGTCGGAGCTCCGCAAAGCGCTGGGCTATATGGGCCAGGGCCCGGGTATCGTCGAGGACACCCTGATGAGAAACCTGATGCTGGGCCAGCAGCAGGTCGATCCGGAGCATTTTCATGAGGTCATGAAGCTGACCGGAATCGCCGATTTCGCAGCGACGCATCCGCAGGGCTTCGGCATGAACGTCGGCCCTCGTGGCGAGCGGCTGTCCGGCGGCGAGCGCCAGTCGGTGGCGCTGGCGCGAATCCTGCTCTCTGATCCCAAGGTGCTGCTGCTCGACGAGCCGACCGCGTCGATGGACACGATGCTCGAGGCGCGGCTGGTCAAGAACATCGGAAAATTCATCGGCGACCGGACGCTGATCGTCGCGACCCATCGCGCGCCGGTGCTGCAACTGGTCGATCGCCTGATCTGGCTGGACGGCGGCAAGGTCGTCGCCGACGGGCCGAAAGGCGAGGTGTTGAAGCGCATGTCCGGCGCGGCTGCCTGACGCGCCTCGGCAGAGCGAAGTGGGTAGAGCGGTCCGACGGCTCACCAGCTTGTTAACCCCTTCGCGTCAAATCGCGCGCTGCGTTATCCGGTCGCAAGCACCACGCGCCAGACTGAGGCGGTTTGTCTCGGAGGTCGCGAATGAGGCGCTTCACGCCGGAACAAACATTCCTGGCCGGCAAGATTGTCTTCAATATCGGCCAATCGTCGCTCGATCGCGTCGTACGCCGGATGTCGGAGGAGGGAACGACGCTCCAGCTCGAGACCGGTCTTGGCGGCTTTTCCCTCTTCCCTAGGGAGCGCCATTCCCGGCGCTTCCTCTTATCTCTGGCCTGGCGGCGCGGCTTCGCAGCCTCGCGGCGCGTTTTCGCGTCCGAGCTTTGCTCTTCGGGGCCCCCTTCATAGAGAAGGGCGCAGGGAAGGCCGGGTGCAGGCCGCACCCATGGCCCGCCTGCAGAAAAAAAGCAGGCGGCAGTCACCACAGGCTTGGCCGAACATCCGGCCTTCCCTGCGCGGCGGGCTTAACGGCTGCTCCGTGCTCTCCCAGGGGACCGGGCTTGCTTGCCCCCGTCATCGGGATGTCGCCGACCAAGACACCAGCGTCGGGGTGTCGGGACCACACGTCTTGACCGTCCGCCTCGGGTTCGTTCGTCCGCACGCGAAACGCGCACTGCGAGCCCAAAGCGGCCACCGCATCCCACGCTCCACGGTCCGTGACGATCGCGAAACGCCCCTTCAGTGAGCGCGAGACGGCGAAGTACATAACACAATTTCCGGAAAAAAGAAATAGTAATCTTGCTAAGCTGGACAGGCCGATCCACATTTCGTTTGGCGTGACAAAAAAACAGACCGAAAAGCTCGCTACTGATCAATTGTCGTGGATCAAATCCCCGGAATTGGCATTCGACTTGCCGGAGTGAGGGAGCCCGTCTAAGTTGAGCAACTCACGGAGGGGGTGGGCATGTGGAGCCGCCAAAGGACGGCTACGGCGATTCATATCTGTTTATGAACGGGGCAGCTATGGCTCTTATTGAGTGTCCTGAGTGCGGCGCTCGTGTGAGCGACCGCGCAGCCGCCTGCCCGCAATGCGGCCAGCCGATCGCTGAATATCCGTCGTCCGATCCACTGACTGCCGCACGTGCTCAGCGATGGCTCAAGAGCGAATCTGCTCACGGGGCCGAACGCCCGTTACCCAAGAAGGCCAACCGAGGATGCGCCAGTGTTTTCGTGCTCTTGCTCGTTTTTATCGGTATCGGCGCGATCATGGGAGGTCGCGACGACGAAAAAGAGAGTGCCAATCCTTCTTGCAAATCAGATTGGCGCCGATGTTCAGACAATGCTGATCTCGTGAATAACTTCCGAGACATTTCGTTCGGTCAGGCGTCATGCAAGATCGAGGCACAGAAGCTTGCAAAGTTCGGCGAACCAAAATTTCCATTCCTCGCTTTCAGCACGTTCTACAAGGGAGACAACTACGTGAAGAGCGGCATTGTGACCCTGGTCGAGAAGGAAGCCCAGTTCCAAAATGGATTCGGTGCGATGGTGCACAGTACGGTCGTCTGCAAATATGACCTTAATATCAAGCAAGCTGTAGAGGTTAAAGTGAGCGGCAATTGACGTCATGAAGATGGTTGCGGCGATCTTTCCGCATTGTCTTGTCCGCTGGACTGATTAACCGGTGAGGAAGCGTTTCTGACGCCATCAGCGTCTTGACAGTGACGTTTTTTGTTGTGTTCGGAGGTGGGGGAGCAGGGGGGGAGGTATGTCGGAAGGTCCGATTGTGGCGCCTACTTTATCTTCTAAGGAAGAGTTAGAGCTCGAAAAGCTGCGACTTGATATCCGCTTTGCTCGTCGTAGTTTTGCTCTGCAGCTAGCCAACTTCATTTCGCTCGTCTGCATGGCGCTGGTCGTATTTTACTTTTTTCAAAGGCCGCAGGTGCAAACGATGGAGGCTACGCGGGTCGCGAGTGAAAAGCATCAGGTGGCGCAACTTGTGATCGCAGCGCAGGCGATCTCGAATGAGCCGGAGCGGCTTCGTGTTCTCGACATGCTCGCCGAGCAATATCCGAGTCACACGTTCGTTGTGCGGATTGCCCGAAGTGTGAAGTCGATTGCTGAAGCGAGCACCCAAACGCCTAGTCAGCGTGATTCGCCAGCTCCCATGCAGGCAGGTCCTCAGTTTTCTGGAGGTGGAATGCGCTTGGGAGGGGATGGAAGTGTAGTGAGTACAGTAATCGCAGACTGCGGGTGGGCGCCAGCTATACAAGCGTCCCTCTCGGGTCATCTGCGGAGCCTGACCGGGCAGCTCGAAGACGAGCGGTCGCGTTCGAATGGCTCACCGGGCGACGTTGCGACGATAGGTGCCCTGCAAATCGCAATAGCTAACGTAGAGTCAAGGATCAAAAGCAGATCTGGCAGGTGTGCGGAAACTGCAAAGGAGATTCCAAGAATGCGTGGAACGTCTCCGCCGGCGTCATCGACAACCAAGCTCTTGCCCACTCCAACTCAAATGCCGCCCACTGTGGCCCTCGACTAAGACGTCATGACGTGAGCATTCTAGCGTTTCTCGGCCGGCGCGGGGAGCGATGAAATTGGTGCTGACGCGGCACTACCAATGTCAGCTGATCGTCGCTACTAAGAGTCTTCGGGTTGAAACTCTCGACCGATAGGAGCAATCGCGCGAGTTGCAGTGCGGCAGGAGCTGCGGTGGATAGACCGCAAGCGTCGCGATTTCCAGTACTCTCCCTGGTGGCTGGGCCTGCTTGCCTCCGCCATCGGCATCTGGATACAGTAATCATCAAGTTGGCGTAAATCGCCGCTAGAGCGCCGCCATTCCTACTGTTTTGGTAGTCTCGTATGAGGCTAGTAACTCCTCTATGCCGACCGGAATCTCACGAATGTTTTGGAGGATTCGGTGGACTGCGCATTGCCGCTTTGGCCAAAATCAGTCTGATTGGTCCGTAGTCGTCATCGGCGGACTTTCTGCAGTCCGAATCGTTCCTCGGAGGCTGATTGCGCCGACCCCATGCGTTCCTGGGGTGGCCGGTGGGCTGTGCGCCCGCTCAGCAGAAAGGAGGCAAACCATTGAGCATGGCAGGGGCCCAAAAGAGTACGTTTGTCCGAGTGTATTGGCGGTGGTGCAATGGGCGGCACGAGCGCGTCTGCAGTGCAACGCGTGGATCGTGGCGCCCCTTAAGTCAGCGGCAATCATCGGATCAACTCGATTTTGAGTTTTGATGGCCGGAAGCAGGGCTTCTCGGTCATTGGCGGATGATGGCTACTCAGTTTAGTGTTCGGGCTGCGGAGTCGGGTTTTGATGTCTCTTCAGGCGAGCTAGGTGATGCAATCAGCCAAAATGACCGCGGGGAGGGAGACCGTTCTTCGGAAAGCCAAGCTATTGGTCGATGTCTCGCACGAGAATCGACTTGTGATGACGATCTTGCAGTATGCGCGAAGCGGTCACGCGACAGATTTGATGGTTGAGCAGGCGATAGCGTTGGTGAACGGACAAGTCTCTGCTGCTCAAGAAGAAGGAGACGATGGTTGGCTCCGGTCAGCTCTTGAATTGAAGTTTGAACTTGAGAAGGCCCTCAAACTAAGCGTTAAATCACTGCGCCAGACGCAGGGGGGCTGGTGATGAGATGATAAGGGTGGAGACACCTTTGGCCCGAGCCCGTATTGCGCTTGGCCACCAGATTCGTCGTCAACCTCGCTGCTCTGGTGGAGTTGTCGATATTTTCGACTTGACGACTGATGAATTGATTGAATGCAAGGCTAAGGGGTCAAGCTCTGCTCTGGGCGAGGCGGCTGGACAGCTGAAGCGATATGCAAAGTCATTCCCGGGCACTAAATTGAGTGTCGCGGTTCCCGTTATCCAACTGGAGGCTGGTTGGCTGGCTGGCATCCTACGCCGGGAGGGCATCGATATAATTGAGGTTGAGAACTGAGTTGAGCGATTGAAAAGCTATAATCTTGGGCTACTCAGTTCGGGATGGATCATGCAAGGGTGCGCCTTCTGCTGTGCTCCGTTCGACTCCTATGCCAGCACGTGCCTAACCTTAATGATGGTGCCAATTTCATCTCATGTCCATCTCCGTCAAGACACTGAAGATGCTTTGGGGGTGAGCCGCAGGGCGATGCTCATTTCCTAATTGTAAGATGGATCTTTATCAGGATGAGACTCAAGCGGACGATCCAACGCTAGTTGGAGAAAATTGTCATATAGTGGCAGAGAGCGACGAAGGTCCTCGAGGGTCTTCATTAATGTCACTGGACCAGCGCGATAGCTACAAAAACGTGATCCTTCTTTGTCGTAATCATCATAAAATAATAGATGCGCAAGAGGGAAAGTACACAGTTCAGTACCTTCTCGATATGAAATCGGTCCATTAAAAGTGGGTTAGTTAGCAGTTGGGATTTGATGCCAAGAAGCAAAAGGACGATGAGTACTATGCTGATATAGTTGATAAGTGGGAGAAGGCCGCCAATTTGGATCATTGGCATGCTTGGACGAGTTTTGTTCTTGGTGGCGGTCAGCCTTCGATCGATCAATCAATAGATCGGCAATTGACGCAACTTAGCAAGTGGCTCCTCAGTCGCGTTTGGCCAGAGTGCTACACAGAGTTAGAGAGTGCGTTCTCTAATTTCCTTCGCGTGGCTAACGATTTTTGCAATGTTTTTCATAAGCATACGGAAACGAGTTCGTCGGACCACGTATACACTCGAAAATTTTACCAGATTGAGGAATGGAATCCGCAGCTGTACTCGAAGTTGTCAAAACAATACGATCATCACGTCGATCTAGTACAGGATTTGCTTCTTGAACTCACTCGGGCGGCAAATTTGGTTTGTGATCGGGTCAGGAAGGATTTGATGCCGAGTTATCGGTTGGAGGAAGGTAGGCTTTTGGTTTCAAGTGGTCCGACAATGGACCTCAAAATTCATACGTTCAGCCCGCAGTATAGTCGGGAGGAGAAAGAGCTGGAGCGCCCGTATCCCGGGCTTGAGAAGTTTATGGATGTACGTGAGCGACGGGACATCAGGTTTGGCAAAGGGCCGGCACCCTCCTAGCGCGAGGGCTTTACTGCAGGTAATTAGTCGCCGTTGGGAGCGTGCCCCCATCAAGCTGCGACCGAGTCGATTGCAATAGTCCGATACGCAACAGAACCTCATCCTACTGCAACCTCATCGGCAAATTCAGCGGCCCCCTGAATCCAAATCCATGCCACCGCACGCTGGCCGCATCCGGCAGGGTCATCCTCGGAAATCGCTCGAACAGCATCGGCAGCAGGATGGCGCCGACGGTGCGGCGGGAGAGGTGGGCGCCGGCGCAATGGTGTGGGCCGTTGCCGAAGGCCTGGTGGGGATTGGGGTCGCGCAGCGCGTTGTAGGTCTCGCCGTCGTCGAAGAGGTCCTCGTCGCGGTTCGCCGAGGCCTGGATCGTCATCACGGTGTCGCCCTTCGGGATCAGGCAGCCGCGGATCTCGGTGTCCACCATCACGAGGCGTGAGCTCGCCTGGATCGGCGCCACCCAGCGCACCCCTTCCTCGAAGGCGGAGCGCCACTTGTCCTCTGCGCGCACGGCGGCAAGCTGCTCCGGGTTGGTCAGGAGGCCGTAGAGGATCGTCAGGAGCGCGTCGCGCGGCTCGTTGATGCCGCCGCCGATCGCGATCTTGATGTTGGCGATGATCTGGCTGTCCGCAATCGGGGTCTTCGCGTTCACCATGAAGGAGAGCGCGGACGAATCCGGTTCAGTGCGCACGCGCTCCATATTGGCGCGGATGCAGCGGTCCATCTCCGCGTTCGCAAGGTCGGTCGCGTCGAACGGCCCTGGCGTCCAGCCGAAATTTCCGGCGCCGTCGATCAGGGCCTGCGACCAGCGCTGCATGTCGGCATCGCTGGCATTGGGAATGCCCATCACATGCGCGAGGATGCGCGCGGCCAGCGGGCCGGCAAGCGCAGGGAAGAGATCGACCACCTCGCCGCGCGGCAGCCGGTCGAGATAGTCAGCGGCGAATTTCGTGTAGAGCGGCTCCCAGACGGCTTCGATCGTCTTCGGCATCAGGGCCGGCATCATCGCCATGCGCTCGGCCCGGTGCTCGTCGTGATCCTTGCGCATCAGCGTATGCGCGAGGAAGGCGCGCTTCATCGGCGTGTTCGGATCGTTGGACGAGAACAGAGCCGCATTGTCCTTCACGTATTTGGTATCAGCCGCCTTGGTGAGGAACGTCCGGCCCACCGACTTGACCCGCAAGACGGGAGCTTCGCGCCGCAGGCGCTGGTAGATCGGATAGGGATCGCGCGTCAGCTCCGCGATCTCGATGGTCTCGTCCAGGGGAGCCAAGCTCGCGGTCGGCATGAGGCGCTCCTGTTGGATGCGGGCCAGCGCGTGTCGTGCCTGAGGATAGTGGCAGGGACGAAGCAGTCAATGCTGGTCCGATGCCCCGAGCAAGGACAGGCGTCTCTTCTGACCAAGGTCTGACCTCGCCAGTTCCGCGATGTGCGATTCCGCGGTTTACGGTGGCAGTGCACCAAATGCGCGACCGGAGACCGGCGCAGGGGAGAACGATCCCGATCGTGTCTCCGTCTTGAAGTCGTTCCGCTCCGACCACCTCTCCCCCCTCGCACCGGCGTCATCGCAGATGGCGGCTTGAGGTCTTCGCGGATCTGTTTCCGGGGCACAACGCCGTCGTATCGGTTTCAGCGGTAGCGCGATGTCATCGCGGGCGAAATCGTCGCGTAGCCGGTTTCTCCTATCCCACTGCATGCGCGTGTTCGCAATGTCACCGCGAGAGGAGAATGATGATGTCAATCAGACCTGGTGTGACCACCGTCGTAGCCACGTTGTTGTTCTGGCCGGCTTCGAGTCTCAGGGCAGGAGAGAACAAGGGCCCCCTCACGACGTTTGCCTCGCCCGCTCATCCTGATCCAACACGGTTCGCGGACGTTTTCCGGCAAGCGCCTATTGGGCACCGGCAGCCGCGGCCCGGCGGCATGTCTGATCCCCTGCAGGTCTCACCCGTCGACGTCACGCAGCGACGGGTCGACGCCGAAATCGATCGCAAGCTGATCATCTGCCGTGGCTGCTGATCATGCCGACAAGCGGCGGGCCTGTGCCTGGCCCGCCGCTTGTACGCGCGTGAGAGAAACATCCGCTACGTTGGCGTTCAACACCCTGGCTTCGACTCCCTTACAGGAACAGCCATGCCGAGCCATCAGTTCGCGCGAAACAGTAACAGCAATTGCCGTGGCGCGGGTCGGGTTACCCGCTAAGCCGCGGAATCAGCCGGAGTGCAGTGCCGTTGCCGATCGCCTTGAGGTCGGAGGTGGTCAGCCCCAATCGCTCCAGGTCGCGCATCTGATCCAGCCGGAAGTACGGATAGTCCGAGCCGTAGGTCACCTGCGACGTCGGGACCAGCTTCAACAACGCCCCGATCGATGGCGCGCTGGTCGCATTGGCCGTGTCGTAGTAAAGGCGCCGCAGTTCGCCCGTAATGCCGTCGGGCGCGAATTGATGCAGATCGGGCCGCGCCCCATAGAAGGATTCGATGCGGCCCGCCATCATCGGCATCGTGCCGCCCGCATGTGAGAACAGCCACCTGATGTTGCGCCAGCGCGCGAAGCCGCCCGACAGAAGCAGGCTCGTGATCGTGCGCGTGGTGTCGTGCGGCACCTCGATCACCGCCGGGAAAGTGCCCACGCTCAAAGCCGCGCAGCAATTCGCGACCAGCGGATGCACATAGACCAAGGCTGCGCGCCGGTTCAATTCCTCGAACACCGGCCGGTAACGCGCATCGCCCAGCCAGGTGTCGCCGTAATTGGTTTGCAGACCGACGCCATCGGCCTTGAGCGTGTCGAATACGTAGTCGATCTCGCGGAGCGTCCGGTCGGCATCGAGCATCGACAAGGTCGCAAGCAGCCCGAACCGGCCGGGACTATCCCGCATCATCTCGGCGGCGAAGTCGTTGCACTCGCGCGCCAGTTCGCTGGCCTTGTCCGGCCCGAGGTCGAACCAGACGCCGGGCGTCGACGCCAGCGACAGGATGGCGGTGCGGATTCCGGCCGCGTCCATATCCTCGATCTGCTTCTGTCGCGTCCAGGCGACCTGACCGGGAAAATGCGGCAGCTTGCGCGCGTCTTCCCAGTCCAGCCAGAGCTTCTGGTAGCGCGGTGGATAGAAATGGTGGTGGGTGTCGATCAGGCTGCGGTCTTGCGCAAGAGCGCGCCTGCCGGTCATGACGGCCGTCGCTCCCACCGCAGCCGTTCCGGCGATGAAGCTGCGGCGCGACAGCGCCCCCGGTGCTGCACAGCAGCCGCAACCCGGGCGGTGACGTCCATCCCAAGATCCAAGCATCGCGTCCTCTCCTCTGTTCGTCGCTTGACCACGCGCATTTCGAACTTGTCCGGCGCGGGCCTGTCGCTCAATGCAGCGGCGATCTCCGCGGCGTCAGGTAACGCTCCGCAGCCGGTGGACCGACGTTGTTGCGCTCCGACCCGCTCGCGAGCGTGATCGCAATTTCTTCGGCTACCAGTGGCCAGCGCACGACATCGAAAATGCCGGCCGCTACCAGGGTATCGGCGCCGATCTCGATCGCCGCTTTGGTGGCGAGGACGATCGGCACCCGTGGCAGCGCATCATGCAGGGCGGCAGCCGTCTGCAGCGAGGCTGAGCCGGAGTCGCAATGGCCGACCACGATCATGTCGAAGCAGTCCGCTCGGACACGGGCGGCTGCCAGCGCGGCTTCCGGACTGGAGAAGCCGACCGGCTCGTAACCGAGGGCTGCGAGCAGCTCTTCGTCGCGCAGCACGCTCGGATTGCTATGGGCGACGAGCAAGACAGTCTCGCCATTGCCCTTGGGAAGCCCGATATGCCGCGTCGACGCCGGCGCGGCCGCGGACACGCGTGGCAACCAGATCTCGAAGCGGGTTCCTTCGCCTGCCGTGCTTTGCACATTGAGCCCTCCGCCGTGCTCCCGGACGATTTCGCGCACCGTCGCGAGCCCAAGCCCGTTTCCGGACGGTCGTGTGGTGAAGAATGGCTCGAAGATCCGTTCCAGCAGGTGGGACTCGATGCCGTGGCCGGTATCGGTTATCGCGATGCAGACGTAGGGTCCGGGGGGGACGCTTTCTTGACTGAAAGTGCGTTGGGTCGTGACCTCGTGCAGCTCTGTTGCGATCTCGATGCGGCCGCCATCCGGCATCGCGTTGGCCGCATTCCTGCAGAGATTGAGAATGACCTGCTGCAGGGTGACGTGCTCGCCGGCGACGATCGCGGCGGTCGATGGTTGCCTGATGACGAGGTCGATATCATCCGGCAGCGAGACCTCGAGCAGCAAGGCTGATTCGGCGACCAGCGCGCCGATGCTCAAGGCCTTGCTGCCGGCGTTGCGGGCGCGTCCGAACAGGAGAATCTGGTCGATCAGATCCCTGGCGCGCTCGGCATTGCGCCTGATCGCGCCGAGATTGCGCACGAGCTTCGCATCTGAGCCGACATGCTCCTCGATGACCTCGGAATGCCCGAGGATTCCGCCGAGAATGTTGTTGAAGTTATGAGCGATGCCGCTGGTGAAGAAACCGATCTGCTCCATCCGTTGCGCCTGTTGCAGGCGCACTTCGAGCCGCGAGCGCTCTTGCTCCATGGACTGCCGCTCGACGGCGAGCACGATCGAATCGAGGGCCATGCGCAGGAGCGGAAGCTCGCCCTGCTTGGCCTGGCAGGGACGGCCGACGGCATCGAATCCGAGCGCTGCCGTGATGCCGTCATCGGCCTCCCGCGTGGCGCAGGCCCATCCGCCGAGACCGAGGCTCATGCACAGCGTTTTGGCCTCTCCCATCGGCATCCGCCCTACGCGCGGGATCTGCACCGTTCCGTTTGTATCAACTCCGAGCTGCATGGCAAGTTCGGGCGCCCGCGCTGGCCAGTCGGGCGGAAATTCGATGCCGGGTCTCTGCCATACCCGCACCCGCGGCGTCGGGCTGGTCATGACGAAATAGGCGCGGTCGGGCCCGATGAAGCCGCACATGTCGGCGAGGGCACCGTCGATCTCGCCGCCGAGTTCTTGCGGTGCGGCATTGATGAAGCGCATCGAGATGCGGGCGATGATGTGCTCGAACTCCGCGCGGCGCCGCAACGCCCTTGCGTGCGACTTCAGGAGCAGGCCGAGATAGACCAGGAACGCGACGATCACGAGCGAGGTGACGTAGAGCAAGACACGATATCGGCGCGCGGATGCGCGTGACGCCGTCTGCTGGTTGAGAAGCGTTGCACGAAGCTGATCCTGCTGCCAAGTCTGCGACAATCCATGCAGGCTCTTCAGAATGTTGTCGACGGATGGAAGAAGCCGGTTGAGCAGCCGTCCATGTGCAAGAAGCGCATCCGTGGAATCTGAAAGATCCGCTTCGCGCGCCTGTCGCTCCAGCTCATCGAGGCGATCGCGAACATTGCTGACCGTCGGTGGCGATGTATCGAGTGCCAGGCGCAGGACGGCCGCGACGGCGCTACTGATCGCCGGATCCAGTTCCGAGGTGTGAGGCTGCCCGCCGAACCGGCCGAAGAAGGCCAGCGAATTCTGCAGCAGCGCATTTTGGGTCTTGAAGTGTTCGACCAGCTCTTCCTGGCTCTCGACAGAGGCCACGAGCCGGTTGACGATCGCCGCCGCGGCGGCATCGGTGGATTGCGTCTCCTGCAGCTTCTGCAGCGAATCGTGCAGCGCATTTATGTCGTCGACCAGCGGATCGTAGTTGCGCAAGACGCCGACGCGCGCGGTGAAGACGTGCCGGTACAGCGCATTTTCGATCATGCCGAACCGGTTGAGTTCGGTGAATGCCCGGTCGAACCGCTCTGCTTGCGGATTCAAGGCCTGTAGCGACAGCCAAGTCAGCACGTACAAGAGAACGGCGACGATGGCAGCCGCCCAGCCCGGTCTCATGGTCTTGCTCCGGCGACAACGGGTGAGCCGCGGTAATTTCCCGTCAGCGTCTTGAGGAATGCCACGATCACGGCGATCTGCTTGTCCGTCAGCGTGCGGTCCAGCTGGGCTTTCGCCATCCTGCCGACAGCCTCTTCGAGGGTGGCAGCGCTGCCGTCGTGAAAATAGGGCGCGGTGGTCGCGACGTTGCGCAGGCTCGGCACCCGCACCACCTGCGGGCCGGTCGAGACCAGCGGCTCGAACACGCCTTGGCGCTGGAAGAGATTGCCGCCGACATTCACACCCTGATGGCAGGAAATGCAGCCGTATGATTTGAACAGGAGGTAGCCCTGGTGTTCATCCGTCGAAAGCGCCGATTTGTCGCCCCTGAGCCAGAGATCGAAGCGGCTGTCGGGCGTCAGCAGCGAGTGTTCGAACGTGACGAGGGCATCCAGCAGGCTGTCTCGATCCGCCTCGTGTCCATAGGCGGCGCGAAATTGCTGGACCATGTCCGGATCGGAATTGAGCTTGCGCACCACCTCGCTCGCTCTGCTCCGCATGCCGTGGGGGCTTTCGATCGTGGCATCGGCCTGTGCCGCCAGGGTGCGGAAATTGCCTTGCCAGCCGAACCGGAAGCTCAGCGCGGCATTGAACACGGTGAGGACATCCAGCTTGGCGGACAGATCCGGTGCGCAGCTCGATTGCTGATGCCCGGCGTCGGCGGCACCATTGCTGCGGATGTCGTGGCACGATTGGCACGAGAGATCGCCATTGGCCGAGAGGCGCGCATCCTGGAACAGCCGCTCGCCGAGCCGCAGCTTGCGGGGATCGGCCGGCGGCGGCTGCGGGATAGGTGTGATCGGCGCCTGACCCTCGACCGGACTGATCTCTGCCCAGGCGGGATCAGCCGAGGGCTGTGCCATCGCCGGCGTCCCAAGGCGGTCGGAGAGACCGATCCCGAGCCCGCACGCAGCAAGCAGAGCGCTCGTGATGATGGTCAGGGCGGATGGGCGCATCATGCTGGCCGGGGCTTGGGCTCTTCGACTGTGCAGCCGGAGCTCGCATTGCTGGCCACCGGGACCAGCTTGGGCGCGCGGGCGCGCCGCGCGCGGAGGTCATGGTCTTGTTCGGCAATGCCCTCT
The DNA here is from genome assembly GCF_021088345.1 of Bradyrhizobium ontarionense. NCBI lineage: Bacteria > Pseudomonadati > Pseudomonadota > Alphaproteobacteria > Hyphomicrobiales > Nitrobacteraceae > Bradyrhizobium > Bradyrhizobium ontarionense. Next base: position 3,932,136 of record NZ_CP088156.1, on the reverse strand, counting down.
TGCTGAAGCTCGTCCTGCGGATCGGCCGGGATCTGAATCGGATGCATTGCCTGGGCGTAGGCGGCGCAGCCTTGAAGGAATTCCGAGATCACGAAGGATATGATCGCAGGCAGCAGATGCGGACAGGCGTCCTGGACGTCGAAGGCCACGCGTCCGACTGCATGCCAACTGCGTTCGATCCTCGCCCGAACAGAACGGGCAGGCTTACTACGACCGCCGGCGTGCTCGGCAGCGCGTGCAGGCACAATAGGTGCAGGTGCATGCGGCGTTGCGCGAAGTTGGACTAAGGGGTTCACGGACGACATGGATTTCTCCCGAGCGATGATCGGCAGAATGATCCTATGGCGTGCATGTTTCAGCGGCATTCCCGTTCGCCGCGTTCGGGTTACCGTTGCAACGCGAACGGTCGCGCGTGCGGAGGCGCGGCTGCAGCGCAGCGCGGCGATATCGCCTGCGCTCGATCGCTGCGCCACTACAGCGGCTCGACCGGAAGCGTGAAGACATAGCCCACGCCGCGCTCGGTTCTGATGACCGAGGGCGCGCTCGGATCGGTTTCCAGCTTGCGGCGCAGGCGCAGCACCTGCACATCGATGCTGCGGTCGAACACGTCCTCATGGATGCGCGTGGCCTGAAGCAGATGCTCGCGCGAGAGCGGCCGCTGCGGGGCGTCGAGGAACGCGACCAGCAGCGTATATTCACCCTTGCTGAGCGCGACCGGCTCGCCCTGAGCATTCGTCAGGCGCCGGTTCCTGCGATCAAGCTGCCAACTGCCGAACCGGCAGCGTCCCTTTTCGATCTCGCGCTGCGCCGCGACCCGGCCCGCCTCGCGGCGTCTCAGCACCGCACGGATGCGCGCCAGCAGTTCGCGCAGCCCGAACGGCTTGGTGATGTAGTCGTCGGCGCCGAGCTCAAGGCCGACCACGCGATCGATCTCGTCGCGGCGGTGGCCGGTCGCGATGATGATGGGCACATCCGAGCTGGCGCGAATCTCGCGCAACAGATCGAGCCCATCGTCCTGTCCCAGCCGCAGATCGAGCACCACCAGGTCGGGATTGGCGCGCGTCAGCAGGGCCGCCACCTCGTCGCGCCGTGTCGCCGAAACCGCCCTGATGTCGTGATCTTCGAGATAACTGGTCACGAGGTGACGCATGGTGCTGTCATCCTCGACCACCAGGCAAAGGGGGAGGCGCCGCTCCTGATGTCCCGGCGGTGTCGATTCGGCGAGAGCCGCGCCCCCCTTTCTCTCGACGTGGTTGCTGGGGTCAGTGCAGCTCGCCGGACCTTCGGTCCTTTCGCTCATCTACTATCTCCGTCGCCCCGGTACTGGCATACTAGGTGCAATTTTGCGTTGCAGCACAATTTTCGGAGAGGACGCCGCTGTTGTTACGGCTGTAACGCAAAAGAGAGAATCGAAAATCCATTTGAATGGCGCGGCGGCCGACCTCTGGTTGTGGCGGGCTGTCGCCTCTGAGCGGCAGTGAACGGCCATGGTTCCACCCAAGCCGATCTCGCGGACAGCCTCCTCCTCGTTGCTCGATCGTTACGCAAATGCGGCATTCGAGGGCGCCTTGGCCGACGCGCCGAGGCGGTCCCTACGTGAATCGCGTGTATTGGTGTGTCGCCGTTGTGTTGCAATCGTAACCATCTGGCGCAGCCGCGAAATGACGGGGTAACGCCATCCCTCCATTCCTGATTGCCGCCGGATGGTCGCTGACAGCCCGCAGCTCCTCGGCCATCAGAGGAATGGATCCATTCGCGCGCGTTCGCGAACCCGCTTGCGGCGGTGTGAGTTTCGGCATCATCATTCCGGGGTGGCCCGCAGAGCCGAGACCGGAATGACGTCGCTTGCCCGTTACTTCTTCGTGGCCTTGGCGCGCGCGATGCTCTTGTTCTAGTTGCTTTCGGCCTCGTCTCGAATCCCGATCTCCCGCCCGAGACGAACAACCTCGCGCACCAGGAGACTGAGATCGGAGCGCCGTGTGCGATGATTGTTGATCGCGACCCTCAGGCAGTGCTTGCCACGAACGGTCGTGTCTGAAACCGCGGCGATACCGTCTTCTTGCAGTCGGATCATGATTTCGACATTGAGACGCTTCAAGGCAACTTCGTCGAGGCCAGGCGGACGATAACGAAAGCAAACAATATTGATCGTCGCCGGCGCGACACTTTCGAGCAGTGGCTCTAAGGCAATCAAACCGTCGAGGTAATGACCCTGGGCGATATTCTGATCGATGAGCCGCCCGAATTTCTCCACGCCGTGCTCCTTCAGCGCCATCCAGACCTTCAAGGCGCGAAAACCGCGGCTCGTCTGTAACCCGTACTCATAGAGCCACTCGGCGGACGCGATCCCACGCGTCGTCTTCTCCAGATACTCCTGCGCCACTGAGAAGCTCGCAAGATGAGCAGCGGCGTCGCGAACCAGGACGCATCCGACTTCGAAGGGAGCATGCAGCCATTTGTGCGGGTCTAGTGCGACGGAATCAGCATGCTCCAGACCTCGAACACGATGGGCGTTCTTCGGTGCAATGGCGATGAGAGCCCCAATGCAGCCGTCAACATGGAACCAGAGATTCTCCTTCTTTGCCAGATCGGCAAGAGCTTGAAGATCATCGATCGCCCCGGTGTTGACCGTCCCGGCGTTGCCGATCACGCAAGCCGGTTGAAAGCCGGCCATTCGGTCCTGCGCGATCGATGCCCCGAGCGCATTGAGGTCGATGCGGAGATCGCTCCCTGTCGCAATCCGTTGAAGCGCGCCGTTTCCCAGCCCCATCGCTTCGATAGCCTTGCGATGACAACTATGGATCTGGTCCGAGCCGTAGAATCGAAGTGGCTTCTCGATGGCCGCAACCCCGAGTTCACGCACGTCGATACCCGCCTTGACATTGCGGGCGACGATCAGGGCTACGGTATTGGCCATCGATCCACCGCTGACAAGCGTGCCGCTCGCCGAACGTGGAAAGCCGATCATCTCCTTGCACCAGTTGACAACCTGTTCGTCCACCTTGGCCGCGGCGTGATCCCCGCCGCCAAGGTTTGATCCCTGAACTGCCGCCAGAAAGTCCGCCAGTGCTCCCGTGAAGTTGCTCGACCCCATATACCAGGCCCAGAACCGCGGATGGATGTTGCCCATTGGATAGGGCATCACCGTTTCGGCGACTTCGCGGTAGACGTCCGACAGCGGCATGGACAAACGGGGGAGGGGCGTCTCGAAGGAGCTCCTGACCTCGCGAGGCATATCCCGCCATACCGGACGATCCCGAATATCGCGCAGATAGGCGATCGAGTCGTCTACAGCGCGATGTGCGAGCGCTCGCGCATCGGCCCAGTCCCGGGGATCGAGCGTTTCTTCGTGCGCACGGTTTGCGGGCGGAGGCTGTACTTTCATTTTCAGATCTCAGGCCGCCGCGAACCGGCAACTCGGGGTCGAACGGGAGAGCGCGAGTTCCTCCTCATTCATTTCCGCTGCAATGGAATCGAACAGCGGCGTGCTGAGGTATCTTTCCCCGGTATCCGGCAACATGCATAGGATCACCGATCCGGCCGATGAACGTTCGGCTATCCGGCGCGCGACTGCAAAGGTCGATCCACCTGAAATTCCTGTGAAGATGCCCTCCTTGTGGGCGAGCTGCCTGGTCCAGGCTATGCCGTCAGCGCCGGCGACCGAATGGATTTCGTCATAAAAGCTGGAATCGATGCTCTCTTGCAGCACGGCAGGAATGAAGTCCGGGGTCCAACCCTGGATCGGATGCGATTCCCAGGCCGGATGGCTGCCCGACGGTGCTCCGTCCGCAGTACGCCGTTGCACAGCAGCGCTGCCAACCAATTGAGCGTTCGCAGGTTCGCACAGCACGATACGAGTCTCGGGTCGTGCGCGCCTCAGCACGCGAGCAACGCCCGTGATCGTTCCCCCGGTCCCGTAGCCGGTGACAAAGACGTCCAGGCGCTGACCAGCAAAGTCATTGATGATTTCCCGACCGGTCGTGCTCTCATGGATGTCGGCGTTTGCCTTCGTCTCAAATTGCCGAGCGAGGAACCAGCCGTGGGTTTCGGCCAACTCGACCGCCTTCTGATACATGCCGAACCCCTTCTCGGCCCGCGGCGTCAGCACCACTTTGGCACCGAGCATGCGCATAAGCTTCCGTCGTTCGACCGAGAAGCTGTCTGCCATCGTCACCACGAGAGGATAGCCTTTCTGGGCGCACACCATCGCCAGCCCGATGCCGGTGTTGCCGCTGGTGGCCTCGACAACAGTCTGGCCGGGCTTGAGAGCGCCGGCGTGCTCGGCCGCCTCGATCACGTTCAGCGCGAGCCGATCCTTGACGGACGAGGCCGGATTGAAGAATTCCGCCTTGACGTAAATTTTCCTGCCGTCGACACCGAGATTGTTCACTCGGATGACGGGGGTGTCGCCGACCGTGTCAAGGATGCTGTCGAAAAGACGGCCACGGCCCTGCGTGCTTCTGATGGGTGTTGCAGCCGGCATAGTTGTCTCCTGTCTGGCTGGCGAGGCAGCCGGCGCAATGCCGGGTGCGGCCGAACGAATTCAATGATACAAGCTCCTGGCGTTCTCCGCCGTGGGAGCGACCGTGGAAATGACTATGGAATTGGGTTTGTTAGGAGATCATCGCGAGATCGTCGACATTCGGATCCGCATGCTGGGCCCGCTCGCAATTGAGCGCAGGGACAGGCCGCTGGAACTACCAGCCTCACGCAAGACGTGCGGCCTCCTCGCTTATCTCGCGCTGACAGGCCGCCCGGCGCAGCGTGGCCGGCTGTGCGAATTGCTGTGGGATGAAGCAGCCAACGATCCGAGGGGCGAGCTACGTTGGTGCCTCAGCAAGCTGAGGGGCCTGTTCGGAGACCCGGGCGGAAAGATCGTCGTGACCGCCGGTGACGCGGTCGCGCTGCAACTCGACGGTTGGTTCGTTGACGCCATCGAAGTCGCTTCCGCTATGGAAAGCGGGGTGGAGAGGTTGAGCGTCGAGCAACTGCAGGCTCTGTCGGAACTGTACAGGGGCGAACTGGTCGAAGGGCTCGCCATCGAGCGGTGCCCCGAATTCAACCTGTGGCTGACTGGGCAGCAAAGCCGATACGCCGCATTCCGCGCTACGCTCCTTCAACGGCTGGTCGAGGGCCTGCCTGCAGATTCCACCGAGGGCCTCGCCGCGGTTGAAAAATGGGTCGTTGTCGCTCCGTTCGACCCCAAGGCGCAGATCGAATTGCTGCGCCGCCTTGCTCTGCGCGGTCGCATCGATGCGTGCAAGCGGCAGCTGGCCGCGGCGGCGCGGCTGTACGAATCCGAGGCTCTCGATTTTGAGCCGGTCCGGAAAGGGTGGCGGGAGGTATCGGACGCGCCTGCTGCGGCTCCGAGCACCGTCATCGCGGTCTCATCTGCAGCTCCGGCGGTTGGCACAGGGGCCGACAACGGCTCGAGAGCGGCGCGCCGACCGTCGCTGGCTGTGATGCCTTTCCATGCGCTGCCAGACCGGCGGGAAGGTTCCGGCGAAACGGCTGACGGCCTGACGCATGACATCATTACGCGTCTCGCCAAGCTGCGGAACTTCTTCGTCATTGCCGAGGGGTCCGTCTTTGCGCTCGGCGGCCGACGCATCGGACCAGAAGAAGCTGGCCGACGGCTCAATGTCGACTACGTGGCCAGCGGATCGGTTCGCCGGCGGCTCGGCCGGCTTAGCGTAAGTGTAGAATTGATAGAGACCGCCACGGCGAGAATCCTCTGGACGGAGGATTTCGATTGCAAGCAGGACGACGTCTTTTCGGTCATCGACGACATCGGCAACCGGATTGTCGCGTTGATCGCGAGCGAGATCGAAACAGTTGAGCGCAATCGCGCGGTGCTGAGGCCACCGGACTCGCTCGATGCGTGGCAGGCTTATCACCGCGGCCTTTGGCATATGTACCGCTTCACCCAGAGGGAGAACGAAACCGCCAGGCAGTTCTTCGAGATGGCTGTGCGGCTCGATCCAACGTTCTCACGTGCCCATGCCGGCCTTTCGTTCACCCATTGGCAGAGCGCATTCCAGCATTGGGGCGATCGCGAACAGCAAACGATCCACGCCTTGGAGACCGCGGGGCGCGGCCTGATCGTTGACGAACACGATCCCGCGGTGCATTGGGCGATGGGGCGGGCACTTTGGCTCAGCGGCCGGCACGACGACGCGATCGGCGAGTTGCAGCACACCGTAGACCTCAGTCCGAATTTCGCGCTCGGTCACTACGCGCTCGCTTTCGTACATTCGCAGTCAGGCGATCCGCTTGCCGCGATCAAGGCTGCCGACCACTCGCGCCTTCTGAGTCCATTCGATCCACTTCTGTTCGGCATGCTGGGAAGCAAGGCGATGGCCCATGTGCGGCTCGAGCAGTTTGACGAGGCCGCCGCCTGGTCGGCGAGGGCGGCGATGCAACCGAACGCGCATGTTCTGATCCTCGCGATCGCCGCCTTCTGTCACGCGCTCACAGGCCAGATCGAGCAGGCGCGTGCTTACGCGAGCGCAATCCGCAAAGTGCGGCCTCTGTTCACCGTCGATGATTATTTGAACGCGTTCCAGTTCTCCGCCGATGCGGCCTTGCTGTTTCGCAAGGCCGCCGAAACAATCGGTTTAGCTTGAGGCCCGCTATACTGGCGCGCTCAATGGGCGATCGAAAATACCTGACGGCGGATGAAGTCTCGGTGCGCTACCGTGGCGTCGTAAGCGTCGGGACGCTGCGTAACCGGCGAGTACTGCGGGTGGGCCCGGCATTCGTCAAGATCGGAAAAGCAGTCCTTTATCCGCTTGATGAACTCGACGGGAGCGCCAGTACCGGCGCTTGGAGGTGTCCTTGTCGGAGGTGGTCACACCTGTGTGGGGCGAGGACCCGCTTCAACTCGTGCGCTACAACGGCTATCCCGCGGCGCCCTGTCTCGCATCATCGTCTCGCCGGCGGGGAACCGCGTCCATGGTCCATGGCCTGCGCCTTCAGCCAGGCGCGCGTTTGATCGAGCACTTCGTCGGACAGCACCGGGTCATCAATCGCGCACGCCAGGATCATCGCCCCGACCATCGCCGCTGGCGCATTTGGCGCGCATGTCGTCCAATCGTGACTTTCCAATACTATTGCGCCAACGTTGTCAGACGCGGAGTTCTGGCGTGCCAACGCGCGCACCTGGGAGAGCGCTGTCGTGACCTCATCCTGGTGACGCTCCACAACGGAGCGAAGTCAGGCGGCTATGCGAAGCGGCGCGGCAGCGGGACCGTTGCTCGCGCCACCATGCCGCCCGGCAACACCGCCGACCACGCTATTTCATGAGAGGTCGGAGGTTGCAGTCGCCGGAGCCGTCCCATTCTCGAGCGTTTGTGCGGAGCCCGGCGACGCCGAGCAGGTTGATGGCGCGGCAGGCGATTTGCTCCACGACGTCATCGAGCGACTGCGGCCTCAGGTAAAATGCCGGCAGTGGGGGCGCGATGATTGCACCAATCTCGGAGGCCTGCGTCATCGCTCGCAGATGGCCGAGATGCAGCGGGCTCTCGCGCACCAGCAGGATCAGCCGGCGCCGCTCCTTGAGCTGGACATCGGCGGCGCGGACCAGGAGATTGTCGAGCTGGCCCCAGGCGATCGCCGACAGGGTGCGGATTGAGCAGGGCGCCACGATCATGCCGGCTGCGGAAAACGAGCCGCTGGCGATGCAAGCACCGATGTCGGTGACGTCATGAACATGCGTCGCGAGATCGCGCAGCCGCGCCAGGCTGTCCGGGCCGACCTCCGCGTGCAAGGTGCGCGCGGCAGCGCCCGACACCACGAGATGGACCGCGCATTGCGGCTGCTCAGCGAGCCGTTCGACGATGCGCGCGCCGATCGCGGCTCCCGAGGCGCCGCTGATGCCGACGATGATGTGGCGCTGCCCGCTCATGCCGAGGCCGCTCGACCGGCTCCGGCCTCGGTGAGGCCGAGGCTCGGCCACATCGCGTCGACCCGCGCCGCCACGCCGGGGTCCATCGCCAGCACCTCGCCCCAGGCGCGCTCGGTCTCGGCGCCGAGCTTGGTCGTGGCGTCGATGCCGAGCTTCCCGCCGAGGCCCGATTTCGGCGAGGCGAAATCGAGGTAGTCGATCGGCGTGTTTGCAAGCGGCAGCAGGTCGCGCGAGGAGTCGCTGCGCGTCGCCACGGCCCACATCACTGCGCGCCAGTCGCGGACGTCGATGTCGTGGTCGACCACGATGAGGAGCTTGGTGTAGCTGAACTGCGGCAGCATCGACCATAGGCCGAGCATGATGCGCCGCGCCTGGCCCGGATAGCGCTTTTGGATCGCCACGATAGCGATCCTGTAGGAACAGGCCTCCGGCGGCAGATAGCAGTCGACGACTTCCGGGAATTGTTGTCGGATCAACGGAACGAACAACGTATTCAGCGCCTCGCCGATCCGAGACGGCTCGTCCGGAGCGCGCCCCGTGAATGTCGAAAGATACAATGGGCTACGACGCGTTGTGATCGCGGTGACCCGAAGCACCGGAAAGCTCTCGACAGCATTGTAGTAGCCGGTGTGGTCGCCATAAGGGCCTTCAGGTTCAGTTTCGGTTGCTGAGACGAATCCTTCGAGCACGATCTCAGCCGTCGCTGGGACCGATAGCGGCACCGTGAGGCACGCGACGAGCTCGGGTCGTTCGCCGCGCAATATGCCCGCGAAGCGCAACTCGGAGACGGTCTCGGGTAACGGCAGCACGGCGCTGAGGATGGTGGCGGGATCGGCGCCGATCACGATCGCGATCGGCATGTCGCGCCCCTGCGCCTGCCATTGCTGATGGTGGCGGGCGCCCCCGCGATGCGCGAGCCAGCGCATGATGGCGCGGTCCCGGCCGAGCACCTGCATGCGGTAGACGCCGACGTTTTCCTGCTCGCCGGCGGACGCGTCCGGTGGGACGGTGATGACGAGCGGCCACGTCAATAGCGGCGCCGGCTCCCCGGGCCAGCAGATCTGGGCCGGCAGCGTGGTCAGATCGATGTCATCACCCATCGTGACACATTCATGCACCGGCGCGGCTGAGCGCAGCCTCGGCCGGGTTGACAGCGCTGCGCGCGCCAGCGGCAGCTTTTGCAGCGCCTGCCTGAGGTCGCGCGGCGGCTGCGGGGCGCGCAGCTCTGCCATCATCTCGCCGAGCTCCGCCAATCGTTCCGGCTCCACGCCCATCCCCCAGGCCACCCGCTCCACGGTGCCGAACAGGTTGGTGACGAGCGGCATCGTCGAGAGCGAACCGCACGCCTTGATCGGCCGTTCGAACAGCAGCACCGGTCCTTCGGCCGAGATGACGCGGCGATGGATCTCGGTGATCTCGTGGACGACCGAGACGCGATCGCGAATGCGTCGCAGCTGCCCCCGCTCGTCGAGAAAGCGCAGGAAATCCGATAGCTCGCGGAAGCGAGGGACATCACGTCGCACCGAAAGGGCTCCGTTCAAAAAGCACCTCGTAGCTGGAACAATCGCGGTGATCTTTGTTCCGGGTCAAATACTTCCGCCACCGATCCGGCCAGAGCTTGCACCATGAGCTCTCTTCAGGACGCGTCCTCGACGTCATTGCCACTCTTGCCGCCGCTGCTCAGGCAGGTGCTGCGGCCGTTGCCGTTGCTGCCCCTGCAGATCGCGCTCGGCGCCGTCCTGCGCGGGATTCTGCGCCGCCATCCGCATCTGTTTGACCGGCTCGGGTCTCATCGCGGAAAGCGCTTTGGCATCAAGCCGACCGATTTGCCGTTCGCCTTCGTGATTCAGGCAGGGCCAGGGCAGCCGCAACTCGCGGCGGTGCGCGAGCTGCCCACCGACGTCGATGCTGCCATCTCGGCCTCGATCGTGAGTCTGCTGGCGCTGGTCGAGGGCCGGCTCGACGGCGATGCTCTGATGTTCGCGCGCCAGCTCGTGATCGAGGGCGATATCGAGGCGGTGCTGGCGCTGCGCAACGCGATTGATGATGCAGGTCTGGACTTGGTCGGTGAGATCGCGGCGCTTTCGGGTCCGTTCGGCGAACCCGCGCAGCGCCTGCTCGCGGCCGCGCGCGACTCGCTCCTGAAATCGACGACGAACGAAGGCGGGATGCGACGATGGAGCTGATCTGTCCGGCAGGGACGCCAGCGGCGCTGAAGAGCGCGGTCGAGGCCGGCGCTGATGCTGTCTATTGTGGATTCGCCGACGAGACCAATGCACGCAACTTTCCGGGGCTGAATTTCAGCCGCGAGCAGCTGCGCGATGGGATCGCGTTCGCGCATCGGCGTGGCGCCAAGGTGCTGGTCGCGATCAATACTTTCCCGCGTGCCGGCGCCGTCGACGTGTGGCGCCGCGCGGTCGACGATGCCGCGGAGGCGGGAGCCGACGCCCTGATCCTCGCCGATGTCGGGCTGATGGACTATGCCGCGCGGCGTCATCCGGAACAGCGACTGCATGTCTCGGTGCAAGCGGCGGCGGCGAACGTCGATGCGATCGCGTTCTATGCCGAGAATTTCGGCGCCCGCCGCGTCGTGCTGCCGCGCGTGCTGAGCGTGCCCGAGATCGCCGAGATCACCCGTGAGACAGCTTGTGAGACCGAGGTGTTCGTGTTTGGCGGACTGTGCGTGATGGCCGAAGGACGCTGCTCGCTGTCATCCTACGCCACCGGCAAGTCGCCGAACATGCAGGGCGTGTGCTCGCCGCCCAGCCACGTCGCCTATCAGGAGACGCCACAGGGAACGACCTCGCGGCTCGGCGGCTTCACCATCAACCGCTTCGGACGCAACGAGCCGGCGGGCTATCCAACGCTGTGCAAGGGCCGCTTCTCGACCGCGCAGGGCGCTGGCTACATCTTCGAGGATCCGGTCAGTCTCGATGCCACGACCTTGCTCGCCGGCCTGCGCGAGGCCGGCGTCACCGCGCTCAAGATCGAGGGACGGCAGCGCGGCCGCGCCTATGTCGATGGCGTGGTGCGGCATTTCCGCAGCGTGCTCGCCGCGCTCGATGCCGGCCGGTCCGCCGACGGGCCCGATCTCACGGCGTTCACCGAAGGGCAGGCCACCACGCAGGGCGCCTACCGCAAGACCTGGCGTTAGGACCAAATGACAGCGGCGGATCAAAGCGTGCAGCAAATACAACTCACTTTGGGGCCTGTGCTCTACAACTGGCAGCCGGAGCGCTGGCGGGACTTCTACTTTCGTATCGCCGACGAGGCGCCGGTCGACCACGTCGTGGTCGGCGAGGTCGTCTGCTCGAAACGCGCGTCGTTCTTCGAGCCCTATTTGCCTGAAGTCATCGAGCGGCTTACGGCGGCCGGCAAGCAGGTGCTGCTGGGATCGCTGGCCCTCGTGTCGTTGCGGCGCGAGCGCCGGCAGACGGCAGGACTCGCCGAGTTCGGCGGCGGTCTGGTCGAGGTCAACGACCTCACCTGCCTCAAATCGATCGCCGGCCGGCCACACGCCATCGGTCCCTTCGTCAACATCTACAACGAGGCCAGCGCCGCGTTTCATGCCGCCAAGGGCGCCACCCGGATCTGCCTCCCGCCGGAACTGCCGCTGTCCTCGGTGGCCGCCATTGCCGGCGCCTTGCCGCAGGTGGCGATCGAAGTGTTCGCCTTCGGCCGTGTGCCGCTGGCGATTTCCGCGCGCTGCTATCACGCCCGCTTGCACAAGCTCGCCAAGGACAATTGCCGCTTCGTGTGCGAGCAGGACCCGGACGGGCTCGTCGTGACGACGCTGGAGAATCAGGCTTTCCTCAACATGAACGGCGTGCAGACGCTGTCACACAGTTGCGCCAACCTGCTCGGGGATCTCGATCGTCTGAAGCAGAGCGGCGTGAGATCGCTGAGGCTGTCACCTCAGGCTTGCGACATGGTCGCGGTGTCCAAGCAATTCCAAGCGGTCCTGGCGGGCCGATTGGAAACCGAAGCAGCAACGGACCGCTTGCGCGAGATCTATCCGGACGTTCCATTCAGCAACGGATTCTTGTACGGCGCCCCCGGTGCGTCATACGTCTCGGGGTAGGTACTGTCGTGTTCCAATGGTGGCGGTCCAGACGACGGAATGCACGCTGCTACAACGCCGGAGGCTTCGCGGATCTTCGCAGATGTTCGGATGGCAGGAGATGCGACCGATTCCTCGCGTCATGCGTCATTGGGGCGCGCATCTATATTGTGTTGCGCGAGTCTCCGCTATCGCTGCTGAAGGCAACGACTGCGACCTTCTCCCACGCGTTGACCATTTGTTTGCCCGCGGCGACGACACGGCTCCTCGGCGCCGCTCCGACCCGATCCGCCTTGCGCACTGGATGACGGTGACGCGTCAGTGTCATCAGCGACTGCATGATGCTTGTGACGCCGGCGGGGCTCTATTGCGCAGGTAGGCCGGCGTCGACCATGAGCTGAATGATCTGCGCGGCCACCTCGCGATATACTGGACTGGTGTTCTTCATCGGCGGCGCAATGTTGAGCGCCGTCGTGCCGGGGCGCATCTTCAGTCCTTTCTGGATCGCCGCTTTCGCCTCCTCGGTCTGGCCGGCCTTTTGGTAGGCTGCGGCCAACAGCATGTAGGGACGTCCGGTCGCAGCCGTGATGGCGATCGAGCGCTGCAGCCACGGCAGGGCGTCGTCGGCGCGATCCATCATCAGGTATGCCCATCCGACGCCGAGCAGCCAGGTCCACCGCGAGACCGGTGGCGTGTCATAGCGGTCGGCCTGCTGGAAGGTCGCGAGCGCATCCTCGAAGCGGCCAAGATGCAGCTGTCCGAGACCGACGAGATACAGCGCGAGCCCGTCCCAGGGATCGAGGCCCAGGGTTCGGGCGCAGATAACGAGGCTTTCGACGAAACGGTTGGTCGCACTGAGGAAGCGGCAATAGGTCTCGAGCGCCGCAATCGAGTTCGGCTTGGCGCGCAAGGCGCGCTCCAGATTCGCGGCTGCCTGGGCCTCGGCGGCGACGGCGGCATCGGGATTGTACCAGACCATCTGGATGCCGCGCATCTGCAGCGCTGCAAGCGCGACCGCCGCGTCGATATTGTCGGGCTGGTCGGCGAGCGCATTCTGCAGCATCGTCTGCGCCATGCCGAAGCGCTCCTGCGTGACACTGTTGATCGACGCGGTTGCCTGCTCGATGGCGGCCTTGGCGCCGCCCGCCGTGATGCCGCCATCTGCTGCAGCGGTTCCGGTCTCGGTCAGCTGGTTGAGACGGCGCGCCAGCACATCGCCAACGCCCGCGGCGAGCCGCGTCTGCTGCAGCCGCGGATCACGGTCGTCGGCGTCGACGGAAATGGTCGCGACCGCCTGAACCTTGCCGGTGGCGATCTGGACCAGGCGGGCTCGCAAGATCCAGGATGGCCCGCTGCGCTGCAGCTCACCGCGAATCTCGAAATCGGGCGATGCCGCGGGCGCGGCAGCCTGCTCCGGGTGCGGTGCCGGCGGTCGCGGTGCGACCACGCTGATCGTGTCGATCCTGGCGAAGCCGTCGGTCAGCCGGCCGGCGATCTCCGCCGCCATCGCCGCTCCGCGCGGATCGTCGCTGGCATCGGTTATCGCCATCACCTCGACCACCGGCGGCGGGCGCTTGAAAATGAGGTCCGATCTCAACAGCGGCGCGGCGGCCGCAAACCCGACGATGGCGCAAAGTCCGGCGACGGTTGTGATCGCCTTCCGCCCGCCCAGGGCCGAGAACCATGATGATCTCACCGGCTCAGTCGCCGGTTCGGCCGGAGCGACGACGTCGAGGTCGGAGGCGACCGCCGGCGCGCCCTCCGGACAGTTCACATCGCGCGATATGGCCGAGATCTCGACCGTAAAGATGTATCCACCTCCGGACGCCAATTTGATTGTCTGCCGCCGGTCGTCGCCGAGCGCGGTACGGATCTCCCGGATGCATTGAAAGAGGCTGTCTTCGCCGACATGGACGTCCGGCCAGACCGCCTCCATCAGCTCCTGCTTGCTGAGCAGGCGTCCAGGGTTGGCGACGAACAGCCGCAGCATTTCGAACGTCTTCGGGCGCAATTTGACCGGCGCGCCGTCAGGTCCGCGCAGTTCGGCGCGCGGCAGGTCCAACTCGAATCCGGCAAAGCGGAATTTCATTCATCTACTCCCAGATCGCCGGCTGTCCGGGCAGCATCGAGGTACCAATAAGTCGCCAGACCATGGACCGAAATCGTGTTGAGGCGAAAATTTCAGAAAACCTCAGAAACGAAAACCTTATCTAAATACCACACTTTCGATAACGTTAAACGACTTGGGCGTTTGTCCGGCGGCTCCTGCACGGCGACCGCGTGTCGTCGCTCGCAAGCCGCCTGTCGTGAAGCCGCCCGCCCTGCAAGCCGGCTGCGGAGCAGGTTCGTCTGGCGAGAGCGTAGCGTTGGCGCGGCATCCGTCGACAGCGAAGCGTTGCCGGCCGCGCACCGAGGTCCGTGTTCTCCGCAGTCAGGCCGGGCCCGCCGTGCCCATGTCGCTGTGACGCCGCCTCGCATGGCGGGTGTGCTCCGGTCACGGGTGGATCGGAAGGCTCACGCGGCGGGCATCAGACAATTTGAGAAAATTTCAGAATCCAGCTGCCGGCCTCATCAGGACTTCCCGTCGTCCAAATGAGACACGAATGCCGGAAGGAAGCGCTCGACAGTCCCGGCGATAAATGACCTGGACAGGTTTGGTGAGGCCTTCGCCGACGCAACGACGACTGCAGAAGCATGGCGCTGACCACAGACGAGATTCTTGATCATCCTGCCCCGGAGCCGAGCGTTCGCGGCCAGACGCAAGTCCTGCTCGCGAAGCACGTGGCCGCTTCCGCCATGGCATCGCTCCTTGCGACCCGGCGGCGCGGGCTGGTGGCGCATTCTGCGCTCGCGCGCATGAGATCGGATTCCGCGTCTGCCCCCTCTTGGAGACGCGGGCCGCGCGGCCTGCCCGGCGCTGAGGGCGCTCGCTGCCGCTCACATACGTCCTGGACGCACCGTCTCACGAGGAAATTTTGATGTCGGAAACGACGATCGGGACAGCTTATCATTTTTCGTCGGATACGTCGCAGATCTCATCGATTGCGGATTCAACAGCCGTTGGAGCGAGCGCGCTGACGGATCCGCGCTCCGTGCTTGAGGCCGGACATGCGGGCGCGAACCAGCATCCTGCGATTCCGGTTGGCAGAGCCGACGTCACCGGCCGACATCTGCCGCCAGACCATCCTTCCGCCCGGCCGTCTACCTACGTAGCGCGGAGCGACGATCGCTTCATCACCATCGCTGGCTTCCAGGAAGCCGCTGGACAGGCCACAGCGAATGCGCCGCAACAGGCCACGCAAGTCATCGGACGCGTGGTCAACACCAAAGGTCACGCGGTGGTCGTCCGCAATGGCGTCGCGGTTACGCTCAATGATGGGGACGCGTTGCGGAAGGGCGACATCGTTCAGACCGATCGCGATGGCGGGGTCAGCCTCATCTTCAAAGACGGCAGCGTGTTTCAGCTCGGGCACGATTCGCACCTCGTGCTGGCCGAGTTCAGCTACGGCCAGCATGGCGCGGCCAACCTGGAAGTCTTCAGCCTGCTCCAAGGATCTTTGAGCTTCGCCTCCGGCGCGATTGCGCGCACGGGGGACATGCGCGTTGGCGTAGCGTCCGCTTGGGCCAAGATCCTGGGCGGCATTGGTGATGCCGACATTGCAAAGCATGACGGGGTCGTCACGCTGTCCATTTTCCATCAGGATCGCGGCCTAAACCAAGCAACCGTCTACGACCGGAACGGTGATCCTATCACGGCGATCAGCGGTGACGGCGGCAAGCTGACGCTGACGCCGATCAGTTCGTCGCATCTCGTGACCGACGAGCAGGCCAAGTCGGATGCCGATAGGGCCTTCGAGTTCGACGCGCTCAACAGCATCCTGCAGATCAAGACTCTCGCGGGAGAGTTCGTCGACTCCGGTCGAATCGGGGCGCACGGCTCGTCATTTGCACCGATTGGCGCCGATGGTCGCGGCCAGAGTGAATCCTGGTTTCCTCATTCGTCTTTCGAAAACGCTCCGCCCGTAAATTTTCCAGGTGCCGACAGCTTCCCGCATGGCGGAGACGGCTTCCCCGGAAATCAGCCCGCAAGCCCGCCCGCCACGTTCGGGCCGATCAACCACGCTCCGGTGCTCGACCTCCACGCCGGAGCGATCCCGGTGGCGGCTTTCGAGCAGGTGCCGATTGCTGTCTTGCCGCACCTGACGTTGACCGATGACGACAGCGCGACGTTGCTGCAGGCGACGGTCAAGATCTCCGGCCATTTCGAGCCCGGCAAAGACACCCTGTCCTTTACCGGCACGCCCTCGATCGAAGGCAGCTTCGATGCTGGCACCGGGACTCTGACGCTCCGCGCCGTGCCGGGCCACGCGCCGAGCCTGGCCGACTTTCAGGCTGCGCTTCGCACGGTCAGCTACACCTATGCCGGCGACGCGCCTTCGACGTCGCCGCGCACGCTTACCATCACCGTGCAGGATCCCGACGGCACGGCGCATGGCGGCCACGATCTCGCGTCCGATTCCATCACGCTGACGGTCACCGGGGTCAACGACGCGCCGACGCTGACGTTGGGCGAGGTCTCATTCGTCGCCGCCGAGCAGACCGCGACCGCCGTGGCACCGCGCTTGTCGCTGTCGGACGTCGACAGCACGACGCTCGATCATGCCTCGATCCGGATCACCGGCAACTATCTGCACGGCGAGGACGTGCTGTCGTTCGTCGACACGGCGCGCATTCACGGCGCCTTCGATCCGGTCTCGGGAACGCTGACCTTGACCGCGCACGCCGGTCAGTCACCGACGGTTGCCGATTTCGAAGCCGCGCTTCGTTCGGTCGCCTATACCGACACCAGCGATAATCCGTCGCCGCTGCCCCGCACGCTGACCATCACCGTGCAGGATGTCGATGGCACTGCCAATGGCGGGCACGACACGACAGTGCGCACCGTCACCCTGACGGTGACACCGGTCAACGATCCGCCTGCAATCACCGGCGAGACCGATCCGGCCGCGGTCGCTGAACTCTCGGATGCGCATGCGCAACTGCTCGGGCCGATCACGGGCACGCTGTCGGCGAGCGACCGCGATATCGGCGACGTCCTGACCGGGCACGTGGCGGCGTCCGCCACGGTCAGCTACAGCGCTGGCGCGCTGCCGGCCGGCGTCGATCTCGACGCGTTGCGCGATGCGGCAGCGATCTCGTTCGACAGCGCCACGACCACGATCAGCGGCGGCGCCAACACGCTGACATGGACCTATCATCCGGCCGCGGCCAACCTGGACTGGCTGGCCTCCGGCGAGACGCTGACCATCACCTATCTCGCAGACGTCACCGACGGGACGGCAGGCGTCGGCAGCCAGCCGCTCACCATCACCATTACCGGCACCAACGACGCGCCCACCATCGGCGCGGCACAGACCGCGGCCTCGGTGACGCAGGATGTCGCTGTTGATGCGCAGGGACAGGTGCATGCTGGCGGCAGCTTCGATTTCGTCGACCTCGATTACTCCGATGCGCATTCCACCTCGGCCACGCTGCTGAACACGACCGCTTCCGGCGGCGTGGCGCTCGGAACCATGAGCGCACTGATCGCCACCGATACGGTCAATGGCGTCGGTGGCGAGGCGGCGTGGAGCTACCACGTCGACAACAGCGCGGTGCAGTTCCTGGCCGCGGGCGAGAGCGTGGTCGAGACCTACCGGGTCACGGTGCGCGATGGCCATGGCGGAACGGTGAGCCGCGACGTCAGCGTCACCATCACTGGCGCCAACGACGCCCCCGTGATCACCGCCGCTCAGACGACGGGCGCAGTGACCGAGGACAGCGCTGTCGATGCGCACGGACAGCTGCAGGCCGGCGGCGTCATCGGCTTCGGCGATGTCGATCTGACCGACACGTACAGCGTCTCGGTCGCCCTCGTCAGCTCCAGCAACGCTGGAGGCGTTGCGCTGGGGACGATGAGCCCGCAACTGACCGCCGAGACGAGCCATGGTCTTGGTGGCGAGGTCGCGTGGACCTACCAGGTCGACGACAACAGCGTTCAGTTCTTGCGAGCCGGCCAGACCGTCACCGAGGTCTATGCCGTGACGGTCAGCGACGGTCATGGCGGACAGGCGACGCAGAACGTGACGGTTACGGTCACCGGCACCGAGGATGCGCCGGTGTTGACGGCCGGTGGCTCGGGCGCCGTGACCGAAGCTGCCGATGCCTCCGCACAGGACATCGCGCCGATCACCGGCTCGCTCGGTGTGACCGACCGCGACGTCGGGGACGCGCTGGCAGCCTCCGTCATCGGCTCCCCCGCCGTCACGCTCGACGGCCACGCCTTTTCACTGCCGGCGGGGGCCGCCGCGCTGATCGATCACGCGCTGTCGTTCCAGAATGGAGTTGCATCGAACGGCGGCGCAGCGAGCATCGGCTGGAGCTACGATCCCTCGGCTGCCAATCTCGATTTCCTGCGGGAAGGACAGCAGCTCGTGCTGACTTACACCGTCGCGGTCAACGACGGGCTCACCGGCAGCGGCACGCAGACCATCGCGATCACCATCACCGGCACCAATGACCTGCCGAGCATCACCGGCGGCGCGGCCGCGGTCGACGAAGCAGGCGATGCCCACGCCCAGACGATCTCGCTGGGCGGCACGATTGCGGTCACCGATCGCGACGTCGGCGACACGCTGACCGCGTCGGTCGCGGGCGCGCCGACCGTCGCGCTGGACGGCCACGTCTTCACGCTGCCGGCCGGAGCGGCTGCGCTGATCGACAGCGCGGCTTTGTCGTTCGACAATGCCGGACACCTGTCGAATGGCGGCACCACCGGCATCGCCTGGACCTACCAGCCCGGCGCCGCGGATCTGGACTTCCTGAAGCAGGGCCAGACGTTGACGCTCACCTATGCCGTCGACGTCAGTGACGGCACCGGGACCAGCGCGCCGCAGACCGTGACCATCACGATCAACGGCACCAACGACGCGCCGGTGGCGGTCGCTGACAGCTACACGACGGCCGAGGACACTGCGCTAACGATCCAGAACGCAGGCGTGCTCGGCAACGACCACGATGCCGAGGGCGACGCGCTCAGCGCCATCCTGGTCGATGGCCCCACCCATGGCACGCTTGCGCTGAATCAAGACGGCTCGTTCACCTACACGCCGTTTGCCGACTACAACGGCGTCGACAGCTTCACCTACAAGGCCAATGACGGCCTCGCCGATTCCGGCACCGCGACCGTCAGCATCACGGTCACGGCGGTGAACGACCCGGCCGTGATCTCGGGCGTCAGCAGCGGCTCGGTCGCCGAGGCCGGCGGCGTCAACAATGCGATCGCGGGAACAGCGACCGCGACCGGCGTGCTCACCGATACCGACGTCGACAATCCCGCCAATACTTTCAGCGCGGTCGCGACGCCTGTGGCGAGCGCCGGCGGCTACGGCACCTACACCATGACCGCAGGCGGGGCATGGACCTACCATCTCGATGACGGCAACAGCGCGGTTCAGGCGCTCAACGCCGGCGCTGTTCTGACCGACACGTTCACGGTCACGACCATCGACGGCACGGCGCAGGTGGTGACGATCACCATCAACGGCGCCAACGACGCCGCGGCGGTGTCGGGCAGCACCAGCGGTTCGGTGACCGAGGCGGACGGCATCAACAACGGCGCGCCGGGAACACCGACCGCGACCGGCATGCTGACCGACAGCGACGTCGACAATCCCGCCGACACGTTCACGGCGGTCGGGACGGCAACGGCGAGCGCCGGCGGCTACGGCACCTACACCATGACCTCGGGTGGCGTGTGGACGTATGCGCTCGACAATAGCAATCCTGCGGTGCAGGCGCTCAACGCCGGCGCTGTTCTGACCGACACGTTCACGGTGACGACCATCGATGGCACCGCGCAGGTGGTGACGGTCACCATCAATGGCGCCAACGACACGGCCGTGGTGTCCGGCACCATCAGCGGTTCGGTGATCGAGGCAGGCGGCATCAACAACGGCACGCCGGGAACGCCGACCGCGACCGGCACGCTGACCGATACCGATGTCGACAATCCGGCCAACATTTTCGCGGCGGTCGGGACGGCAACGGCCAGCGCCGGCGGCTACGGCACCTACACCATGACCTCGGGTGGCGTGTGGACGTATGTGCTCGACAACAGCAATCCCACGGTGCAGGCGCTCGACGTCGGTGCGACGCTGACCGATACGTTCACGGTGACGACCATCGACGGCACCGCGCAGGTGGTGACGATCACCATCAACGGCGCCCACGATACGGCCGTGGTGACGGGCGCGATCAGCGGCGCGGTGACCGAGGCCGGCGGCGTCAACAACGGCACGCCGGGGACGCCGGTTGCCACCGGAACGCTGACGGTCGCAGAGGGCGCTTTCGTCGCCGTCGCTGCCGCCACGGCCAGCGCCGGCGGTTATGGCACCTACACTCTGGGGTCATCCGGGGTCTGGACCTACACGCTGAACAACAGCAATTCGGCGGTCCAGGCGCTCAATGCGGGCGCGGTTCTCACCGACACCTTCACGGTCACCACGACCGGCGGCAGCACGCAGGTCGTCACGATCACCATCGCCGGCACCGATGATGCGCCGGTGCTCTCCGGCGATGCGTCAGTCGCGCTGCTGCAGGGAACGTCGACGGCGATCACCACTGCCGACCTGAACGTCACTGATATCGACAATACGGTCAGCCAGCTCACGTTCAACGTCAGCAGCACCGTGCACGGCTACGTCGCGCTGTCGGGCGCGCCCAGTGTCGCCGTCACCAGCTTCACCCAGACCCAGCTCGCGTCGGGGCAGGTGATCTTCGTTCACGACGCGACGCAAAACCCCGCCGCGAGCTTTACGGTCACCGCGACCGACGGCAGCCTGACCACGGCCGGGATGGCCGTCAACGTCGCCGTCAGCAGCGACTTCGTCATCACCAGCAATCTCGATCTCGGCGTCGTCTCCGAGACCATCCACAGCCTGAGCCAGTCCGCCGGCACGCTGTCCGGCACGGGGGCGCTGACCGACGCCAACGGCGCGACGTTCACCGGCGGCACCGAGAGCGGCAGCGGCACCACGGTCGTCAATGGCCTGGCGACGTTCTTCGATGCCAGCAACGAGACCTTCACGCTCGACGGCCGGACGCTCGAGCTGCATGGCTCCGCGCAGAGCGGGGCGTTTTCCGGCGATACGCTGCGTCTCAACAATGGCGCGGTGCTCAAGATCGACGCCGGCGTCACCTTTACCGATGCGTCCGCCAGCGGCACCGCCTTCAACATTTCCTCCAGCGCCGGCACCGGCACGGTCAATGTCGCCGGCAGCTATGAGAAGACCGGCGGCGGCACCACGGCGATCTCGACGGCGCTGACCAACACCGGAATGATCGACGCCAAGGCCGGCACGCTCGATCTCGCCGGCAACGTCACCAATTCCGGCACGCTGAAGGCGGAGGGCGGCGGCACGCTGCTGGTGGCCGGCAACGTCACCGGGTCGGGCGCCGTGATCGTCGACAGCAACGGCACGGTCGAGTTCGGCGGCAATGTCGGCACCGGGCAGACGATCACGTTCAGCGGCTCGTCGGGCACGCTGAAGATCGATCATCCCGCCAGCTTCGCCGGCACCATCACCGGCTTCAGCGGCGCGACCGATACGATCGACCTCGCGGGTATCAACCACAATTCCGCGCAGTATTCGCAATCGTTCAACGCGTCCACCGGCATCCTGACGGTGACCGACGGCGTCAACACCGCGACGCTGCATTTCGGCGGCGCCACCTATGGCTTCGCGGCTACGAGTGACGGCGCCGGCGGCACCCTGATCAAGCCGGCCAACGTCTACACCGTCCACAACGCGGCCGAGCTCAATGCGGCGCTGCTGGCCGTCAGCCAGGGCGGCTCGGCGGCCGCCGCCAACACCAGCTACTCGATCGAGCTCGCCGCCGACATTTCGATTGCCTCGCTCGGCGCCGATCTGACTGCGATCAATCTGGCGAGCGGCAGCTCGCTCGTCATCCACGGCGGAGGACACACGCTGGATGGCGGCAACGCCTATCGCGGCCTGTTCGTGTACGGTGGCAATGTCACCATCGACCATCTCGCCATCAATCACACGCTGGCGCAGGGTGGCGCCGGCGGGACACAGGGTGGTGGCGGTGGCGCCGGATTGGGTGGCGGCCTGTTCGTTGCAACCGGCGCCACGGTGTCGATCAGCGACGTCAGCTTCAGCGGCGACAGGGCGGTCGGCGGCAAGGGCGGTGGCCTCGATGGTGGCGCTAACTGGGGGGCCGGCGGCGGCGGCATGGGATCGGCCGCCAGTGCCAACGCCGGACAATATCGGCACGACTACTCGGCCCCGAACGGCCATGGCTACGTCGCAACAGCGGTGAACGGCACCTCCGGGGGCGGTATCGGGCTCAACGTTCCCGGACAGCCAGGTCTCGTGCATGGCGGTGCCGGCGGCGCGTGGACCGGCGGAAGCCTTCGCAGCTACACGGCGGCCGGGATGGGCGGGTTCGGCGGCGGCGGCGGCGGCGGCTTCTATGCCTATGCAAACAGCAGGGAGAGCACCCCCCAAGGTTCGGTCGATCATATCTCGAGGGTGGGCTCCAACGGCGGCAATGGCGGCTTCGGCGGCGGCGGCGGTGGCGGGGCGAGCGGCTCGGCCCAATTGCACAGCACCGGCGGCGCCGGTGGGTTCGGCGGCGGTGGCGGCGGCGGATATTCTGGCGGTGCCGGCGGCTATGGCGGCGGCGCTGGTGGTGGCAAGGTCAACTCCGTCCTGCTCGGCTCCGGTGGCGGCGGCCTCGGCGCCGGCGGCGATATCTTCGTCCAGGAAGGCGGACACCTCATTGTCGGCGGTGGCTCGCTGTCCGGAGGAACCGTTGCCGGCGGTGCCGCAGGGAACGTCGGTACGTCGGCGCAAAACGGGCAGGCGCTCGGCTCCGGCATCTTCATCCAGGGCAACCAGACGGTCACCTTCGCGCCGGCGTCTGGCGACGATCTGACGATCGCCGACGTCATCGCCGATCAGCATGGCAATGGCGGCACCGGCAATGTCGAGATCTCCGGTGCCGGCAACGTGCATTTCACCGCTGCCAACAGCTATGTCGGCGCGACCATCGTCGATGCCGGCGCCACGCTCGACATCGATGCCGCCGGCGGCCTGGGAACGGGCGCGGTCACCGACAACGGCATCCTCAACGTCAATGCGGCGACGACGTTTGCCAGCACGGTCAGCGACGGCGGCGTTCTTAACGTCAACGCGGCAACGACCTTTGCCGGCGCGGTCACCGACAGCGGCGTTCTCAACGTCAATGCGGTCACCACCTTCGCGAGCACGGTCACCGACAACGCCACGTTGAACGTCAACGCCGCGACGACGTTCGCGAACGGAGTCACCGACAACGGCGCGCTGAACATCAACGCGTCCGCGATCTTCCAGGGCACGGTCGTCAACAACGGCACCGTCACCATCAATGCCGCGAACGCCGATTTCGCCGGATCGATCACCGGCAACGGCACGATCAATTTCGGGACCTCGGGCGGGACGGCCGTGTTCGAGCATGGCGTGCCGACCCAGACCATCACGGGCTTCGCCAATGGCGACGTCATCGACCTCCGGTCGGTGGTAGCGACAACGGCCGTGGTCGGTGCGAACAATGTCGTGACGTTGAAGGACGCCGGCGGCACTGCGGTCGCGACCCTGCATTTCGATCCGGCGCAGACGCTCGGGCCGTTCGGCGTGACCAGCGACGGCCAGGGCGGCACCAAGGTCGTCGCCATCCAGACCAGCTTCAACGTCAGCTCCGCCGCAGATCTCAACGCAGCGCTGACCGCGATCAGCCAGGGCGGCACGTCCTACGCGAAGAACGTCGCCTATACGATCCACTTCGCCAGCGACATTTCCCTCGCCTCGCTCTCGGCCTCCGCGCAACTCGCCGCGATCAACCTCGACACCGGCAGCTCGCTGCTGATCGACGGCGCCGGCTTCACGCTCGACGGCGCCAATGCCCATCGCGGCTTCTTCGACTATGCCGGCAATGTGAGAATTCAGAACCTCGCGATCGCGCACACGCTGGCGCAGGGCGGCGACGGCGGCATTGGCGGTGGTGGCGGCGGCGCCGGGCTCGGCGGCGGCCTGTTCGTCGCGGCCGGCGCGTCGGCGACCATCGCCAACGTGACCTTCCTCGACAACGCCGCCCACGGCGGCGACGGCGGCGGCGTGAACCCGGCCGGCCGGATTTATCAAGGTGGTGCGGGCGGCGGCGGCATGGGCATCGATGGCGCCGCTGGCTCCACGACCGGGGTGTACCATCTCAATCACTACAGCGTCTTTTCCGGCTGGGGCTATGCGGGCGGCGCCGGCGGCGGCCCAGGCCTGTCGAATCTTCCGGACGGCGGCGGCGCAGGAGGGACGTCGTATCGCGGATCGTCCCCGGCCTCCGGCGCATTTGGTGGTGGCGGCGGCGGCGGCAGCGCCTTTAAGGCCCCCGCGGAAGCCGGAACCACCGGTGCACAGGGCGGCTTCGGCGGCGGCGGCGGGGCTGGTGGCGGCTTCAACACGAACACTGCCAGCTACGGCAACGGCGAGAACGCTGCCGGCGGAAATGGCGGCTTCGGCGGCGGCGGCGGCGGCGGCGGGCTCCGCGGTCACGATGGCCTCGGAGGATTTGGTGCCGGCAACGGCGGCGTCTCCTTCGCCTATCGTGCCGGCGGGTATTATCAGTCAAAGATCGGCAATGTTGGCGGCGGCGGGCTCGGTGCCGGCGGCGGGGTCTTCGTCCAGGAAGGCGGCACCCTGATCCTCGAGAGCGGGTCGCTGTCCGGCGGCGCCGTGGCCGGAGGCGCCGCGGGCGCCATCCAGGCGGCCCATCAGTTGTACGACATGCCCGGCGCCGGCCAGGGCCTCGGCAGCGGCATCTTCCTCCAGGGCAACGAAACGCTGACGTTCGCGCCGCTTTCCGGCGCGACGGTGACGGTCGCCGACGTGATCGCCGATCAGGGCGGCAATGGCGGGCGCGGTGCGGTCGACATCAAAGGGGCGGGCATCGTCGAGTTCGACGCGGCCAATACCTATTCCGGCGGCACCACGATCGAAGCCGGCGCGACCCTCAAGCTCGCGGGCCATGGCAATGTTAGCAGCGGGCCGGTCACGGACAATGGCGACCTGCTCCTTGCATATTCCGTCACGCTGTCCGGCACGATCAACGATAACGGCACGATCCATCTTGGTTTCCATGACGGCACGGCCGTCTTCAGCGGCGCTGTCACGCTGAGCGGCTCGTTCAACTTTGGCGACGGGACCAATGAGGCCGACTTCAACGGCGGTTTGAACGGCACGGGATCGATCAATTTCGGCACTGGCGATCAGACGCTGAAGATCACCGGTGCGATGCCGAGCGCCGTCATCCACGGTTTCGGAGCCGGCGATGCGATCGACCTTGCCTCGATCTCCGCAACGGCTGTCGGCAGCTTCAGCAATGGTCTGCTCTCGCTGGTCGGAGCCGACGGCATCACCGTCGTCGCCACGATCCATTTCGATCCGTCGCTGCAGGCGCCCGATGGATTCGCCGTGGTATCCGATAACAGCGGCGGCACGATCGTCGTGCTCGACGAAGTGCCGGTGTTCCATGTCGCATCGGCAGCCCAGCTCGCGCGCGTGATCAACGAGATCAGCGTTGGCGGTGCGCTGTCCCGGACCAACCAGCACTACGAGATCGACATCAGCACTGATTTCTCGATCGATCTGGTGCTGCCCGCGATCAAGCTGGCGTCCGGCGACACCCTGACCATCCAGGGCCAGCACCACACGATCAGCGGTGCGGTCAACGGCGTTCCCACCTATGCCGGATTGGATCTGGAATCGGGCAGCGCCGAGATCGATGACCTCACCATCGCCGATTTCGTCGCGCGCGGCGGCGATGGCAGCTCGCCAGGTTTCACCTCGCTCCAAGGCGGCAATGGCGGCGGCCTCGGCGCCGGCGGCGGCTTGTTCATCGGGTCTAGCGCGTCAGTGACCCTCAGCGGCGTGGCGTTCAGGCACGATCAAGCCGTCGGCGGCAATGGCAGCAGCGGCGGCTCCTACCAACAGGCCAACGCCACCAGTTTTCCGGGCCGCTATCACCTCTATGGCCCTGACGACCCGCATCGCGGAACTCCAAGCCACGCTCCGCAGACGTTCGGTTATGGTGGCTATGGCGGCCGGAAGGGCTCGGTCGGCGGCGCCGCTGGTATTGGCGGTGCCGCTGGTTTTGGTGGCGGCGGTGGCGGCGGCGGCGCCGGTTACTTCAATGGTGGCTTTCTCAAAGCGGGCGGCTCCGGTGGGGCGGGCGGCTATGGCGGCGGCGCCGGCGGTCATGGCTCGCTCGACGCCTTCAATGGAAACACCACCGGAGGTGGCGGCGGCGGCGCGGGCCTCGGCGGCGCTGTCTACGTTGCGTCCGGCGGTCACCTCTATGTCAGCGACTGGAATTTCTCGAACAACACCGCGACCGGCGGCGCGGGTGGCCTCGGCGGCAGCGCAGGCCAGGGCATCGGCAACGATCTGTTCAGCCATGGCGGCACCGTCACCCTGACCGCCACGCTGGGCCAGACCGTCACCGTCAATCAGCTCATCGCGGGCACCAACGCGCAACTCGCCGCAGGTGTCACGGACACGTTCAACGTCGGTGGTGCGGGCACCGTCGTGTTGGGGCAAGGCATCACGGCCGATGTCCTGAACATCGCTGGCTCGGGCAATGTTTCGGTGCTGACCCACATCGACGTTGCCAACATCAACGTCTCGGGATCCGGCAACGTCGTGCTCGAAGGGGGATTCTTCGGCCACGAGGTCATTACGCATACCGGCACCGGCAGCCTCACGGTCAAGCCGATCTACAACGTGTCGACCACGGCCGAGCTTGCGGCAGCCATTCAGGCGATCGACGCCAATCCGATTTCCGGCACGGCCGTCAACTATGTGATCAACCTGACCGCCGATATCGCGCTGAGTGCGCTGCTCCCGATCCTCACCATTGCAGCGGGCGATACCCTGACCCTCCAGGGCAACGGCCACGTCATCGACGGCGGCAACAATTTCGGCGGGTTCTATCTCCGGTCGGGCAATGCCTCGTTCTCTGATTTGACGATGCGGCATATGGTCGAGCGCGGCCAGGATGGCGGCTTTAGCGTGACCGGCTATGTCGTGACGGGCAAAGGCGGTGGTGGCGGCGGCGGTCTCGGGGCAGGCGGTGCCCTGTTCATCGGCAGTGGGGCCTCGGCCACGATCAAGGACGTCAATGTCACCGGAAATGGCGCGGTCGGCGGCAATGGCGGAAACACCTACGGGCACAGCGGGCGTTATGCCTTTGCCGGCGGTGGTGGCGTCCTCAATGGAAATGGATATCAATCTGGCGGCGCCGGTGGCGGCGTGTCGGGTGGAATCCATGGGCAGAACGGCGGTTTTGGCGGCGGCGGTGGCGGCGGCTACGGCGCTCATCGATTAGGAAGGGTCGCTTTCCTCTATGGCAACACGTCTCGCTACGGCGCTGGTTCGGGCGGGTACGGCGCCGGCAACGGCGGTAACCCGGTTTTTGTCGGCTATGATCCGGGTAGTGGCCAGCCGATCGTCTTTGGAGGCGGTGGTGGCGGCGGTGCCGGGCTCGGTGGCGGCATCTTCGTCGCCACGGGCGGATCGCTGACGATCGCTGGAGGCGAGACATTTTCCGGAAACTACTCTCGCGGCGGCAGCGGTGGCCTGAGCGGCGGCGGAAATGACGGCGGCAACGGGCAGGGCCTTGGGGCCGGCCTGTTCGCCGCGTCGAACAATGTCACGCTGGCGCCCGATGCCGGCAAGACGCTGACCATCTCCGATTCGATCGCCGGCGCCATGACCGGCGTCCTCCACATCGCCGGCGCCGGCAGCGTCGTGCTTGGCGATGTCAGGGCGACGACGATCGCCCTCGACGGCGGCACGCTGACGATCAATGGGACACTCATCAACGACTCGCTGACGGTGTCCGGCTCGGCTGCGTACACGCTGACGACGAGCCTGCAGGGCAGCGGTTATGCCGGCGTCTCGAACTATGGGTTCCTGCTGCTCGACGCCGCCAGCACGATCGATGGCGGTGTGCAGCTCGCAGATCATGGCGTCATCGAGCTCGGTGCCGTCGGTGCGGTCGGCAGCGGACATATCACCTTCGCGCAAGGCGCCATGGCCACGCTGATCATCGATCAGGGCGATACGCCGGCCAATCAGATCGACGGCTTCCTTCCCGGCGACACCATCAAGCTCGCAGGCTTCGCCGCAAATGCGACCGTGACGCTCGGCGCCGGCAACGTGCTCACGGTGAGCGACGGCACGAACACGGCCCAGCTTCATCTCAATCCGAATCTTGATTACTCGACCGCCCAGTTCGGCGTCGTTGCCTATAACGGTGGCGTCGCCGTGACTGAGACGATTGCGCCGAAGATCACTCTCGTCGGTCAGCCGCAGAACGGCAATCAGGTTCTGCTCAGCGGCACTGGAATGCCGGGCAGCACCATTGCGATCTTCATCGACGGCAACCAGGTCGGCACCGCCACGCCCAATGCCAGCGGACATTTCAGCTTTACCACGGCGGCGCTTCCCGATGGCGAGTACAGCGTAATGGCGACGCAGGTCGGCGGAGGCCAGACCCTGACCACCACGCCGCTCGTCGTCGACGTGCTGCCGAGCGCGCCGTCGCTCGCGCTGGCGCCCGGACAGACGACGCTGGCCACCAATGTCGGCGTGCATCTGCAGGGCAGCGGCGAGCCGAACCAGACCGTCACGCTGCATCTCAGCGGTCCCGGCGGCAGCTCCCTGACATACACCACGGCAACCGACGGCAACGGCAATTACGACTTCGTCACGCCGAACCTGCCTGACGGCCACTACACGCTCAATGTGACCGAGACCAACGCGCAAGGCCTCGTCAGTCCGTTGTCGGGCGTGCTCGCCTTCGACGTCCATCCCAAAGCCCCGACGATTGCCGTGGTCGGGCAGCCGCTCGACGGTGGCAGGATCGAGGTGGCAGGCAGCGCCGATCCCAACATCACGGTCAACATCTGGGTCCGCAATCAGTCCGGCGACCAGTTCGTCGGTTCCGGCAGGGCCGATGCCACGGGCCACTTCGATTTCACGGCGAGCCAGCCGATCGGTCATGGTAACTACACGCTGCTCGCATTGGCGCAGGATTCCGCAAACCTGATCAGCGACCAGGCGATCCCGTTCACGTTCCACGTCGATCCGCAGGCGCCCGTGATCACCTCGATCGTCGGGCAGAGCGTCAACGGCGGCACGGTCGAGATCAAGGGCACTGCGCTGGCGGGCAGCACCGTCACGCTCTATGAGGGTAGCACTGTGGTCGGATCGGGCGTCGCCAATGGCGCCGGCGTGTTCGATATCGTCACCAGCGCGACGTTCGCCGAGGGCGTGCATTCCTTGCGGGCGACGGCAGCGGACGCCGACAGCCTGACCAGCCCGCTCTCCACCGCGATCAACGTCACCGTCCTGCCGACTGCGCCGGTGGTCTCGGCCGTCATCGCGACGGCGCCGCAAACGATCGAAGTTCAAGGCACCGGCGAGGCGGGAGAGACCATCAAGGTCTATGCCGATGGCACGACGCTGCTGGGCTCGGGTGTGGTCGATCAGACCGGGCATTTCGATTTCAGCGTTGATGCGCCCGGCGGCCGCCATGTCTTCACCACGACCGAGACCAACGGCGACAATCTGACGAGCGCCGCCTCCGCGGGGGTCGCGATCGACGTGACGCCGAGGGCGCCCGTCATCACATCTGTGGCGCCACTGGTGGCGACACAGATCGACGCCAGTCACGACTTCATCGTCAAGGGCACCGGCCAGCATGTCGGCGAGACCATCACGCTCTACGCCGATGGCGGCACGACTCCGATCGGCGCGGGTGTCGTTGCAGCCGACGGCACCTTCACCATCACGACCACGGTAGCGCTCGCGAACGGCACCCATACCTTGACCGCCACCGATGCGGCCGGCGCCGACGTCAGCGCGCCGTCGACCGGCTTTGCGGTGTATGTCGATCCGGCGCCGGTCACCAACATCAGCCAGGTCGGGGTCGCCGCGGATCACGGCGTCATCGAGCTCCAGGGCACGGGGCAGCCGGGCGATACGATCACGCTGATGCTTGGTAACACCGTGATCGGGACCGGCGCGGTCGACGCGGCAGGCCATTTCGACGTGACGACCGATCCGGCGGCGGGCGCGCTGCTCGGCCCCGGCCACCAGCACGTCACGGTCATCCAGACTGACAGCCTCGGTCACGCCAGCCCGGCTGCCACGTTTGATGCGAGCGTGGCCCCGGCCGCGCCCGTCGTTGCGTCGGTCGTGTCGGTGCCGGACTCGGTCGGCCGCGTCGAGGTGAAGGGCAGCGGCGAAGCCGGCACCATCATCAAGCTCTATGCCGACAATGGCACCACGGTGATCGGCACCGGCACTGTCGACGCGTCCGGCCACTTCGACATCACCAGCGGATTTCAGTCGGTCAGCGGCGGCGCGCACAGCATCACGGTGACCGCGACGACCATCGGCGGCATCACGGGACCGGCATCGGCGGGTGCTGATGTCACGATCACGCCGGCGGCGAATACCTGGACCATCACCTCGGCGGCCGATCTCGCCAAGGCGATCGCAGCGATCGACGTCTCCGGCGCGAGCGCGCAGACCGGCGCGCACTACACGTTCGACATCGTCGGCGATCTGCAACTCAGCGATCAGTTGCCGGCCTTCAATCTTCCGCCGGGTGCCTCGCTCACGATCTCCGGCCATGGCCACGTGCTCGATGCCCACGGCCTGCCCGGCCTGTTCGTCTACGCCGGCAGCGTCGAGATCGACGATCTCGGTATCATCAATGCCGTAGCAAAGGGTGGCGACAGCAATTTCGGCGGCGGCGGCGGCGCAGGTCTCGGCGGCGGATTGTTCATCGCATCGGCCGGCACGGTCACGCTGTCCAACGTCAATTTCGCCAATGACAAGGCGATCGGCGGCAACAGCAGCGGCGGCACGTTCGGCTATTTGGGTGTTGCGCTTTATGGCGGCGGCGGCGGACTCGGCGGTGCTGGTGGTTTCCAGGGCGGCGGCGGAATTGGCATTCATGCATCCGGCGCCAACCATCCGCGGCCCTACGACACCGGAACGACCGCTGGTGCCGGCATCGCACTGGGCGCCGCCACAGGTGGCGGACAGGTCGTCGGTACGAACCCGGTTTATCTTGGCGGAGCCAATGGCGGCGGCGGTGGCCAGGGTGTCGGATTCTACACCAGCGCGGTCTATTTCGGCCTTTCTGGATACGGCAGGCCGGGCGGCGGCGGCGGCATCGGGGGCGGTGTCGGCATCGTCAGCGGCATGATCGCCACGGGCGGTGCGGGCGGCTTCGGCGGCGGCGGTGGCGGCGGCGGGTGGGCCCCGTCGGTTTCGGCCGGTGGATATGGCGGCGTCGGCGGCTTTGGTGGCGGCGGCGGCGCCGGCCGGCACGGCGGCGGCGCCGGTGGTTTCGGCGGCGGCGGCGGTGCTGGGGGCTATGGCACGGTTGGCGCGGGTGGCTTTGGCGGTGGCGCCGGAGGCACGGGCGGCTATGGCGGCGGCGGTCTCGGCGCCGGCGGCGCGATCTTCGTGCAGCAGGGCGGCACGCTCATCTTCGCCGGCTCCGGCAGTGATCAGAACGGCGGCGTGACTGGCGGCGCCGCCGTGACCGGAGCCGGAGCCCATGCAGGCTCGGCGTTCGGCAGCGGCGTCTTCCTGCAGGGCGACCAGACCATCACTTTCGCACCCGACGCGACGCATATGATCACGATCAGCGACGTGATCGCCGACATGACCGGCTCGCATGATGCCAGCGGTCAGACCGGCGCGGGACATCTGCTGCTCGACGGCGGCGGCACGCTGGCACTGGGGGCGGCCAACACCTTCACCGGTGGCATCACGATCGAAAACGGCACGCTCGACCTCACCGGTCATGGCGCGGCCGGGTCCGGCGCGATCAGCTTCTCTCCGGCCGATCATGCCGCGCTGGAATTCAGCGCTGCCAACGCGCCAAGCAACGCGATCGAGAATTTCGGCACGCGCGACCAGATCATCGTCGATGGCTTCCATGCGACCAGCGAAAGCTACAGCAACGGCGTTCTGGTGCTGAACAGCGCGACCGGCTCGGTCAGCCTCACGGTTGGTGGTTCAGACTTGCACGCGCTGTCGGACTTCCACTTCGCCTTCGACGCAGGTACGGGCAATACGATCATCACCGGCGGACCCGACCGCTCCGGCGCCGATGTCATCCATGGCGGCCCTGGTGCGCAGATCCTGACCGGCGGCACCGGTGACGACGTGTTCTTCTTCCGCGCCACTGATCTCGCGGCCGGCGTCACCGAGAAGATCACCGATCTGTCGTGGGCGACCGGCAGCGGCGAGCACGACCGCATCCATCTCGAGGGCGTCGATCCGAATGCGGTCACGGTCACCAGCATCAATGGCGGCCATGACACCGACATTGCGATCGGTGTCAGCGGCGGCACGGCGCACATCCTGGTCCAGGGCAGCGGCTCGGCTCCGCTCGAGATCGAATTCCAGAACACGAATCCGACCAGCGATGCGGATCTGAACACGCTGCTGATGCCGTCGACGGCGAACGAAACCGTCGGCCAGTTCACGACCGGAGCCAACCAGCCTTACATAAAATCTCTGGTCAGCTATGGCGCCGATGGCGCGGCGATCGCGACCGACGTCACCAACAATGACGGCTCGCACACCATCACGGTGCAGGCGCCGAATGCGGCGCTGACGGCCTCCGCCGCCAGCGACACCTTCGTGTTTCAGTTCGCCGCGCAGCCGGCCGGCAGCGCGACGATCGGTAATTTCGATGTCGCGCACGATGTCCTGCAACTCAGCCACAGCGTCTATGCCGATGCCGCGGCGGCGCTGGCCGCGATCGCCGCGGATCCGCACAACGCCGGAAACCCGGCCGACACGACCATCGCGATCGACGCCAATCACATCGTCACGCTGACGGGTGTGAACCCGACCCAGCTTACACAGCACGATATTCTGCTAGTGTAAGGTCTCGCAATTCTTGGGCTTTTGAGGATTCATGCAGGGCGACATTCACTTCATCTCCGGACTGCCGCGCGCCGGCTCGACATTGTTGTCGGCCATTCTGCGGCAGAACCCGCGTTTCCGCGCCGGCATGACCGGACCGGTCGGCTCGCTGGTCGACGCCATGCTGCGCAGCATGAGCATGAGCAACGAGACCTCCATCTTCATCACCGACGCACAGCGCAAGGCGCTGCTGCAAGGCATCTTCTCATCCTACTACGCCGACGTTCCCAAAGGCGACGTGGTGTTCGACACCAACCGCAATTGGTGCACCCGCCTGCCGCTGCTGACCGAGCTGTTTCCCCGCGCCAAGGTCATCTGCTGCGTGCGCGACGTTCCCTGGATTCTCGACTCGGTCGAACGGCTGATCCGCAAGAACAAGTTCCAGCCGTCGGGCATCTTCAACTTCGAGCCGGGCGGCACGGTGTATTCGCGCGTCGACGGACTGGCCGCGCCGAATGGCATGGTCGGCTTTGCCTGGAACGCGCTGCGCGAGGCGTTCTGTGGCGAACAGGCGGATTGCCTGCTGGCGCTGACCTATGAGACGCTGACGAGCCGGCCGCAGCAGGCGATCGCAGCGGTCTACGACTTCATCGGCGAGAAGCCGTTCGCGCATGATTTCGACAACATCGAATTCGACGCCGAGGAGTTCGACCGCAGGCTCGGCACCCCCGGCCTGCACAAGGTCGGCCGCCGCGTGGAATCGCCGGGCCGCAAGACCGTGCTCCCCGGCGATCTCTGGCGCAAATACGAGAACGACGCGTTCTGGCGCGATCCCGCCCGCAATCCGAACAAGGTGCGTGTGGTCTAGCGTCAATGACCTCGGCGGCCCCCGCTGATGGGGATCGAAGCGCGTGCCGGTCGTGGCGCTGGGCGCAAAAGGGAAACGGCCAGTCCGCAGTGTCCAGCTTGGACCGAATTGGCGCACCCGAACACGATCCGAACGGTGGCTTTCGCCTTCGGCGCAGCTTGACATCGGTTTCTCAGGGGCGATGTGGCAGTGCCTGGTTGATCTCGCGCAAGGATCGCGACCAGAACTGTGGAATTCTTACATGATCGCTTCGGGGAGGAGTACATGCGTAGCTTCGCTCTGCTCGCCGTTTCTGCCGCGATCCTGTCGGTCGGGACCATCCTGCCCAGCAATGCCGAGGCCGGCTGCCACCGATTGGGCGAGACCGGCTATGGTATCGTTATTGTTGGGGGCCGCGTTGGATCTACCCGCACCATCGCCTCTTCCGGCACGGCCATTGTTGGTACCGTTGATATTGCCGGTGTCGGGTCTGGCAGTTTCAAATGACCCCCATTTGCGCTTGCCGCTCGATTGCGAGCCAGGCGCGGTGTCCGCGCTTGGGGCCGCTTACAGGCTTAGGGTCGTTGTCGACGACAGCCTGGAGGATGAACCTGGAGGGCGGCGACCATGCCGGCCTGATTCATGCGAGCGGACGCACATGTCAGGACTTCTGGCTGATGGTCGGCGTGAGCAGTTCACTGAATCAGCTTAGACATCCGCTCGCGACAGACGCAGGTTGCACGCGTGCAACTCAGTCGTCTGTTTGGCTCACGCAATCCTCGGAAAGCGTGACGAAAGGACGAATCCGCGATGTCGATGAAGGAATTGGCGCTAGGCAAGGTCTATCAGTTGATTGAGCCGGGCCCGGTGGTCCTGCTGACCACCGCACGCAACGGCCGCGCCAATGTCATGACGTTGTCCTGGCACATGATGGTCGAGTTCGAGCCGCCGCTGATTGCCTGCGTCGTCAGCGATGCCGATTACAGCTTTGCCGCGTTGCGAGAGACGAAAGAGTGCGTCATCGGTATTCCGGCGACGCGTCTTGCGCGAAAAGTCGTGGACGTCGGCAATTGCTCTGGCCGCGACGTTGCAAAGTTCGAAAAATTCGGGCTGACGCCGATATCGGCCAAGCGCGTTGCAGCGCCCCTGATCGCTGAGTGCTTTGCCAATCTCGAATGCAAAGTGGTCGATGGTCGGCTGGTGAACATGTACAATCTGTTCGTTCTCGAGGTGTTGAAAGCCTGGATCGATCCAACACAAAGAAATCCGAAAACGATCCACCATCACGGATACGGCAAGTTTGTCGTCGATGGTGATGTGATCAAGCTCAAGTCGAGAATGCGATGATCGCCGGCTTCTCGACCGGTATTGGCCGCGGGGATATCCGACCGTTTGTGCGAACGTGACGAACTCCTGATCCATAGTTCTCGTAATACTCGCGCCGCCGTGGGCTGCGATAGCGCAGGCGATCGCTCCAAATGCAAACCCATCATGGCCGCTCCCGCAGCGCTTCCTCCGCGGTGGTTCCGGTGATGGCGGCGCGAACTGAAGTCCGTAGCGTCGCTCGATGTTGCGGTTGTTGAGATGCCCTGCGAAGCTCGCGACGCCGGGTTCGCTGTGGGAGATGGCTGCGAAGTTGTGAGGATTAACGCTGGGATCGTCGCCAATACGATGGTTCGCCGAGCCATCGAAAGCAATCCGTTGCGTACGGCATCTCTGCTCCTCCCGTCACCCCGCAAGGAAACTTACAAAGGGACGGTCAATTCGAATTGATCGAGGTCAACGACGTCGCGCGGATCCAGGGTCCTTCGCCGGCGTTGACTAAGGGGTGTTTTGATGCTCCGCCCATCGAGGGCGAGATCAGAGCGTCTAGCGCCGGTCGAGAAACGGTCGTTGATCGGCGAGGATCTTCTGCCGGGCGAGGGAAAGACAAAACCATGTCGTCCGATCGATTTCCGGAAAGGACGCGCTACCGCTGGTTCGTGGCGGCCATTCGATGGCGATTTCATTGCTACGCACCGCGCTGACATCGCGCGCGCCTCCCAGCGCGTGGCCCACGACCGTCTAGCTGCGACTTTGGCGGACTTGGCCGGGCGGACGAAGCGGTCCCGTCGCTTCGACGCCGAGTTCCTCTGCGAATCCCTGGCGCGCTGTGGCCGGGATGGACCGGGAGAACAACAGGACCGCTATCGCCCTGACGGTACATCAGCATACCTGCGCTTGTGGTTGTATGCGGACGATCCGGAATGCGAGTATAGTGTCCACAAGTTGATCTGGCTCATGCCAGCCGCGACAAGGCAGGGATTCCTATCACACATGGATCGGCATCTCGGAAGTCAGTTTTCGTACGCATCGTTGTTCTGGCCGGCGCTGGCTGCTGTGTCATTCAGCGAAACCGCGTCGGCGCTTGCAGCGCAAATGATGGGTTTCGGCGCCGATCGCGACCACGCCGCGCAAGAGCCGGGAGGCGCTACTCCAAGCAAGATGGCGCTTGAGTTGCATGCGGTCCGGCTCTGCGACTTTTCCACAGTCGCGAGCGGCGTTCCCACCCTGCTCTGTACCCCACTCGCGCTGCACGGAAGCCGTATTGCCGACCTCGCCACCGGGCACAGCCTCGTTGCCGCGCTCTGCGCCGGCGGAGTCGACAGGTTGTTCATGGCCGAATGGCGTTCGGCCAGTCCCGACATGCGGTTTCGCGGGATCGATGACTATCTTGCCGATCTCAACGTCCTCGTCGATCACCTCGGCGGTTCGGTTGATCTCATCGGGCTGTGCCAGGGTGGCTGGCTCTCGCTGGTCTATGCCGCGCGTTTCCCGGGCAAGGTCCGCAAGCTCGTCATGGCGGGAGCGCCGGTCGATATCGCCGCGCGGTCATCTGCTTTGTCAGCTGTTGCGGCGACCACTCCGCTCAGCATGTTCCAGGGTCTCGTCAATCTCGGCGGCGGCCGCGTCATCGGCCGCAATGTTGCGCAGTTCTGGGACGTTGATGGCGTCGACGCAGACTATGTTCGTGATTCGCTGCAGACGCTTCAGCCAACGGGCTCGCCGGAATTCAACCGGCTCAAGGCCATCTTCGAGAGCTGGAATGCCTGGACCATCGATGCCCCCGGAACATACTATCTCGAAGTCGTGCAGAAACTTTATAAGCGTAACGAGCTTGCCACGGGAGACTTTGTCGCCTTGGGACAGAAGATCAATCTCTCCCACCTGCGAGTTCCAATGTATCTCCTTGCCGGGAGTCTCGACGAAGTGGTGGCCTCGGAGCAGTTGCTGGCGGCGGAACGACTGGTCGGAACCAGGCCGGAGGATCTCCACCACAAGGTGGCGTCGTCCAATCATCTCGGACTGTTCATGGGCCGGCGCTCACTTGAGGAATACTGGCCGATGATTGCTCGCTGGCTGAAAGAGCCCGTCCTTAAGGGAGCTCTCTGACGGCATTGACTTGTATCAACGCTGCGCCCAACGGAGATAGGCAAGCTATGAGTTCATGTTGAGGAGGCCGATCATGAATGAACTGAAATTGCGTGACGATATCCGCGACGAGCTTGCCTAGAACCAATCGTGGATGCAGCTGATATCGGTGTGTTGTCGGAGGGGCACGCTGACTGGACAAGTCGAGAAACGTGCGACAGAGAGTTCGGCCTGGTCGCCCCCCGTGAAGAATGTCGGAGACCGGCTTGCGATGGAGTTCCAGTGATGACTGCGCTGCGCCGGAGCAAGATCACCTCCGGGAGGTGAATACCGAGCACTGAATGCTCTGCTGTGGTCCGCGCGTCAATTCGATGGAGTGAAGGTCATGCAGACGCCGATGGAAATAGAATATCAGGGTCTGGTTTCTACTCCCGCGGTTCAGGATCTCATCGCGGGCCACGTGATGAAGCTTGAAGCGCGTTACGGACGCATCACCGCATGCAGGATCATCGTCAAAGGTCCCGGAATGCGTCACCGGACCGGCGGGCTTTACGAGATCAATATTCGCCTGGCGCTGCCGGACGGCCGCGAGGTCATTGTTGATCGAACCCCGAAGGCGGATGAGCGTCATTCCGATTTGACGTTTGCCGTCAACGATGCGTTCAAGCGGGCGGGCAGGCAGCTGCAGGACGAGGCGGGACGAATGGAAGGAGTGGTCAAAAGTCATGAAAGGCCACCGACCGGAACCGTCGTGCGCCTGGACCCTGGCGGTGAATTTGGCTTCCTTCAATCAAGCGATGGTTCGGAAATCTACTTCCATCGCAACAGTGTCATTGACGGGGAGTTTGCCGGTTTGGCCGTTGGCTCCCGGGTCGTGTTCGTCGACGAGATCGGCGAAAAGGGCGCTCAGGCGACAACGGTAAGACCTCTCGGGAAACATGGATTGCGGGTCTGAGCTGATCAGAGAATATCGCCGCGCCGAACACGGGTCCGTATCGACAGGTGGCTGACGTCGTCAAGATCGAGCCGGTCATGCCGTTTCAGCTCGGGGCCGAAACTCGCTGAACAGCCCGGGGGTCCATCATGGAGTTTCAGCGGGATCATGCTGTCCGATCAGCCCGTCGGGCCGCTACGTCCGGCTTGAAGACCGGCAGCGATAACCGGCAGACTGAAGTCAAATGGCGTGCCCTTGAAGCCCCCGACTTTACCTGACTTTGCCGGGGGATATTCTAGAAGGCAATGTGCATTCAGGCAGTGGTGTCGTCAGAATGAGACCAGATGCAGAAAGCTCTCGCGGCAGGTCGCACCGAGCGCGTGTTGCATCTTTAGGCAGGGTGCTTGGAATAACGCTTCTTCTTGCGCTTCCGATCGCTGTGCTGGATTCGGCCTTTGGTCAGCGCCTTGACGGCTTCAACATCGTGGCGACACCGGACTATCCCTTTGGCAGCCTGTCGGCTGGTCGCGCGCTAAGCAATGCCAGGCAGCTTGGCGCTACCGCCATAGCTGTGATTCCGTTCTTGTGGCAATCGAGCCCGTCGGCATCCGACCTTGTGGCGGGAAGCGATATGTCCGACGGAGCACTGCGCGCCGCAATCCGCGAGGCACGGGGGCTGGGCTTAGCGGTTATCGTGAAGCCGCACATCTGGGTGCCGGACAGCTGGGCCGGCGCGATCGAGCCGACCTCCGAACAGGCTTGGCGTACGTGGTTTATCCGATACCGTTTGCAGCTTGAACGTATCGGTCGAATCGCCAGCGAGGAGGGCGCCGATGCCGT
Source organism: Bradyrhizobium ontarionense (assembly GCF_021088345.1). Classification (NCBI taxonomy): domain Bacteria; kingdom Pseudomonadati; phylum Pseudomonadota; class Alphaproteobacteria; order Hyphomicrobiales; family Nitrobacteraceae; genus Bradyrhizobium; species Bradyrhizobium ontarionense. Next base: position 3,893,082 of record NZ_CP088156.1, on the reverse strand, counting down.
TGCCATCGGCACCGAACTCGCCAAGACCTCCGGACGTCCAGAATGGAAAGATGTAATCGCGGCCGCCCGCGCAGCTTTTCCGCGAACTCTGCTTTACGTCGCGCACAACACGGACGAGGCCGAGGCTATCACGTTCTGGCCGATGCTTGATGCTATCGGCGTGTCCTTGTATCCGCCGCTTGGTTCCGACGACGACCGTGCCGGACGGCTTGCCGCGATGGCAGCGGTTGCCGTACGTCTCGATGCTTTGTCGAGCCGATGGGGCAAACCCGTGCTGGTCGCCGAAATCGGGTTACGCTCGGCCAAGGGCGCGGCCGCCAAGCCATGGGAGAGTGCCGAGGAGCGCACTGCCGCTGCCGATCCGCAGCTTCAGGCCGATGTGATCGCGGACTGGCTGGCTGTACTCAACCGGCCGTCGATTCACGGAGTGCTGATCTGGCGCTGGTTCACCGACCCTGCCGCGGGCGGGCCCAACGACACCGATTTTACGGTTCAGGGCAAGCCGGCGGAAGCCGTACTGTCTTGCGCCTGGACCGGCATCTGCCGGAAGCCCTGAATCAGAATTTATACCAGGCGCCGATCACGAGGCCGTTTTCCTGCAATGCGTTCCGGCCCCAATAGGTCGAGTAGCCGCCGAGCTGCAAGGAAAGTGTTGGCGTCAGGGCATAGACCGCGCTGAGCTGGAATTTGTGATAGGCGAAGCTGCCGTAGCCCCAGCTTCCCGCGCCTTCTGAAAGCACGTTGAACGACTGCGCCAGCAGCATCCATTTTTCGGCCGGCCGAATGCCGAAGGTGATGTCGGCACGAAATTCGTTGGGCGGACCGCCCAGGCGATAGCGCTGTGCCAGCTCCAAGTCTACGAAGGCTGGAAGCGCCCCCGCCTTGAAACTGTGTCCGGCAAGGCCGCGGAGCTCGATCTCGGGATCGGTGTATCCGATCGCCGCCGGGTTGGTCTTGTCGAAGACGCCGGGTATCCGGACGATCGCCTGCGCGGATACGACCCAGGAGGCGTCGGACCAGATTCGAGCCCGGCCTCCGATATCAGTATAGCCCAGGCCGCTACGCCGTGCGCTGAATGGAGCGGCAATATCGACATGCTGCAGTGAAGGCTGGAACATGGCGGTGAACCAGTTGGTCACGCCATATTCGATCAAGGCCTGCGCCTCGTCCTTGCTGTAGCGCGGGATGGGTTGCAGCTTGCTGCCGCTGTCAAACGCGCTATTCGACTGCATCGCCGTGCCGGTGAAGACCACGGCACCCGTTCCTGCATCAAGTGTCCAGGCTCCGGCCAGGGCTGGCGTTGTCGAGCCCATCAGGCCGATCGCAAGGATGCACCGGATATTCCCCCGCGTGGCCCATGCCCTGATAGGGTTTGATGTACGCACCCCCGCACTCAAGAAAGCTAAGCACATTGGGGTACAACACGATCGCCGCCTGCTGCGGCTATTTCCGAAACTGCCGCGACTGCGCGGGTCAGCAGATGGATGCGACCGGCACCGTTGACCCGCCCTGTGACGACGGCGACGCTCGCGGTCACATGGTGTGCCGCTATCGCTTCCGGATTGGCTATCCCGAGACTCGCGACCGAGGCGCGCAACGTCTCCGCCAATTTTGCGGCGGACGCGCGCGATTGATCGGGGAGCACGAGGATGATTACTCCATCGCGGTAGATCGCTGCGACCACGCCGACAGTTGCTGCGGTTGCGCGCATCGTTGCTGCGACCCGGGCCATGATACCCGGCTCCGCACACCGCTTCGTCGTCTGATCTGCGCCGAGCCGGTCGAGCTTCAGTGCGATGATGGAGGTTTCACTGCCTGAAGGAAAATTCACGTCGGCGAGCAGGTAAGCCTCCGCCATCTCGCCGACAAACAGGCCAGTCGCAGAGTCGATCCAACTCGACGCGCGGCGGTCGCCTGATCTTGATGCCAAACTCACCAACTCGGCCTCGCGCGCTTCGCGGCGGTCGAGTTCAGCCTTCAACTTCAGCGCTGATCGAACGCGCGCCAGCAACTCGACCCGGTTCACCGGCTTGGTGATGTAGTCGGTGGCGCCAGCCACGAACGCATTGGCCAGACTGTCGGTATCTCCGAGTACCGTCACCATGATGATGGGGACGCTGCGATAGCGCTGATCGCTGCGGATGCGAGCGCACGCTTCGATGCCATCGACGTCGGGCATGACGATGTCCAGCAGCACCAGATCGACGGCCACCGGCTCCGTCGCCGCTGCGCCGATCCCCAGAAATCGATAGGCTTCGTCAGCCGAACCCGCTGTACCGACCTGTTCATATCCTGCCGCCAGAAGCATCGCTTCTGCGATGTCCCGTCCGTCTTCGGAATCGTCAATAACCAGAATACGCATGGTGAACTCCTGTTGAACCCTGATCGGTTCGATGCGTCGTGGGCGTGGCTTGCTACAATGCCGTCTGGGTCCGCGCGAACAATCGCCAGCCGGCCTTGTCGTAGATGAGCCGATACCCCGGGACACCACGCCGATAGAGCAGAGGGAAAGCCTTGTTCAGCCGATCCTGTGCGCCAACGCCGATCTGCGGATCCGGTACGGCCACAAACGGAGCGTCGATATGGGAAAACAAGATCCCAAGGCTGAACGCTTCATCGGATGGTGACAACAATCCGCGGGCCCCGCCGCGGCCCACGACCACCGCCGGCGTGTTCAGCGTATCGGCGAGAATGCCGTCATGTCCCAGCGTGGCCTTGCCAAGTTCAAACGCCGCGGCGCGTTCGGCGTCGACGTTGCCTCCTTCGAATGCAATTGCAACGTTGACCGTGCCGCTCGGATCGGCAATCGCGAGACCGGCTATGCCTCCGAACCAACCGAGGACGAGCATCGCCAACACGACGCCCAATCGCCTGCGTATCGGCGGCATATGAATGATTGCGACCGCCGCGAGGATCGGCGGCATCACCGCAATCGCGGCGGGATCTCCAAACAAGCCGGTCGTGACCGCGAGACCGGCTGCCAGCACGGCCATCGCAACAAATACCACGGTGGGCGAGAGCAGCGGCCTGAGCCGCCAAATCGAGACCGTCGCGACTGGGACGATGGGGGCGCCGATCAGCGTCGCTACGATCACCACGATTCCAGCATCGAGTGCGAGCGAACCGGTCAGTCCGCGTCCGAACAGATTGGCAGAACCCGCTGCCCACGTGGCGATGCCTTCGGTCGGCGCGACCAGGAAGGTCCAGCCGCTGCCGGGAAATATCCAGGACATGTAGGAGAAAGCCGCAACGCAGAATAACGTCGGAAACAGCAACGCGAGCAGAAGGTTCAGTGGATTCTTCGAAAGAAATCCTGGATGGATCGAGAGCGCGAAAAGCGGAACAGCGGCGCAGGCCATCGCCGCCCCCATCGGATGAGAGAAGCTCAAGCCGAGCAAAGACAGGGCGACGGCCATCACCTCAGGTGCACCGCTGCGGGCGCGCAGGGCGAACAGTGCGCTGCCGAGCAAGAACAGAAAAGCCGCGAAGATCATTTCGGCGGGGCCGGCGATCGCGGCGCGCAGCACCGCGGGGTGCAGGGCGATCAGAAAGACCATCAGCGTCCGGGCGACGCCCGGCACGCCGATGCGCCGAAAGGTGGCGAGCAGCCCGCCGGCGAACAGCGCAAGAACGATGGCGGTCAGCAAGACGGGGGTCGGTGTGCCCGCCGGCGTCAGGGTATCGAGCAGCGTCGTTGTCAGGAAGGGAATGGTCGGATAGGCAGCGAGCATGCGGCCGATCGACATCTGACCTTGGCCCGCTGTCATCGCACTGGCCCACAACGTCACCGCGTCATTGGGAACGAGACCCGCCGTCGCCGCGCTTCGCGAGACGGCGAACACGACAGCGCAGGCGATGAGCATGACTAGTGTGACCGGAAGGGCGTGCTTCATGCGACCGCCTCCCGCGCTTGAGCCAGTTCACGGACGACATGCTTTGACACGCCATGGTGCGTCTTCTCCCAATAGAACGGGTTGCGCAGCAATTGCCAAAGTCCGCGATAAGTGGCTATCGAGAGAATGGCCCAATAGCCGAACGCAGTGAGGCTGTAGGGGATCAAGTCGAGCCAGCCGCGCCGTATTGGCGCCAGCATGTTGAGAAACATCAGCGCGCCGTTGCCGGCGAGGAGATTGAACAGGCTCAGAAACAGCAACGGCTCCGGGAAAACGGCTTCAAGGCCGCTGACCGCGGCGATCATCCAGGCAATATAGAGCAGCCAGAACAGCGGATTGAGCAGGCCGGAAAGCACGGTGCCGCCGATGAAGAAGACGAAGCCGAGGAAGCCAAGCGGCCCAATCATACGCATGAAGCGGAGCGGACGCCGGGTATGAACCAGAAAGGTCTGCATATATCCCTTCATCCAGCGCGAGCGCTGCCGAATCCAGTTGCCGGCGTGGCAACTTGCCTCCTCGAACGTTGTGGAATCCACGATGCCGACGCGGTAGCCTTTCTGCGTGAGACGCACCCCGAGATCAGCGTCCTCCGTGACGTTGAAGGGATCCCAGCCGTGCAGTTCGCGCAGCACTTCGATCTTGAAATGGTTGGACGTGCCGCCAAGCGGGATCGGAATGTTAAGGCGGTCCAGACCTGGCAGCATCTGGTCGAACCAGAGGCCGTAGTCGAGCGTGAACATGTGCGTCAGCCAATTTTCGCTGAAGTTGAAGTAGCTCAGGCTGCACTGCAGACATGCGGTGTTGGCTGAGGATTTCCGGAACGTCGCGACCACCTTGCGAAGCTGGTCCGGTTCTGGCCGGTCCTCGGCGTCGTAGATCACGAGGAATTCGCCGCGGGCGAACTGCAGCGCGAAGTTGCAGGCCTTCGGCTTGGTTTGCGGGTGCGATGGCGGCACGCGGATGATCTCGAATATGCCTTCGAGGCCGAGCTTGGCCGCGACCTCGATGGTTTCGTGGTCGCTCGCCTCCAGCACCAGCTTGATGTCCAGCTTACCGAGCGGATAGTCGAGCTCGCGCAGCGCCTGCGCCAGCATCGGTAGCATCGCCGGTTCCTTGTACATCGGCACCAGGACGGTGAAGACCGGCAGTTCTTCGTCGCTGAGCGCGCGCGCCTCGATTGCGATGGTTTCGTCGGCTGCGCGCGCCCCTCCGAATAGGACAAGAACGCCCTTGAAGACGAAGTTTCCAAGGTAGAACACGCTCATCGCCACATTGATCGCAATGAGTGTCGTGACAGGTGACAGCGCTAGACCAAGCAGGGTCAGGCTGAGCAAGGCATAACCGAAGATGACTTGCGCGGGGGTGAAGACGCGCTGTGCTGAGAGCTCCGGGCTGAGTTCAGCGAGTTCATAGATGGCACGAGCAGATAGCGCTTCGTCGAAGGCGGCCTGCACCGCCCAGATGATGTCGAACTTGGTCGCCACAACAAACGTGACATCGGTCCCCCACCGTTCTCTTGCGAAGAGCACGGTGTCGGGTCCTGGTGCGGCGGTCGCGATCAGCAATCGTCCGTCACTGCGCTTCCAGGGGATCATCAGTTTGCGGGCGTAGATGTCCGCATCTGCCTCCAACACGAGGTCGAGATCCGGCGGCTCGCGGATCAGATCGACAAATTTCAGATCATAGTGATACGCGACGGCCTGGTAATACACCGCCGGCTCGGCCCAGTTGCGCGACAGGATGGCGTTGCCGAGGCCGACCTGCCAGGCTTCGGAGAGGGCGATGGCCTCGTCGAGTTGACCGAGGGTGAGCACACGGCGCGCGACGAGGATGTCGCCCAGCGCGCGGTCGGAGGATGATATCGGCTGCATCTGGAAGGCCTATTCGCCGACATTGCCGGAGACTCGGCGGCGATACATGCGCTGAGCCAGGATCAACAACGCAATAGTCGCAAGCACCCAGGTAGCGCCAACGATCCAAGGCCAGAAACGGTCGAGCTTGGTCGTCCACGATCGCTGATCGAGGTAGGCAACCCGCAGCAGAGTATCGCGATCGGTCGAGAGCGCGAGCGCGACGCCGCTGCTGTCGAGGAATGCGACGTCGCCGCGGTCAAGGTTGGTTGCGGACGCCGTCGATAGCGATCCATCGCTGGTAAGGGGGTGAATCCACAATCCCGGATGGTTATTCGAGGTGACGATCTGTGCAACCGCACCTGTAATAAGTCCGCCTACATCGAGCAGAACGCGGTCGTTGCGGTCGGCGATCGCCACCCGGCCGCGATCGAAGCGCATGCGCTGCACGGCCCCGGCGGGAGGCAGGTTGCCGATCGAAATGAATGGCGCAGTTGGTACGGGAGACGTTTGGGAGTCCACATACCTCACTTCGATCGGCGTCGTCCGGTTCGAGAGGGCGCTCAACACGTCCGACAACGAGCCCAGGAAAGACAATGGGTATTCTGCTGTCGACGCCGGCAGCAGCACCTGGATGCCGGCGGCCCACAACGTTGCCAGATCGGAGAAATCCCGCGCGACCGGTCCCGCTTGCGACAGAGCAAGCCGACTGGAGCCGAGGATCTCTGCCGGGTAACCTTGCGGTTCGAAGCGGCAATCGCCTTGCGAACTGCGGCGTTGCACGACCGCCCTGATGTTCGCAACCGAGCCGACCAACCCATCAGGAAGCGCAAAATCGAGTCGCGTCGGCTCACCGATCGCGGCGACGGTGCTCGCGAGCAGGCGTTCATTGACGAAGACGCTCACGACCGCCTTTTCGCCGGCACCATCGGGCGCAACCATGATATCGAGTGCAATGCGCGACGGTCGGGTACCGCCGGGCAATGAACGGGTGGCAATGGCAATCGCAAGCTCGGTGCGGCCGAATACCTCAGCTTGCGGCGGCGTCAGGCCCAGTGCATCGAAGCTGATCCAATCGGTCGCCGGTCTGGACGCCGAGACCTGACCCACAAGGGCCGATGATGTTTCGCGCAATGCCGCGAGCGAAGGATTTCCGAGCAGTTGGCCGACGCGATACGACGCAGAATCCGTGACGAGCAGGATCGGCACGCCGCCGATCCTGGCAGCAGCAAGCGTGCTCTCGATGGGAGCGCCGGCAGTCGTGCTGACGAGCGTCGTGACCGGTGCATCGAGTTGATCCGCGATTCTATCGAAGGCGCCCACTACGATCAGCCCGCGCGTCCACCGTCGCTTGTTGTCGCGCTCGACCAGGTCCGGCACGGCGTTACGGCCATGAAAGAAGGTCACTTGCCGTCCGGTCGCCGTCAGCGCGCGCGAAATGGTGAGTGCGGCGGCGATATCCGATGCTGGCGGTGAGGGGTTGGAAAGCAGTACAACGACCTCTTTCGGCATCATGGCGGCGGTGGCCGCGATGTTGGGCGTACCGAAAACGCCGATCGCGAATTCCATCGTCGACTCAGGTCGTATGGTCAGGCTATCGCCGACATAGCGGACGTCGATACAGCGGTCCTGCGTCGCCGCGCCTGAATACACGAACGAGAGTTTGAGAAAGCCATCCCGCACGGTCGCATTCACAAGTGAGATACGCGCGGTACGGCCAGGACTCTTGCCGTCCAGCGCAAGCGCAGCTACGGAACGGTCGTTGACCAGGATTTCGAGGCTGCGCCGGGCTTCGTGGGCGCTTACATCGTCATAGGTGAGGACCAGTTCGGCAAGACTGAGTTCAACGCCTTGAGGCACTGGGATATAGACCTCGCGACGGCCGCCAAGATTGGACAGCCGGAAGCCATTGGGAAAGCCGGCGTTCGCGAACGGCATGCCAACCAGCAGGGACTTTTGCGTCAACCCTGGGATGGCGCTTTGCGGCAGCGCTCCGACTGCAGCGGCGCTCTGAATTGGTGAGACAAACCGAACCGGCTCGGTCGGAGCGACATTCGGCCGCTTTTGCTGCGCCTGGGCCGACGATGCCAGCGCTGCGATGAGCGCCGCCAAAAGGACATGTACGAAATACGCCACAATACTAACTCCGATTGATAACGCCAATATAGTTCACTGCACAGTCGTGATCCGCAGCCGCAGTTTCATTTCAAATCATTCGGTCTCTGTTCTCCAAGTGTTGATCAACGGTCGGCTGCAAAAGTTACTTTTGCCCGCACGGCTGGTTACGTACGACTACATAGTCGGAGCGACGTGCGGCCGGTCTTGATCTCTGACTGGGTAAGCGAGCGGACGTTTGAGGCGTCATATGTGAGGCGGGAGCCGGCGCGCAGCACCTTCCGGCCGACTACGTGCTCGTACCTAAACGAGCTTTATCGCCTCGTTAAGCCGTCGTTCGTTCGGTGGGCCGTGGCAGGTGGATGTCGAGGTCGACGGTGACGAATCCCTATTACCTCATCACCGATAGGTCGAATGCTGATGCTTCAAGACAGTCGCAACGTCAAAATGGAGAGCGGGCAACGGTAAAACTGAGATCGAGCAATCCCACTCCAAGAAGTCTTCTGGTGGACGATGACTCCCGGGTTCTTCCGGTGGCCGCCGGCGGAAGCGTCCGGATGGGATTCGATGTTCAAACCGCGACCAACGGACTCCGGGCCCCGATCACGTCCGGCGAGTAAGAGCCAGACAGTCTTCTTATGTGCACTTGGCTTAGCTGGGCGGTCTCTGCACGCTCGCTTGCCTTTATGAAGTCGGCGAGAAGAAGCCGAGACGTCATCTTACATGCAGAATGGTGACGCCGACCGCACGTCTGCGCCGCCACCTCGAGCTTGAAGCGGCTTATCCGGGAGCGAGCAAGCATCTCGTGGCTGGTCGCGACGGATCTCGGCGCTTGATTTCCATGCTCAACGTGCTGGCGCACGGGACCGTGTTCGGACGAGGCGACACGTCGCTCATCGCAGCGCTTACCGACGCTGTGCCCGCGAGATCGATCAATCGACGACGCTTGGAGCGGTCGGCGATGCGAGGCGGCGTCGGCCCGGATCCACCATGTCCTAGGGATCAAGATCCCCAGCACGACTGGCGAGCGCGATCAGTGCCCGCGCTCATACATTAACTTCAGCTCCGATGCGGCGATATCCCGAAGGTGCTCGAGGGCCGTCTTCAGGTTCTGGACCTCTTCATCCGTGAGTGCACGCTTTTCCTGGTAGGCCTGCATCAGGGCGGATTCAGCCGCGCGAGCGGCGTCGCCGGTCGCCGCAAACCCGACCGTCGGTCCGACTCCGCAAATGTTGTGAAGACAGCGATAAGAGTCCTGAACATGATCGATCTCGCTGCCTTTGCCACCTGACATGCGATCGGCCGCGATCATTGCGACCTCGATCTTGTTTTCCAGCGACGTCGCGAATCGCTGTCGCACCTTTGCGATGCGCAGTTCGAATTCGTCAGCATACATGCGTCCCTCCTTCGCAAGGTCGCGGTGGCATCGTTTGGATCGATAGTCTTCTCGGCAGTCATTAAGTGCCGGTCACGTTTTGTAGTTAATGTGATGCGCGAAAAGTACCTAGGTGTTAGGGCGGGTGAAGCGACGGATACCTGCAGCGTCTTTCCTCCAGCGCGAAAGATCGCAGCTGCGTCGCGCAACTTTCCGGAAAGACGGATCAGCTATGAGCCGTCTACGGGTTTGTACGGAAGGAAAAATTAACTGGCTGAAGAGGGCGTAACGGCAGATTCATGTGAGCAACGAAAGCAGGCAGACCAGTGGGTAGCCCGTTACTTCATGTTGGCATTGAGATGCGCAAGCCTGCGAGACCACTCACGCGTGTCCTCGTCATCGACGATGATTGCAGCGTCAGCACCGCGATCCAGGCCATACTGGCAGGTCGTCACTGCGAGACGGCAATTGCTTCGCGCGCCTACGCCGGCATTCGCGCGCTGCAGCAATCGATTTTTGACGTGGTGATGCTCGATATTTTCATGCCCGGGCTGAACGGACTTGACGTTATCGAGCACATCAGGCGCAGCTCGCTGATCCCAATTATTGTCATGTCGGGCTTTCGACTCCGAAGCTCGACGGAGTCTGTGGACTACCTCGGCCTGGCAAAGCAGCGCGGCGCCACATTATGCATGCCAAAGCCATTTCAGGCTGTTCAATTGATCGAGGCAGTTGAGTCGACTCTGTGTTCGCCGTGTCTTGCCGAAGGACCTCGATCTTGACGCAGATGGAAAAGCCGGCGGCCCTGCGGCTGATCCAGGGGCCCGAGGGTACCACGGGATTGTCGGACGATTTCGGCATTGGGAATCTCTCCTCTGTACGCGCGCGGACTTCCAGTGAGGTCGGTGCCGCGATGGTGCACAAGCTCAACGGGCCCATGACGGCTTTGATGCTTTACATTGGGGTCATTCACGAAAACAGAGAACGAATCTGCGTCTCGGACCGTGAAAGTGAATGGTTGAAGCGGCTCATTGATAACGCCTTCCGCGAAGCCGAGAGGATTTGTAACCTTATCCATCATATGGGGGACTGTTTCGAGGCGCCGATCCCCAAAGAAGAAGCAATTCCGGTCGCTCGCGATGCGATCGCGTGGTGGTCGAGGACGGGCACTCCAGACAGCAGATCGTCGCTCGGCGCCGATAGCCCGGCGGGCGAAACCAATCCTTCCGCTGCGACGCCGCTGACGCCACGCGAGCGACAGGTGCTGCGGCTTGTTGGCGAGGGTTGTTCAAACAAGGAAGGCGCCAAGCTGATGAATATCAGTTACCGCACATTCGAATGCCACCGAGCACAGGTCATGCGAAAGCTGGGAGCCAAGAATGCGGTGGAGCTTGTCCGGATGATGATGCTGCGGGGAAATGCACCGAGCGGCTCTGCCGAAGCTGGGCGATAGGCGGGGCGGGATGCAGGAGCGCTCGATTGCCGCGAGCAGGGCCTGCACCACCGAGCTTGGTTTAGGCGAGCAGTCATCCCGGCGGTTCGTCAATGAAGAGTCTAGCGATATTGGCGAGGGGACCGTGATCGATCGCATCGGCAAGCGGCGGCCGTCGATGGGGTTCGTGTGGCCGCTTCTAGATGCGTTTCACAAATCCGGAGGCCGTACGCGTCCAATGCGGTCGCGGCTTATCCGAATTGTCTTTATCCCGGCTGCACCCGCCCTCGTTGGCCTGATACTCCTCACAATCGGTCTCTATCACAGCGAACGCGAACAATTGTCACAAAGCATGTTCGCATCGGCCACGACACTGGCCTCGGCACTCGATCGCGATCTGGTTGGAATCATAAGTGCCGCTCAGGTTCTTGCCAGCTCACCGTCGCTCGCGGCCGACGATTTGGCGGGCTTCAATCGCGAGGCCAAGGCGATCCTTCCGCGACTCAATGGGTACGGCCTTGTGCTCACAGACGCGACCGGCCGGCAAATCGTCGATACGATGAATCCCATTGGAGATGCGTCGACGGAGCACGCCGATCTTGCGAGCCGGAAAAAGGTGTTCGAGACGGGCGAGCCGTCTATCTCCGACCTCTTTATCGGACCGATCACAAAATCGCCGGCGCTGTCCGTCGATGTACCGGTGTTTCGGGACAATCAAGTCAGATATGCCCTGGGTGTGGCCGTAGCACCGGCCCGACTGGACGATTTGCTGCATCGTCTGGCGTTGCCGCGGGGGTGGGCCGCGACTGTCATCGATTCATCGGACGTCATTGTCGCGAACTCGCGTGACCCGGCGGTGATCGGACGACTTCCACCGGCACGACCGCCGACGGCGGATCAGTCGCAACGTGGTTTGATTGAGACCTATCGACCCGACGGCTCGCTCGTATTCGTGGGGTTTAGCAAGTCGGCCATATCGGGATGGCATGTCGCGATCAGCGTGCCGGTCGACGAATTTTCGCGACGCCCTAACGCGATTCTTCTTATCGGTGGTATCGGCATGCTCGGCATCCTGCTCGTTGGATTGATGCTGGCCGCGTATGAGTCGGCCCGTATCGAGCGCGCTGTGGGGAATCTCATCATCCCGGCGCTCGCGTTGGGTCGCGGTGATACGCCCAGGGCTTCGGTGTCCGGCATCAGCGAAGTCGACAATGTGGCGCAGGCCCTCGATCAGGCGCATCAGCTTCTGCAGCAGCGAACGGACGAACGTGACAGCGCCAAGCTGAGCATCGCGGAACGAAGTCTCGCCGACGAAATGTTCAGGCTGGCCGTCGAGGCCTGCCCGAACGGCATGGTGATGATCGGCGGCGACGGCAACATCATGATGGTCAACAGCGAGATCGAACACCAGTTTGGCTACTCGCGCGGAGAGCTCATTGGGCTGAGTGCCGAGGTTCTGGTGCCGGAGCCGCTCCATGCGCAGCATGTGCTTCACCCCTCCAATTCGGTGCGTCAAAAGGGATCCCGTCCGATTGAGGACGGCTGCGATCTGTTAGGAATACGGAAGGACGGTACCGAATTTCCCATCGAGGTCCGCCTCAATCCGATCCAGGATGGTGCGCATCTCCTGGTGCTTGCGGTGATCGTCGACATCAGCGACAGCAAGCGCATGGAGCGGCTGAAGGATGAGTTTGTCGCGACCGTCAGCCACGAACTGCGGACGCCGCTGACGTCGATTGCCGGATCTCTCGGTCTGCTGGTCGGTCAATGGTCCGACAGCCTGCCGGAGTCCGCGACACGTCTGGTCTCGATTGCGCACAAGAACATCCAGCGGCTGGTGCGCCTGATCAATGATATCCTCGACATCGAGAAGCTCGAGTCAGGGCGTGTGATATTCAACCTCAGTCGTGTAGGAATAGGGCAGGTCGCGGCGCAGGCGATTGAGGATAATCGCGGCTTCGCCCGGGAATACGGGGTACAGATTCGGCTCGGTGCGCGGTCGGCCGACGCCGAAGTCAATGCCGATCCGGATCGTCTGACTCAGGTCATCACGAACCTGCTTTCGAATGCGATCAAATTCTCTCCGAAGGGGTCGGAGGTGGTCGTCAATGTGGAAAAGCGGGGCGATGTCCATCGGGTTTCGGTACGCGACCATGGTTCGGGAATTCCGGATGAGTTCAGACTGGACATTTTCGAGAAGTTCGCCCAAGCCGATGGGACCAATTCGAGGAGCAAGGGAGGGAGCGGGCTCGGCCTCAGCATCGTCAAACAGATCGTCGAGCGGCTCGGCGGTCATGTCGGTTTCGACGATGCGCCCGGCGGTGGCACGGTGTTTTATGTCGACCTGCCGGCATGGGACGGCAGCGGCGACGAAAGCGATGTCGAGGTGGAGGCGTCACCGCCGCGGCTCCTGGTCTGCGACGACGATCCCGCCGCCGCGAAGGCGATCCGCGCGCGGCTGCGCCGGGTCGGATTCATGGTGGATTTTGCCCACACGCCCGAGACGGCGATCCTGCGCACCGCCGCAACCCGATACGCAGTGATCCTGATCGACCTGAAGCTTCGTGACGCCGACGGCATTGATCTGATCGTGCAGATGCGAGCCCAACCGTCCCATAGCGTGACGCCGATCGTTGTAATCTCTGGCGATCCCGACCGCGGGCGCAGCGATGCGCGCGCGGCCGGATTGAATATATCGGAGTGGTTCCAAAAGCCGATCGACTTCGGACGTTTGACCCGAACCCTGTTGGTCGCGGCCTCACCGACGGCCCACGCGGTCGCCAATTCTTCATTTCGATGACGACCACGATGTGCTCGATCTGGTAGGTGGCAAGCTGAGCGCCATGGCGGAGGTGATATCCGCCGACAGCATGGAGAATGCGCGTGCTTGCTCAAAAGCGTTTATGTTCACCTCGTGGTGCCCGACATCGGACCAGGCGAGAATTCCGGCCTCGATCTCGTGCCGGATTGTCGCGATCTGACCGGCAGCGCAATTGCGGTCATCATCTTTTCCGCGCATGCCGCGAGTGTGTCCTGTGACCAGGTCGACCCCGCACTACCGATGAGAGGGGACCGCTTGAGCGTCTGGCGGAGAAGGTTCGTGATCGTCTGGCGCTCCTGCCAGGATAGGTTCAGAGGGGCATTCAATGACCAATATTCGGACTCTCCACGTCGATGATGAACCCGATATACGCGAGGTGGTCGAGATTTCGCTCAGTCTCGATCCAGCTTTCCTTCATCGAAGCTGCGAATCGGGTGCGGACGCGCTTGCGGCAGCCGAGGAGTGGGGCCCAGATATCATCCTTCTCGATGTCATGATGCCCGTCATGGACGGTCCGGCGACATTGAGAAGGCTGCAACAAAATCCAGAGACCGCGGGGATTCCTGTCGTCTTCATGACGGCGCGCGCTCAAAGCCGCGAGATCGATCACTTCCGTGCGCTCGGCGCCGTCGGCGTGATCGCTAAACCATTCGATCCGATGACGTTGGCCGCAACGGTGCGCAGCTTCTTGCAGCCGCCGACCTGTCATCCGCTAAAGGATCGTAGGGCCGGTTTTCTGTGCCGCGTCCAGCGCGATTTGGCTTTACTGCTCGAGGGCCGCGATGCGCTGAAGGCGGGGGCTGCGACGCCACATATGCTGGACCAGATAAGACATATCGCTAACGGCCTGTCAGGTGCTGGCGGCATTTACGGATACGTTGAACTCAGCAACGCAGCGGCGGCACTCGAAGATGCGGCTATCGCGGAAATTGCCGGCGATGGCTCGGACGCCACGCTTTCGAGCACGCTCGACGAGCTCATCGTGCGTGCTGGAGCTGGAGATCTTGAGGCGGCAGGAGTTCGACGTCATCAAGGCCATGCACCGGGCGCTGGAACGCGAACGCCTGGCGGGAGGATCGACATCCCGACCGCTACGTAGCGCGCCGTGAGAGCACGACCGAGCGCATCATGGCGCCAAGCTTCGTTCTGACGATCACGCGGCTCAGAGAGCGCCAGGTACCGCGAAATCGATGCGCGTCCCGGATCACGTGCATATTGTGGTCGACCACAGCGGCGGTCGAGATGCTCACTCTTGTCGCTCGGAGGACGGCGTCCTGGTCGCGAGGAACCAATTGCCCGACAACGAGGTTGCTATCAGGTCGGACTGGCCCCACTATCCGGCGACGCCGCACAGGAGCCCCCGAATGAGCAAGCGTAAGTCGAATAGCTCCCATAAGCCGGCCGCCGCGAGACCTAACGTCGCGAAGCCCGCATTGATGCCGAAGCGCGCCGACTCGGTCGCCGGACTCGCAAGCTCGGAGGGAGAGGAACTCCCGGTGGTTCCGGAGACCGAAACGAGGCTGCAGGAACGCCCCGGCCAGGAGAGTGAAACGAGACTGCCGCCGGTTCCACCTCTGGAGCTCGATGCCGAGACAGCGCTCCCTTCTCAACTCGCCGAGCTGAAGCCCGACGTCGTCCCGCCGCCTGTCGAAGCTTTGGCAGAATCAAATGAATCCGAGCGCACTGCGACGGGTGAAGACAGGACGGCCGGTGCCTCGCCGAAGACGGACGGACCGCGGCGGCCGGCCGCCGGCATCGAGGCCTACCAGGCACTGTTGATGGAGATGACGCGGCACAATCTCGACTTGGCTGCCAGCTTCGCCTCGATGCGCTCGCCCCTCGACCTCCTCGGTGTCGCGACGGAGTTCGCCGGCAGACGGATCGACATGTACGGCAGGTTCACGAAGGCTGTCGCCGACATCGCCACGGCGCCGGATGCCAAAGCTCGATGACCTGACCAGTCCCTGGATGCCGCGGCCGGCCTGCACGGATTTGCGCGCTTCTGAAAATGCGATCGTGCTCTCACGGCGCGTCACACGCCCGCCAAGGTGTAAGCGACGGAATTTTTGACGCTGCACCTCGACGCTGCACCTAATTGCCGATCCGACTGGCTTCGCCTTGCTTAAATGACATGTGAACCGGCCTCCGGCGGTTCGGCGCATATGCCCCCGTTATCGCCGCTGGTCTGACGAATATCGGCTTTTGGCGGGGGTCACCAATGATACGCATTCGCTTTCGGGGACTGGAGCTAGGGCGTCCAACTCGCCGGGCCCAACAAGGTCGGAGGAATGATGGCGCCAGTCATTCCGTCGATGAAATGGAATCTCATGCAGGCCCGGCAGGTGACGGTCTCGAACCGCGAGAAGCCCTGCGGCCGTTGTAAGAAGCCATCTACCTCTGCCCCCGTTTGGGGGCACCGAAACGTGATCGGAGAATCCATCATCCCACCTGCAGGCTCGTAAGCCGAGTGCGTGCACATGTTGCGCATGATTTCCCGGCATGACTGAGCAATATTGACCAGTCGCGCGCGTCTGCCGCTGGCAGTCTGCTCCAGCGATTGCAATTCGAGGTGAGCTCAAAAAGCCACTTCGCCTCGCGTCAAAGCCAAAGATGCGGGTCGGGAGTCCGTTTCCGAAGGCCGGATCCATCACCGCGCTTTTGCTTGTGGCCGGCGCGAACGCAGAGCACTCCCAAATTGTCGATTCCAGCGCTTCGAATTTGAAGCTCTGATGACGAGCGTGCCGGGGAACTGATCAGGACCCCGAATTCGTCATACGACGTTTGGCCGGTGCTTCAACCGAGGAGACACGGATGCTGATCGATGTCAGGATCGACGGTAACATCAATGGCGGTGAGCAGCTGTCAGAGGACGTGAAAGCGTCGCTACATACGGTGCTTCATCATTACGAAGATCGGGTCAGGCGGATCGATGTGCATCTCGGCGACTCGGTCGGTCACAAAACTAGTCGCGACGACAAGAATTGCACCATCGAGGTTCACCGTGACGGCAGCGAACTCATCGTCGTTGCGCATCAGGACAGCTTCATGGAGCAGGCTGTTCGTGGGGCAATTCACAAGTTGAAGAGAGCGCTCGACCATGCCTTTGGCAAAGAAGCGGTGGCCGATCATCTTCGGGATCGTCACTAGAAGAATTGCGGCCAAGCCCCGCGCGATTTCAATGTGGGAGGAATGGCTCGGAGGATGCGATGCGATATGGATCGCCTGAGCTCGACGGGTGTCGCGCTCTCATCGAATATCGTACCCCACGTATATGGACATTGTCGCCGAGGCCGATCGTGACGACAAGCCCGCGGCATGGTCGGTGCAATCGAAGCATGCGCCCGATCAGCACGGGTGAGCGATCGAGCTGCAAGGACTGAGTGTTTCAGCTGATCGCGGAAAGCGTATGGGCTCGCACGGCCGGACGATGTCCGTTGTGTTCGGGAGACGCGGCACGTGGCTGTTGGAGAGCCGCACCCGCGGCTCTATCCCGCCGAATGCGTCCGGAAACGGAGAGGCCCGGGGATCACCCCGGGCCTCCCGTGTCTCGTTACTTCTGCTGCTGGCTCTTCGAATGAGCCTGGTCGCTGTGCTGGTTGGCCGTCTGCGAGTGCTGTTTCGCACTGCTCGCGTGCTCCTTGCCCTTCGCGTGGTCTCCCTTGCCGTGATGTTCGGCGGCTGAACGATGGGCCTTGGCCGCGTTGTCGTGGTGCTCGGCTGCCTTGTTGTGCTCGTCTCTCGCCATGGAATCCTCGTTGGTTGTCAGCTCCCCAGCCAGGACAAACTCACGGCACTCCAAAGAGGTTCCGGCCGGTCGCGCGGGCGACCGCGCCGTCGTCGCTCTCGCTTGCGGCGGCGGTGCTCGCGATGGTCACCGGCGCGGGGCAGTTCGTTCATGTCACAGGCGACTATTTAGACTATTTATGAGAGCAGCCGGCTGGCGCTGATCGACAGCCGGGCGCCGTTGGCGCAGGCATGGGCGGCGTGCTCATCGTCGCCGCGCCGTCGCTGGATCTCGTGCTCTACAGCGGTGAGTGCGAACGAGGTCATCCGATTAGGGGACGTTCTGGGGACGGTCCAGTGATATCGGTTGACCCGATCAAGCCGCTGCCGAAAACGGCGTGCTTCGTCGGACAGGAGGGATGGATGTCGTCGATGTCGACGCCCCCCGGGACGTTGCGAGGCTTCCCGATGCGGAGAGTGGTTGATTCCCTTGTTTCGGGCGATCGGCGCTGCGTCAATGTCAGAACACTTCTTGTTGCGATCAGCCACTTCAGGTCGGCGCAAACCAGCTCGGCTTCGACTTCATTGACGCGCGACGCTGGACGTCCGGACGTGATAAAGAGGTCGTTCAGGACAGCAACTTGTCGTTCGACCCACACGGACGGTCGGAGCATGGCTGGCATGATCACCATCGGAATGGCTGGTCAGGCCTCGTTTACGGTACGTCGCGGTGCGACCGCTGACGCCTTGGCCTCCCAATGCGAGTCCGGAACGATGTCCCCTACAGCGATCCAGGAACGTTCAATCCCGGCGGAGCTACGCAATCTGAAAACTCAAGGAGAGGTTTCATGCCCAACGCTCGAAGGTTTCCATTATCTCCGGTGCTCGGGTCCTTGGTGTGCGCTCTTCTTACATTCCTGCCGGCGATGGCCAGCAGCGAGCCGCTGCCGGCCGACTTGATCGACCATCTGCGGTCGGGCGGGTATGTCATCGTGTTTCGTCATGGCGCGACCGTTTCGGTCCAGGCCAAAGCGGACTCGATGAGCAGGCCGAATGCCCCGGCGCAGCGTCAACTCAACGAAGAAGGACGCGCGCAGGCCAAATCGATTGGAGAGTCGATGCGCAAGCTGAGGATACCCGTGGCTCTGGTGCTGACCAGCCCGGTCCAGAGGGCCGTCGATACCGGGAAGCTTCTGGGCTTTGGCGAGGTCAGCGCCAGCCCCGACCTCGCTGAGAGCGGGCCGGAGAGCGCTCCGGACGATAACAATCGGCGGGCACAGGCGCTGCGCAGGCTCGCCACGGAGCGCCCGCCGGCCGGCAGCAACGTCGTCATCGTGTCGCACAAGCCGAACATCGTTGACGCCTTCGGGCCCGACTGGTCCGACGTGCGCGAGGGCGAGGCATCGGTCTTCGAATCCGACGGCAACGGCGGCTACAAGCTCGTCGTCCGCATCCAGGCGAACGCCTGGATCGAGCTGGCCCGGGAAGCGAACTGAGCGGCGGCGTTTTCTTCGTCAGGGTTCGTCATCGCGAGCCATCTGGTCGTGCTTCGCGCGGACCAAATGAGCGACGCGATCCCGTCTTTCTTTCTGGTCCTGAGGTGGAATTGCTCGGCTGCGCTCGCAATGATGGATGTGGCCGAGGCCGATGCCTGCGTCGTCCGGATGCGCAGTGACCGTACGCAGCCTGTCGGCGGTCGCTTTGTCCTACCTTGCGGACTCGAGCTGTGAATGCGCCGTCTTGACCTGGTTGCGACGACAGTACGCCTCGTTGCTCCGTCATGCTCTTGCGCGCATGTCATTCGGTGAGCCGGCTTCGACAGCCGGGCCTCGGATGAGGAGGAGGGTGCACTCAAGGGGAGAATCAAATACCCATTCCATCCCAGGGCAACTTGAGGTGGCGCAATGGGTGGTCGCAAGGACCAGAAGGCAGTCGAGCGAGATAAGGCCGCTCAAAACACACCCGACTCGCTGGTTCAGTTGCATAACGCCGCCATCGCTCACATGCGTGCCGGCCGACATCTCGACGCCCAGCTGTGCTGCCAACAGATCCTGGCGCGCGACCCTGGTCGTGCCGACACGCTGCACCTGATGGGGTTGCTGTGCATCCACACCGGACAGCTCGATCATGCGGTCGAATGGCTTGCTGGCGCGATCAGGCGCGATCCGAAGCCGCTCTATCTCACGACGCTCGGGACCGTGCTGCTGCAGCAGGGACGCGGCGCAGAGGCGCTCAAGGCGTTCGAAAAGGCCGTCGAGCTCGAGCCCGAAAACGCCGAGCGGTGGCGAAATCTCGGAATGGTCCCGGCGCAGCTGCGGCGCAATGACGATGCGATCCTCAGCTTCCAGCACGCGCTCAAGCTGGAGCCCCGTTCCTGGGACGCTGCGAACAAGGTCGCGATCCTGCTGTATCAGGCAGCGCGTTTCGAGGACGCACGCGTCCACCTCGATCTGTGCGAGACGCTGAAGCCCAACGATATCTAGACGCTCGGCTTGCGCGCGGCAGCGCTGCTAAGTCTCGGACGACACGCCGAAGCCCTCAGCGACCTCGAACGTGTCCGTTTGCGCGATCCGACGAATGCGGACACCTGCAATCAGATGGGGAACTGTCTCTCGGCGCTCGGCCGATACGACGATGCGCTGTCCTCGTACGACAAGGCCGCTGCCCTCGGTGACAAGCATGCTGTGAAAAACAAGGCCATCGCGCTCGAACATCTCGGCCGCTTCGATCAGGCCATGGACGGATATCGGCGGGCCGTGGCCGAGGATGCCAACGACGCTCACGCCGAATGGAATCTGGCACTGCTTCAGTTGCTGACCGGGGACTTCGAAGCCGGCTGGGCGGGACGGGAGGCGGCGCGCTGGAAAATTCCTGTTCTCGTCGCCGGCTATCCGAAGCTGTCCGGACCGCTCTGGCGAGGAACCGAACCCATCGATGGCAAGACCATTCTGGTCTGCCCGGATGAAGGCCTCGGCGACGTCATTCAGTTCGTGCGTTACGTCCCGATGCTGGCGGCACGCGGCGCGCGCGTGATCCTGATCGTCCAGGATGAGCTGGTCCCGCTTCTCTCTCACCTTCCCGGCGTCGCGCAGTGCCTGCCGAAATCGGCAACGACGGTGCCGTCCTATGATTTCCATTGCCCCCTGACCAGCCTGCCGCTGGCTTTTGGGACCCGCCTCGCCGCGATACCGGCCGAAACGTCCTGTCTTCCCGTTCCGCCGCCCGATCGCGTTGCGACGTGGGACCAGCGTCTCGGCCCGCATGACCGCCCGCGGGCCGGCCTCGTCTGGTCCGGCAATCCGCGACATCCGCGAGATCGTGCCCGTTCGATGCCGTTCCGGACCATGGCTCGTCTCCTCGATGTCGATGCGATCTTCGTCAGCCTGCAGAAGGATCCGCGCGCGGACGACAAGCCGGCGCTGCTGGAACGGACCGACGTCATCGATCTGACGGCGCATCTGACCGATTTCGTCGAAACGGCCGCGCTCGTGTGCTGCCTCGATCTCGTGATCACGGTCGATACCAGCGTTGCGCATCTTTCGGCGGCGCTCGGCCGCCCGACCTGGATCCTGTTGCCCTACGTGCCGGACTATCGCTGGCTGCTCGATCGCGACGACAGTCCCTGGTATCCGACCATGCGCCTGTTCCGGCAGGACCAGCGTCGCGACTACGGCCATGTGATCGAGCAGGTCCGCACTGAACTGAATGCGGCTTGTCGCGGCGGGTCGTTCCGGAGCAGGACCCCCTGAGCGGCAACGGGGCGAAGCTGTTCTGCCGTCGCCATCGGGGCCGCGAGGAGTGGCGACACATTGTCCTCGGGCAGAGCCGCGCGCGCCCCGCGCCTCGCCGTGAGCCGCCCGCCATCCGACCGGTGGTTGCAGCCTGACCAGTGCCTCCAGACCGTCGTGCAGAATGTTGATGATGATCCTGATCCGCCGCAAGGCGGCGATCGCGGCCGTGGTAGAGGTCGGATCGATCCAGGGGGACGAACGGTCGAACAAGCTGTCCGCGTCTCGCTTGCCGCCGGAGGCAAGGAACGACGCAGAAGCATGCATGCTGCTGTGTCGTCAGCGCCGACAGCTTGCGGAGGGGCCTTCGCCTCTACGCCAGTCCCGACAACTCCAGGTCACCATCACCTTGACTCCGGTTGCCGCACTCGTCAGCCGGTTACGGCCCTACTCACAGCATCTCTACGAAATCTGTGGTCGGAGTATGCCGGGGTCTGGCCGCGGGTGCGCCCACCTCGAATGCGACAAAGAACGGCGCAACTCTGGCTCCTGCCCGGATACGAACAGGTTTTGGTCGCGGTTCGTCCGCGCTGGTTGAACAGTGGCGCCACATGTGCAGCAAGATGACGGCAAAACGCGCGGTTGTTAGGCCGGGGAGAGTTGGTAGCAGCGATCTGCAGCGCTCGCACGTGCACCTCGCGTGTGCGACGGCGTCGGCAGGGCCAGGCCCCGAGGGTGATGTCAGGAATGACCGGGGCGCGCCAATGGAGGCCGCGCTGACTACGTCGTGGTGGCCGTGCCGGCGGTCTCCATGCGCGCGATGCAGCGCGTCTACCTGAACGGCGGTCGGGTGCCACGGATCGAAGGCGCGAGTATTGTCGGAGATGCACGCGGTACGAGAGGTGGCCTTGACTGGCTGTTCGTCGCTGGCGAGCCGTGGGTGACTGCGCAGCGCTGCTGGCCGATGTCGATGAAGGTCTTCGTCGACAGCAGCAGCGCCCGTGTCGACGATGCGAGCTGATGCGGCTTTCGGTCGTGGCGTGGCGCGACGTCGCTCCCTCTCCTCTCTCGCCTTTCGTCGCGCGCGGCGACGGTGATGAAGCGATCGCTGTTCGGCGCATTGCTTGTTCTCGCCAGAAAACTGCATCCCTGATGCAACACTCAATCCTGAATCTCGATCGCGCAGGCGTCGCGACGCGCATTCCATCCGGCTGACATTTTTCAAATCATTTCGCGACACATTCTGACCCTCCTGATGCGGCCGTCGTTTGTTGCGGCACGTGTTCAGGAGTTGTGAGTTCGATGCGTCGCGTATTTGGCGTGTGCCTTTGCCTATCTACTTTCGCAGGAAGTACGACAACGGTCTGGGCGACTGATCTCGCCCTCCCCCCACTACGCCCACCACCGCCGACCGATATCGTCGCCTACAGGTGGGGCGGTTGCCACGCCGGAGCCAACGCCGGCTATGCGTGGTCACGCCAGCAGCAGACGTGGAATCAGGGCGCCAATGCCGCTCCGGCACAGCCGGCCGGCAATGCCAACCCTCCCGTCGCCAACCCACCTGTTGTTGCGAACCCTCCGCCCCCGAAGCCGCCCGTCAACAACCCGCCC
The DNA here is from genome assembly GCF_021088345.1 of Bradyrhizobium ontarionense. Lineage (NCBI taxonomy): Bacteria > Pseudomonadati > Pseudomonadota > Alphaproteobacteria > Hyphomicrobiales > Nitrobacteraceae > Bradyrhizobium > Bradyrhizobium ontarionense. Next base: position 3,870,534 of record NZ_CP088156.1, on the reverse strand, counting down.
GGCAATGGCGGGTGGAAGCCGCCGTACAAGCCCCCTGTCTATGGCCATCACGGTGACCACGACTGGTGGCATCCGGGTAAGCCATATTATGGCGACAAGGACCACAAATGGTCGCACTACGGCGACCACCAGAAGCACGATCGTGATGACGATCATCGTTGGCCGCAGATCGGTTCAAAGGGTGGCTACGACAAGCACGGCGATCATGACTGGCCGTGGCAGCAGCAAGCGCATGACAAGTCGGGCCAGGGCTGGTCGCAACTGCATTCGAACGGTTACTCCGACAGATACGACTGGTTGCGCCACGACCAGAAGGATGACCACGGCAAATATGCCGCCACCGGCTGGGCCGGCAAGCGGCAGGACGACGATGACGGCAGGCAGGGCGGCTACGGCTGGGCGAAGCAGCCGTCGAAGGGCGGGTATGACAGCTACGCCTGGCTGCAGCCCGATCAGAAGGACGCGCACGACAAACATGCCGCCACCGGCTGGCCCGAGAAGCGGCCCTCCGACGACAAGGACAAGCCGGGCGGCTACGACTGGCAGAAGCAGACCGCGTACGAGAAGCACGACAAGGACAACTGGCAAAAGGACGATTGGCAGAAGCACGACGGCAAGCATGACCACGACGGATACGCGTGGAAGCCGGTCAAGCCCGGTTGGCCGCCGAAGAATCCGCCGCCGCCCAACAATGGCGGCGGGCAGCAGAATCCGCCGCCGGTCCAGGGCAATAATGGCGGAGGACAGCCGCCGCAGCAGACCCCGCCCGTCACCGGCGGCGCCGTGTCGCCGCTGCCCACCACCGTGCTGCTGCAGACGCCGACGACGGCCTCCAGCAATGGCAGCGACGTGATCGGCGGCCTGCAGATCGGCTGCGACACCCAGATGGACCGCTTCGTCCTGGGTATCCAGGCGATGGCCGATCTCGGCGTCATCAACGCGTCCAGCAACGTGGGACCGCAGCTCACGCTGAATGCGACGACGCGGAACCTCTATACCGCGACGTTGCGGGCCGGCTATCTCGTGACTCCGGAGATCCTGGCCTATGTGAGGGGTGGTGCGGCGTGGACGCGTACCAGCGTCTCCATCGTCAACAACGCTACCGGTCAATCTGCCTCGGCGGCCTTCAACCGCAGCGGATGGACGGTCGGCGCCGGCCTCGAATGGATGTTCGCGCGCAACTGGTCGGCCTTCGCCGAATACGACTACGCCGATTTCGGCACGGTGACGGGCACGGTGCCGGGCGCGGCGGCGGTGACCGGAGGACCGAACGTCGTCAGCCAGAAGACCCAGATCCATACCGCTCTGGTCGGCGTCAACTACCGGTTCGAAATGCTCTCGCGCGGGGGCCGCTGAGAACGCGGCGCTGCCCGCTCACGTCATGCAGGACAACAAGGCCGCCTGGTCGATCCAGGCGGCCTTTTTCGTTTGGCCGGCTGTCGCGCGGTATCCGGTCAATTATCCGATTGCCGTGATTGCCTCTCAGCTCGCCCGCACCGACGTCAGGAATTTGCTGACTTCATCCCTGAGGCGGCCACTGTCCCGCGACAGCAATCTCGCAGCCGAAAGCACCTCGGAGGAGGCCGTCCCGGTGTCGGTTGCACCACGCTGCACGTCGGTGATGTTCGACGAGACCTGCTGGGTGCCCTGGGCCGCCTGCTGGACGTTGCGCGAGATCTCCTGCGTTGCCGCCCCCTGTTCCTCGACGGCGGCGGCGATCGTGGCCGAAATCTCCGACAGGCGTTCGATTGTCTCGCTGATCTCCCGGATCGCGCCCACCGACTCCTGGGTGGCTGTCTGGATGCCGGCGATCTGCTGGCCGATGTCTCCCGTCGCTTTCGCCGTCTGCTCGGCGAGCGCCTTGACCTCGGTGGCGACCACCGCGAAGCCGCGTCCGGCATCGCCCGCCCGCGCCGCCTCGATGGTTGCGTTGAGGGCGAGCAGATTGGTCTGGCCGGCGATCGTGTTGATGAGCTCGACCACGTCGCCGATCCGCGCCGCCGCCTTCGAAAGCTCGCCGACCCGCCCGGTCGTGGTCCGCGCCTGAGTGACTGCCTCGTTGGCCATGCGCGCGGATTGCTGCACCTGACGGCTGATCTCGGTCACCGAGGACGCCATCTCCTCGGTCGCCGAGGCGACCGACTGCACGTTGGTCGACGCCTGCTCCGATGCCACGGCGACCGTTGTGGCAAGCCCCTGGGCCTGCTCCGCGGTTGCGGTCAGCGTTCCCGCCGACGTCTCCAGCGTGTTCGATGCTGTGGACACCGTTTCGACGATGCCGCCTACCGACGCCTCGAACTGATCCGCCATTTCGTTCATCGCGCGGCGTCGTTGCGCGTCTGCGGCGGCCTGATCCTCGGCCCGCTGCGCGATGCTCTGCTTCAGATCCCCCTGCATGGCTTTCAGGGAGGTGGCGAGTGCTCCCACCTCGTCGGCCTGATCAATGGTCAGGGTCTGATTGAAGTCACCTTTGGCGATGCCGTTGGCGAATATGGCGCAGTCCCGGATCGGACGCGCAATGCTCCGCGCCGCCGCCCAGATGAGGAAGATCGCGAGCGCGGTGATCACAGTGCCTACACCAAGCTGCCAGAACGTGTTGGCGGTCGAGCGGCCGCTCAGGGAGGCGTCGAGCTGCCTTGCCGAGGCCAGGACGACATCGCGCGGGATCGAGATCACGACCGACCATGGCGTGTCGGTGAGACCGAACTTGATCGGCGCGTAGATGTCGACGTTGGGATTGGTGGGCTCGTCGAGAACGGTGCCCTTGCCCGCGCGGACGATGGCGGCGCTGTCGGTCCAGCGCGCATCGGCTTCCGAGGCGGACTTGCCGATGACGGCCTGATTGGCGCTGTCGGCGACCACCAGGCCGGTGTCGTTGAGGATCACGACCTTGCCCTTGCCGTCGAACAGGGACGTATTGATCTTGACCGCCAGGTTCTGGACGAATTCGAGGTTGTAGTCGGCGCCGGCGAGGCCGCGGAATTTGCCGTCGATCATGACGGGCACCGACATCGTGGCCAGGAACACCGGCTTGCCCTGGACGATATAGGGCAGGGGTCCGAGAATGTTCTCCTTTCCGGTGGCGCTCGGATTGATGTACCAGGCGCCCTTTACCAGGCCATTCTGGTGACGTTCACTGCTGTCGTACTCGACGAGCGGTTGAACGGCAATCGCGCCGCTGGCGCTTCGGGTCCAATAGGGCAGGAAGCGGCCGGTATGATCCGATCCGACCTCCTTGCGCGCCTTGAAAGCAGTGTCGTTGCCGTCCAGCGCATCGGACTCCCATGCCGAGTAGGTGCCGTTGAAGGCCGGATTGAGCTCCAGGACGCGCCGCAGAACGCCGTTGAGTTGCGCGCGGCGTGCGCTCACGGGGGTGCCGTTCTTGTCATCCGCCAACACCGCAAACGACTGCGCCATCGTCCGCGCCGCATCAAATCCCACCTCCAGCTCGGCCTTGATGACGTTGGCCTCGGCGGAGGCCCGGTTCATCAGGCTCTCCTTGGTCTGCCGATCGACCAGCTGCATCACTTCGTGATTGACGTACTGGTTCATGCCCTGCGTCGAGAACAGGCTGTAGCCGATCAGGATGACGCAGGTGAGCGCGAGGCAGACGCCCGCAATTAGGGCAATCTTGGTCTGGATGGAGCGTATTGCCGCAAAGGATAGGCGCATGTTTTCCTCTCATGGTCGCCAGCGCGAGACCGCCAATGAAGCTCGTCCGTGCGAAGCGCATGCGGGAACCATCCGGAATTGGGATTAACGCGGTTTGACGAACTGGTTTCGTTCGGGGGCCCTCGGTCCCGTTCGGGCGAGAGAGTGTCGCAGCGTTGCGACATCCCGTAGTCATCCGGGGCATTGGTGCCGGTGCGATTGCCGTCACCGGGGGGGGGGAGGGACGTTCCCGATCCGCGTTCCTTGACGCCGGTCAAACTGCGGTGCTGTAGTTGCGCTAGTCTGGTAATAAGCTGCGCAAACCGCGGTAGGAAAGCCGGGAGGAGGGAGATGGGGCGTTCGCCCGGGAATGCCCATTCAGATCGCATCCTGGACATCCTGGCCAAGGGCGATGCGAAGTCTGACGACAGGCCTGCGACCAGCGCTGACAGCAAAGCAGACAAAGGCACGCCGGCGGTCTCGGCGCTGGCGGCATCATGGCGCCGCTCCGGCCATCTCCATGCGCTCGATCCCGCCACGCCGAAGCTGCCAGCCCGCCTGACGGCGGCCGAAATCGCGGACGCGCGCGCCCGGCTCGGGCGGCTGCTCGTGATCGCGCAGGCGAGCCTCGAGCGGCTGTTCCTGGCCGTCGGCGGCGTCGGCTGCTCCGTGCTGCTCGCCGATGCCGATGGCACCGTGGTCGAGCGCCGCGGCGCGCGCGGCGACGACGCCACGTTCGAATCCTGGGGGCTGTGGACCGGCGCAGTGTGGAGCGAGCGGCACGAGGGCACCAACGCGATCGGCACCTGCCTGGTCGAGAAGCGGCCGCTCACGATCGACCGTGATCAGCATTACCTCGCCCGCAACGCCCGGCTGTTCTGCACAACGGCGCCGATCTTCGACGAACATGGCCAGCTCAGGGCCGCGCTGGACGTGTCCTCCTGCCGCACCGATCTCACCGAAGGCTTCGGCCGTCTGATCGCGACCACGGTGGCGGATGCCGCGCGTATGATTGAGGCGGAGAATTTCCGTCAGGCCTTTCCCGATGCGCGCATCGTGCTCACGCCGGACAGCGAGCGCGAGGTCAACTCACTGCTCGCGGTCGATCGCAACGACCTGGTCATCGGTGCGACGCGCTCGGCGCGCCGCACGCTCGGTCTGTCCACGCTGGTGCGTCCCGTTCCCGCCGGCGATCTCATCAAGGGAACGCGCGCTGAGGGCGATGACATCGACGCGGCCGAGCGCGCCGTGCTGAAGCGCGCGCTGGCGCGTGCCGGCGGCAACGTCTCCAAGGCCGCGAAGGAGCTCGACCTGTCGCGCGCGACCCTGCACCGGAAGATGAAGCGGCTCGGGTTCGAGCGGTGATGCCCCTGCGATCGCCGATCGGGTGCCAACCTGTCGCAGAACTGCGACACTTCCGCGGATGCGGTCGTCCCGGCCTCTGGTCTCCGAACGCCGTTTGATCGAGCCTCTCCCCAACGCCGTGTGCATCGGCGTGAATGGGAGAGAACAATGACCAAGGTTGACGTCAATGCGGCGCTCAAGCCGCCTTTCGCTGCGCGTTACGACAACTTCATCGGCGGCGCCTGGAAGGCCCCCAACGCCGGCAAATACTTCGACAACATCTCGCCGATCACCGGCCAGCCGGTGTGCGAGATCGCGCGCTCCGATGCGTCCGACATCGAGGCCGCGCTCGACGCCGCGCATGCCGCCAAGGACGGCTGGGCGCGCACCAGCGTCACTGAGCGCGCGATGGTCCTCAACCGGATCGCAGACCGCATGGAGGCCAATCTCGGCACGCTCGCGCTCGCCGAGACCTGGGACAATGGCAAGCCGATCCGCGAGACCACCGCGGCCGACATCCCGCTTGCCATCGATCACTTCCGCTATTTTGCCGGCGTGATCCGCGCCCAGGAAGGCTCGATCGCAGAGATCGACCACGACACCATCGCCTATCATTTCCACGAGCCGCTCGGCGTCGTCGGCCAGATCATCCCCTGGAACTTCCCGATCCTGATGGCGGCGTGGAAGCTCGCGCCGGCGATCGCCGCCGGCAACTGCGTCGTGATGAAACCGGCCGAGCAGACGCCGGCCTCGATCATGGTCTGGATGGAGCTGATCGGCGATCTCCTGCCTGCCGGCGTGCTCAACGTCGTCAACGGCTTCGGCCTGGAGGCCGGCAAGCCGCTGGCGTCGTCCAACCGCATCGCCAAGATCGCCTTCACCGGTGAGACCTCGACGGGGCGGCTGATCATGCAATATGCCTCGCAGAACCTGATCCCGGTCACGCTCGAGCTTGGCGGCAAGTCGCCGAACATCTTCTTCAAGGACGTCTGCGCGGAGGATGACGACTTCCTCGACAAGGCGATCGAGGGCTTCGTGATGTTCGCGCTCAACCAGGGCGAGGTCTGCACCTGCCCGAGCCGCGCGCTCATTCACGAATCGATCTATGAGCGATTCATGGAGCGTGCGCTGAAGCGCGTTGGTGCGATCGTGCAGGGCAGCCCGCTCGATCCGGCGACCATGATCGGTGCGCAGGCCTCCGCCGAGCAGATGTCCAAGATCCTGTCCTACATCGACATCGGCAAGAACGAGGGCGCGCAGCTCCTGATCGGCGGCGAGCGCAATGTGCTCGGCGGCGATCTCGCCGGCGGCTACTACGTCAAGCCGACGGTGTTCAAGGGGCACAACAAGATGCGCGTGTTCCAGGAGGAGATCTTCGGACCCGTCGTCTCGGTCACGACATTCAAGACCGAGGACGAGGCGCTGTCGATCGCCAACGACACGCTCTACGGCCTTGGCGCCGGCGTGTGGAGCCGCGACGCCAACACCTGCTACCGCTTCGGCCGCCATATCCAGGCCGGGCGCGTCTGGACCAACTGCTACCACGCCTATCCCGCGCATGCGGCGTTCGGCGGCTACAAGCAGTCGGGCGTGGGACGCGAGACCCACAAGGTGATGCTCGACCACTATCAGCAGACCAAGAACATGCTGGTCAGCTACAGCCCGAAGAAGCTCGGCTTCTTCTAAAAGGCTGATAGCCGAGCGCCAAGCCGGTCGGACATGAGCGCTCCGGCCGGCTTGAGCGTCAGCTCAGATCCTGGTCCGCATCCGGCTCGGCGAGACCCTCGCCGGGCTCATCGGCGTGTCCGGTGGACAATGGTCGAGACGAGAGCCCATGCGCGCCGCGCAGCCGGATCACCATGTCGATCACGTCGACCTCGGCCTTGGCGAGGTCCAATTCCCGCGTCAGCTCGCGCACTTCCTGGCCCTTGCGCGCGAGCTCATCGGAAAGCGTGACAGCCATGTTGCGCTCGGTCACGTTGCCGGAGCTGTTGACGAACGCCTTGGCCCGCATCCATTCCAGCCGTGCGCGCTGCGTGTCGCGCGCGAATTTCTGTTGCACGAAACGCCGGCGGGCATCGGCATAGGCGGCGATCAGGGCCGGCTCTGATAGGCCCAATAATTCCTCGGTCGAGAGGTCCATCTGGCTCGAGTCCTCCGGCACATCGGTCGGTCGTGCGGACGTGGCGTAAGTCAGACGACGATATAGCCGAAACTTCACTGCGGACGAACTGCGTTGTCCTGGCCGCCCTGCTGATTCAATCCTCTATCTTGACGCCGGCCGCGACATTCAGTCCAACTGCGCCAGCAGCGCCTCGCGGGCTTCCGAGATGCGTCGATACCATTCGTTGCTGCCGCCGGCGTCGGGATGTGCGGTCTTGGCGAGCCGGCGGAATGCCACCTTGATGTCCACTGCCGTCAGCCTGCCTTGCAGCGGCAGATCGAGGATGGTGCGAAAAGCGTCGTCATCCTCGTCGCGATCGAGCTGATCCCACAGCGCGCGACGCGCGGCCCGCGCTGCGATCCGCAGCGCATCCTGATCCTCGCGCCAGCGTCGTTGCGACATGACGAGGCATGCGCCGAAGACGATGCGGCCGTGGGTCTCCAATTCGTCGAGGCTGAATGGCCCGACGACGTCATAGGGCGGCGCCAGCCGCACGGGCCGCCCCGTTGCGTCGTCGACGACGGGGCCGAGCCGGACCGTGTCGACGATCCCCATCGACCCGTTCCAGATCACCCATTCCCCGGCGCTCGTCATGCTGCTGAACTCGTCGATACGGCGTCCCGCCCATGGCGCGTGCAGCGGTTCGGCCGGCGTTCGGCCCAATCCTCTGTGTGCGCGATCAGGCCGGCGCGCGGGCTGGCTTGACCGGACCGACGTCGACCTGGATCTCGCTGCCTTCGACCTGCAGGGGATAGGCGTGCAGCGCGTTGCGGACCAGATGCGTGACGCACTTGCCGGTCCCGCCGTCGAAGCCCCATTGATGGTGCGGGCAGGTGATGGTCTTGCCGTCGAATGTCGCGTCGGTCAGCGGCACGTCGGCATGCGGGCAGCGACCGCGATAGGCCTTCAGCTCGCCGCCATGAGGCCAGAGCAGGAGCACGCTCTTCTTGCCGACCTGGTACAGGCCCATGCCGCCTTCGGTCATGGCGCTTGTCGGACAGACTGCGGTGAAAGCCATCGGATCGCCTGCTGATTGGTATCGTCAGCGAGGCTCACGCAAATTCCGGACCAGCGGAAAGCAGCAACAAACAGCGGGTCGTTGTCGCAAACGCGACATGGCGGTGGACGCGCGGTCCTATTTGCGCCCGAGCGCGGCGAGGAATTCCGGCTGCGGAATGAACAGCCCCTGCGCACGTACCAGGCCGCGGCCGAGATCGCACAACAGGTCGCCCTTGCCGAACAGGCTCTCGGCGCCGGGCTCGTCGAGCACGATCTGCGCATTCACGGCATTGGCGACCTTGAGGCAGACCTTCAGCGGCAGGTTCGATTTGATCAGGCCGGTCACGACGGCGCGGTCGGGGCGCTGGGTCGCCAGCACGAGATGGATGCCGGCGGCGCGGCCCTTGCCGGCGATGCGCGCGACCAGGGCCTCGAACTCCTTCTTGTCGTCGCGCCCGGCCAGGATCAGGTCGGCGAATTCGTCGAAGATCAGCACCAGGAATGGCAGGTCTGTCTTGCCAGACTTGATGTAGTCGCCGAGATTGACGACGCCTGCGCCGTTCAGGACCTGGTAGCGCGCGTCCATTTCCTTGACTGCATCGCGCAGAATCCTCAGCGCCTCGGCCAGTGTGGTGGCGACCGGACGCCACAGATAGGGACTGCCGCCGACTCCCGAAAACGTCAGGATCTTCGGATCGATCAGGGCGATCTTCACCTGCTCAGGCGAGCCGCGCAGCAGCATGCTCGCGACCATTGCCTTCAGCCATTCGCTATTGCCGCTGCCGGTCGAGCCGGCAACCAGCGCGTGGCAGGTGTTGGGATCGGCGAAGTCAGCAACGATGGGATTGCCTTCGACGTCGATGCCGATCGGAAAGCTCACCGTGCTTTTCAGGGCAGCGGCGAGCGGCCCCGCCAGTGCGTCCTTGAGCAGGCAGGGCTTCGGGTCCGGCCGCGGCAGATCGAGAATGACAAAACCCTTGCCGGCCTTGATCAACGGCGGCTCGGCGAGCCCGAGCTTCACCTGAAGGTCTGCGGCGCGGTTGGCCAGCGACGACACCTTGACGCCGGGACCCGGCGTGAGCCGCAGCCGGATCAGCTGCGGTCCCTCGATGACATCAGCGCATTCGACGGTGAGATTGAAGCTGCGGAATGCGTCGACCACCGACGTTCCCAACGCGTTCGGGTTGGGGCCGGCAGGCGGTGCCGGATTTGCGGCAGGCGGTGCGGCGACCGCGGTGCCCGGATGGGAGATATTGGCTTTGCCGGCGAACATCGCCTGCAGTACTGGCGCGACCATGCCGGTGAAGATGTCCTTCAGCTCGTCCGGTGAGACCGCAACTTCCTGGAACTCCGGCAGGTAGTATTCCAGCGTGCCTGAGAATTCGCAGCCCGGGCGCCAGATCGGCAGGAGATGCGCATAGATCGCGAGTTGTACGAGGTCGGCCTTCTGCCGCGCGCCCTGGCTCAGCTTGTAGTCCACGACCTCGAGATGACGCTCCGGATGAATGCGGATGGCGTCGACGCGGCCGCGGATCTCCACGGTGCCGTCGCCGACCGGCACGGCAATGCGCGCCAGGTCCTGCTCGGCGCCGACGAAGATGTCCTGCCAGTTCTCGAAGCTGCGGGTCTGCTGCCTCAGCGCGATCAGGCGCGCGCAGAAATGGCGCATGCGCTCGGTGAACGCGGCAGCGTCCTCGCCGCGCCCGGCCGCGAACAGCTTGTCAGTCAGCTCTTGCAACGACGTGGTCCAGACGTGATCGACCAGGGCATCGACCGTATCGATCCGCGCCGCCGTTTTCAGACTGCCGCGGGCCGTCAACCAGCCGACCAGCTTCTCGACCTCCTTGTGGAACTGCACGCCCATCGCACGCGCCGTTCCCGCCGGCGCGAAGCTCTTGGTCGACGGCTTCTCGTCCCTGAGCCACCGGGCGCGCCATTCCGGATCGAGGACGGCAAAGGTGAGCTCGGTCGCCGTTATGCTGTAATGCGCCATTGCAGGAAGATGGTCTTGGGCCCCGGATGTGCCTTCAGATTGGGATGCGCCTCGACGCTGCGCAAGAGCGGATCGCGCAGCTCCGCGCGTCCGAGCCTGTCGAGGACGACGGAGATGTCGACGATGCGCTGCTCACGGACGAGATCGAGCACGCGGCGCAGGCTGTCGCCGTCGAGGTTGTCGGACGCGGCGGTGGTCTGTTCAATTTTCGGCTGTTCCTTCGCGGCCGGTCCACCAGCATCGACGCTGCGGACCTCGATCGGCAGTCCTGCGGTGGCGATATCGGACAGGAACGGTGCGAACCGCGTCTGCAGCCAGGCCAGCGTCGCGGGGCCGGAAAAGGCAATGTTGCCCTGGAGCGCATTCGAATAGAGCTCACGCGCGGCATGCAGCTCGCAGACCTGGTCGATCGTCAATTCAACGATGCGAAAGCCGTGGCTGCTGGCTTGGTCCATGGTCGCCTTGGCAACCGCCCATGACGGCCGTGGCACGCGGGCGAGATCCGGTGTGCGGAACACATAAGCGAGGATGCGGCGTTCGCCCTGCGCCTTGGCCATCGTGATGGCTTCGTCGGCAATCGCCTTCCAGCGCCGCCAATGGTCGCCGCCTTCGAAGGCGAAATAGACGCTGCGGCCCGGCCAGCTCCATTCGAACGAGAAGTAGCGCCGTCCCGACGTCCGCGTGACCTTCACACCCGTCATGGCCTGGCCGACGTCCTTGGCGAACCACATCAAGCAGTCCTGATTGTAGGCCTGCAGCGCCTTCTGGGAGCGGATGCCGTTGAGCTCGACCTGGAAGAGATCGTCGAGCGTCTGCGGAGGAAGTGGCGCAGCATTGGGGCGTGCCAGCACTCTGAACCGGTCTTCCGCGCGCGCATCAGCAGCGCACGGACACCGAGTTCGACCAGGGTCGAGAACAGATCTTCGAGCCAATTGTCCGCGAAAAATTGCGCGATGCCCTTGGCCGGCATTCCGCAATCCTTCAGACGCGCCTCGATCAGTTCGCGTGCGCCGGCCTTGTTGATGCCTTCAAGAGCAATTTCCGGAGAGAAGCGGTCCCGATGCGGAGGCTCCAAATGCGGCTTGATATCGGCGACCCAGTTTCTCTGATTGGCCGTCACGACGGTGAGATGATTGCGAAGCTCCGCATAGAGCTGCTCGATGCAATTTCCGAGCGCCTTGATCAGCATCGGATCGCTTGCATAACACTCGGTCTGGTCGAAACAGAAGATGAAGGGACGATAGTAGGACGCCAGCTGACACAAGCCCTGCAGCCGGCGGAAGCTCAGGGCATTGATCTCCTGCGGGGTGACGTCGCCGCGTCCGTCGTTGTCGGCCTGATCCAGCCGGAGACGCTCGACTTCCTCCGGCTCCAATGGTTCGGCCCGGAGCCATTTGAGTGCGGCGCTGCGGCGTTCGCCGTCGGCTTCATCGAACGCACAGGCGACCAGAACTTTCAGCCATGCCTTCTCATGTCCCTGCAGATCGATGTGCCGGTTCCTCAGGAGACCGGACAAGCGATTGATCGGGCCGTTGCCGGCAAAGAGCTCGCGAAGCCATGCCAGCCTGCCCGGCAGCTCCGCCGCCGGAAGCGTTCCGCTTGCCAGACGTCGCAACGCGGGCACCGCTGCAGTGATCTCAGGTTCTCCGCTCTGAGCGAAATCCGCGACGATATGCGCCAACGTTCCAACGGCCAGGGAGGCGAGCTGGCTCGGGGATCCAGCGGTCTCGTCGTCCGGACGATCGAGCTCCTGTAGGGTGAGGAGCAGAATGGACTGCCAGGCCTTGTATGGATCCTGGAACGGACGGAGATAGACCTTGGTGGCCTTACGGCCCAAGGCTGTGAACAGCCGCCCCAATAGATGCGATTTGCCGTAGCCGCGATCCGGCGACACCACGAGTTGGGCTCGGTCGGGTTTGACCGGAGTGCTGCGCGGTAGTTCGCCGCGGTCGAGCGCGGCGAACTTGGTCAGAACGCGGTTCAGGGGGGCGTCGTTCAGGCCGTCGACCGAAAACGTGACCTCGCGAGGCTCGCGGACAATGGCGTCCTCGAATGGATTGATCTGCATGTCGGCGTAAGGGTTGGTCATGGCTCGTTCTTGACCACGACGGTCACGAAGGGCTCAGGGAAACCGGCCAGCCGAATGCCGGCGTCCATCTCCTCTGCGGGGAGGTCGATGGTGGTCGTCGGGTGGATCGTGACACGTCCCGCCTTGGTCTCATCGATCAGCAGGCGGTGCAGGTCCTCTTTTGTTTCGCCGCTCGCCTTCATGAGATCAAAGATCTTCACGGCCGAAAAGCCGCCCTGTTCGGCCTTGAGCCGGCGATAGGCCGGGAGCAGGTCGTCCAACGTCAGCACGGAAGCCGCGACAGGCTCTCCATCGCGCGGCCGCAGCAGAGCCGGTGCTGGCTCGGACGTCGTCGCCTCGAAGCCGAAATAGTCCGCGGCGACGTCGCGATGCAGATAATATTTCGAGCTACCGCAGGTCAGTTCGACAATGGCCTGGCTCGCGACGGCGTGTTTGAGACCGTCGGAGAAGAACTTCTTGTTCATCCCCGTGACCTTCTTGTCCAAGCCTGGCTTCGAGATTAACTTGACGCCGGACGACGCGACCAGGGTCACGATCGCGCGGCTCGCCGTCTCGATCGAAGGACCGCGCCCGCTGGCGAAATATAACTGGGCGACGCCCTGCTTCAGCGGTCCCCAGATCGCGCCTTCGCGACCGAGTGTCGCGAGCTTCTCGCGCAGTTCCGGCGACACTTTCTTCGCTGCCGCTTTGCCGCCGAATGTCGTCCTGATCTTGGCAAGGCTCAGTCCGGCATCGCCGGCCTTGATCATCGCGGGCAAGAGATCATCGAGCGTCGCAGCCATCGGCATTCATCCCCCGAGGAGAACCGCCAGCTTCAACCTCACCAGCGCAGATTGAATTCCCCGTCGAGGCCGTTGTTTGCCATATCTGATGCTGGCGCGCGAGTCCGTCATCCTCGGTCTTTCGCGGCATTCAGCCGGAACCGCAAGGGTGCGGCACACGGTGCAAGCAAAACGCCGCCCGGGAAGGGCGGCGTTCTCAATACGATCAATCGCGATGCTGAGCGATGGCGGCAGCCTACTCCTTCCGATCCGAGGTCCAGCCCTTGTACTCGCCGACATTGTCGCGCGTGATCAGCTTGGACGGCAGCAGCTCGACGGTCGAGGCCGGCTTCTGGCCATTGAGGATGTTGACGCCGATCTGCACGGCGCGGCGCGCCATGAAGAACGGATCCTGCGAGGCCGAGGCCTGGATCTGCTGCGAGGCCGGATCCTTCAGCGCGGCTTCGATGTCGGGTGCGCCGTCGACCGCGGTGATGATGATGCCGGTGCGCTGCTGCTGGCGCGCGGCGAGATCAGTGCCGATCGCCTGGGGATCGTTGATCGCGAAGATCGCGTCGATCTTCGGGAAGCGGGTGAGATAGCCCTGCGTCACCGTCAGCCCGCCCTCGCGCGAGCCCTTGGCATCCTGATCGCTCGACAGCACCTTGATGCCGGACGCTTTCGCGAACACGCTCTTGCAGCCGTTGACGCGGTCGATCACCGCCGAGACTTGCGGACCGTTCTCGATGATCACATCGCCTTTGCCGCCAAGCTTGTCGACGATGTACTGGCACGAGATCTCGCCGGCCTGCACGTTGTTGGTGGTTACGGTCGCGTCGGCGCCCTCGGCCGCAGTGTCGACTGCGACGACGATGATGCCCGCCGCCTGCGCCTTCTTGATCGCGGGCCCGACCGCCTTCGGATCGCCCGGGTTGAGCAGGATCATGTCGACGCCGGCGGCGATGAAATTGTCGATCTGGGTGACCTGCTTGCCGAGGTCGTATTCGAAGCCGACCGCGGTGATCTTGACGTTGGGGTTGGTCTTCTTGGCTTCGAACTCGGCGCCCTTCGACAGCGCGACGAAGAACGGATTGCCGAGCGAGCCCAGCGACACGCCGATCGATTTCAGCTCCTTGGCCGACGACGGCGCGGAGCTCATGACAAGCGCCAGCGCGGCACCGGCGAGCGATATCGTCTTCAACATTGGCTTCCTCCCTGGTCCTTCCTGTTCGTCTACGCACGGCGGACCAGTGGCCGTGGAAGAAAGCGTTGCGGCGAGGCGCCGATGGCGCCCGCCGATGGATCCGTCAGGTGCGGGCCGAGCCCTGCAGCCGGTAGCGGTCGAGCGCGACGGCGCCGATGATCACGAGGCCCTTGATGACGTATTGCCAGATGTCGGACACGCCGACGAGGATAAGCCCGTTCGACAACACCGCGATGATGAGCGCGCCGACCAGCGTGCCCCAGATCGAGCCGATGCCGCCGACGAACGACGTGCCGCCGAGAATGACGGCGGTGATCGCGTCGAGCTCGTAGGACTGGCCGAGTTGCAGGCCGTTCGCGGCATAGAGCCGCGCCGCCTGCATGCCGCCGCCGAGGCCGGCGAGCAGACCCGACATGCCGTAGACGAAGATCAGCACCGCCCAGACCTTGATGCCGGCGAGCCGCGCCGCGCTCTCATTGCCGCCGACGGCATAGATGTGCACGCCGAGCACGGTGCGACGCAGGATCAGCCATGACACCAGGATCACCAGCAGCGCGATCACTGACAGCCACGGGATCGACACCACGCCCGGAATGAGCGTCAGCGAGGCGTTGCCGATGAAGGCGTAAGGGATGGAGGGATTGAACACCGTGGTGTCGCTGCCCATCAGCCGCGCCAGCCCGCGCACGGCGGTGAGCGATCCCAGGGTGACGATGAAGGGCGGCAGCCGCAACAGCGCGATCAGCGCGCCATTGATGACGCCGAAGGCGAGGCCGGTCAGCACCGCGGCCGGCAGCCACAGCGCGCCCAGATCGGGCAGCTTGGACATGGTGAGCCCGGCCATCGCCGCGGCGGCGAGGATCGAGCCGACCGAGAGGTCGATGCCGCCGGTGAGGATGACGAAGGTCATGCCGGCCGCGAGCACGGTGTTGACGGCGGCCTGCTGCAGAACGATGCCGAGATTCTGTCCCGTGAAGAAGCGGCCGTCGGCCAGAAAGTGAAATCCGAGACACAGGATCAGGAGCACCGGCAGCATTCCTACCGCCCGGATCATCGTCCGGACGCGCTGCGGCTTGTTGCCGGACCCGGCCGGCACGACGGGCGCGGCAGCGACCTTGGCTTGAGCTTGGCTGTTGTCAGGCATCCACGTGCTCCGTCCCGGTGGCCAGCGCCATGATGTCTTCCTGGGTGATGGGTGAGGCTGCGCTCTGCTGAAGCTCGCCCGCGAGATGGCCGGAGCGCATCACGAGCACGCGGTCGCAGATGCCGAGGATCTCCGGCAGGTCCGACGAGATGACCAGGATCGCCGTGCCGGACTTGGCGAGATTGTCGATGATCGAATAGATCTCGGATTTGGCGCCGACATCGACGCCGCGGGTCGGCTCGTCCAGGATCAGGACCTTCGGCGCGATCGCAAGCAGGCGCGACAGCAGCACCTTCTGCTGATTGCCGCCCGACAGTCCGCCGACCGTCACGCCCGGATTTGGCGCGCGGATGCCGAGCGCGGCGAACGCCTCGTCGGCACGCGTCCGTCCCTTGTCGCGGTCGAGAATGCCGCCGAGCCTGGCGTCGCGTCCGATCACGGCGAGATTGATGTTGTCGGCGCAGGACATGTCGAGGAACAGGCCGAGCGCCTTACGGTCCTCGGTCAGATAGGCGATGCCGGCATCGAGCGCGTCGCGCGGGGTTTCGATGTCGACGCGCTTGCCGTCGAGCTCGAGGTGTCCCGTCGTTTTCGGTGTCGCGCCGATGATCAGATGCGCGAGCTCGGTGCGGCCGGCGCCGATCAGTCCGGCGAGCCCGACGACCTCGCCGGCGTGAACCGTGAGCGAGCAGCCGTTGACGCGGTGCCCGTCGCCGAGATCGACGGCCGTGAGCACGGGGCGGTCGCGCTTGGCATGCGGGTCGTGATCCTTCTTGTAGAAGGACGACACATCGCGGCCGACCATCATGCGCACGATACTGTCGGCGCGCATCTCCGGCTTGTCCAGCGAGCCGACCAGCCGGCCGTCCCGCAGCACGGTGACGCGGTCGCCGAGCGCATAGACCTCGTCCATGCGGTGCGAGATGTAGATGATGGCGAGCCCCTCGGCGCGCAGCTGGCGGATCAGCGCGAACAGCTTCTCGCTCTCGCCCGCTGACAGCGATGTCGTCGGCTCGTCCATGATCAGGATCTTGGAGCGCGCATGCAGGGCGCGGGCGATCTCGACCAGCTGGCGCTGGCCCATCGACAGCTCCGCCACCAGGGTCGACGGCGTGAAATCGGCGCCGAGCCGGTCCAGGATTGGTCCCACGCCCTCGCGCATGGTGCCGCGCGCCAGCAGGCCCGATTGCGACAGCTCGCGTCCGAGATAGATGTTTTCTGCCACCGTCAGGTTCGGCGCCAGCGACAACTCCTGGTAGATGATGGAGATGCCGGCGGCCCGGCCACCGAGCGGCCCCTCGATGCGCGCCGGCTTGCCCTCGATGCGGATTTCCCCGCCCGGATCGAAGCGATAGGCGCCGGAGAGAATCTTCATCAGGGTCGATTTGCCGGCGCCGTTTTCGCCCATCAATGCATGGACTTCACCGGCATGGACGGTCAGATCGACCTTCTGCAGGGCCTTGATGCCGAAGAAGGACTTCGACACCCCGCGCATCTCGAGGATCGGACCGCTCATCGTGCCTCCCGGCGCACGTACTCTTGTCACCCGCTGCTCGTTGACGTCAGGCGCGGGGTAGTCATTAAACTAGAGGCTGTCGCCGAATACAATATGGAAGCGACGCAGACGCAACACGTCGACGCGATCAGTCGACCATGGTTTCAGGAGAGATCTCACGTCGCGGACGATAGAGCTGGCGCCACCGTGGCAGCCGCTCGGCATAGGCGGCCGCGAGCCCAGGCTCCGGTTTGAACGTCGCCGTGCGGGCCGGTGCCGTGCAGACGGTGGCGATCGCCTCGCCGGTGACGGCGAGCCGCGCCAGCCGCGCCGCGCCGAAGGCGGCGCCGGTCTCGCCCTCCGCCAGCCGATGGATTGGGATGTTCAGGACGCTGGCCAGGATCGCGAGCCAGAGATCGGAGCGCGATCCGCCGCCGATCGCATCCGCGTCCGAAATCACGAGACCCGTGTCCGTCAGCGCGTCGCGGCAATCGGCCAGCGCGAAGGCGACGCCTTCGAGCACGGCCTGCACCACCGCGTTGCGATCGGTCGCGTGGCTGAGGCCATCGAGCAGCCCCCGGGCGTTCGGATCATCGTGCGGCGTTCGCTCGCCCGCCAGATAAGGCAGGAAGCTCACAGGGGACGGCGCCGCGGGCCGCACGCCGAGCGGCGCCAGCAGCTCGGCCTCGGTCGCCCCGAGCAGCCGCGCGATCCAGGCGAGGCAGGAGGCCGCCGACAGCATTGCGCCGGCCTGCAGCCACATCGCGGGGATCGCATGACAGAAGGTGTGAACGACGCGGTCGGGATTGGCGGTGACGGCGTCGACCGGCGCGATCACGGCGCCTGACGTGCCGAGCGTAAGGAACGTGGCGCCGGGCCGGATTGCACCGATGCCGACGGCGCCCGCCGGATTGTCGCCGGCGCCGCCCGCAATGATCGGCCGCTTGGTCATGCCCCAGCGTTCCGCCAGGTCGCTGCGCAACCGACCCGCGGGAGCGCAGCCCTCGACGAGCCGAGGCATCTGCGCGCGCGTCAGGCCGGTCGCAGCGAGGCCGTCATCCGACCAGTCGCGCTTGACGACATCGAGCCACAGCGAGCCCGATGCATCCGAGACATCCTCGATCGCCTCGCCTGACAGCACACATCTGACATAAGCCTTCGGCAGCAGAACGAGGCGCGTGGCCGTGAAGATCGCCGGCTCGTGGGCCGCGACCCACACGAGCTTCGGCGCGGCGAAGCCGGGCATCGCCTTGTTGCCGGTGATCACGCGCAGGGCAGGCCAGCGCTGTTCCAGCGTGACGCATTCCGCCGTCGAGCGGCCGTCGTTCCACAGGATGCAGGGGCGCAACGGCTTCATGTCGGCGTCGAGCAACACCGGGCCATGCATCTGGCCCGATAGTCCGATGCCGGCGACTTCCCCCATCTCGCGTGCATAGTCGGCCTTCAGCGCGTCTAGGGTCGCGAACACGGCAGCGATCCATGCGGCCGGGTCCTGCTCCGCCCAGCCCGGTCGTGGCACGTCGATCGTCAGGGCATGACTGCGGTTCGCGATCACGCGCTGCGCATGATCGACGAGGATCGTCTTGACGGCCGATGTGCCGAGATCGATGCCGAGATACATGACGGCTCACGCCTGCGTGCGCAGTGACGGAAAGGAGTGGAGCGATATCAGACTCCTGATAGCTTGGCCATCCGAACGCGATGGCGGGACAGACTGCTGAAGCGAGTTCATTTCGAGGAGTTGAGACATGCAGGCATCCGATCGGTCGAACGAACGCGCATCGCGTCTCGTCGGCCACTACGCGCTGGTGACAGGTGCGGCGCAAGGCATCGGACGTGCGATCGCGGTGCGCTTCGCCGAGGAGGGTGCGCATGTGGCGCTGAATTTCGGTGGACCGTCGCCGTCGGCGGACGAGGCCCTGGCTCAGGTTCGGGCGGCGTCCGTGGCGCGCGGACACGGTCCGCGCGATCACTTCACCGTGCAGGCCGATATCGGCGTGGAAGCCGACATCGCTGACATGTTCAAGACCATGCTTGCGCGCTGGCCGCGGCTCGACTGCCTCGTCAACAACGCCGGCTTCCAGCGGGAATCGCCGAGCGAGGCGCTCGACGTCGAAACCTATCGCAAGATCCTCGAGGTCAATCTCAATGGCGCCGTGCTCTGCGCCCAGCACGCGCTCGCGCATTTCGTTGCGCGCGGCGAAGGCGGCAACATCATCAACTGCTCGAGCGTGCACCAGATCGTTCCGAAGCCGGGCTATCTCGCCTATTCGATCAGCAAGAGCGCAATGGCCGGTCTCACCCGGACTTTGGCGCTGGAATTCGCCGGCCGCGGCATCCGTGTCAATTCCGTCGGTCCCGGCGCGGTCGATACGCCGATCAATGCAGCCTGGACCGGCGACCCGGTCAAGCGCACGGCCGTCGAGTCTCATATCCCGATGGGACGCGTCGCCACGCCCGAGGAGATCGCCGGCGTGTTCGCCTTCCTCGCCTCCTCCGAGGCGAGCTACATCACCGGGCAGACGATCTATGCGTGCGGCGGCATCACGCTGTTCGGCGACTTCCGCGAGAACTGGGCGAGCTGATCGTCGATGACATCGCGCGCCGCCTGTAGCGGCCGCCCTTCGCTCGAATTGTGGTCGCCCTGGTCAAGATCTCTTAATCATCATCCGCGCATGGCAGCTCTTCGCAGGTGCGGCGATATTTCATTAAGGGGCGGGTCCGATATTGCGCCGCGTTGGCGAACTGGAATTGCGATGCATCGATTGGACCCGGATATCCGTCGCGAGCTGGCCCATCTGCTGTACAGCTCGATGCCGCTGGTCGGGACGATCTCGGCCGCGGCGGTCGTGATCGGGACCGTGATGGCGTGGGTTGCGCGCGATCCCGGCTATGCCCTGATATCAGTCGCATTGTTGTTGGTCGGCACGTTCCGTGTGGTCAAGCTCGTGATGTTTGCCGCGCGGTTCGATCGCCTCGATCATCACGACATCATTCGCTGGGAGCGCCTGTACGGGCTCGGCGCCGCTGCCTTCGGTCTTGCCGTCGGCGCATTGTCGGCACGCGCGTTCCAGATCGGCGACGGTCCGGGCATCTGGATGTGCTTCGGCCTCTCGATGGCCTTCTGCGTCGGCATCGTCTCCCGCGTCAGCCCCTGGATCGTGATGACCTCCTCGGCCGTCCTGCTGATCCCGACCGTGATCGCCTGCCTGCTGCAGCCCGAGCCGGTCTATCGCATGGGCGCAGCCATGGTGGTGCTGTTCTGGATTACGTTGCGCGGCACCTCCTACCGGCTCACCGCGGCTTTCACCGAGCGGATCACGGCGCAGCAGGCGCTGGCGCGCCAGGCGCATCGGGATTTCCTCACCGGCCTGCCCAACCGTGCCGCCTTCATCACCGCGCTCGGCCGCTGCGATCGTCCGGTCGCGATCATCGCGGTCGATCTCGACGGCTTCAAGCTCGTCAACGACCGCTTCGGTCATCAGGCCGGTGACGAGCTGCTGTGCCAGGTAGGGCTGCGGCTGCAGGATTGTCTCGGTGAGGCCGGCCTTGCGGCGCGGTTCGGCGGTGACGAATTCATGCTGCTTCTGCCTGCGGCCGGACGCCGTGCCGCGCTCGAACTCGCCCAGGCCGCCGTGACGGCGCTGGCACAACCGTTCACGCTGGCCGGGGCGCGGGTTGAGATCGGCGCGAGCGCGGGCATCCTGATTGCCGATGATCGGCAGGCCGAAACCGAATCTCTGCTCGACCAGGCCGATCGCGCGCTCTATGCCGCCAAGCGCGCCGGCGGGGGACAATGGTGCTGGGCCGACGAGGAGATCGGCATCGCCGCCGAATGGGCGCGCTGCGGCGAGGTGCCGGCGCTGGCGCCCGCGGACTAGGGCGGTCGATCTGAAGTTCCGTTTTTTTGGCGCGCGTTGCGCTGACGGTGTGATCATTCCCCACGCCTGACTCTGGCAAGGCCGTCGCGCGGCCGCTATCGTGCTGGCTCAAGAGCGACAATCGAAGAAGCAATCAGGAGGAGCCGCCGAATGCGGAGCATCAGGATCGGCGCGGGCGCCGGGTATTCGGGTGACCGCATCGAGCCGGCGATCGAGCTCGCCGAAAAGGGTGGGCTGGACTATCTCGTGTTCGAATGTCTCGCCGAACGCACGATCGCGCTGGCCCAGCAGGCACGGTTGAAGGACCCGAATGCCGGCTACGATCCTCTGCTGGCCGCGCGGATGCAGGCCGTGCTGCCGATCTGCCGCGCCAACAATATTCGGGTCGTCACCAACATGGGCGCGGCCAACCCGCCAGCCGCGGCCGAAGTCACGCGCACGCTCGCGCGCAAGCTTGGACTGGCCGGGTTGAAGATCGCGGCCATCACCGGTGACGACGTGCTGGGCCAGTTGAAGACGGAGGATGTCGCGCTCGACACCGGCGACACCATCGCTGGCCTGGGCAACCGCATCGTCTCCGCCAGTGCCTATGTCGGTGCGCGCGCCATCGCCGAGGCGCTTGCGGCGGGTGCCGATGTCGTGATCACCGGGCGCGCCGCCGATCCGGCGCTGTTCCTCGGCCCTCTGATCCATGAATTCGGCTGGGCGATGGATGATTGGGACCTGCTGGGCAAGGGCACGGTGGTCGGTCATCTGCTCGAATGCGCCGGGCAGATCACCGGCGGCTATTTCGCCGATCCCGGCTTCAAGGACGTGCCAGATCTCGCCAGGCTCGGCTTTCCCATCGGCGAGGTCCGCGAGGATGGCGAGCTGATCGTGACCAAGGTTGCCGGCTCCGGCGGCCGCGTTACGCTGGCGACCGTGAAGGAGCAGCTGCTCTACGAGATCCACGATCCCGCGCAGTATTTCCAGCCCGACGTGGTGGCGGATTTTTCTGAAGTCACCGTCGAACAGCTTGGCCCCGATCGCGTCCGGGTCGCAGGCGGGCGCGGCAAGCCCAAGACGGGATTGTTGAAGACCTCGGTCGGTTACCTCGACTCCTATGTCGGCGAAGGCCAGATCTCCTATGCCGGTCCTGGTGCGGTCGCACGCGGCCGCTTGGCGCTCGACATCGTCCGCGAGCGGCTCGCGCTGACGGGCGTGCCGGTCAGCGAGCTTCGTTGCGAGCTGATGGGAATGAACGCGCTGCATGGCGATGCCTTCGGGCATGGGACCGAGCCCTACGAGGTGCGCGTTCGCGTCACCGGGCGCGCCGAGACCATGGCTGACGCGGTCAGGATCGGCAACGAGGTCGAGACGCTCTACACCAACGGACCGGCGGGTGGCGGCGGCGTGTGGAAGTCGGCGCGCGAGGTGATCGCCGTCGCATCGTGCCTCATGGCCGAGAACGCGGCGCAGCCCTGCATTGGAATGCTGGTGGCCTGAATTTTCAAGGACTTCACGGATCGCGTCCGACGGCGCAAGGTGGCCGTCCATGATTGCGATACTCCGGACGTGCGAGAATTCATCCGATGTATGACGTTATTGTCGTGGGCGGCGGCTCTGCGGGAGCGGCGGTCGCTGCGCGCCTGTCCGAACGGCCCGGGACGCGGGTTCTGCTCTTGGAGGCGGGAGCGGATTGGCGGGCCGACGACGTGCCCTGGGAGATCGCGACGCCCAATCCGATTCCGATCATCCACGATCGCGCATTCCAGGAGAAATGGCAGTGGCCGCAACTGATGTCGCGCCGGGTCGCGGGGCAGGAGATGCGGTTTTATTGGCGCGGCAAGGGGCTCGGCGGCAGCTCGATGATGAACGGCCAGATCGCCATCCGCGGCGTCGCGGATGCGTTCGACGAATGGGCGGCCGGCGGCCGTACGGGATGGTCGGCGCGCGAGGTGATGCCACTGTTTTCGGTGATCGAAGACGACGCAGCGTTGGGTGATGTCGCGGGGCATGGCCGCGGCGGGCCGCTGCCGGTCTATCGTGCGCCGCCCGAGACGTGGGGACCGATCGATCGTGGCTTGCGCGATGCGGCGCTGGCCAGCGGCTATCCCTGGTGCGATGACGTGAACGGGGCGGATGGCGAGGGCGTCGCCTGCTATCCGATCAACAGCCGCGACGGCCGCCGCATCTCGACCAACGAAGCCTATCTGGAGCCGGCGCGTGGCCGTGCCAATCTGGAGATCCGCGGCCGGGCATTGGTCGATCGGGTCCTGATCTCGGATGGTCGCGCCACCGGTGTGCGTGTTCACATCGAAGGGCAGGGGGTGACCGAGATCGCCGCCCGCGAGATTGTGCTCTGTGCCGGCGCGATCCACAGCCCTGCGATCCTGCTGCGTTCGGGCATCGGGCCCGCTGAAGAATTGCGGGCGATGGGACTTGCCGTCGTGCGTGACCTGCCGGTCGGCCGTCACTTCTTCGATCATCCGCTGTTCCGAACGACCATCCAGCTGCGCGAGGATCTGCGTCCGACCGATCGCGATACGCGCCACACCAATTGCTGCGTCACCTATTCGTCGGGTCTCGCCGATGGCGGCAAGCGCGACATGATCCTGATCGCGTTCAATCACCGCGGCATCGGCGTGCCCGGCGCGATCGGTGCGGGCCTGTTCAACGCCTTCTCACGCGGCACGCTGAAACTCGCCTCGACCGACCCAGACGTGGATCCGATCGTGGAGGAGAACATGCTGGCCGACCCGCGCGACATCGCGCGGATGCGGGACGCGGTGAGGCGGCTGGCGACGATCACGGTGCAGCCGGCGCTGCGCGACATCGCCGACTGGATCCGGCTTGGCGATACGGATCTCACGTTGCCTCAGGCGGCTGCGCTGCCCGATGTCGAGCTCGACGCGCTGCTGCGCCAGGTCACCGGCGACATCCAGCATGCGGCCGGGACCTGTCGCATGAGCGGCTTCAATGATGATGGCGGCGTGGTCAATCCGGACGGCACCGTCAAGGGGATCGCCGGCTTGCGCGTGGCCGATGCCTCGATCATGCCGTCCGATTGCCGCGCCAACACGCACTTCACGACGGTGGTGATCGGCGAGGCGATCGCGCGCATGATGCGACAGACGCGGTAAGCCTCAAGCAATGGCAAAGCGCAGTCCGGCGCGGGCGCGGCCGCCGGAGATCGCGATCGGCGTGCCGTCGGCGCGCCAGCACGCCGCGCCCGTCAGCGTGCCATCATCGCCGAACGCGATCGCGTTCATGCCGCCGGCGACGATCGGCTCGCGCTTGATCTCGTGCCCGCGCGCGGCAAGAGCGTGCGCCACGCTGTCGGGAAAGCCCGGCTCGAGCTCGAGCACGCCGCCCTGCGTCCACAGCCGCGGTGCCTCGACCGCCTCCTGCAGGGACATGCCGTGGTCGATCAGGTTGACCAGCGCCTGGAACGCCGAGGGGAAGATGCGCAGCCCGCCGGGCAGGCCAAGCGCGTAGCGCAGGCGTCCGTCTCGCAGCGCCATCATCGGCGCCATCGAGGTGAACACGCGCTTGCCCGGTGCAATCGACAGCGCGCGCCCCGGATGCGGATCGAAATTGTACATGTAGTTGTTGGCGGTCATGCCGGTGCCCGGGATCTGCACGCAGGCGCCGAACAGGCCGTTGATGGTCTGGGTCGCGGCGACGACATTGCCGTCGGCATCGGCGACCGTGACGTGGGTGGTGTTGGCGGATTCGGTCGGGGAGAGTCCGGGTCCGAAACTTTGCGCGCAGCTCATGTCGATCTGCGGCCGCCGCTCGGCGGCGTAGGCCTTGGATGTCAGGCGCTCGATCGGCACGTCGACGAACGCCGGGTCGGCGGTCGCGACCGCGCGATCGGCAAACGCGACCTTCAGCGTTTCCGCAAGCAGGTGCGCGCCGTCGGCCGAGCCGAAGCCGAGCGCACCGACGTCGAAGCCTTCGAGGATATTGAGCATCTGCACGATGTGCACGCCGCTGGAGGAGGGCGGCGGCGGACCGATGATCTCGTGGTCGCGATAGGTGCCGCGCACCGGCTCGCGCTCGATCACGCCGTAGGCGGCGAGGTCCGCCGCAGCGATCAAGCCGCCGCTCTTTGCCATGTAGTCGGCGAGCGCCGCGCCGAGCGCTCCGTCGTAGAGCGCGTCCGGGCCTTGCGCCGCGATCAGCCGCAGCGATGCGGCGTACTCGGTCTGGACGACGCGCATGCCTGCCTTCACCGGTTCGCCGCCGGGCAGGAACAATGCGGAAAGATGCGGATCACGCGCGAGGTCCTGGGCGACCAGCCGCACGCAGTCATTGAGATAGGGGCTCGCGATGAAGCCGTGCTCGGCGAGCCGGATCGCCGGCGCGATCACCTCGGCCAGCGGCAGCCGGCCGTAACGTGCCAGCGCCGCGCACCATCCCTTCAGTGCGCCGGGTACGGCAACGGCGAGTGCGCCCACGACGTTGCGGCGGCCGCGCGTCTCGCGCGCCAGCGCGATCTCGTCGGAGACCGGATCATACATGCCGGGCGCGGCACGCAACGGCGCGGTGCTCAAGCCGTCGAGCACGATGTGACGGCCATCGGCGAGGCGGATGTGCGCCAGCCCGCCGCCGAGAATGCCGACCATCATCGGTTCGACCACGGTGAGCGCAAACAGCGCCGCAACGGCGGCGTCGATTGCATTGCCGTCACGCATCAGCATTTCGGTGCCCGCGCTCGATGCGAGCGGATGGTTGGTCACCACCATGCCGCGCGAGCCGATCGCAGGCTGCTTCTCGCACGTGAAGCGAGCAACACGGTTCGAAGAGACAGAAGAGGTCACGCACGGCTCCGGCAGGTAGGATGCAAATGGGGCTCCCGCTGATCCTGACCGATCGCAGCGACGCTGAAAACCCGCGCGGCAGGCGCCGCAGCCCTGCGTCATGCGCTGTACGGAGGGCATGGACCCGCTGGGCTCATTTCCCATCGTTATCGGCCTATGTTAGGCGTGACGTAGTGTCCTGACGAGCGAGCCTGTTGAATTCATGCCCCATTACGATCTGATCATTCGCGGCGGTCGCGTGCTCGACCCGGAAACCCAGCTCGACGCGGCGGCCGACGTCGCGATCAAGGATGGCGCGATCGCCGCCGTTGGTGACGTCGCCGGCGCAGCAGATCACATCGTCGATGCGGCGGGCCTTGCCGTCGTGCCCGGCTTCATCGATCTCCACGCCCACGGCCAGTCGCTGCCGGCCGACCGCATGCAGGCGTTCGACGGCGTCACCACGACGCTCGAGCTCGAGGTCGGCGTGCTGCCGGTGGCGCGCTGGTATGACGAGCAGGCCGCGATCGGCCGAACGCTGAATTATGGGGCAGCCACGGGCTGGGCCTTCGCGCGCATCGCGACCATGACCATGCAGCAGACCACGTCCAATATTTCGGGCATGGGCGAGGCGATGCGCGACAAGCGCTGGGTCGAGGAGGTCGCGACGGCCGCCGAGACGGCAGAGATCGTCGCGCGGGTGCGGCAGGGCCTGGAGCAGGGCGGCCTCGGCATCGCCTTCCCGAATGCCTATGCGCCAGGGACTGGGCTCAAGGAGCTGTCGGAGCTGTGCAGCCTGGCTGCGAAGCACGACGTGCCGACCTATACCCACATCGCCTACATGTCGAACGTCGATCCGCGCAGCTCGGTCGATGCGTATACGCGGCTGATCGGGCTCGCCGGCTCGACCGGCGCCCACATGCACATCTGCCATTTCAACAGCACCAGCCTGCAGGATGTCGAGCGCTGCGCCGAGCTGGTGCAGACCGCGCAGGCACAGGGCCTGAAGGTCACGGTGGAGGCCTATCCCTATGGCACCGGCTCGACGGTGGTCGGCGCCGGATTCTTCGCCGATCCGGCGTTCTGCCAGCGCATGGGGACCGGCTATGACGCCATCGAGATGGTGGCCGAGCGCCATCGTCTGGGCAGCCGCGACGAACTGCTCGAACGCCAGGAGCGCGACCCCGGCGCGCTGGTGCTGATCCACTTCCTCGACGTCGCCGTCGACCAGCGCCATCGCGAGCTGCTCGACGTCTCCGTGCTGTATCCGGGAGGCGCGATTGCCTCCGATGCGATGCCTTGGATCCTGACGAACGGCGCACAATACACCGGCGACGCCTGGCCGCTGCCGGACGATGCGGTGTCGCATCCGCGCTCGTCGGCAACCTTCACCAAGTTCCTGCGCGAGTGGGTGCTCGATCGCAAGACCGTACCGCTGATGGACGGCATCGCCAAGTGCACCTTGATCCCGGCCCGGATTCTGGAACCATCGACGCCGGCGATGCGCCGCAAGGGGCGGCTGCAGGCCGGCTGTGATGCCGACATCGCCGTGCTCGATCTGGCGAGCCTGCACGACCGCGCCGACTTCCTCAACATGAACCGGCCGTCCGAAGGCGTCAGGCATCTTCTGGTCAACGGCCGTGCCGTCATTGCCGACGGCAATCTCGTGCGCGACATCCGGCCCGGGCAGGCGGTGCGCCGGCCCGTGCTGTCATGATCGTTCCGGTCCTGCTGGTCGCCGGCTCGCTCGGCGCCGGCAAGACGACCTTGCTCAATCACCTGCTCGCCAATCCGGACGGCCGGCGCATCGCCGCCGTCGTCAATGATTTCGGCGCGGTCGACATCGACGCGCAGCTGCTTGGGACGGTCTCGGAGGGGGTGATCAGCCTGAAGAACGGCTGCATCTGCTGCTCGCTGCAGGGCGATCTCCTGCGCACGCTGTCCGCCGTCATCAAGCGCGATCCGGCGCCGGATGCGATCGCGATCGAGACGTCCGGCATTTCCGATCCCGCCGAAATCATCCGCAATCTGATGGACCCGGTCATCTTCAAGGTGGCGCCGCTGGAGACGGTGGTGACGCTGGTCGATCCGCAGCGACTGCGCGACGATCCTGATCTGGAGCAGGATGCGCTGTGGCGGTCGCAGCTGCGCGCCGCCGATTTCGTGCTGCTGACGAAGTCGGATCTGCTCGACCGTGCTGTGCTCGACGAGGTCCGTGCCATCGTCGGCCGTACCAAGCCGCAATCTGCAATCTTCGAGATCGCGCACGGCGTCGTCGCGCCGGACCTGTTGTTCAGCCGCGACATGCGCGCACCGCGAACGCCGCCGCGGCAGCTTCCCACCACGTCGGAGCCGTTCGCCACGATCACCTGGACCTCGCAGGCGCCGCTGTCGCTGCAGCGTTTTCAGCAGGTGATCGGCCAGCTCGCGCCGCACACCCTGCGCATCAAGGGCATCCTGCTGTTCGCCGAACATCCCGCGCAGCCGATCCTGTTCCAATCGGTGGCCACGCGCGGCACCCTGGCGCCCTCGCCATTGCCGCCGGCCGACGGGCTGACGGCGCAACTCGTGCTGATCGGACGCGCGGGAGAGTTGGATGCCGGAGAGATCGACGAGCTGCTTGGCCGCATCGTCGTGTCCTGAGCATTGAAGGGCTGCTCGCGCGCTCAGCCCGCCTGCCGCAACGCGCCGGCGCCGGACTCGGCCCAGCTGCAGCGGCCTCCGCCGGCGCGCTTGGCGGCATAGAGCGCATCGTCGACCCGGCGGAGCAACGCGTCGACCGCGCCGTCCGTCAGGGGCTGGTCGTTCACGAGCAGGCCGGCACTGGCGCCGATCACGACCGGAATGTCCGACAGCAGATACGGCACCGACAAGCTCTGAACGGCTTCGCGCGCCAGCGCCAGCGCCTCGTCGCGCCCCTGGGCGCCGCTGGCCACCGGCTTCAGCAGCATGAACTCGTCGCCGCCGAATCGTGCCGCCAGTCCACCGCTGCCGACACAGCGCGACAGCCGCGTGGCGACCTCGCGCAGCAGATCATCGCCGGCGTGGTGACCGTGCCGGTCATTGACCGGCTTGAAGCCGTCGAGATCGATGGCGACGATTGCGACATGGCCGAGGGCAGTCTCCAGCATCTGGAGAAAGGCGGCGCGGTTGGGCAGGCCAGTCAGGAAATCGTGGCTGGCCCGGCGCGCCAGCGCGTGCTTGGCCTCGAGCCGTTCGATGAAGGCGGTGCTGAGATGGCGCGACGCTTCGCGAATCGTGAACCAGAACAGCACCAGCATGGTGGCGCCGAGCTGATAGGGCAATTCGGGGCGCATCAGGCCGCCGATCAATGTCGGCGTGAACAGCAGGGCGGTCGTGGTGAGCACGACCCAGGGGCGGATCGCCGCCCGCGACACCATGCCAACGCAATAGGACATCGACAGGCCAAAGGCGATCCAGGCCCCCGGCGCGTCATCGAGCTGAAACGCGCGGAACGACAGGGCACCCAGCGCGAGGCCGAAGGCCGATGCGCCAGCGGCGTAGACGTTTTCCCAGAGGATCACGTCTCTGTCCGACAGGCGTGCGGAATGCTGCTTGTAGCGAAGCAGGCTCACGACGCGGCCGATCGCGTTGACGATGATCGCAAAGGCGATCGCGATGTAGCCGGGATCGCGATGCAAGACCGCAAGCGTGACCGATCCGGTGATTGCGGCCGCGTTGATCGACATCACCTGCGGCAGGGACGTGTAGAGGAGATCGACGAGCTCGCGCCGGATCGCCGGGTTCGGATGGATGAATGTCGAGAGCAGCCCATGTCCCATGGCGTCACCATGGGACAGCTTTCCTAACAGTTGATGGGTGGAGACAGTTCGCGCGACGAAGAGGTTCGCGATTACCTTAAATCTTCGTCAATAGACCTCGTAATGCCTCACGGGGCGCGGCTGGGGTCACTGGTCGCATAGACCGGCGTCGCTGACGACATCCGCGGCGAGATCGGAGCCGCCGCCGCCACTTTTGGCGGATCCGCCTTCGGCATCTCCACCTTGGCCACCTCAGCCTTCGGCGGCTCGAGCTTCAAGGGCCGCAGCGGCTGCCGCTTTGCCATCGCATCCAGCACGGCCCGGTTCGCCTTGTCGATCCGCTTGGCGGCTGCAACGTCGGCAAAGGCGCGGTCGAACTTGCGCATCCGATAGAATACGATGCCGCGATCGATATAGGCATCCTGGTAGCGCGGGTCGAGCTGGATCGCTGCATCGAGATCGGCCAGCGCCGCGGCAAAATCGCCTTTCTGGAACGAAGCCATGCCGCGGTCATGATGCGTGCGTGCATCGTTCGAGGGCGTATTGCCGGGGAACGCCACATCGGAACTGCACGGAGCAGCTGCCGACGGTCCGCAGGACGGACGATCCTGGTCGGTGGAATAGACCGCGTCGACCTTGCTGACCCGCAGCGGCAACTGCTCGGCCGAGGCCTCTGCGCCCGCTGCATTGGCGGTCGTCTCGTTGCCGGCGTTCGGGGCTGCATCGCCGCTCGTCGCCACGTCCGGAATGACGGAAGCCGTCTCGATCGGCTTGGCAGGCACCTCGTGAGGCTTGACCCGGTTGGTCGAGACCACGATCGGCTTCAGCGGCACGACGGAGGCTGCAGACATGTGCGTGAACAGCAGGTAGCCCGTCAGCGCCACCGCCGACGCGCCAGCCAGCGCCATCACGCCGGATGCGACCTTGTGCACCTTGGCGACGACGGCGAGCTTGGACTCCTGCTGCTGCTCGTCATGCGCCGCTCCGAGCAGACGGTCGTAGGCCGCGCGCTGCTCCTTGTCGCCGAGAATGTCGTTGGCGCGGACAATCTCTCGAAATCGCAGCGCGGCGTCGGGGTCTCCCGGATTGACGTCGGGATGGTTCACTTTGACAGCCTTGCGGAAGGCGGCCCTGATGTCCTCAGCGTCATCGTCCGGAAGAGCTCCGAGCAAATCGTAAAGCGTCTTCATCGTCGCTCTCGCTGCAGAATTCCCTCGTCTCCGATCGAAATTCCTACGGCGAATTTACGCTGGAGCACTCGTACTAACTCTTTCCGCCTTGCATGATGATGGCCCAATCCGGCGGAAAAATGACTGAAAATGGCGGAGCTTGCAGCCATTTCTGCCGAGCATGGAACCATTGCGCGCATTTTCCCTCGTCTTGGGCGCTCGCAATCCTCGATTGAGTGCGGCTGTCCGGTCGCCTCCAGCCGCATCACCCGGGCGCATGGTGACGAAAAAGTTTGAAGCGGGATTTAACGGAGCAGCTCATTACCGTTCACATCATGTGACATCAGGCACATCAGCTCGACCGCCGCTCTCCTTGAGAAGCCGGGCACTCCTCGAGGAGGCGGATTGGACTTTTTTCCCGATCTCGGGAAAGGCAGCCATTTCGCCACTGGAAATGGTGGGGCAGGCGGGACGCCCGGGGCTATCGCGGTCGGCTCGCCTGCTTGCGGAGGCGGCGGCCCGGCCGCTATACCGGCCGCATGATTGATTTTCATGGTGTCTTTCCCTATCTCGCTTCACCGATCGGCGCGGATGGCGTGATCCGGACCGGCGTGCTGGGCCGGCTGTGCGACGATCTGATCCATGCCGGCATTCACGGGCTGACGCCGCTCGGCTCGACCGGCGAGTTCGCCTATCTCGATCGCGCCCAGCGCATGACCGTGGTGGAGACGACAATCGATGCCGCACAGGGGCGCGTGCCCGTCATCGCCGGCGTGGCCTCGACCGCCATTGCCGACGCGGTGGCGCAGGCCAAGGCCTATCAGAAGCGCGGCGCGGACGGCATCCTCGCGGTGCTCGAGGCCTATTTCCCCGTCAGCGACGCCGGCATCGAAGCCTACTTCCGCGCCATTGCCGACGCTGTCGACATTCCAGTCGTCATCTACACCAATCCGCAGTTCCAGCGCTCCGACTTGTCGCTCGACGTCATTGCACGGCTCGCCGAGCATCCACGCATCAACTACATCAAGGACGCGTCCACCAACACCGGGCGGCTCTTGTCGATCATCAACCGCTGCGGCGACGCCATCAAGGTGTTCGCCGCGTCGTCTCACATTCCAGCGGCCGTGATGCTGATCGGCGGCGAGGGCTGGATGGCCGGGCCCGCCTGCATCATCCCGAAGCAGAGCGTCGAGCTCTACAATCTGTGCAAGGCGTCCTGCTGGGATGATGCGCTCAGGCTGCAGAAGAAGCTATGGCGCGTCAACGAGGCGTTCGCGCGTTTCAATCTCGCCGCCTGCATCAAGGCGGGTTTGTCGATCCAGGGCTACGACGTCGGCGATCCCGTGCCGCCGCAGGCGGCGCTGACGCCCGGGCAGCGCAAGGTGGTCGAAGAGGTTCTGCACAGCCTGGGGTGATGCTCGAACTGCACGCGCCCGTCATTCCGGGGCGACGCGACCGGCGTGTGGAGCGCGGCCGGGTGGCATCGAACCCGGAATCGCGAGATTTGCGGGGGGCGTCTCTGCGAGGCACCCCGGAATGACGATTCGTCATGACGCACCGGCTCAAACACGCCTTGGCCACCGCAACGTCAATCCGCTAGAACGCACCACAATTGCATCTGAACTGATCGAGGATTCACGAATGAACATTCTTCCCGGCAACATGCGGTTCGGTGCGGGCCAGCCCGTCAAGCGGCTGGAGGATCAGCGGCTGCTCACGGGGAAAGGGCAGTTCATCGACGACAAGCCGGAGGACGGCGCGCTGTGGCTCTACGTGCTGCGTTCGCCGCATGCCCACGCCAAGATCCTGTCGATCGATAGCGCTGCGGCCCGCGGGATCGCAGGTGTGCAGGCGATCTATACCGGTGCGGATCTCGTCGCCGACGATGTCGGCACCATCCCGACGCTGGCGATCTTCAAGCGGCCGGATGGCAAGCCGATGACCGTGCCGCCGCGCCGGCTGCTCGCCCACGAGATCGTCCGCTTCACCGGCGAGGCGGTCGCCGCCGTGGTCGCGACGTCGCGCGTGATTGCGCAGGAGGCCGCGGAAGCGATCGTCGTGGACTATGAGGTTCTGGCCGCGGTGACCGACCCGGTGAAGGCGCTCGAGGCGGGCGCGCCTGTCGTGTGGGCTGAAGCGCCCGACAACATCGTAGCGGCGATGAGCTACGGCGATGCCGCCAAGGTCGAGGAAGCTTTCGCCAACGCTGCGCACAAGGTGTCGCTCGACATCGTGAGCCAGCGGCTCGTGCCGTCGGCGATGGAGCCACGCTCGACCATCGCCGAGATCGAGAAGAAGACCGGCCGGCTGCTGCTCTATGTGCAGTCGCAGACGCCGGCCTCGACCCGCGACGTGCTGGCGGAGGCCGTGCTGAAGCGGCCGAAGGAGAGCGTGCGTGTGCTGGTCGGCGACATCGGCGGCGGCTTCGGCCAGAAGACCAACCTCTATCCGGAGGACGGCATCGTCGCCTACGCCGCGACCAAGCTTAACAGGAAGATCCGCTGGCGCGCCGAGCGCACCGACGAGTTCGTCGGCGGCACCCATGGCCGCGATCTGACTTCGACCGCGGAGTTCGCGCTCGATGCCAAGGGCAAGGTGCTGGCCTATCGCGTGCGCTCGATCGGCGCCACCGGCGCCTATTCGTCGGGGGCTGCCAACATCATCCCGCTGGTGCTCGGGCCATTCGTGCAAACGGGCGTCTATGACCTGCCGCTGGTGCATTTCGAGGTCAAGACTGTCATGACCCACACCGCGCCGGTCGGTGCCTATCGTGGCGCCGGACGCCCCGAAGCGGTGTTCATCGTCGAGCGCCTGTTCGACGCGGCGGCACGCCAGATCGGTATCGATCCGCGCACCATCCGCAAAGCGAACTACATCAAGCCGGCGCAGCTGCCCTACACCAACGCCGTCGGGCAGGTCTATGATTCCGGCGCGTTCGCCCACATGCTCGAGCGCGCCTCCAAGCTTGCCGACTGGGACGGCTTCAACGCGCGCAAGCGCGAGGCCAAGAAGCGCGGCATGCTCTACGGCCGCGGCCTCACCAGCTACATCGAATGGACTGGCGGCCGCGCCCATACCGAGAAGGTGTCGCTGCACGCGACCTCGGAGGGCCGCGTTATCCTGCATTCCGGCACCATGGCGATGGGGCAGGGCCTGCAGACCACCTACAGCCAGATGATCTCCGACACGCTCGGGATTCCGCTCGACAAGATCGACGTCGTGCAGGGCGACACCGATCTCGCCACCGGCTTCGGCAGCGTCGGCTCGCGCTCGCTGTTCGTCGGCGGTACGGCCGTGGCCGTGTCGTCGAACGATCTCATCAGCAAGGCCCGCGAGAAGGCGTCGAACCTCTTGGAGACCGCGGTCGAGGACATCGAATATCGCGACGGTTTCCTGACCGTCGTCGGCACCGACCGCCGCATCAGCCTGTTCGAGATCGCCGGCAAGGAGAAGCAGGCCAAGCTGTCGGTTGACAGCGAGGGCGAGGTCGATGGTCCGAGCTGGCCGAACGGCACGCATATCTGCGAGCTCGAGATCGATCCCGAGACCGGTATCAGCCGCGTGGTGCGCTACACCACCGTCGATGACGTCGGTGTCGCGGTCAACCCGATGCTGGTGGCGGGCCAGATTCATGGCGGTGTCGCACAGGGCATCGGCCAGGCGCTCTACGAGAATGTGTCCTATGATTCCGAGGGGCAGCTCCTGACCGCGACCTATCAGGACTACTGCATTCCGCGCGCCGACGACGTGCCACCGATCACGGTCACGCTCGACGGTTCCGCGCCATGCAAGACCAACCCGCTCGGCGCAAAAGGCTGCGGCGAATCCGGCGCCATCGGCGGCCCGCCCTGCGTCACCAACGGCGTGATGGACGCGCTGTTCGAGCTCGGGATCACCAATTTGCAGACGCCGCTGACGCCGGAGAAGGTGTGGGCGGCGATCCGGGATGCGAAGGCGGCGAAGGCTGCGGCATGAGCTTCGACGTTGCGGAGGTGTTGAGCCGCGTCCGTTAGTTGGGCTCGAAGTCTCACCGCTTGCGCAGTGTCACCTCGCCCCGCTTGCGGGGAGAGGTCGGATTGCATCGTCAGATGCAATCCGGGTGAGGGGGTACAGGTCTTTCCGCTGACACTCCCCGTGCGTCTGCCTCTCACCCCAGCCCTCTCTCCGTCAGGACGGGGAGAGGGAGTGCACCGTCGCTGGGGCGGCTACTTGCGCTCCAAGGGCAATTCGATCGCCGCACTGAAATCGCCTGCGCCTCCGGCAAACCGCAAGCTCCCGCCATGGGCCTGTGCGACTTCGGCTGCGATGGCCAGGCCGAGGCCGGAGCCGTGGGAGCCGTCGCCCTTCTGGAACGGCGTGATCAGCCGCTCTTGCGCGCCCGCCGCGATGCCCGGTCCGTCGTCCCACAC
Organism: Bradyrhizobium ontarionense; assembly: GCF_021088345.1. Classification (NCBI taxonomy): domain Bacteria; kingdom Pseudomonadati; phylum Pseudomonadota; class Alphaproteobacteria; order Hyphomicrobiales; family Nitrobacteraceae; genus Bradyrhizobium; species Bradyrhizobium ontarionense. The sequence continues at coordinate 3,835,665 of NZ_CP088156.1, read as the reverse complement.
GATGACCGCGACATGCGTCGCCGATCTCTCCACCTTCACCATCAGCCGCCTCTGCGCGCCATGCGCCAGCGCGTTGTGGATGAGATTGGCGAGCGCTTCGCGCAGGCTGATCACATCGGCTGCGACGATGGCCTCACTCTCCGAGGGCACGAAGCTGATGGAGACCTCACGGTCGAGTGACAACGGCACGCTCTGTGACAGCACCGACTTGGCCAGCGCATTGATGTCGGTAGCTGCGAAACGCGGCGCCTGGGCGCGGTGCTGGATCATGGCGTGATCGAGCAGCTGGCTGGTCAGCCGCGCGAGGTCCGAGATGCGGCCGCGCAGCCGGTCGAGCGCGTTCGGGTCCCTGGTCTGATCTGTCAGCAGCTCGACCTCGGCGTCGATTGCCGCCAGCGGTGTGCGCAGCTGATGTGTGGCGTCGGCGATGAAGCGCTGCATCAGCGTGATGCGCTCGGACAGGCGCTGTATGAAGCCGTCGATCGCGCCGACCAGGGCGCGCACCTCGCGCGGCGGCGTCATCGCGATCGGACTGAGGTCATCGGGACGCCGCTGCGTGATCTCCGACTCGATCCGCGTCAGCGGTGCGAACACCAGCCGGAGGCATAGCGCGGTGGCCGCCAGCGCCAGCACGCTCATCGCGGCGATCAGGCCGATCGCCTTCGAGGCCAAGTCCCAGGTCAGCGCGTCGCGGGCGCGCAGCGTCTGCGCCAGCACGATCTCGCTCCAGCCGTCACCGAGCGCGCCGTCGAGCTTGCGCGCGACGGCCGCGATGCGCACGGCCTGGTCACGATAGAGGCCGTCGCGCAGGACGACGCCCTCACGCAGCGCCTTGGCGGGCGCGGTGACGGCAAGATCGTCATAGCCGGCGACGACGACCCCGCGCGGATCGGTGACGCGGTAGAACACGAGATCATAGGCCGACAACGTCGCGAACGCCGCCGCCGGCGGATCGAGCGTTACGACGCCGCCCTGCATGTAGATGTTCTCGGCGATCTGCACGGCGCCGCCGGCCAGCAGCTTGTCGTAGGCATCGCGGGCGGCGGTGGCGGCGTATTGCCAGGCGGCGAGGCTGAGCACGACCGCACCGACGGCCAGGATCGCGCCGATCGCGATCAGCAGCCGCGCGCGCAACGAGGCGCGGAGTTCACGAAGCCTGGAGCTGATAGCCAAGGCCGCGCTCTGTCTTGATTTCGACGGACGTGGCCGCCAGCTTGCGCCGTAGCCGCGTGATGAACTGCTCGACGGCATTCGGGCTCGGATCCTGGTCGAAGCTGAACAGCTGCTCGATCAGCTCCTCCTTGGCGACGTAGCGCCCCGGCCGCGCGGCCAGGATCTCCAGCACGGTGAGCTCGCGGCGTGTCAGGTCCAGCGGCTGGCCGGCCACGCTCGCCGTGCGCCCGGCACGGTCGATCACCAGCGGACCCAAGGTCAGCAGATTGTCGGACTGGCCGGCGGCGCGGCGCAGCAGCGCGCGCGCCCGCGCCTCCAGCTCGCGATAGTCGAACGGTTTGACCAGATAGTCGTCGGCGCCGAGGTCGAGCGCGCCGATGCGGTCGTCGACCGCGGAGCGCGCGGTCAGCACCAGCACCGGCGTGCGTAGCCCGCGCCGGCGCAGATGTTTGAGCACAGCGAAGCCGTCCATGTTCGGCAGCATCACGTCGAGCACGATCAGATCGTAGGTCTGGACCTCGATCAGTTCGCTCGCCGTGCGGCCGTCCTTTTCCCAGTCGACGGCGTAGCCGATCCGTTCGAACCGGCTGGTCACGGCGGCGCCGATTTCGGGGGTGTCTTCCACCAGCAGGATGCGCACGGCGCCTTGAGAACTCCGAGTCAGGTTCGCGTCAGTCTCCTGCTCTATCACTTCACATAAGGGCGCCGAAGTGCACCGGGCGAAATTTCGCACTGCAATATAAAAGAGGGGAGGACGCATGACCGTCCATCAATCGCAATCTCAGTTCGAGCCACTGCTCTCCGTCGAGGGCGTGACCCTGCAATACAAGACGCCGGACACGCTGGTGACGGCGACCTATCGCGTCGATTTCAAGGTCTTCGACGCCGACCGCTTCGTGCTGCTCGGGCCCTCAGGCTGCGGCAAGTCGACGCTGCTGAAGGCGATCGGCGGCTATCTGAAGCCGACCGAGGGCCGTATCCGGCTGAAGGGCCATGACGTCACCGAGCCCGGCCCCGACCGGATGATGGTATTTCAGGAGTTCGACCAGCTCCTGCCCTGGAAGACCGTGCGCGAGAACGTCGTGTTCGCGCTGACGGCGAGCGGCCGGCTCAGCGCGGCGGAGGCCAACGAGCGCGCCAGGTCCTATATCGACAAGGTCGGCCTGACCAAGTTCATCGACTCCTATCCGCACATGTTGTCCGGCGGCATGAAGCAGCGCGTCGCGATCGCCAGGGGCATGGCGATGGAGCCGGACGTGCTGCTGATGGACGAGCCGTTCGCCGCGTTGGACGCGCTGACCCGGCGCAAGATGCAGGATGAGCTGCTGCAATTGTGGCAGGACACCCGCTTCACCGTGCTGTTCGTGACGCATTCGATTGAGGAGGCGATCAAGATCGGCTCGCGCATCCTGCTGCTGTCGCCGCATCCCGGCCGCGTCCGCGCCGAGCTCAACAGCGTGCCGCCGGGCACGATGGGCTCGCCCGAACAGGTCGCGCTCGAAGGGCGCATCAACGACATGCTGTTCGGCCAACACTGAGACGAGGAGAGCATCCATGAGCGAGACGCTGGCGCTGCGCCCCGAAATCGTCAATGCAGACACGCCCCTCGGCGACATCAAGGTCGAGGCGAGCCTGTCCATCATCGAACGCATCTACCACATCGGTGCGGTCCGCAAGGCCATCATCCTGGTGGCGCTGGCCGCGCTGTGGCAGGCCTACGGCCTGTGGCTCGGCAATCCCCTGCTGTTTCCGACCTTCACCGACACGCTCACGGCGTTCTTCGAGAACATCGGCAACGGCGTCATCCCGGCGCGGACCCTGGTGTCGCTGGAGACGCTCTTGATCGGCTACGGCGTCGGCATTGCGCTCGCCGCGGTGCTGACCACGATCGCGATCGGCTCGCGGATCGGCGCCGACATGCTGGAGGCGCTGACCTCGATGTTCAACCCGCTGCCGGCGATCGCGCTGTTGCCGCTGGCGCTGATCTGGTTCGGGCTCGGCAAGGGCAGCATCATCTTCGTGCTCGTGCATTCGGTGCTGTGGGCGATCGCGCTGAACACCCATTCCGGCTTCCGCTCGGTGTCGAACACACTGCGCATGGTCGGCCTGAACTACGGCCTGCGTGGCCTGAAGCTGGTGCGCTACATCCTCATTCCGGCTGCATTTCCGGCCATTCTCACCGGCTTAAAAGTGGGCTGGGCCTTCGCCTGGCGCACCCTGATCGCGGCTGAGCTGGTGTTCGGCGTGTCCTCGGGCTCGGGCGGGCTCGGCTGGTTCATCTTCGAGAACCGCAACCAGCTGGAGACGGCGAACGTGTTCGCCGGCCTGTTCACGGTGATCTTCATCGGCCTCGTGGTCGAGAACGTCGTGTTCGCCACGATCGAGCGCAAGACGGTGCGGCGCTGGGGCATGCAGCACTGATCTGGGCTATAAGCAAAACAACAAGGGATAAGGAGACGAACATGTCCTGGAGCAAATCATTCGCGGCGGCCGCGATCGGCCTCGCCACGCTGCTCGGCGCCACCAGCGCGTCGCAGGCCGAGGTCAAGGAGCTCAGGCTCTCCAAGGGCTACGGCATCCTCTATCTGCCGCTGATCGTGATGGAGGATCAGAAGCTGATGGAGAAGCAGGCCGAGAAGGCCGGGCTCGGTGCGCTCAAGGTGAGCTGGCTGCTGCTCGATGGCGGCAACATCATCAACGATGCGATGATGGCCGGCTCGCTCGACATCGCCGGCACCGGCGCGCCCGGCTTCATCACGCTGTGGGCCAAGGCCAAGGGCATTCCGGCGGTCGAGGTCGTCGGCGTCAGCGGGCTGAGCTCGACCTCGTTGTGGATGAACAGCAATAATCCCGAGATCAAGTCGCTGAAGGATCTCAAATCCGGTGACAAGATTGCGCTGCCCGGCATCAAGACCTCGCTGTCGGCGGTCATGCTGCAGATGATGGTGGCGCACGAATTCGGCAAGGAGAACTATGCCAAGCTCGATCCGATGACGGTCGGCCTGCCGCATCCGGAAGCGGTCGCGGCGCTGATCTCGGGCAAGACCGAGATCACGGCGCATTTCACCTCGCCGCCGTTCTCCTACATCGAGCTGAAGGATTCCAAGATCCATCGCGTCGCCAATTCGGCCGACGTGCTCGGACGGCTGACCATGGACGTCGTGTTCGCGCCCAAGCGTTTCGTCGACGCCAATCCGAAGGTCGTTCAGGCGTTCCTGGATGCGCTCGACGAGGCCTGCACGCTGATCGCCAATGACAAGGCCGCGGCCGCCGAGATCTATGCCCGCACCGCCAAGGTTAAGACCACCAAGGAGGAGGTGCAGGAGATGCTGCAGGACAAGGACACCTGGTTCTCCGCGACGCCCGAAGGCGTGCTGAAGATCGCCGAGTTCATGCACGGCGTCGGCTCGATCAAGGTCAAGCCGGCGAGCTGGCAGGACATGTTCGTGACCCAGCTGCGCGACCGCAACGGCAGCTGAGCACAGCCGCAAACGCATGCGGGGCGAACGACTCGCATCCGCAAGGCCTGACCGGAACTCTCGCTGAACCCACCACACGGCCGCCGAGACACATGTCCGGCGGCCGCGTGCCGTCATTGCGTCGCCGCCCAAGCTGTGCTGTGACGAGGCGGCACAACCGGGAGAAGGGGACGCGCGATGCGGAGATTGCTGACCGTGCTGGCGGCGCTCATGACGCTGAGCCTGACCAATTGCGGCTACAACGCCATCCAGACCAATGATGAGCAGGTCAAGGCGGCCTGGTCCGAGGTCGTCAACCAGTATCAGCGCCGCGCCGATCTGGTTCCCAACCTCGTCAACAGCGTCAAGGGTTTTGCCCAGCAGGAGAAGGACGTGCTGCTCGGCGTGACCAATGCTCGCGCCAAGGTCGGCAGCGTCCAGGCCACGCCCGACGTCGTCAACGATCCCGCCGCGCTGCAGAAGTTCCAGGCCGCCCAGAGCGAGCTGACCGGCGCGCTGTCGCGGCTGCTGGTCGTCACCGAGAACTATCCGCAGCTGAAATCCGACGCGCTGTTCCGCGACCTGATGTCCCAGCTCGAAGGCACCGAGAACCGCATCACGGTGGCGCGCAACCGCTACATCAAGTCGGTGCAGGAGTATAACGTCGGCATCCGCACCTTCCCGAACAACCTGACCGCGATGGCGTTCGGCTACAAGGAGAAGGCGAACTTCACGGTCGAGAACGAGCGCGAGATCTCGGTCGCTCCGAAGGTCGACTTCAACGTGCCCGCGCCTGCGCCGTCGAAATAGCGGAGCATCCTGCCTTGCGCGCGCTGTCGGTCGTCAAGGCCCTGCTTGCGACGCTGTTCGTCTGCCTGGCAGCGATCGCGCTTGCCGACGTCGCGGTGCCGCAGCTCACCGGCCGCGTCGTCGACCAGACCGGTACGCTGTCGTCCTCCGACATCGCGGGTCTCAGCCAGAAGCTGAAGGACCTGGAGACCCGCAAGGGCAGCCAGGTCGCGGTGCTGATCGTGCCGACGACGCAGCCGGAGACGATCGAGCAATTCTCGATCCGCGTTGCCGAAGCCTGGAAGATCGGCCGCAAGAAGGTCGACGACGGCGCGCTGCTGGTGGTCGCCAAGAACGACCGCAAGCTGCGCATCGAGGTCGGCTACGGGCTCGAAGGCAGCCTGACCGACGTGACCGCGCGCCGCATCATCGACGAGGTCATCACGCCGAAATTCCGCAGCGGCGATTTCGCCGGCGGCATCGACGCCGGCGTCGACCGCATCATCGGCGTGATCAATGGCGAGGCCCTGCCGGTGCCGCAGCCGCAGGCATCGCATGGCGTCGATCTCGACATCGATTCCATCTCCTCGTTCGCGCCCGTCGCCTTCTTCGGAGCGATCTTCCTAGGTGGCGTGCTGCGCACCCTGTTCGGCCGGCTGCTCGGCTCGCTGGCCACCGGCGGCGCGATCGGGATTCTGACCTGGGTCCTGGTCGGATCGATATCGCTGGCGCTGCTGTCCAGCGTGGCCGGCCTCGTCATCGCGTTCATCGCCGGCGGCTTGTCCTCGACGATGCCGTCGTCGGGCGGCCGCCGCGGCGGCTGGTCGAGCGGCTCGTCCTCGGGCGGCTGGAGCAGCGGCAGTTCGAGCGACAGCGGCAGCTTTTCCGGCGGCGGCGGCAGCTTCGGCGGCGGCGGCGCCTCGGGCAGCTGGTGAGGACAGGGCGCGCGACCATGGGCATCAAGCGGATCGGCCGGCACCTTCTGCATCACCACTGGAAGCTGAAGCGCATCTTCACGCCTGACGTACTGGCGCGCATCGAACAGGCGATCAAGGACAGCGAGCGCACGCATGCCGGCCAGCTGCGCTTCGTCGTCGAGGGCGCGCTCGACGGCCCGCCGCTGTGGCGCAACCAGTTGCCGCGCGAGCGGGCGCTCGACGTCTTTTCCAACTTGCGGATCTGGGACACCGCGCACAACAACGGCGTCCTGATCTACCTGCTGTTGGCTGATCGCGACGTCGAGATCATCGCCGACCGCGGCATCCATGCAAAGGTCGGCGCGGCGCGCTGGGAAGCGATCTGCCAGGCGATGGAGGCCGAGTTCCGTCAGGGGCGCTTCGAGCAGGGCGTCATGCAGGGCATCGCCGCCGTGTCCGGCGAACTGGCCAAGTACTATCCGCCGCACGCCAGCGATATCAACGAACTACCAGACGCGCCGGTGGTGCTGTAGCTCGTCGTTCTGCCGACCTGCTCAATCCCGGCTCGATGTTGCCTTGCGCAGCTCTCACCCCGTCATTGCGAGCTCAGCGAAGCAATCCAGAATTCCCCCGCTGGGACAGTCTGGATTGCTTCGCTGCGCTCGCAATGACGGGGATGGAGCAGTTGTCTGCAATTCATAGCGTCGTCGCAGAGCCGCCGTAACGTTCCGCCATCGCCTGCGAGACCTCGGCCATCTTCGCGCGCAGCTCGGGTGGGGCCAGCACCTCAACCTCGGCGCCGAAGCGCAGCAATTCGGACGCCGCGTGCCACAATGTGGTGCCGACCGGCATCGTCGCGACGCGCCAGCCGTCGGCATCGCTCTCGTCGGCAAGGCACGTGCGCGTCCTGACATAAGGCTGGCTCAGCGCCTCCAGGAGCTTCACGCCGAGCGGCGACAGCCGCACCGTCGCCTCGTTCGGATGCAGCTCCGCTTCCAGCCGTTCGGTCGCGGCGCGCCAGTGTGCGGCGAGATCGAAATCGGCGGGCCGCGTGAAGGTCTCATCCGTCACGGCGCAGTCGAGCACGCGGGCGACGCGGTAGGTGCGCACGCTGCGCTCGACCTGGCCGGCGAGATACCAGCTGCCGCCTTTCAGCACGAGGCCGAGCGGCGCCACGCGGCGGCGCTTCTCGGCGCGCCACGTCTGATAGCGGATGTCGATCAAGAGATCGGCGAGCAGCGCATCGGCGATCAGGCGCAGATGCTGTGGTTCCTCGGCCTCGCCGAACCAGCCGGGCGCATCGAGATGGAAGCGCGCCTGCATGCGGCTGGCGTTGGCGCGCAGGCTCTGCGGCAGCGCCGCGACGAGCTTGGTCTGCGCCGCATTCATGCCGTCGAGGCCGAGCGCGGCGGCCGCGCCGGGCAGCCCCGCCATGAACAGCGCGTCGGTTTCCGCGGGCGACAGTCCGTTGAGCCGCACGCGATAGCCGTCGAGCAGGCGGAACCCGCCCTCGGCGCCACGCTCGGCGTAGACAGGAATGCCCGCCGCCGCGAGCGCGTCGACGTCGCGATAGATCGTGCGCACCGAGACCTCGCAGGCCTCCGCAAGCTCGGGCGCCGTCACTTGGCCCTTGGCCTGCAACGTGGTGAGGATGGATAAGAGCCGGCTCGCACGCATGCCCCCTTAAAACATACCTGACACGGGATGTCAGGTATGGTGTGCGACAAGCCCGGCATCGCAGCGACCATGGGAGGAGACCATCATGACCACCGACGACCGCATCACGCTGTATTATTCGCCGCAGACCCGCGCCGCCGGCGCACGCATCCTGCTGGAGGAGCTCGGCGCGCCCCATGATCTGCATGTCCTGAACATGAAGGCGGGCGAGCAGCGCAAGGCCGACTACCTCGCAATCAATCCGCTCGGCAAGGTGCCGGCGATCGGCCATCGCGGCCAGATCGTGACCGAGCAGGTCGCGATCTTCATCTATCTCGCCGATCTGTTTCCAAACGCGGGGCTGACGCCGGCGCTCGACGATGCCATGCGCGGGCCTTACCTGCGGTGGATCGCCTATTACGGTTCATCGTTCGAGCCGGCCGTGATCGACCGTTTCATGAAGCGCGAGCCGGCCCCGGTCACGCAGTCGCCCTACGCCGACTACGACACGATGCTGGGCGCGCTCGAGCAGCAACTGGCCAAGGGGCCCTATCTGCTGGGCGAGCGCATGACCGCCGCCGACGTGCTCTGGGGCGTCGCCCTCAACTGGACCATGATGTTCGGGGTCGTGCCGCGCAAGGACGTGTTCGCGCGCTATGCCGAGCGCATCACATCGCGTTCTGCGTTCCAGCGTGTCACGGCCGCGGATGTCGATATGGCGGCGCAGCACGCGGCAGCTTGCGGCTGACGGCGATTGCGTCCTGCCGCACGCGAGCGGGCGGCGTAAGTCACCTCGTCGGCGGTGGCAGGAGCGGGGCGGAGGCGGCTGCCCCGCAGACGTCGCGGCGACGGGCGCAAGCACGCGGCCCGCCGCATCGTGAGGTGTCGTCTTGCAGTTGTGCGCGATCCATGATGCAATTCCGCCGGCGGCGCCTTGTTGCGCCGCGGTTCGAGCCACGCGCCGGCACCGCATCGTTGTTATTGCCGGCGTCATCGCTACCGGCATTTTCAATTTTTACTGACATGTCATTTGGAGGAAAGTCATGGTGCGCCCACAGCCGCAGATCGACCTCTCCGCATTCCAGGCCGAGGATGATTTCGCCCATTTGTCGCTGAAGAATCTCGTCGATGCGCGCGAACTGTTCCACGTTCATCTGATGCGTCATCCCAATGTCGTTGCGACCGCGCTCGGCCGCTATCGGATTCGCAGCAGCGACAGCTGGCCGCACGACAAGGTCAAGCGCCACGGCGCGGGCGTGCGCCGGCTCGATAATTCACAGGTGCGTTCCTATTCGTGGCCCTGCATTCTGGTGTTCGTGTCCGAGTGGCAGGATCCCAAGGAGCTGTCACGGCCGGGCGAACTGATCCCGAGCACCGTCTTCATGCCCGATGGCTCGCGCGTTCCGATCTGCGTGGTCGAAGCGCCGAAGGAACAGGTCACGCCGATCGAGGCGCCCAACCGGATCGTCTACCCCATCAACAATATCGGTCCGGGCAATCCGCTGATCGCGACCGTGCAGGGCCAGCAATATGTCGCGACCATCGGCGCGCTCGTCAGCGACGGCCATCTCGTCTACGCGCTCACCAACCGTCACGTCACCGGCGACGAAGGCGAGGTGGTCTCGGCCATCATCGCCGGCGCCGAGGAGCGGGTGGGCGAGAGTTCGGACAAGCAGCTCACGCGGCTGCCGTTCTCGGCGCTGTACCCGAACTTCGTGGTCAGCGACACGTTCGTCAATCTCGATGTCGGCATGGTCGAGATCGACGACATCTCGCGCTGGACGACGGCGATCAAGGGGCTCGGGCGGGTCGGGCCGATGGCGGATTTTTCCGGCATCAATCTCTCGCTGTCGCTGGTCGGCTGCTATGTCCGCGGCATCGGCGCGGCCGGTGGCACCATGCTCGGCGAGATCCACGGGCTGTTCTACCGCTACAAGAAGCAGGGCGGTTTCGAATATGTCGCGGACCTCATGATCGGCGCGCGCACGCAGAGGCGCGGCAGCAAGGAGCGCCCTCCCGGATTTGCGACTTTTCCTGGCGATTCCGGTGCCCTGTGGCTACTGGAACCGGCCGAGCGGATTGACGATGATGGGCGAGCGCATCGCAATGGCGGCAGGAATGGCGCGCATCGCAACGGCACGAGCAAAAAGCACGAACCCGACGCCAGCGAGTTCATGCCGCTGGCGATGCAATGGGGCCGCAACATGTTCCGCTCGACAGACAAGGCGCCGCCGCAGAGCTTTGTCCTCGCGACCCTGCTGTCGCGCGTCTGCGCCATGCTGGAAGTGGATTTCCTGCAGGACTGGAACATCGACCAGCCGGACACGTGGGGCGCGCTCGGGCACTTCTCCATCGCCTCGCGCGCGCTCGGCGCGTTGTCGAACCGGCTGCCGAAGTTGAAGGCGCTGATGGACAACAATCTGCAGATCATCAGCCATGATGATGCAAAATTGAAGCAGGGCGAGTTCAAGGGCATGGGCAGCGAGGATTTCGTGCCGATGGCTGATGTGCCCGACTTCTTCTGGAAGCCGCGTGTCGGCAAGCAGGGCTTTGCCCGCAAGTTCGAGGGCAGCAATCATTTCGCCGACATGGATCAGCCCGGACCCGGCGGCAAGACGCTGCTCGATCTGACCAAGGATGATGCCAATGTCGATCCGGACATCTGGGAGCGCTTCTACGACAACGTGACCGACATCCTGAGCGGCGACAAGATCAAGGAGGATCGCCGTGGCCTGCTGCCGTTCCGGGTCTGGCAGATCTTCGACAAGATGTGCGACTACGCCAAGGCCGGCAAGGCCGAGGAGTTCGTCTGTGCCGCCGGCGTGCTGGCGCATTATGTCGGCGATTCCTGCCAGCCGCTGCACATCTCGTACCTCCATGATGGCGATCCCGAGCGGCCCGTGAAGCACGTCTTCAGCAAGGGCAAGAAGGCGGGCCAGACCAAGCTGCAGCCGTTGGGTTCGGGTGTCCACAGCGCCTATGAGGACGCCATGGTGTTTCAGAACAGGGTGGCCATCCTCGACGGGCTGAAGCAGACGGCGAAGGTGCAGCAGTCCGAGTTGGTCGGCTCGGGTCGCGAGGCGGCGATCGCGACCATCCGGCTGATGCGCAACACCTTCAAGGCCGTGCCCCCGGCCAAGATCGTGCAGGCCTATGTCGACATCGGCAAGGGCGGCAATGCCGCGTCGTCCAAGCTGTGGTCGCTGTTCGGCCGGCAGACCATCGGCGTGATGCAGGACGGCGCCCATCTCCTTGCCGTGCTCTGGGAAAGCGCATGGACGGTCGGCGAAGGCGAGCGTCACGTGACGCGCCGCGGCACGCTCACGCCGGATCAGGCGATGGACATCGTCAAGGACGACAAGTTCCTGCCGTCGCTGACGATCGGACAGATCGGCAAGGTGCTGCGCGGCCGGCCTGAGCTCCACGCCGAGAGCTCCGAACCGCTGTCTGCGCCGCCCCAGCGCCGGACGGCGCCGCCGCGCCAGCGTCGCACCGCGCGGGGCACGACGGGTTCACGTCCGCCCCGCAAGGGCGCTGCCCGCTCGGCGTGAGCAGAGCCTCTGACGGCGCCGCCATCGGGGACGCCGATCATGCTTTCGAGAGAAGGATCGTTTGAGGACGAGGCGCAGGCGGGCCGCACGACCGCCGCACCGACGTCTGACTGACGCCCAGACGCAGGTCGGCCAACGTCTGGGACTTCACGGCTAAGCCGTTAGTTCAGGCTGATTCCCGTAAGCGGCGTGCCGTCAGCGCCGTTGTTGCTGATCTCGTTGGTCTTGAACGACGAGACCGCGCCGCCGCCGGTCTGGACCACACCGCTGGTGTTGCCCTGGATGATGGAATTTCCCACAGTGACAGTGGCGCCGCTGCCGCTCGCCAGAACGCCGGTGCTGTTGAACTCGGAAATCAGGCGATCGAGGAAGACGCCCATACCCGGCTTTCCGGCGGGGACCGTGGCGGATACTCCGGCATTGCTGTTCAGAATGGTCTTCGTATTCGACACGAGCACGCTGACTGCGTCGGTCGCGTTCGCGGTCGAGATCTTGATGCCGAACGCGGACACCTTGAGCGTCGAGTCCGAGATCACCGCCTGCGCAGCACCGGTCGGCGTGATGGAAATGGCGCTTTGCGAGAAGTTCTCGATCGTGCAGTTCTCGATGATGAGCTTTCGGCCGGCCAGGAAGTTGACGCCGTTGACGCCGAGGGTCGTGCCGGCGCCGTTGATGCTCAGGTTGCGCAGGATGATGACGTCGGATGCGCCGGCATTCACGTTGATGCCGTTGGTCGCTGACGCCAGGACCGATGCCAGGGTTCCCCCACCATCGATCGTGATGGACTTGGTGATTGTCACGGCGCCGAACCCGCCGGGATCGAGCACGTCGATTTCACCGCCGGCGGCCGTCTTGGAAATTGCGCCGGCGAACGTCTTGCAGGGAGCCGTGCGGCTGCACGGGTTGACGTCATCACCGACGCCGGAGACCCAGGTCCGCGTCGCCTGCGCGTGCGCCCCTGTCGAGGCAAGGACCACCATCGCAACGCACAAAAACAGGATCGACGAAAACAACTTTCGCATGAGTGCTTCCTTTTGAAATGCCGAATATGAAGAAATAACCGAACGCAGAGTATTAGTCTACGAAAGCAACCAGAGCGTTCATCGAAAACGAAGATGCAAAAACAGCGCAACTCGCAAGGTAGAACCGCCCACAGCCAAACGGCGGTGGGAATTCATAACGACGCGGGCAAGACGGACCATACACATTCGGCGAGCCTCCGCCTCTCCTGTCAGTTGAGTGCACTGTAATCCAATTGCTGTAGTTGGACGCGCGGCGTCATGGGCTCAAGGCATAGGATCAACAAATGGGCTTAAGAAATGCGTGACGACAGCGGCCGCTGCAGATGGCGCCGCATCAGCTCGGCGGCGTCGGCATGGCGTCCGGCTTCGAGCAGATCGAGCAGGCGCAGGTGCTCCTTGACGTGCCGGCGCATGCCGTCGCGGTCAGCGAAGCTGCGATAGGCGAACAGGCGGCGGATCGAGTTCACGCGCCGCAGCGAATCCACGAAGAACGGATTGCCCGCGCCGCGCGCGATCTCCTCATGAAACTCGCAGCCGGACTGATAGACCTCGCCGATCGTCATCTTGTCGAGCTCGCCGCCGAGCACACGCTGCTGGTGCTGGCGCAGCCGATCGATGATCTCCCGCTCCAGGTGAAAACCGGACTGCAGGATCGCCGCTGGCTCGATAACCGCGCGGAATGCCGCGGCCTGGGCCTGGACTTCCGGGCTCGACACGGTGTCGGCGAAACGCCAGCCGTAGCCGGGCAACCGCGCGATCCAGCCTTCGGCGGCGATGCGATCCAGCAGACGCTGCAACTCGGTGCGGCTCAGCTCATAGCGACGCATCAGCTCGGCCTCGGTGACGTCGGCGTCGATGCGCTGGTCCAGAACGTCGGCGGCAATGTCGGCATAGGCCTGCTCGGCGCGACTGACCGCCGCGAGCGTCGGTCGCGCCGCGCCGCTCGTTGGACTTTTGGTCAGCACGAAGCCGCGATTGGGCTCGCCGCGTGCGAGCCCTGCCGCCTCCAGGGCCTTCAATCCAAGGCGGATCGGTGCGCGCGACACGTCGAGCGCATCGGCAAGCTTCTGCTCGATCAGGCGGTCACCCGCCTTCATGCCTTCGCGGCGCGCAAACGCCAGGATCAGGCCGGCCAGGTGCTCGGCCCGGTCGGTCGCGCCTGTCCGGGCCGGGGAGGGAGATGTGTCCGAATCGGTCATGACGCGGATGAAACCTCTTTGGGCTTGACAGATCGTCGCGCAGATTGTTCTTTATATTGAAAATGTACAATCGATAAATGAGCGGGGGAGGAGCGCCGATGGTCCGTGAACCGGATATCCATATCTGCGAGGTCGCGGCGCGTGACGGCCTGCAGAACCTCGACGTCTTCGTTCCAACGGAGGCGAAGTGCGCGCTGATCGACGCCATTGCCGCCGCGGGCGTGCGCGAGATCGATGCCGGCTCCTTCGTGCCGCCGAAGGTGGTGCCGCAATTCGCCGATGTCGATGTGGTGATGGCCCATGCGCTGTCTCATCAGGACAAGAGGATCGGCGCGCTGGTGCCGAATTTCAAGGGCGCCGAGCGCGCCATCGCAGCCGGCGTCAACAGCATCTATTTCGTGATCTCGGCGAGCGAGACGCACAACCGCGCCAATGTCCGCCGCACGGTCGATGAGCAGGTCGAGGCCTTCCGCGCCGTTCGCGCGGCGATCGACGCCCGGCCGGCCGCCGAGAGGCCGCAGCTGATGGGCGCGATTTCGACGTCGTTCGGCTGCTCGCTGGAAGGCGACATCAGCGAGGCGGCCGTGTGCAATCTGGCGCGGCGTTTCGCCGAGGCGGGGGCCGATGAGATCGGGCTGGCCGACACCGTCGGCTATGCGACGCCAACGCTCGTCAGGCAGATCGTCTCGGCGGTACGATGCGAGGTCGGGCCGGATGTGACGCTCCGTCTGCATCTGCACGATACGCTCGGCGCTGGTCTTGCCAATGCCGTGGCCGGGCTCGAAGCCGGCATCCGCCGCTTCGATGCCGCCGTCTCCGGTCTCGGCGGCTGTCCGTTTGCGCCGGGCGCGCGCGGCAACATCGTCACCGAGGATCTCGTGTTCATGCTTGAACGGATGGGACTGTCGACCGGGATCGACCTCGACCGGTTGATGCAGACGCGTGAGATCCTTGCCCGCCACATCGCCGCGAAGCACCTGACCGGCCATCTGCACGAGGCCGGCATCCCCAAGGTTCTGCGGAGAGCGGCATGACGCACGCGCCCGGAGACCGCGACGCCCCGCTTCGCCCGCTGGAGGGCGTGCGCGTGGTCGAGTTCAGCCAGATGGTGATGGGGCCGAGTTGCGGGCTCATCCTCGCCGATCTCGGCGCCGACGTGATCAAGGTCGAGCCGCTCAAGGGCGATCGCACGCGCACTTTCAAAGGGCCGGCCGCCGGCTTTTTCGCGACCTACTGCCGCAACAAGCGCAGCATCGCGCTCGACACGTCGACGCCGCAGGGCCAGAGCGTGGCGCGCCGGCTGATCGCGCGCAGCGACGTGCTGATCGAGAACTTCCGTCCCGGACTGATGAAGCGCATCGGGCTCGACTACGAGCAGGTGGCGGCGTTCGCGCCGCGGCTGATCTATTGCTCGCTGAAAGGGTATCTTCCAGGCCCCTACGAGAACCGCCTCGCGCTCGACGAGGTCGTGCAGATGATGGGCGGACTCGCCTACATGACCGGCCTGCCGGATCGGCCGATGCGCGCCGGCGCCTCGGTCAACGACATCATGGGCGGCATGTTCGGTGTGATCGCGATCCAGGCTGCGCTCGCCGAGCGCCAGCGCACCGGGTGCGGGCGCTACGTGCAGAGCGCGCTGTACGAGAACAACGTGTTCCTGATGGCGCAGGCGATGATGTACGAGGTTGTCACCGGCCAGCCCTCGATCCCGTATTCGATCAAGGACAGCCCGTGGCCGGTCTATGATCTCTTCGACACCAGCGACGGCTCCAAGCTGTTCGTGACCATCGTTGGCGAGGAGCAGTGGGTGGCGTTCTGCCGTGCTTTCGACCGCACGGAATGGCTGGACGATCCGCGCTTCGCCACGGCCCAGGGCCGCGTCGACCATCGCGGCTGGCTGATCCCCGAGATCGCCGCGATCTTCAAGACATGGGCGAAGGATGATCTTGCCGCGCTGCTCGAGCGCCTCGAGCTGCCCTACGCACCGGTCAACAAACCCGGCGACCTGTTCGACGATCCGCATCTCAATGCGTCGGGCGGCCTCACCGAGATCCGTCTGCCGGACGGCCGCCGCGCCATGACGCCGGTGCTCCCGGTGTCGCTGGACGGACAGCGGCTGCCGAACCGCTATGATCCGCCTGGGATCGGCGAGCACACGCGCGACGTCCTGGCCGAGCTCGGGCTGCTGCCCGATGAGGTTGCCGTGCTGGAGGAGGACGGAACGATTCTCCCATCGCCTTCGTGAGCCCTTAGATCGCGCGCCGTCGAAAACATAAGAACTGCGGGAGGAATTCATGACGATCACACGGCGCCACGCGCTGGCTTCCGGCGCGGCCTTCGCGGGCACCTCGCTGCTGCCGGGTCGGCTGCGGGCCGAGACCAAGTCCGCGACCGTTGCGTTCGGTCCGGTCTCGCCGGTCTATGCGATCTCCATGATTGCGGAGCTCAAGGGCTATTTCAAGGACGAAGGACTCGATTCCAAGCTTCTGACCGGCAACTCCGGCACGTTCGGCCGCCAGACGCTCGCCGCCGACCAGGCGCTGTTCGCGCATGGCGACGCCAGCCATCCGCTGCAGCTCACGGCGCGTGGCAAGCCGTGCAAGATCCTGCTCGCGACCGAGATGGTCTGCTCCTACGCCAACATCGTCGTGCGCCAGGATCTCTACGAGAGCGGCCTCACCTCGGTCGAAAAGCTCGCGGCCTACAAGCGCACCGACGGCGCGAAGCCGGTCGTCGCCGCCACCGCGATCGGCTCCGGCACCTGGGTCTACGGCACCTATGTGTTCGAGTCGCGCGGCCTCGGCGACAGAGTGAACTGGGTCGCGGGCGGCGGACCCAACACCATGTTTCCATCGCTGCAGACCAAACAGTTCGACGCCATCATGGCGCCGCCGAGCTGGATCGTCGAGATCGAGAAGAAGGGTTTTGGCAAGGTGATCTACGACACCTCGAAGCCCGGCATCTTCGAAAAGGATTTCGGCGGCACGGTCCCGGTGCTCGTCATCTACGCGCTGGCGGACACCGTCGAACAGGACAAGGCGCTGGTGCAGGCGGTCGTCAATGCCATCTACCGCGCCATGGCCTGGGTGAAGGCCACGCCAGTGGCCGAGGTGCAGGCGCTGGTGGCGCCGAAGTACTTCGCCGGGATCGATCCCGATGCGGTCAGCGCCGAGCTCGGCTTCGACACATCCACCTGGGCCTATGACGGCAGCATCGACAAGGCGTCCTACGCGCGCGGTGCCAAGCCGTGGTATCGCAAGGGGACGGATATCCCCGAAATGAAATACGAGGACATCGTCGACCCGAGCTTCCTTGCGGCCGCAAAGGCGAAATACAAATGATGCCGCCCTCTGGTCCAGGCCTCGCCGCGGTGCGAGGCGCGGAGAGTCCCGCCGCGGCGCGAACCCGGATCGCGGTGCAGGGACTGATGAAGACCTACAACACCGGCAGCGGTGAATTCGTCGCCGTCGACAACGTCTCGTTCGAGGTCGGCGAGGGCGAATTCGTCGCCCTGCTGGGGCCGTCCGGTTGCGGCAAGAGCACGATCCTCAACATGGTCGCCGGGCTGCTGCCGCGCTCGGGCGGACGCATCCTGATCGACGGCGACGCCGTCGAGACGGGCAAGGTGAACCCCAGGGTCGGCTATGTGTTTCAGCGCGACACGCTGTTTCCCTGGCGAACGGTCGAGCAGAATATCGGCTACGGGCTCGAAATCGCCGGGGTGTCGAAGCCCGAACGCGCCGCGCGTGTCGCCGATGCCGTCGGCAAGGCGGGCCTGATCGGCTTTGGCCGCAGCTTTCCGCGCATGCTCTCCGGCGGCATGCGCCAGCGCGTGGCGCTGATGCGCACGCTCATTCTCGAACCCGAGATCCTGCTGATGGACGAGCCGTTCGGCGCGCTCGATACCCACACCAAGCTGGAGATGCACAAGACGCTGCTCGAGATCTGGGAACGCGAGCGGCAGACAGTGCTGTTCGTGACCCACGACCTCGGCGAGGCGCTGACGCTGGCAAGCCGCATCATCCTGTTGTCAGCGCGACCGGGGCGGCTGAAGGACGATTTCGAGGTCTCGTTCTCGCGGCCCCGCGATGCTGTCGGCCTGCGCGAGACGGCCGAGTTCGGGCGGCTCTATTCCCACATCTGGCATTCGCTCGGCGAGGAATTTCGCCGCACCAAGGCTGACTGAAAAGGCTGACTGATCATGTCGACCCGCCGCGCCGTCATCCTGTTCTGGCAGATCTCAATCCTGGTCGTGATTCTGGTCGTCTGGCAGTGGGGGTTCGAGTGGAGCAGGGCGCTGCTGCCGAAGGCCTATGTGCCGAAGATCCTCGATCCCTATTTCGTGGCGAAGCCGTCGCTGATCTGGCAGAGCTTCCTGCGGCTCGGCTGCTTCAGCGATCCCGCCGGCCTCGTCGCCTGCGTCCAGTCCACCGACAACAATCTGTGGGTCGCGACCCTCGTCACGCTCAGGAACACCTGGTGGGGCTTCCTGTTCGGCTCGGTGAGCGGTGTCGCCGCCGGCGTCGTGCTCGGTCGCTCCGACATCCTGGCCCGCGTGTTCGGCCCCTACATCATCGCGCTCAACTCGATTCCGCGCATCGCGCTGGTGCCGCTGGTGATCCTGATCTTCGGGCTCGGCGATCTCTCCAAGATCGCCACCGCATGGCTGGTCGTGTTCTTCGTGGTCTTCTTCAACACCTTCGAAGGCACGCGCGCCGTCGATCGCGACCAGATCGCGGCGGCTCGCCTGATGGGGGCAAGCGAGCTGACCGTGCTGCGCACCGTGGTCGTTCCGTCGGCCCTGGCCTGGGTGTTCGCCTCGCTGCTTCCGGCGGTGTCCTTCGCGCTCGTCGGCGTCATCGTCGGCGAGTTCATCGGCGCCGAGCGCGGGCTCGGCAAGCTGATCATCGAGGCGGAGGCGCGCGCCAATGCGAGCGAGATGATGGTGGCGATCTTCGTCATGATGTTCGTCGGCATCCTGCTCGCGCTCGCGGTGCAGTCGCTGCAGTCCTATCTGCTGCGCTGGCAACCGCAGTTCGAACGCTCGGCATAGACCTGCGTGGAACGATCGCGTCAGGACGGCGAACGGGCTCGTGCCTGCATCACACGATCCGCGCCAGCAGCAGCGCTGTCGCGGCGGCCACCAGCGCCGGGACGGCCGCCGCGAAGAACAGCGTCTCGACGTCGACATGGCTCGCCAGCATCGCGCCGCCGATCAGCGGACCGACGATCGAGCCGATGCGTCCGATGCCGAGCGCCCAGCCCATGCCGGTGGCCCTGATCGCGGTCGGATAATAGGTCGCGGTCAACGCATTCGCGGCGATCTGTCCGCCGACGATGCAGAAGCCCGCGGCGAAGATCGCCACCGTGACGAGCGCGATCGCGTGGCCGGACAGGCCGATCGCCGCCACCGCGATCGCCGCAAACAGATAGGTGACCGCGAGCGCGCGAAACGAAAACCGGTCGATGATGCGTCCGAGCGCAAAGGTGCCGACCACGCCGCCGACCTGCAGCATGGCGCCGATCGCGGCCGCGGATGACACCGACACGCCGAGATCGTTCAGCACCGTCGGCAGCCAGTTGGACAGCAGATAGAGGTCGAGCAGGCTCATGAAGAACACGACCCAGAGCAGCAGCGTGGTGCCGGCGCGGCGCTCGGCAAACAGATGTGCGACGGGCAGGCCGGAAAGACGCGGCTCCGGCACCACGAAGCGGACGTCGTCCGCCGTTTGCAGCGTCGGATCGACCTGCCGCAACATCGCCGCGACATCGCGGTCACGGCCGCCCGCCAGCGCGAGATAGCGGATCGACTCCGGCAGTGAGACGGCGAGCAGTGGCGTCAGCAGCAGCGGCACCAGACCTCCGACCAGAAACACCGCGCGCCAGCCGAACGCGGGAATCAGCGCCGCCGCGACCAGCCCGCCCAGCGCTGCACCGATCGAGAAGCCCGCGAACATCGCCATCACCATGGTGGCGCGGCGCCGATGCGGCGCCAGTTCGGCGGTCAGCGCGACCGCGTTCGGCATCGCGCCGCCGAGGCCGAGACCCGTGAGGAAGCGCAGCACGATCAACGAGGTCGCATCCTGCGCCAGCATCGTCGCCAGCGTGCCCAGGCCGAACGCGGCGGTGGCGATCACGATGATGCGCTTGCGTCCGACCCGGTCGGCCAGCGTTCCGAACGCGATCGCGCCAAGCATGAGGCCGAACAGCCCGGCGCTGAACACCGGCCCGAGCGCGCCGCGCGCCAGCTTCCATTCCTGCGCCAGCGCCGGCGCGACATAGCCGATGGCCTGGGTGTCGAAGCCGTCGACGAACAGAACCGCGGCACAGATCAGGAGAACGCGGATCTGGAAAGAGCTGATTGGCAGCCGGTCGATGAGCGCCGGCACGTCGATCTCGGCCGTCGATGGCCCCTCCATGCGGTCGATCTTCATCCGCGTGTCCTTCCCCGAGGCCATTGGCCTGCGCTATCATTGTTATTGGAAATTCTCTTATTATGAGATTTTGTCGAGTTCAAGTGCAGCCGGCGGCCGTGACTCGCGCCCCGGGCACGATGGAGAGCGGACGACTTGGAACAGCGGTTGAAGAAGGCGAACAGCCAGGATCGGCTGCTGGCCGTGCTGGACCTGTTCAGCGAGCAGCGTCCGCACTGGACGCCGGACGAGCTGATGCGCGAGCTCGGCTACACCCGGCCGACCCTCTACCGCTATCTGAAGAGCCTGAAACAGAGCGGGCTCTTGATGACGACCCGCGGCGGGCAGTTGACGCTCGGCCCGCGCGTCGTCGAGATGGATTATCTGAGCCGGCGCGCCGACCCGCTGGTCGCCGCGGCAGCCCCGCAACTGGCGCGGCTCACGGCCGCGCATCCCTGCACGGCGCTGATCGTGCGCTGGTACGGCGACAAGATGCTGTGCGTGGCCTCGCAATCCTCGGCGCCCAATCCGGTCAGCAGCTATCCACGCGGACGGCCGATGCCGATGGGGCGCGGTGCGATCGCCCGCGCGATCATGGCGTTCCTGCCCAAGCCGCAACTGCAGCCGCTGATCGCGCGCTATGCCGCGGATCTGCGCGCGGTCGGCGTCGGCGCGACGGCGGATGAGATCGTGGCGGCGCTGCGGCAGATCCGGCGCGCCGGCGTCGCGATCGCATACGGCGAGGTCACCCCGGGAGCGGTCGGCATTGCCGCCCCCATCGTCGACGCCGGCTATCCGGTAGCGAGCCTCTGCGTCACGATCGCGGGGCTGAAGGCGACGGGCGAAGTGATCGACCGGATCAGCGGCGAGGTTCGCGACGCCGCCCGGCGGATTGCCGCGGATGCGTTCGGTCAAGACATCTAAATCTCACAATGTGAGAATCTTATTGACGCTTCCCCGGCGCGACGGCATGTGATCCGCGACAGCGCCTCGGGCGGCCCGGCCAAACCGCCGGACCAGGACAGGGGCGTGAAGGAGGGATGGCGATGGAACCCAGCAAGCAGGCGCCGGTGGTGATCGTCGGCGGCGGCCCGGTCGGTTTTGGCCTCGCCATCGATCTCGGACAGCGCGGCATCAGATCCGTCGTCGTCGAGCGCCACCTGGCGCCGGTGCCGATCCCGAAGGGCCAGAACCTGACCCAGCGCACGATGGAGCACTTCCATTTCTGGGGCGCGGAGGATGCGCTGCGCGCCTCCCGCACCATCCGCCGAGAATACGGTATTGGCGGCATGACCACCTACCGCACGCTGCTGAGCGGCATCACCCATGACTGGCTGCAGCGTGAGCTGGTGCGGCCGTTCTACTACACCGACAACGAGCGGCTGCCGCAATACGCCACCGAGGCGGTGTTGCGGCGTCGCGCGGCCGAGATCCCGGCGATCGAGACGCTGATCGGCTGGACCGCGACCGCCGTGCGCCAGGACGAGCACGGCACTGAGACCGACATCGTCGACGCGGACGGCAACCGGCGCACCTTGCGCTCCGACTTCGTGGTCGGCTGCGACGGCAGCCGCTCGCTGGTGCGCGAGCAGGCCGGCCTCACTCAGACAAAGTCCGATCACGACCGGCTGATGGTGCTCCTGGTGTTCCGCTCGACCGGGCTGCATCAGCTGCTCGAACGCTATCCCGGCAAGTCGTTCTACAACGTGCTGCATCCT
Source organism: Bradyrhizobium ontarionense (assembly GCF_021088345.1). Lineage (NCBI taxonomy): Bacteria > Pseudomonadati > Pseudomonadota > Alphaproteobacteria > Hyphomicrobiales > Nitrobacteraceae > Bradyrhizobium > Bradyrhizobium ontarionense. Next base: position 3,813,769 of record NZ_CP088156.1, on the reverse strand, counting down.
GAGCTCGACGGCTACTGGAAGTTCTTCGGACGCGTCGATCTCGGCACCACCTGGTTCTTCCATGCCCCCGTGCCGGCCGATACGACGCGGGATAATTTCGATTTCGAGCGCTTCCTGCACGAAGCCGCCGGCGCCGAATTCGACGTCGCCTTCGACCATATCGGCTTCTGGGATCTCCGCTTCGCGGTGGCCGACAGATATCGCCAGGGACGGCTGTTCATCGCCGGCGATGCCGCGCACAGCCATCCGCCCTATGGCGGCTATGGCGTCAACAGCGGCTTCGAGGACGCGGTCAACCTGTCATGGAAGCTCGCGGCGACCCTGCAGGGCTGGGGCGGACCCGGCCTGCTCGACAGCTACGGCGCCGAGCGGCAGCCGGTGTTCGCCTCGACGGCGCGCGACTTCATCGAGCAGTCGATCTTTGTCGACCGCGATTTCCTGCGTCAACACGATCCGGCGCGCGACCTCGCCGATTTCGAGGCCGCCTGGGAGGAGCGCCGCTCCGGCGCGCGCGCCGAGGTGAACGCGTTCGAGCCGCACTACGAGGGCTCGCCGATCGTGTTTGGACCTGATGGCGTCGCCTGCAGCGCGATCGGCGGCCACGCCTTTGCGGCGCGCGCCGGCCACCATCTCAGCCCCCAGGTGATGTCGACCGGGCGCAACGTCTATGAGGAGCTGGGCTCCGGCTTCAGCCTGATCGAGCTCGGCGCCGGCGATGCCGCGATCGCCTTCGCCCGCGCCGCCTCCGATCTCGGTGTGCCGCTCAAGGTCATCAGCGACACGCCCGCGCGCGGGCGCGAGAAGTATCAGGCCAGGCTGGTCCTGGTGCGGCCCGACCAGTTCATCGCCTGGGTGTCGGACGGCCTGTCGGATGATCGGGCCGAGCCGACCCGCGTGCTGCAGCATGCGATCGGGGCGGGGTGAGAGGATCGCCGCCGCTTCACTGCAATGCAGCTGCCGGGGAGGGGAAACCGCTTCGCCTCACGTATTCAGTTCGATCTATTTTGTGCATTGCCATGCCGGGTGAGATGGTGCGGCAGACCGGCGACGAAGACACGGGCAAGCCGGGCCATGTCCGGTTTCGGGGTAGAAGCGGCCACCCAGAGAGCAAGCGCGGAAGTCACACTTTGATCCGAAGCTGGCATCGACGCCATCGAGAGACAGCGTGACGACGGCCGGGCAATTGCAGCGGCAAGCAAGTCCGGGGTTGCAGCTACCGTCCGCGCCGCCGAGAGCTGGCCTCGACAGCGGATCTCCCCTCGGGGGCCGCCCACCCCTGGACACTCACATCCGCCAGCGCCTCGAATATAGCCGCTGTGCGCTCCAGGCGGGCGATCGTACGTGCGCCTTCGAGGGCAGCTACCAATGCGGCTGCGGTAGAAGATGCGCGCGCGGACGTGAAACCGCACCCCCTAAAATGCTCCGCAACGATCGCGGTTGAATCAACAAATCCGCGCGCTACCCGCTTGGTCAGATCAGCGTCGAGTGCAGGAAGCTCATTCGCCAGATTTTGCATCAGACATCCATACTGGAAATCAGAGGCGATCATTTCGGCCGCGAACGTGCCGAAAAGCTGGTGAACAAAACTCAGGGCATCACCCGTCGTATTCGCCGAGATATCCCGCAAGACAGCAATTCGACTCGCCACGTAATGATCGATCGCTTCTTCTGCGAGCTGTGACTTGCCGCGCGGAAAATGAAAATAGAACGATCCTTTGGGCGAGCCGCTTTCTTCAATGATCTGGTTCAACCCCGTCGCGGTGTAGCCTTGGATGCGAAACAGTCGCTCGGCAGTGGCAATCGCGCGATCGCGGGCGTCAGTCTTACGGGGCATGCCGCAACCATACCACGCCTGGCTTGACAGGGCTATGGTGATCGCCATACTACGGCGATCACCATAGTGACTGTGTCCCGCCGTATCGCCGCCATCGAATCTCAATCCAGAAGTTGCACGCAGGCAAGTGCCGTTCTCCCAGATTGCTGCGCAGGAAATACTCAAATGCGTTCGAGCAACTTCGATTTCGGCAACTGTTCTCGCGAACGGGATCACTGAGATGGCCTCTCGAACCTGCGCGATGATGCTTTTAGGAGCTGCCATGTTCACTGCGATGTTCACTCGCGTTGTGTCCGGAGAGACGTCAAGCGATGCCATCTGGCACAATAAGATCCCTGTCGCTTTGAGTGAGCCTGCCGTTGATATCGATAAGGATCCGAACCTTCTGCACAGATATGCGGAAAATGCGGGAACGAAAATCCACTACGTCACAATGGGATCCAATCAAAAACCGCTTATGGTGTTCGTGCACGGATTTCCCGACTTCTGGTATTCTTGGCGAAATCAGATCCAGGCATTCTCAGCAAATTACCAGGTGGTCGCTCTTGATCTGCGCGGGTACGATTTGAGCGATCGGCCCGAAGGTGTCGAGAACTATAAGTTTCCGGTTCTCCTCGATGACATTCGTGCCGTGATCAATGCAGAGGGGAACGGTCGCAAGGCCATCCTGATTGGGCACGACTGGGGCGCCGCTCTGTCGTGGCTGTTCACCGGGCAAAATCCGGACATGATCGAAAGACTTGTCGTCCTCAGCGTTCCTCATCCTGGCGCCATCACGAAGGAATTGCTCCCTTGGAACCATCCTATCGCGCAGGCGAGGGCCAGCGCCTACGCCACACGGTTCTTCGCTCAAGGCAAAGGCGACAATCTGACTGCGCAAGATTTGGCGTACTGGGTTGCAGATCCACAGGTTAAGAGTCGATACATCGAGGCTTTCGCGAAATCGTCGATCTTGTCCATGATGAGCTATTACAAAGCCAACTACGCGTTTTCTCGGCTTGCGCTCAATCTTTTCGATCCAACCATGAAGAAACTCTACGGTGCCGTGATCAAGTGTCCGGTCTTGCATGTGCACGGAATCGAGGAGAGCCACGCTTTGCTGAGCACTCTTGATTTGGAAAAGTCATGGATTGAAAATCCCGACAATCTCTCGGTCAAGATCGTGCCTGGCGTTGGCCACTTCATTCAGCATGAAGTGCCGGACTACCTTAATCAGACGATTGCCTCCTGGTTGAAAGATACAGGAAGCTGAGCCCGATCTTGCGGCGGCGGAGAGTCAATGGAATTAAGGTGACAGTGCTGGACCGTCACCGCAATTCACGCAAGGAATAGCTGTAGCGCGCAATTTCAAATGTCATCCGGCGCCCCCCGGTTCCAGGATTCAATTCGAGATTGTAGTGCGGGTGCGCATAGTGTTACCGTCACTGAACCTGGGGTAACCCAGATTTTTTTCTACGATTTCTGGTCATTTAAGGTAGCTGCCATTGCAGCCGCCGCATTGGGGATAACGATGTCTGTAACATACGCGGCCGCATTGAATCGCCTGCTGAATGGCGTCGGTTTGCATCTCGTCCGGCGATCGACGCTTGATCGGCTGACCTCCTCCGCCCGCAACGGGCACATGAGCGAACCAGACACGAAGCCGTTGTCGGCCCTTGCCGACGATGATCCCGCCCCGGATGATGCCGCCCCGGATGATGTCGCCCTGGATGATGTCGCCCTGGATGATGCCGTCTTGGATGATCCGGCCCCGGATGACCCCGCCTTGGACGACCCCGCCTTGCGCGCCAACGCAGTCGCGCACAATTTTCGCAAGGTCGCGCTGGCCGGTGAGCCGATGGAGCAGGTCTCCGTCTCATATTTGCAGAACCTGCAGCGCGAGAGCTTGGCGCTTCGTGACATGTCCGCCGAACTGATCAAGCTGAAGCTTCAGCTTGCGGGCGTGACCGACGGAGCAGGCTCCGGCACCCCAACCGATGCCGAGGCCGGAAATCACCGGCTATATACCCCCGTGTACGACCATTCGGGATTGAGGACAGATCCTGCGATCGTGCACAATCACGAATTCATGCTGGACCCGCGGTTCATCGCCGCTTACCAGCGCGGCGTCGCCGCCGAGGGCTACGAGCCGCGCTATTTCTGGCGGACACACGTGGCGCTGTGGTGTGCAAGCGTGGCGGCCCGCCTTGCGGGTGATTTCGTTGAGTGCGGTGTGTGTCGCGGGATGTTGAGCTCGTCGATCATGACCTATCTCAATTGGAACCAGATCGACCGACGCTTCGTCCTGTTCGACACCTTCACCGGAGTGGACGAAAAGATCGTGTCTGCGGAAGAAGTCGCTTCCGGCAATCTCGGCTATTTCCGAGAAATGTACAAAGAAGACATCTACGAGCGCGTCGTCCGCAATTTTGCCGAGTTCGAGAACGTCGAGATCGTGCGAGGGAGCGTCCCGTCCACGCTGTCCAGCGTCGATATCGAGGCCGTGGCCTATCTCTCGATCGACATGAACAACGTCACGCCCGAGATCGCCGCCATCAACCATTTCTGGGACAAGCTGCAGCCCGGCGCCCCGGTTCTGCTCGATGACTATGGTTTCGTCAGATACGAAACTCAAAAGCGGGCGTTTGACGCTTGGGCCGCAGAGCGAGGAGTCGAGATCCTGGCCATTCCCACCGGACAAGGCCTGATCATCAAGCCTCCCACGAGAGCATAGTCCGACCTCGCCGAAGGCGCACGGGCCGGGGCGCTGGGCAATTACGGTGCACGCGCGAATTACGGTGACAGTGTCGGACTGTCATCGTAAATGCATTGCCGCAGAGCAGCGCGCCCCGGCTTGCCGTTGTCACGGAGGAACGAGGAACAGAGGGCACCAAAGTCTGAAGCCCGCGACGATACCGGACCGAACGCGCCGCAAAAGCCGCCGGCCAAGTCTGCCGGGGTAGAAAAAACAGATCAGAGCTCGGCTGGTTCATCGTCCATCCACGCAAAGCTGGCACGGGTGGTGAAGCTGCGCGGTGGTTAGGTTTTGGGAGCGGCCGCAAGCGCTGCACCCCCGTTCACGCTACCATCTCCGGTATTGCAATATCCGCTTTTGGAAATATGCGATATCTCCAGACAAGGATTCGTCCTTGCTAAAAGTCTTCTGCACGCCCTCTAATAATGACAATGCTTCTGTTGAGTTATGGAAAAGGGGACTGTTTCTCTCAGGTGTAATAATAGACACCTGAACCGCAGCACCTTTGGGAGACACCACATGTGTTTGTCGCGCGCTTTGGAACGTATCTATCGCTGCGATGAGATCGTTCAATAGAGATATGCTGATTACATGCGGGTCTGCCTGCTTTGCGTCGAATGGTCTCATCACCATTCGACGGTACCACTCCGCTCCTGCTTCAGAATTGCTAATAAGCACAGATCTCACAAGACCGTCGGACTCTCCGATGTATTCAATCGCAATCACTGAGTATGTCATGCGCTCATTTGACCGAGCAAAGCAGTTCATCGCCATTGCGAGAAGGACAACAACGATTGCTGCCGCTTTTGTTGCCATGCTTCTCATTTTTCCACCACCGGCATTAAATGCACTCCCGTTGCGTTGCGAGTAAGGCCGTACGATACGGTTTTCAGGACGTCATAGGAGCCGTTTGAGTTGATTCCTACGAGAGACAAGTTGGCCTGCCACGAAATAGGCGTTCCCGTATACAATCGGGTTGGGTCACGGTGGTCTTACGGTGACAGTGCACTAAACTCCGCGCGACTTTCTCTCACGCCGTTCGCCCGACGGGCACTTCCCGCATCCCCGTCATGCGCAAACCGCCCGTCGAGCCAGTTTGTCGCACGCGCGCGGCTTGCCTCGTCGGGCAAATCACCACGATGATCCCGGCCATCCCGTTCGCGATGAAGAGGGACGTTTCGGCCGATCGTCACGAGGCGTAGCAGCGGGGAGCGATGGACGTATCGGACTTGGGGCTCTGCATTCGCAGGCCGGCGAGCAAGTCCGGTGCGGACGGTCAAGTCGTAGGGTCCTGGCATCCCGATGCCGATGCCACGCTTGCGATGACGCTGAGGCGTTGCGCAGGTCACGGTGACCAGAAAGCCCGGCGCACCGGGGAGACTACGAAGCAGCCGCTAAACCATCGCGCAGGGAAGGCCGGGTTGGTCCGGCTGAGCCTGTGGTTCCTGCCCCGTGCATTCTTTCCGCACGGGGGCCACGGGTGCCAGTCGGCACCCGGTCTTCCCTGCGCCCTCCGACCGGAAGGGGGGAAAACATCGATGCCTCGGGCGCTCAGGTGCCGCGGGAACGCTCTCGGTTGCAACCTTGACGGCCGATCCCCGGCAGACCGCTGTTCTCCGGTACCGCTGTTCCCCGGTGCCGCTCTCGTGCCCGCCCAACGATGATTATTCGGGCACCGCTCGCCACATCTGCTCCACTTTGTGGGCGCAAATCCGCCTCGGATGAATCCCTAAAATTTCGGTTAGCCCTACGGAAGTAAGATTTTGGCAATCAATCAACCGCTAACTAAGGTTACCAAGGGCTCAACGTCATCGGGAGACTTTGAACGTGAGCGACCAAACGGCCGAACAGACCAGCCTTGGCGCTGCCAGCGCTGAGCCGGTGGTGAAGACCTCTGCGTCCCCCGAAGCTGTCGACATGGCGGTGCCTGCGATCGCTCCACTCGTGCAGCCGATGATCTCGCCGGACCATGAAGCGCCGACGGCGGACAGGCCGGCCAACGACGTCAAGCCCGCGCCGCTCGTGGCCGTGCCGCCGGTCGCCAATCCCGCGCCCGCCACAGCGGCGGCTGCCACGACCGAGGTGAAGAGCGAGATCTCGACCGAGGCCGAGCCGGTCAAGCCGAACGCCGTCAAGGTGGAGCCGATCAAGACCGAGGCCCGCAAGCCGGACCCGGCCCGGCTCGACATCGTCAAGGCCGATGCAGCGAAGCCGGAGGCCGTCAAGGCGGCTGCGGCGAAGCCAAAGTCGGCCAAGGTCGAAGCGACACTCAAGTCGCCCTCGACGATCCTCGACCTGATCAGGACCGAGCCGGTCAAGGCCGATCCGATCAAGACCGATACGATCAAGGCCGTGGCCGTTGCCGAGCCGCTCAAGGTCGAGACGCCCAAGCTGTCGACGCTCGCGTCAAGCGCGCCGAAGATCGGCCCGATGGCGGCCACCCCGCCAAAGCCGGAAACGCCGATCAAGCCGATCGCCGCCGCCAAGCCCGAGGCTGCCGTGAGACCCGAAGCTGCGGTGAAGCCCGAGGCTGCGCCAAAGCCGGAAACGCCCGTCAAACGCCCGATCATGTCGACCGAGGCCGATGCGGCGCCGGCCAGCATGGCTGGCTCTGCGGTCGACAAGGCCGCGGCCTGGGCCAAAGCGACGTTCAAGGCTGAGCCGGCCAAGTTCGATACGGCCAAGTCCGCTGCTGGCGGAGCGGCGGCTGCTGCCGGTGCAACGAATGCCGGCGCGGTGCCGCCTCCGCAGTCGGGCAAGACCAGATCGTCCGCGTTGACGGCGGGGGGCCGGTTCGGGCTTCCGGCCATGGCCGCTGTGCTGTTGCTGGCGATGGTGGTCGGCGGTGTCGCTGGCGGCCTCGCGACGGCCGTCTTCGTGCATCGCGCCAGTGACGGCACCGCGGGAGCGCCGGGAAGCGGCGGCGCGGATGATGCGACGCTGGCCGCGGCCGTGTCGCGGATCGACAACGATGTTGCGACGCTCAGGGCCAGCCTGGAGCAGACCAACCAGACCAGTCTCGTCGAGCTGAACAAGTCGGCCGAGCGTCTCGACCGGCTCGAAAAGATTCTGGGTGAGCTGTCGACGAAGTCGTCCGGCAAGCCGAGCGAACTGCAGCGCCTCAGCGAGGCCGTGGACCGGCTGCGCGCGGCACAGGCGTCGGTGGCCTCGCAGGCCGCATCGCGTGACAATGCCGCATCGCGTGACAATGCCGCGTCGCGTGACAATGCGGCGTCCGTGCCGCAGGCGGTGGGCGCGATCAATGCTGCCGCGCCTCCGGCTGGCGTTGCGACCCGGCAGGAGGCGAGCAGGACCGAACCGAGCAGGGCTGAAGCGGCCAGGGCGGAGGCCGCCCGCGCCGAGGCGAGCAAGGCCGAGGCGAACCGCGCTGATGCCGGCAAGCCCAAGGTCGTCGACGGCTGGGTGCTGCGCGACGTCGGTCGTGGCGGCGCGCTGATCGAGGGGCGCGGCGGTCTCTACGAGGTCTATGCCGGCGATCCGGTGCCCGGCCTCGGCAAGGTCGATGCGATCCGCAAGCAGGACGGCCGCTGGGTGGTCTTCACCACCAAGGGGCTTGTCGTCGCGCGCTGACGGCCCATCTTTTCGTGAACAGTTCTGACGAGGCGCCTCACCGCGACGTGAGGCGCCTCGTCGCACATTTGCCCGCAGCCGTCGCTTTTCGGCTATCTTCGAGGGTTAGCAGGCCGTCGGCTGCACTGTTGTTCGGACGGAGGAGGCGGGTGTTGCGACTGTCGGTATTTGGCCTTGTGATGCTGTGTTGCGGCTCGCTCGCGCATGCGGATGAAAGCGCGCCGCTCGAGCGCGGCGCTGCCATCCTCGAGCCGTTCGCGCTGCGTGAGCTCGACAAGGGGCCGTTTGCTCTCGGCCGGATGCTCGCGGCTCCGAGCGATGCGCCGCTGACCGATGCCGCGCTGTTTGCGCTGCCGTCGATGAGCCCCGTGCGCAAGGCGCTGGAGGTCGAGTTCGACCGCTATGTCGAGAAGCACAAGGCGACGCTGCCGGACGAGAGCATCGGCGTAGGTACGTCGTATGCGTTCCAGCTGTTCGATCGCGCGGTGCTGGATTCCCCCGATGCCCGCTTCGTGCTGGCCGGCATCGTCAACCGCATGGATCGTGCCTTCGTCGATCCCGCCCATTGCGGTGAGGTGCGGCTGCTGTACCGCCTGACGCGGACCACGCCGCCCGAGTCCAAGGGCAGTGACATGGGCGGCGAATTGACCTCACCGCGGCTGCCGATGACGCTCAACATCGTGCTCAAGGCACGCAGCGACGATCAGGCCAGAAGCAATGCGCCGAGCTGTGCCGATATTGCCAAGCGCTGGCTGGCGACGGCTGATCTGCCGCTGACCGGGCCGGAGCTTGCCGCGAAGCTGATGTCGCCGGATGGTCCGCTCGCATTGATCAGGCCGGAGAACATCCACCGCATCGAGACCAACCTTCAGATTGCGCATGCGCCGAAATCGTCGGTGCGGGATTTTCGCACCGACTACATGATGAAGGTGTTCGACTACAACGCTGCCGGCGGCACGTTCGACGAGGCGGTGCTGGAGGATCAGGTCGACCGCGACCGGCTGCTCGCCGATGCGGCGCTTGCGCGCGAATTCAGGGCCTGGCTGCTCGACCCCGTGCATCTCGGCGAGCTCGATCGCGGCACGGCGGTCATCCCCGACAAGTTCCTGGCCAAGGTCGCGGTGGCGCCGACGCCGGTCGGCTTCGTCAATTCCGATCTGCTGCCCGCCTACGGGCTGGTGCAGGGAGACGCGAACGGACCGGCTCCGGTGTTCACGGAGGCCGATGTCGTCGGCGCGCTCGAAAAGGCGGCCGCGCAGGGCATGGCGCTGCAGAACATCCAGTCGGTCGCCGGCTTCGAGCGCCGCCTGAACGATGCGAGCTGCGGCGGCTGTCATCAGACCCGCGGCATCGGCGGCTTCCACTTCCCCGGTGTCGACTGGATGGCGGAGAAGCCGTCCAATACGGTCGTGGTGCCCGGCTCGCCGCACTTCTTCGGCGATCAGGTGCGCCGCCGCGACATCCTCACCGCTTTTGCCGAAGGCCGCGCGCCGGATTTCTCCCGCGGCTTCGCCAGCCGTCCGCAGCTGCGCGGCAGCGATGAGCTCGCCGGCACGGTCTACAATGACGGCTGGGGCGGGCATTGCTACGCGAGCCGCCCCGAGGCCGCGGACAACGACAAGAGCTTTTCGGCCTGGACCTGCGCCGCGAACCTGTCCTGCCAGGCCGGGCCCGCGACGCGGTTCGGCATGTGCTTCATCGCCACGCGATAGATCAGCCCACCGCGCCGCGTGCGCGCAACGCGCGGATGGCCTCGTCGTCGAAGCCGGCGCCGCGCAGGATGTCGTCGCTGTGCTCGCCCACGCCGGGCGGCTTGCGCGGGGCGACCTTGCGCTGGCCGTCGATCCAGATCGGGCTGTTGACGGTCAGCATGGTGTCGTTCTCGAACGGTACCAGGACCTCGTTCTCGATCATCTGCCTGTCGGTCGGAATGTCATCGAGGATGCCGACCACGCCGAACACGAGACCGCTGCCGTCCAGGGCTTTACGCCACTCGGCCAGCGGCTTCGTTGCGAATACCGCGTCGAATTCGTGGATCAGCTCGACCGAGCGGGCGTGGCGGTCCGCCTTGGTGGCAAAGCGCGGATCGTCGATCAGGTCTTCGCGGCCGAGACAGCGGGCGAGCACCGGCCACTGCTTCTCCTCGTTGAGGAGCGACAGCATGATCCAGCGGCCGTCCTGGCATTTGTAGTGGTTGGCAACCGCGTTCAGGGCCCGCTCGCGCGGCCGCCGCTCGACGAAGGTCGCGCCGCACAGCTTGGCCTGGGCCAGGACGGACGCCGCCCAGACGCCGTTCGCCATCAGATTGGAGGCGACGTGGCAGCCTTTGCCGGTCCGCTCACGCTGGTAGAGCGCGGTCACGATCGCGCCGTAGAACGCCATCGCGCAAGGATGGTCGCCCATGCCGGCCACGGAGCGAGCGGGTGTCGTGGTCTCGTCGGCACGCACCAGATCCATCAGCCCGGACCGCGCCCAATAGGCGTTGCTGTCGAAGCCCGGCTTGTCGGCTTCTTCGCCCTTCTCGCCGTAGCCGGTGAACGACGCATAGATCAGCCGCTCGTTCAACGGCGCGAGCTTCTCATGGGTGAGGCCGAGCTTGGCTCGTACCGAGGGCGGGAAATTGGTGATGAAAACATCCGCCTCGCTGACGAGGCGCCGTAACACGGCCTGGGCTTCGGGTTTCGATAGATCGAGTGCGATGCTGCGCTTGTTGCGGGCCTCGAGATACCAGGCGTAGTTATGCTCGCTGCGCGGATAGCCGGGCAGGTTCGGCAGGTTGCGATAGGGGTCGCCGGCGCCGGGCGGCTCGATCTTGATCACGTCGGCACCGAAGTCCGACAGAACGGTCGCCGCGGCGGGAGCTGCAATGAAGCTTGCGCAGTCCAGCACCTTCAGGCCGTGGAAAATCCCTTGGTCGTCCATGAGGTGTCGCTCCCATTTATTGCTTTCCGCGTGCTGGAATTCGTTCTTGGCGCGGTTCGATACCCATTTGACCCAGGTCGGGCAGTCGAGGCAATGGTGCGGCGTGAGCTGAAACTACAAACAAACGTAGATATGATCAGGAGCGGGCACCGCTCCTGTCTTGTCGTGATTTTCAGGACTTGCGATGGCTTGGTGAGAGGACGGTGCGCGCCGAGAGGCCACGAGGCGGAATGGCGCTGCACGGCGTCCGCTACACTTTCAGGTTCTCGGCCGAACTCCTGCCGCGGTTGGCAATCTCGTCATACTCGATCGTCTGGCCTTCGTTGAGGGTCGTGAGCCCCGCCTTCTGCACTGCAGAGATATGGACGAAGATGTCTTTGCCCCCGGCCGTGGGCTGAATGAAACCATAGCCCTTGGTCGGGTTGAACCACTTGACCGTACCTTTAGCCATACCTTGCCTCCGCGGGATCAATCCAGATCGAGCCGGCGGTCCCCGCAAACCATCAGGCCCGGAATTCGAGACTACTGCGGTTGGGACAGGCTTGATAGCGCAAACAGCGGGCGGCCTTTGGCCCGAAGTGACCGATATCATGGCGGCTTTGCGGCTTTTGAACGCCGCGCTGCCCATCGTCTCGCCGGCCACTACTGATCCACTGCAACCGTTCTGCGTATGACGGCGTAGTCCGCAATCAGGTTCAACGCGCCGTCTCATGCCGCGGCACCCTCGTCCGATGAGTTCTGCGCTGCGAGGTCGGACGCATCCGTGGCCGTTCGTACGTGCATCGGTTCGGCGCGGCCGCGGATTTCCACTTCCTGCTGCGGCAGTGCGCCGGCGGCAAGTCCCGCCCGCGCGCAGACGTCCTCGGAAATGATCACCTGGCAGCCGAGAGTCTTCGTCAGGTCCTGCAGCCGTGACGCCACGTTGACGGAATCGCCAAGCGCGGTGAACACCATGTGATCACGGTAGCCGATCTCGCCGACGATCACTTCGCCGCCGTGAATGCCGATGCCGAAGCGGATCGGCTCGTGCAGATCATGGCTCAGGAAGCCGTTGAGCTCGGCGATGTTGGCGGCGATGTCCCGGGCTGCCTGGATGGCCTGCCCGCACGCGATATGCGGATCGACCGAGAGGCCGAACAGCGCCAGCATGCCGTCGCCGATGAACTGGTTGGGCTGGCCGCCATTCGTCAGGACCGCCTGTGACACCGCGCCAAGGAAACGGTTGACGATGAACACGACGTCGAACGGCAACCGCTTCTCGGCGAGGCTGGTCGATCCCCGCATGTCGACGAACAGGCTCACGAGATAGCGTTCCTGCCCGATCCCGGCCCTTGGGCCGCTGTGCCCGCTTGGCGTCAGGTTCGGCATGAATAGCTGAAAGAAGGAGAGGTCACCCGTGGGACGCAGCTGGCAGGCCAGTCTGATCGAAGGATCCGCGGCGCCGACCTGGGTCAGCACGAAGGCTTCGCGCGGCGAAGGCGCCGGCAGCGCGCTGCAATCTCCGATTACCCTGATGCGGCAGGTCGAACAGCGGGCGCGGCCGCCGCACATGCTGGCATGCGGAACGTTGTTGCGCAGACTGGCCTCGAGCACGGAAAGACCCTTCGGTACCCGGATGGTCCGGCCGTTGTTGTAGGACAGCGTGAGCATGCCGCCACGGCGCTCATGCAAGGCGCGGACGCCGCGCGCTGTGAGCACGACCCCGATCAGGCCGAGATAGGCGATCAGGAAACCGTTCATGATGGTTTCGAGGGTCGCCTGCTCGGAAGGCGTGCCCATCTGCTTCTTGGACAGATTTTCGGCGCGCCACTCCGCTGTCGCGCTCGTCGCGATGACGTCACGGCCTCCGCGGTAGAAGCCGAGCAGGGCCAGCGCCGGGATCAGAACGGCGCAGGCGAGCAGTCCCGGCGCGATCCGCCTGTAGAATGGCTTCAGACGCAGCCAGCCATGCAGGCCGATGCAGCCGTGGGTCCATGACGTCAGCAGTGAGGCCGTCATCAGCCAGACGCGCCAGGACGGCCCAGTCCAATAGGAATACAGAACCTGCGGGTAGAGCTTCTCATGTCCGTAGAGGGTCTGACCGAGGCGGACGCCGGCGATATGGGCGAAGATCAGCGCCGGGATGCTCAGACCCAGGACGAGTTGCAGCGGCTCCAGCGTTCTGCGGCTGAACTGTCGGCGTTGATAGAGCGCCCAGACGCCGAGGCCGCCATGGACGAGAATGGCCGAATAGAACAGCACGGCGACCGGCGGGAATTGCCAGAACCTGACGTGATAGTAGAGGCCCTCGCCAAGCGCCTGCAGTGAGATGTTGCCGAGCGCATGATTGAGGAAATGACTGAGGAGATAGCTGAACAGAATGATGCCGCAGATGAGTCGCAGCTGCCGCACGCCGATGCCGCGAAAGGCAGTTCGCAACCGATGGGAAATCGAAATGGTCATGGGGTCCGTGTCATCGTGAACCGCGATGCTAGAGATTTATTCCCTGATGGCCTAGAGGGCGGGTTGCGGAGGCGGGCCGGCGGTGCCGGGGGAGCGTTGACTCGCCCGACGGAGTCGGGGAAAAGCACCGCGTGACGGCCATTTCCCCCAGCATCGACAGTCCACATCCTCGGTCCACGCGCGCCGCGTGGCTCATGGCGGCGGTCGTGATCGCGGCGATGACGATGATCCGCATCGTTTACGCGAGCGCGCTCGATCTGCGCACCGACGAGGCCTATTACTGGACCTGGTCGAAAGAGCTGCAGCTCTGCTTCCTCGATCATCCGCCCATGATCGCCTGGTTCATCCGGCTGGGAACCACGCTGTTCGGCGATACCAATCTCGGCGTTCGCTTCGCAGGTATCCTCGCGATGGGCGCATCGCAGCTGCTGCTCGCCGACATCGTCCGCCGCGTCACACACAATGTCAGGGCCGTGATTCTCGCGGTGCTGCTGCCGGAGGCGGCGCTGTATTATGGCCTGCTGATGGCCAAGGTTGCGCCCGATATCGCGGCGATCCCGTTTGCGCTCGCGATGATCTGCGCCCTGGTCCGACTTGCCGAGAGCGGCGACGGCCGCTGGTGGCTCGCCGCCGGCCTGTTCGGCGGATTGGCGCTGCTGTCGAAGTTCACCGTGGTCATGCTGTTGCCGGCGGTGGCGGCGTTCCTGCTCGTTCCCGCCTGGCGTCGCCGCTGGCTTTTCAGTCCCTATCCCTGGTGCGGCGCGCTGATCGCTCTGGCGGTGTTCTCGCCTGTGCTGATCTGGAACGCCCAGCACGACTGGGCGTCGTTCTGGTTTCAACTCGTTCGCGCCACCGCGCCGCGCGATTTTTCCTTTCGGACGCTCGGCGACTATATCGGACTGCAACTCGGACAGGTCGGATTCATCCTGTTGCCCGTCACGCTGTCGGCGCTGACGCTCACGGCGTGGCGTGGCTATCGCACGCGCGAGCCTGTTGCGATCCTGCTGTCCACCGCGGTGCTCGTGCCATTCCTGTACTTCCTGTGGAAGTCGCTCACCCTGCGGATCGGCGATACCTGGCCGATGTTCATGTGGCCGATCGGGTTTGCGGCGGTCGCCATCAACATCGTACGGCTGCCGCAGGAAGGCTGGCCGAAATGGATGATCCGCTCGACTATCGGCTGGGCGCGCGCGGCTGTCGGGACGGGCATCGCCATGGTCGTCCTGATCTTCCTCTATTATGTCGCCGCACCCTGGAATTTCCTCGGCAGGGCCGATCCCATTGGCGGCGAGGCGGGGTACCAGCAGGTGGCGGCGCGGGCCGAAGAAGAACTGGCGAGCACCGGCGCCACCTGGATCGCCACCTCCGACTACCGCACCTATGCGATGCTGCGCTGGTTCTTCAGGGGGCGCGTGCCGGTCGTCCAGATCAATGAGCGCGCCCGCTTCCTGGGCTTTCGTGATCCCGGCATGAGCCTGATCGCAGGACATCCCGGCCTCTACGTCGTGCGCGAGCCGGACAACAGCGGTCGGGTGTGGACTGACACGACCGCGCGCCGGGAGCCGCTCGGCAGCGTGCAGCGGACGTGGCGCGGCACGGTCATGGACACCTACGCGCTCGAGAAGCTGACGGGATGGACGCCCGACCTGTCGCCGCCACCGACATCGCCATTGTACCAATGGCGCTGGCTCGCCGGTGATCCCGACTCCACTGCCCGCGGCTGAGCATCACTCCTCATCCTCCCGCTTGCGCAGCAGGTCCTTGGCGAGATCGGCCAGTGCCGGCCGCGGCAACGCCGTGAACGGCAGCGGCCGCGTCACGTCGATCGCCGCGAGGCCGAGCCGTGCCGTGAGCAGGCCGTTGAGCACGCCCTCGCCAAGCCGTTGCGACAGTTTTGCAGCGATGCCGTGGCCCAGCACCTGCTGGATCAGGCTGTCGCTCGCTGCCATGCCGCCGGTGATCGCGAGATGGGCGATGATGTGGCGTAGCAGGCTGATCATGCCGAGTGCGCCGGGGCGGCCGCCATAGAGCCGCGCGAGCTGGCGGATCAGCCGCAGCGACGCCACGAACACGAACAGCACGTCGATCATCGCACGCGGGCTCACCGCCGTGACCACCGACACCCGTTGCGCCGCCACCGAGACCAGCCGGCGCGCCTCGATGTCGAGCGGCGTCATCAGCTCGCGCTCGGCGAGCTTGATCATGTCGCTGCCGTCGATGATGTCGTCCGCATGGCCAGCAAGCTCTGCGCGCGGTCGCGCCAGTCGCGGATTCGCATGTGCGATCCGCAGCAGCTCGGCGATGACTTCGCGGCTCTCGGCGCGATCGTCGGACAAGAGCACCGCGGCGGCGCGCTGATGCAGCTTCTCGATCGTGGCCAGCCGCACCAGCCCAAAGGTTTCGCGCGCGATCACGGCGGCGAGCGCGACCGCGGCGGCGGCGGCTAGCCCAGCGCCGAGATAGCCGAGCGCCTCGCTGCGGGCGAACAGATCCTCGATCAGATGCGTGACGCCGAGGCCGAGGCCGAGCAGCACGAGGCCGGCCACCGATCCCCAAAAAAGGGCACCCCAGCGGAAGCCGTGCCGCGCCGGCAGCACGACCTCGACCGGCACCGGCAATTGCGCGGGGTCGGCTTCCGGCGTGATCTGGATCGTGCCGCGGCCCGGCCGGCCGGTATCCTCTGCATCGACCACCACGACGTCGGGATCATCGAGCCGGAACGTCTGGGGGCGACGTGGCTTGGCGCGTTCGCTCATTGCAGCCGGTCTCCGATCAGGAACTGAAGGGCGCGGTCGAGACGAATATGGGGAAAAGCGGGCTCGCCGCCAGCGTCGGGCTCCAGCAAAGGCGGGCGGAAGCGAAGAAAGCGGAAATCGGTCCCATCGGCGTCGGCGCTGGACAGGCCGCGATAGGCACCGCCCTTGAACAGCTCCTCGGCATCCACAGGCAGCTCGCCCGGAAACGTCGCCACCTCGGTGTTGCCGTCGAAGATCTCGCCATTGGCGCTTTCGCCGGCGGCGGGGGTACCGAGCAGCGACGGCAGCTTGTCGCGGCCGCGCGCGACCAGCGCTTCGCGCGTGGCCCGCACAGCGGCCAGCGCCACGACGTCGATGTCGGCGCCGGTGCTCTCGGCGCGGGCCACGGCGTGGTTGACGGCGCGCCGCAGCACGGCCTCCAGCCGGTCGTGGCTGGTGTGATGCAGATGATCGGCCTTGGTGGCCGCGAACAGGATGCGGTCGATGCGGGGCCGGAACAGCGTCGACAGCACCGAGCTGCGGCCGACGCGGAAGCAGTCGAGAATGCCGGTCAGCGCGGCCTCGAGATCATGCAGCGCCTCCGGTCCGGCATTGAACGCCGAGAGCGCGTCGACCAGCACGATCTGGCGATCGAGCCGCGCGAAATGGTCGCGGAAGAACGGCCGGACCACGATGTCCTTGTAGGCCTCGAAGCGGCGCACCATCATCGCCCACAGCGAGGCGTCAGGCGCGTGGCCGTGGGCCGGCACATCGAGCGGCGCAAAGGTCAGCGCCGGCGATCCCGCGAGATTCCCTGGCATCAGGAATCGTCCCGGTGGCAACAGGCTCATGGCGAAGCGGTCGTCGCGGCAGGCGCGCAGGTACTCGGTGAACAGACGGGCCGCCTCGAGCGTCGCCGGCTCGTCTTCGCGGCCCTCGGCGGAGAGTGTGGCCAATTGCGCGTGCCAGTCCCCGGCCAGATGTGCCCGCGGCTCGCTCCGCGACAGCGCGAGGCTTTCGTGCGCCCACTGCTCGTAGCTTTTGTTCAGGAGCGGCAGGTCGAGCAGCCACTCGCCGGGATAGTCGACGATGTCCAGGGTCAGCGTGCGCTCGGCACCATTGGCGCGCTGGAATTCGATCACCAGCCGGAGCTCGCTGATGTCGACCGTCGAGCTCGGCCAGCGCCGCTCCGCGACCAGCGCCCGCACGTGGCTCTCATAGGCAAAGCGCGGCACGCCGTCATCCGGTTGCGGCGCCAGATAGGCGCGCGCAATGCGGCCGGTGGCCTGCGCCTCGAATATGGGCAGGCGTCCTCCCCGGATCAGCCCGTGGATCAGCGCGGTGATGAACACGGTCTTGCCGGCCCGTGACAACCCGGTGACGCCGAGCCGGACGGTCGGGTTGAAGAAGCTCTCGCCATAATCGAGCAGGGCGCGGGCCGAAAGCCGCGCTTCGTCGACGAGTTCAGAAAAAGACACCATGCGGGAGGAGAATTCGCGAGTTGAAAAGGGCGTGAGCGACTTGTGAGAGGTGGCGATGCAAAACCCGGGATTCAAGCTCACATTTCCGGCGCGTTTTCGGGTAGAACCGGAGCTTCAACGGATCGTTGACCACTGGAAACCATAATCGTCCAGCTAAGTTTGTCCCGGCAAGCCAACGCCAGGTTCCTACATGACCGTATTCCAACTGAAGCAGTTCGCCTCGACCTCCGTCCATGCCGCCACCGGTGCGATGCGGTGGAATTACGACAAGGTCGAGATGATCGTCGATGGCGTAATCCATATCCTCGGGATCGCCGCCGGCCTGGTGGCCGCGACCGTGCTCGTGGTGCTGACCTCGATCTATGCCAGCCCGGTCGACATTGTCGTGGTGTCGGTCTATGTCGCCGGCCTGCTGTCGATGCTGATCCTGTCGGCAACCTACAATCTGTGGCCGGTGTCGCCCACCAAATGGGTGCTGCGCCGCTTCGATCATTCCGCCATCTACGTGCTGATCGCGGCCACCTATACGCCGTTCATCGCGGCGCTGAAGGACACGCTGTTCTCGGTGGCGCTGCTGCTCGGCGTCTGGGGCGTTGCCATTTTCGGCATCGTGCTGAAGCTGCGCTGGCCGGGCCGCTTCGACGCGCTGTCGATCGGGCTCTATCTGGCGCTCGGCTGGAGCGGCATCATGATGTACGACCGCGTCGTCGCCGTCATGCCGACCTCGGTTCTGGCCTGCGTGCTCGCGGGAGGCATTCTCTACAGTATGGGCGTCATCTTTCACTCCTGGCGCCGCTTGCGCTTCCAGAACGCGATCTGGCATTGTTTCGTCCTGCTGGGCGCCGGCTGCCACTACACTGCGGTGCTCGATCTCGTTCTGACATAGAAAATTCCACCAGGAGGGCTTCGCATGCAGGTGACCGGCAAGAACGTGGTCGTCACTGGTGGAGCCCGCGGCATCGGCAAGGCGCTGTGCGAGGCCTTCGCGCATGCCGGCGCGGCCAAGGTGATCGTGACCGATCTCGATGGTGCAGGCGCGCGCGCGGTCGCGGCCGAGATCGGCGGCGCCGCATTCAAATGCGACGTGGCGCAGGAGAAGGACATCCTTCACGTGATCGAGGAGACCGAACGGCAATTCGGCCCGATCGCGTTGTTCTGCTCCAATGCCGGCATCGGCGGTGGCTTCGATCCGCTGGCGGTGAATGTCGGCGGGGCTTCGGACGAGCCGTGGATGCGGAGCTGGGCCATCCATGTGATGGCCCATGTCTATGCCGCGCGGCACCTCGTTCCGCGCTACAAGTCTCGCGGCGGCGGCTATTTCCTCAACACGATCTCGGCGGCCGGCCTGTTGTCGCAGGTCGGTAGCGCTGCCTACTCCACCACCAAGCATGCCGCGGTCGGTTTTGCCGAGAATCTCGCGATCTCGCACAAGGCCGACAACATCAAGGTCTCGATCCTGTGCCCGCAGGGCGTCGACACCGACATGCTGCGCTCGATCCCGAAGGGGCCGCAATCCGGCGACGGCGACCTGACGCCGGAGCGGGTCGCGAAGGACGTGCTGAAGGGGCTCGCCGAGGAGACCTTCCTGATCCTGCCGCACCCGCAGGTGCTCGGCTACATGCGCAAGAAGACCGAGAATTACGACCGCTGGCTCGCCGGCATGGCCAAGATCCAGGCGAAGATGCGCGAGGAGTTCGGCAAGTAGTTGCCCGCGTGCGCATGCGGATAAGCGAGTAGGGTGGGCAAAGGCGTGCGTCCATACTGCGTGCATCATGCCGCGCTCGCTCGCGCGCCGTGCCCACCATCAGGCTCCGAGCTGCGGCGCGACGGTGGGCACGCGACCGCCCTGCGGGCGGCCGCTTTGCCCACCCTACGGCAGTGTCACTCAGGCTCGCCCCGATTTCACATCTCAAACAGCTGATGACATGACCGTGCGGTCTCGCGGCGGATTGTGCCCGAGGCTTGCGGTCGACATGTCCCTCCTGACAAACGAAGGGCGCAGGGAATGCCGGGTGAGGGCTTCACCCATGGCCCGCCTGCGAAAAAAAATGCAGGCGGCAGGTACCACAGGTGCTGCCGGATCAACCCGGCATTCCCTGCGCGATGGTCTTCACGCTTATATCGCGCTCTCCCCGGTGTCCGGGCTTGTTAGCCACCGTCGTCCGCGCGATGCGCAAGCATCATCACGAACTTAGCGCCAGCGTCGGGGCGCCAGGACCACGCAACTTCACGTCCGCAAGAGCATCGTTCGTCCGCATCTCCGTTAAGGACATGCTGCGACGTCTCGCGGCCACCGCATCCCCGCCTCGCGTGTCGTGACGATCGCGCGCAACGCCCCTTGTGTTCAGAAAGTCTGTCAGAATATGCGAACGGGCGGTTCTCGCAAAACCGCCCGTCGCTGGATCTGAGCCCGTAACGCCCCAAACGCAGCAGAGCCTGTTTCAGAGCGAGGGACAGCTCCGGTGATCTTCCTCAACCCGAACAGTTGCAAGGGCCTCGAGCCCATACAAGGCAAGGAAGGGAGTGGATGATGACACAAATCGCAAACGGTGTCGCTGGCATCGATGTGGCCAAGGACAAGGTGGACGGCTGCATTCGCAGCCTCGGACTACGGCAGACGTTCCCGAGCACTCCGCACGGGCACCGCCAGCTGTTGACCTTGCTTCGCAAGCACAAGGTGAACAAGGCCGTCATGGAGGCCAGCGGCGGTTATGAGCGCGAGTGGGCCAAGGTGTTGCGCCAGGCCGGGATAGAGGTGCGGATCGTCGATCCCAAGCGGGTTCGCAACTTTGCCCTATCGGCCGGTCGACTGGCGAAGAACGACACGATCGATGCGGAGATGATCGCCTGGTTCGCCGAGACGTTCAACGACGCACCGAGCCAGACCTACGATGCTGCCCGCGAGGAACTGGCGGGACTGGTGAAAGCACGCAAGAACCTGATGGATCTGAAAACCCGTCTGCAGAACCAGAACGAACATGTCGTGCCGGGATTGGCGCAGAAGGCCCATTCCCAGGTGTTGAAGACGCTCGCTGCACAGATTGCGAAGCTCGAGGCTGCGATCTCGGCCAAGGTCAAGGCCACACCGGAGTTTGCCAAGCGCGCCGAGATCATCGAAACTGTGCCAGGGCTTGCCGGCACGACCTCCGCGATCCTCATTGCAGGAGCGCCGGAGCTCGGCAAGGTGAGCGACGAGATCGCCGCCGCCCTGATCGGGGTCGCTCCTTACGACGATGACAGCGGCAAGCGCCGAGGCGAGCGCCACATCAAGGGGGGCCGGCGCTGGGTGAGAAACGGCCTGTTTCTTCCCTGCCTCGGCGCAGCGACCCAGCATAATCCGGTGCTCAAGGCCTACTATGAGCGCCTCACCGCCAAGGGCAAGGAGCCGAAAGTTGCGCTCATCGCCTGCATGCGCAAGCTGATCATCATCCTCAACACGATGATCGCCCGCGGTGAGAAGTGGAATCCTAAGCCACCACGCGTTGCGGTGAGCTGATCGAGCGCCATGCCGCGCTCGGTCCACGACCGAGCGCATGCCAAGCCAACAGGACGGCGAGCGGACGGGGTCAAGGCCTTCAGCCGCCGAAGGCGGGGGCGCGTCTCGCGCCAGCCTTGAGGCCGGCCGCTCGCCGGCCTACCTCAACAGCACAGTTGCTCCGTATCGAGGCGGGATGCGCGGAAAGATCGTCCTGATTTGCCCGACGGCGCAAGGCTTCACGCTGCGACATTTCAACACGACGGGCAGTTTCGTCATGGCCCGCATGCGCAATCTGCCCGTCGGCCGCGTCGTCAACGCGACAGCTGCATCTCCTCTTCCGCGGAGCGCGACGCCTTCAGCGCGCGGGCATAGAGGATCAGGCCCTCGCGCACGGCGCGCTGCTCGGTCTTCGACAGCGACGCCAGGGCGCCTCGAACCTGTTGGCGGCCGAATGCGTGCAGCGCGGCCAGCGTCCGCCGTCCCTTGGCGGTGAGCGATAGCGGCTTGATGCGGGCGTCGCCGGGATCGATCATCTCCTGCAACTCGCCGCCGTCGATCAGCTTTCGCACCATGCGGCTGACGCTGGATTTTTCAAGATGCAAGATCTCGCCGAGCTGCAGCGCCGTCATCGGTCCGCGCAGGCCGATCTCCAGGATGGTGTGAACAGCGGACGGAGGATGGTCGGTCGCGGCCACCGTTGCTTCCATGAAGCCGAGCTCCCGCACCATCAGGCGCGAAGCGGCACGGATGTCGTCGACCAGTGTGGCATCGGTCATCTTGATCTCCAGCGACGATAGTTGTATCATACAACAAATTTCCGGCGCAATGGCGCGCCGGGCATCGAGTTGTGGAGAGCGCGCGATGAGCAACGCTGTGGCTCGCGCCGGGAGCGCCGTGTCATCCGAGGGGCGGATGCGCGGCAAGGTCTGCCTGGTCACCGGCGGCGGCTCCGGCATCGGTCGGGCCGCGGCGCTCAGGATGGCGGCGGAAGGCGCCGAGGCGGTGCTGATCGCCGGCCGGCGCGAGGCCGAGCTGGAAGCGGCAGCCTTGGACTGCCGCGCCTTCGGCGTCGAGGCCATCGCCGTCAGAGCCGACGTGACACGGCAGGAGGAGGTCGAGCGCCTGGTCGCGACCGCGCTCGATCGTTATGGCCGGCTCGACGCCGCCTTCAACAATGCCGGCTTCCAGGAACGGCGTGCGCCGCTGGAGCAGCAGGGTGGCGGGATCTATGACGACGTGTTCGACGCCAATGTGCGCTCGGTATTCCTGTGTCTGCGCGCGCAACTGGCGGCGATGTATGCGCGCGGGCAGGGGCGCATCGTGATCAACGCCTCGGTGAGCGGCGTGCGCAATCCGAACGCCGGGCTTGCGCTCTATTCGGCATCGAAGGCCGCGGTCATCTCGCTGACCCGCTCGGCCGCGATGGAGGCTGCGCCGCGTGGCGTGCGGATCAACGCGATCGCGCCGGGACGGGTCGTCACCGACATGATGCTGCGTGCGGGTGTCGGCGATATCGCGACCGTGGCCGCGGGCCTGCCGCTGCGCCGGATCGGGCAGCCGGAGGACATCGCAGAAGCCGTGGTGTGGCTCCTGTCGGACGCGTCGGCCTATGTCGTCGGCCACGTGCTCGCGGCCGATGGCGGATTTCTAGCCTCGTGAGCCTGACGATCCGATCGCCGATTCGGGTCGACGAGACCAAGCTCGCAAGCGGCGTGCGGGGCATGGACTTCAGATCCGAGGCATCAGGCGATCGTCAGACGGCATCAGGGCCGCGCCGGATTTCCGTCAAGATCGGAGAGGAGTTGCGGCGTGCGTGCGGCATCACTGCGTGCATCGTCACTGCGCGCATCATCGTCCTGACTAATTAGTTCTATCCGCGAACGTCTGCAGGCGCTTCGAATCGCGTCGAAGCGCCGTTCTGCAAATGATCCGCAATCTCGCATGAAATCTCCTCAGCTCGGCACAATTTCCGCCGACGTTCGTCGGCTACCTGGACGTCAAGGGAACCGGTCGCAGGCATCGAGCATGTGTCATGGCGGCGGTGGCCCGACGTCTCGCGTGTTGTTCTGCGTAGCCTGGTTTTCCGTTGCAAGCCTCCGATTCCCACAAGACCGGCGCGTTCGCCGTGCGGACGAAGCGGCTGATCCTGACGCGCACCCAGAAGGGCGTGACGCTCGCGCTCGTCGAGGTGCTGCTTCTGGCCGTCATGGTGGCCGACGCGTCCGCGCAGCAGACGATCAAGGCCAAGCCGACGGACGTCGTTCCGGGGCGGTCCGATCGCTTGTTCTTTCGCCACGTCACCGCGCGCAGCATCTATTACAACGTGCCCCGGATCGCGAACGACAGCCGCACGCTGATGATGCGCCAGGACCCGCGCAGCATCAGTGCGCTGTTGCGTCCGGTGCGCGAGGCCGGCGCGCCGCCGCTCACGCCTGCGGGCAAGGGCGGTCTGCCGACCGGCAGCCCGGCGTTCGCACAGGCGGCGTTCCAGCCGGTTCGCGGCGCCATGGTGCCGAAGACCGAGCCGCCGCGCGAGATCGCCCGCGCGGCGCCGAAGCAGATTGCCGCAAAGCCAGCGCCGGCCGACGAAGCCGTCGCCGCTGTCCAGCCGGTGGGCGTGCTGCGCAACCGCGACGTCCTGCCCGATCGCAATCTCGACACCGTGAAGCCGCCGCCGGTCACCGCCGAAGCCAAGCCCTACGATCCGACCGGCGTGACCGTTGGGTCGTTCCTGGTGAAGCCGGCGGTCGAGATCCAGGCCGGCTATGACAACAATCCCACCCGGCGAACGGGCGGACCGGGATCACCGGTCGCCATCGTGGCAACGGAAGTCTCGGTGCGCTCGCAATGGGAGCGGCATCAGCTCAACGCCGATTTCCGGGGCGCCTACACCGAGGACACCAACGTCCGTTCGATCAGCCATCCGACCTTCGAGGCGCGCGCGCAGGGACGCTACGACGTCACCGAGGGCACCGCGATCACCGGCGAAGCGCGTTTCGTCAATGACGCGCTGACGATTCCGGGCCTGCTGAAACTGCCGCGCGTCACCACCTTCGGCGGCAGCGCGGGCGTGGTGCAGAAGCTCGGTCCGGCCGAGATCGCGTTCAAGGGATCGCTCGATCGCGTCGTCTTCAATGATGCGATGATCACGACCAACGTCCCGCTGCGGACGCAGGACCGCAACTATACCCAGCCTGGCGCGCAGGTCCGCGTCACCTATGTGCTGACGCCGAACATCTCGCCCTTCATCGACATGAGCTTCGATCGCCGTAACCACGATCTGGAGGTCGACTTCAACGGCCAGCGCCGCGACTCCAGCGGCATTGCCGCGCGCGGCGGCGCGGTCGTCAACCTGGGATCGCTGACCGGCGAAGCGTCGGTCGGCTACCTCACGCGCCGCATGGACTCGCCTGCGATGCCGAACATCAGCGGCGTGATCGCGGATGCGACCTTGGCCTGGGCCGCGACCGATACCACGACCTTCGTGCTCGTGGCGCGTTCGCAGGCGTCGGAAACGCCGGCATTGAACGTCTCGGGCATCCTGTCGCGCGATGTGATCATGCAGGTCGACCATCAGTTCGAGCCCTGGCTGATCGGAACGCTGCGCGGCGGCTATGGACAGGATCAGTTCGTTGGCATCGGGCGGACCGATCAGCGCACGTTCGTCGCCGCCGGCGGCACCTACAAGATGAACCGCAACGTTCAGCTGAAGAGCGAGATCCGCACCGAGTGGACCCGCTCCAACATAGCGCTCAACAATTTCATGGCCGTGGTCGGCGTCGTCGGCGTGCGCTTCCAGTACTGAGCGTGTGATCGGGCTTTGACCCGGGCGCCGCGCACGCGAGGTATCGTCGCCAGGATGCTTCTCATGCGAGGCCATCCACGCATACGGACGAGAGCCGTGCTGAGCGGAGCGTGAACGCGGCTGCCTGCGCCGTACAAGGGCGGCGGGTGAGGCCGCGCCGACCCAGATCGAAAGCCCGGTGCGGCGCCCAACTAATCCGACTGCGTCACAATGACCGGCATTCCGGGGCAAGGCCGCAGGCCTTGAACCCGGAATCTCGATATTGTCTCGATCTTGTCTTGGGTCTGTTCTGAACAATTTCGAGATTCCGGGTTCAATCGTCAACGCGCAGCCGCTTCGCGCCTTCGCATTGACGATTGCCCCGGAATGACAGTGAAAACGCGACTGTGCGGCTCTTTGTAACGCAGTAGAACCAAAAAAATGAGCCCCGCAGGGGGGCGGGGCTCAGGGCAGTGCATGCCGGGCGGATGGGGGCCGGGGGCATCTCACGCGGCGGGTGAGGTTAGATCCCGCCGCGTGCGCAGTTCCCGGTTGGTTCGGCATGCGGCTTGTCACGGCCTTTTTGTTGTTGTCCGGTCCGCGCCGCCCGGGCGAGCGGCGCGGAGCGCAGCGGCCTTACTGCTCGAGCGCGGCAAGCGCAGCGTTGCCGATCTGTTGTGCCTCGGCCCAGGCGGCCTGGGTTGCCTGCTGCGCCGCCGTGTAGCCGGCCTGGACCTGCTGCTGAGCGGTCGCGCGTAGCGCCTGCTCCTGCTGCTCGCCGGCTTCGCGGGTCTGGGTCAGAGCCTGGTTGTCGGCGGTCAGCGTGGCATTGGCCTGGTTGAAGGTGTTGGCCGTGGTCTGTGCCTTGGCATTGGCGGCGGCAAGCGCGGCCTGGTTTGCGGCCGTGTTGGCCCGCTCGACGACCTCGGCCGCCTCCTGCGCGTCCTGCTTGGCCTGCTGTGCCACCTGACGCGCCTGCTCCAGTGCCTGCCGGTCGGCATTCACCTTCTGCTCGGCCGCTTCGGTCGCCGCATCGAGCGCGCCGATCTTCTGGTTCAGCGCAGCCTCGACCGCCTTCTGGTTCTGCGTCGCGGCGGCCTGCGCGGCCTGGGTCTTCTGCTGGGCGACTGCACGCGCCTGCTCACCGGTCTTTAGCGCGGCTTGCAGTGCAGCCTGCTCGGCCGCCTCCTGGGCGGCCTGGTTCTGCTGGTTGCCGGCGGCGGGCTTGGTGCCGCCGTTGTTGGCAGTGCCGCCGGCATTGGCGGTGCCGCCATTGTTGGCGTTGCCGGCAGCCTGGCCAGCCTGCTGAGCCGCCTTCCCGGCAGCCTCGGCGGTCTCGCGCGCCGTATCCTTGGCGGCGTTGGCGGCTTCCTTGGCCTCGTTGGAGACGTCGATGTCCTTGTCGAGCTTGGTGAAGGCCGCTTGCAGCGCAGCGGAGGCCGCGGTCAGCTTCGCAGCGTTGGCTGTGGCCGCCGCCTGATTGGCCGCGGTCGGGTTCTTCTCGGCCTGCTCCTGGGCCTCGATCGCGGCGCCGCGCGCAGTCTGCTCGGCCTGGCGTGCAGCGTCGATCGCCTTGCGGTCGGCGGCGACCTGCGCTTCGGCGGTCGCGGCGGTCTGGGCTGCGGCTTGTGCGGCGGCGTTGGCCTTGGCGACGGCGTCGTTGCTGCTCGACGAGCCTGCGGCGGCGGCCTTGGCCGGGGTCGCGGCGGCGGCAGGTGTCGCGGTGGCCTTCGCGATCGCGACGGTGGTGGTGGCCGCCGTGGTCTTGGCCGCCGTGCCGGTGCCGGTGCTCGTGGCTGCGGTCTTGGCCGTGCCGGTCGTCGCTGCCGTGGCCGTCTTGGTGGACGTGCTCGTGGTCGCGGCAGTCGTGGTGGCAGCTGCCGGCTTGGCGGCCGTGCCGGTGGTCGTCGTTGCGGTGGTCGCAGCCATGGTCGTCGTCGCGGCAGCCTTGGCAGCCGTGCTCGCCGCGGCCGTGGAGGCTGCGGTTGTCGCCGCCTTGGCGGCTGCGCTGGCTGCGGCCTTCGCAGCAGTGTCGGCTGCAGCCTTGGCGGCGGCGGTGGCTGCAGCCTTCGCGGCTGACTTGGCGGCGGCGTCCTGCGCCGCCTTGGCGGCGGCAGTTGCAGCGGCCCTGGCTGCAGCATCCTGCGCGGCCTTCGCTGCGGCGGCCGCAGCCGCCTTGGCCGCAGCATTCTGCGCCGCCTGCGCTGCGGCGTTGGTGGTCGCGGACGTGGCGAGCGCGTTGGCCTGATGCGGTAGCGCCGTGATCGCCAGGGCGGTCATCAGGGCCAGCACGCTGACGTGGCGATAGAGGTCGTTCCTCGATGATGCGGTTTGAAGGTTCTTCTTGTCCGCCATCCGCTCAACTCCCTTGGTACGCTGAATCGTATGGCGTTCCTTTTGACAATGATTTTTGATTGCAGGATGGTCGGACCTTGCACGCGGCATGGCGTCGCCCGCCAGGACGCGGCAGGATTTCGCGGTGTTTGCGGCAGCTTGACTGCAAGGCGCCGGCGGAATTCAGCAGAAAGCTTTTGAAACAAATGCTTGCCGCGGAAAGCGCCGTTCCACCGATGGGGCGGGTCGATGCTGATTTCGGGGCACGCCATGCTGTTGCCACCGAGGGTGCGACGCGTTGTCGCGTTCGTTGGAATGTCTTGACGAAGCGTCCGTAGATCGAACGCCGTCAGGTCTTCGGCGCGTAGAGCAGGGGGACGGCGGAATCCACCATGACCTCGACGAGGCTCGTGCCGTCCTGTGCAAGGCTGCGTGCCAGAGCGGCTTCGAGGTCGGCCGACGTCGTCACGCGGACGGCGTCGCAGCCCAGGCCTTCCGCGAGCTTGACGAAGTCGAGCCCCGGCAGATCGAGCCCGGGCACGTTGCGCACCTGCATGACCTGGCTGAACGAGCGCATCGCTCCGTAGCCGGAGTTGTTGATGACGACGACCGTCAGCGGCAGCCTGCGCTGCGCGGCGGTCCACAGCGCCTGCAGCGAGTACATCGCCGAGCCGTCGCCGATCAGGCACACCGTGCGGCCTTGTCGCCGTCCCAGCGCCATGCCGACCGCGGCCGGCAGGCTGTAGCCGAGGCCGCCGCTCGCCATCGTGTAGAACGAGTCGGCGCCCGGCATCGGCATGAACTTGTGCATCACCGGCCGGTGCGAGGGGATCTCCTCGACCAGCGCAGCGCCGCCTGGCAGCGCCCGCGACAGCGTATGCAGCAGATAGTCGACCGGGATCGGATCGGCCGGCTTCGGCGCGTCCGGCAGCACGCGGGCCTTCGGCGCGGCGCGCTTCGTCTCCGGCAGCAGCTCCAGCAAGAGCGAGAGCGCCGGGCGCATGGTGGAGACGATGCTGGTGCCGATCGGCGGCACGGCCGCGCCCTCGGCATCGTCGGTGATCTGATAGATCGCGGTGGCGCCGTCGAAGATCGCGGCGTGGCCCTCGACATGGAAGGTGAAGACCGGCGCGCCGATCACCACGACGAGGTCGTGGGCTTTCAGCGCCTCCGACAATTGCCCGGGCGAGGCCGGCAGGAAGCCCTGGAATTGCGGATGCCGCTCGGGGAACGAGCAGCGCGCCGAGAACGGGCTGACCCAGACGCTCGCTTTGGTCTTCTCCGCGACCGCGACCATCTGCTCGACGCAGCCGGCGCGATCGATGCCGGGGCCGACCACGAGCGCAGGGTTCTTTGCAGCGCCGAGCGCATCAACCAGCTCGTCCATGGCCGCGCGGTCGGGACCGAGCTCGCGGCTGAGCTTTCGTGCGACGACCGGCTGGGAGGGATGCATCCAGTCGTCGATCGGGATCGAGACGAAGGTCGGGCCGCAGGGCGGCTGCATCGCGGTGTAATAGGCGCGCGCGATCGCGCCCGGCACGTCCTCGGGCCGGGCCGGCTCGACGCTGTATTTGACGTAGGGCCTGGGGAATTCCGACGCGCGCTCGGCATAGAGGAAGGCCTGCAGCGGCAGGATCGCGCGCGCCTGCTGGCCGGCGGTGATGACGAGCGGCGTCTGGTTGCGATGCGCGGTGTAGATGTTGCCGAGCGCATTGCCGACCCCGGCGGCCGAATGCAGGTTGACGAAGCCGGCATTGCGCGTCGCCTGCGCATAGCCGTCGGCCATGCCGACCACGCTCGCCTCCTGCAGGCCGAGCACGTAGTCGATGTCATCCGGCCAGTCGCTCAGGAACGGCAGCTCGGTCGAGCCGGGATTGCCGAACACCTTTTTGATGCCGAACGCCCGCAGCAGCTCGAAGGTGGCCTGCTTGACGGTGCGGGACTTGGTTTTGGGAGACTTGCCGGACAAGACGTTTCCTCGGGAGCGATCGTTGTTTGTCGTCATTCCGGGGCGATGCGTAGCATCGAACCCGGAATCTCGAGCTTTTCTTTTCCCTCTCCTCGAGGTTCCGGGTTCGATGCTCTGCGCAAAATGGCTTCGCCACTTTGACGCGACGCCTCGCCCCGGAACGACGGGATGTATTCTACCAGGTCGCGGTGCCCTTCATAGTCGGTTGCCGCTCGGCATTGGCGATCCAAACGTCCAGGCCCGCATCAATGTCATTGGCGTTGACCGAGAATTCCGAGCCCTCGAACAGCGGCTGCACGCCGCGATAGGCGAACTTCGCCGGCGCCTTGCCCTTGAGCTTGGCGGCGAACTCGACCAAGAGCGCGGCCTGCAGCGGGCCGTGGAAGATCAATCCCGGATAGCCCTCGACCTTGGTGACGTAGTCGCGATCGTAGTGGATGCGGTGGCCGTTGAAGGTCAGCGCAGAATAACGGAACAGCAGCACCGCATCGGAGACACGCGTCTCGCTGTGCTGTGCGACCGGAGAAGGTGGCGGCGCCTTTGCTGGCGCGGGCTGCGCGCCGCCCATGTCGCGGTAGACGATGTCCTGGCGCTCGCGGATCGCGACCCCGCGCGGCGTCGTCACGACATGCTCGACGGCGACGAAGCAGAGCTGGCCGGTCGAGCCGCTCTTCAGGGCGACGTCGGAGATGGTCGAGACCCGGGTGGCGACATCGCCGACGCGCAACGGATCGAGAAACGCGACCTCGCCGCCGGCCCACATCCGGCGCGGCAACGGCACCGGCGGCAGGAAGCCGCCGCGGGTCGGATGGCCGTCAGGGCCGAGCTGATCATGCGGAAACACCGGCTGGCCCAGGCACCAGTGCACCGTGTAGGGTGCGATGTCGCCCGTATCAGGTTCGCCGATGTCCTGGAACAAGGTCGCGCGCAGGCCCTTGGTGAGCTGGGCGGTGACGATGTCGGTGGCCTCGGCGCTGCGGCCGACCCATTGCCGCAAGCGATCGAGATCGAGCGTGTCCGTCATGATCATCCCTTTCGCGCGGAAGAGCCGGCTTCGCCGATACCAGGCACCGCGCCGTAACGCCTGTCGTCGCCGACCACGATGGCGGCCGGGGCCGGATAGCTGACGACGCCGTTTGGCGTGCTCACGTCAATGCGCCGCAGATGCGGATGGGTCGAGAGATCCGCCATGCTGTTGACCTCGGCAAAGGCGATGTCGGCGCTCGCGAGCTTGGCGAGCAGTTCGTCGCGCGACAGCGCCGCGAAACGTGCGGCCACGATCCCGTCGGTCTCTGTCCGGTTGCGCACGCGCGCGACCATGTTGGCAAAGCGCGGATCGTCGGGCAGAGCCGGCTGCTCCAGCACCTTGGCGCACAGCGTCTTCCACTCGCGCTCGCTCTGGATCGAGATCAGGATGTCCTTGCCGTCCTGCGAGGTGAACACGCCATAGGGCGCGATCGAGGGATGGGCGAGGCCGATGCGCTTGGGCGGATGGCCGGCCTCGGCATTGAGCAGCGGCACGGTGAGCCAGTCGGCCATCACGTCGAACATCGAGATCCGGATGTCGGCGCCCTCACCGGTGCGGCCGCGGCCGATCAGCGCTTCGAGGATCGCGGCATGCGCGGTGGCGCCGGTCGCGACGTCGACGATCGACATGCCGACGCGCGACGGCCCGTCCGGACCGCCGGTGATCGAGGCGAGCCCGCTCTCCGCCTGGATCAGCAGGTCATAGGCCTTGCGATCGGCATAGGGACCGGAGTCGCCATAACCGGTGATGGTGCAGCAGATCAGCTTCGGATAGTCCTGGCGCAGCCGCTCGCGCGCAAAGCCCATTTTGTCCATCGAGCCGGGCTTGAGGTTCTGCAGCAGCACGTCGGCGCTCGCGATCAGCCTCTCCAGCTCGGCGCGGCCTTCTTTCGTCGCGAGATCGACGACGACGGACTCCTTGCCGCGGTTGAGCCAGACGAAATAGCTGCTCTGGCCCTTGGCGGCGGCGTCATAGCCGCGCGCGAAATCGCCCTCCGGTCGCTCGATCTTGATGACATGCGCGCCGGCATCGGCGAGGCGCGACGAGCAGAATGGCGCGGCGACCGCCTGCTCGACGGCGACGACGGTGATCCCTTCAAGCGGCAGCATGGTGTGAACTCATAGAATGGGGCCTCATGGTTCGAGACGCGCCGCAAGTGCGGCGCTCCTCACCATGAGGGTGGAGAGATGTAGCTGCGCCTAAGATCCTCATCCTGAGGAGCCCGCCGCAGGCGGGCGTCTCGAAGGATGGCCGCGGGCGATGGATAGACCGCGGCATATCAGTACGAGCGCGGCAGGCCGAGCACGTGCTCGGCGACGTAGGAGAGAATGAGATTGGTCGAGATCGGCGCGACCTGATAGAGCCGCGTCTCGCGGAACTTGCGCTCGACGTCGTATTCCTCGGCGAAGCCGAAGCCGCCATGAGTCTGGATGCAGGCATTGGCCGCCTCGAACGAGGCGTCGGCCGCGAGCATCTTGGCCATGTTGGCCTCGGCGCCGCAATCCCGCCCGGCCTCGTATTTGCGCGTCGCTTCCTTCACCATCAGCTCGGCCGCGCGCATCGAGGCGTAGGCCTTCGCGATCGGAAACTGGACGCCTTGATTCTGGCCGATAGGACGGCCGAACACGACGCGCTCCTTGGCATAGGCGGTGGCCTTGGCGATGAACCATTTGGCATCGCCGACGCATTCGGCGGCGATCAGGATGCGCTCGGCATTCATGCCGGAGAGGATGTAGCGGAAGCCCTTGCCCTCCTCGCCGATCAGGTTCTCGGCCGGCACCCGCATGTCGGTGAAGAACACTTCGGTGGTGGCGTGGTTCATCATGGTGCGGATCGGGCGGATGGTCAGCCCGGCGTTTCGCGCCTCGCGCATGTCGACGATGAAGACCGAGAGGCCATCGGTGCGCTTCTGCGCCTGGTCCTTCGGCGTGGTGCGCGCGAGCAGGATCATCAGGTCGGAATATTCGGCGCGGCTGGTCCAGATCTTCTGGCCGTTGACGACGTAGCTGTCGCCGTCGCGCTTGGCGAAGGTCTTCAACGACGAGGTGTCAGTGCCCGAGGTCGGCTCGGTGACGCCGAACGCTTGCAGCCGCAACTCGCCGCCGGCGACCTTCGGCAGCCACTTGGCCTTCTGCTCGGCAGAGCCATGACGCAGCACGGTGCCCATCGTGTACATCTGGGCGTGACAGCCGCCGCCATTGCAGCCGGCACGCTGGATCTCCTCCAGAATGGCCGCGGCCGCGGACAGCTTCAGGCCCGCGCCGCCATATTCTTCCGGAATCAGCACCGAGAGATAGCCGGCTTGCGTCAGCGCATCGACGAACGCACTGGGATAGGCCATCTCGCGATCGAGCTTGCGCCAATATTCGCCTGGGAACTGGGCGCAGAGCTTGGCCACCGCGTCGCGGATGTCGGCGTAGTCGTCGTGCTGATGCTGGTCTGTCATGCGCTGCTCCGCGGGCCGATGTTGCGCGGCCTGCGGTCTCCCTGTGCTCGTTTGTCATAGCCTATGACGAAGCAGGCCTCGATTGGCAAGCTTGGAATGCCAGCGCGCGGTGCGGTCAGCCGTCCGAACGCGAGCTGCCATTTCTGCTTTGGATGGTGCGCGGCCACGACGTTCTAGCTGACGGAAAATCCGAGATGGCTGCGAAAGCGGTTCTTCAGGAAAACGCCGTCCCGCGGGGGCAGGGCGCGGTCGACATGGTCGGTCGAGATCGCGACAACAGCGAAATGCGGACCGGCGAGATCGCGCAGCTTCGGCCGAAAGGCCTGCAGCGCAGCGTGGTCGAGGATCGTGCTCACCGAGCGAAAGCCGGCGCCGGAGGCGATCTGCTCCAGGCTCACGCCGAGCCCGGAATGGCTCATCTGCATGCCGGTCTCGCCGAAATGCGCATTGTCGAGCACGACGATCGACAGGTTCTTCGGCTTCTTGGCCGCTGACGTGGCGAGGCTGCCGAGCCCCATCAGCTGCTCGCCGTCGCCGGTGATGACGGCGACCGGCCGCGACGGCTGTGCCAGTGCGAGGCCGAGGCCGATCATGACGGCGCCGCCCATCGCGCCCCAGAGATAGAAGTTCGCCG
Source organism: Bradyrhizobium ontarionense (assembly GCF_021088345.1). Lineage (NCBI taxonomy): Bacteria > Pseudomonadati > Pseudomonadota > Alphaproteobacteria > Hyphomicrobiales > Nitrobacteraceae > Bradyrhizobium > Bradyrhizobium ontarionense. The sequence goes on along the minus strand of NZ_CP088156.1, from coordinate 3,780,358 downwards.
GGTGATCGCCTGCGGCGAACACATCGTAGGACGACGAGCCGAGACCGCTGACGACGAGCAGGTCGCCGCGCTCGGCGACCAGCGCCTTCACCGCGGCGCGACGGTCGAGCGCTGCACTCATCACTTGTTCTCCGTCCATTTCTTGGCGCCGATCATGCGCTGGGAGATCAGCACCGCGATCGGCTGGTCGCTGTCGAAGGCGAGCGTTGCCGCGGCGGCGGCGATCTCGCCGGCGTCCTCGGGGCGTTCCATCCGGAACACGGTGACGCCCATGATCTCGAAGGCGGACTGCGTCGCCTTGCCCATCGGCACTTGCCACGGATTGAACTCGGCCCATTCGCCACGCATCGTGACGAAGGTGAGGAACGGGAAGCGGCAGCTCGCCAGCAGCGAGAACATGTTGACGCAATTGCCGACGCCGCTCGACTGCATCAGCAGCACCGCGCGCTGGCCGCCCAGCCAGGCGCCCGCGCCGAGCGCGACGCCTTCCTCCTCGGTGGTGAGGACGGTGGTCGCGATCGCGGGATCGTCGTGGGTCAGCCGGATCAGGCGGGCGTGTCCGGCATCGGGCACGTAGCACAGCTGCCGGACGTCGGCGGACTTCAGGGCCTCGTAGATGGCGAGCGGCCAGTCCGGGCCGGTACTCGGTGTGTCGGTCGGTGCGGCAGCGGCCATGGCGTCCTGCGGTTCATGCGCACCCGCAAAGGTGCGGAGGTGATCTAGCAGAAACGAAGGTCGGGGCCCATCGCATCTGGTTCATGCGGCCATGCCGAAGTTGTATAGTCCGAGAGGCAGCGGAGCCTCATGGTTCGAGACGCGCCGCAAGCGGCGCTCCTCACCATGAGGGTCTTGGGGCCCGCTCATTCAGGCAACTGCCTGCCCTCATGGTGAGGAGCCGCGCAGCGGCGTCTCGAACCGTGAGGCCCCATGCGGTCGACCAAACGAATGGTCGTGTGGAATGGACCCGATCGACGGGAACTCACCCCGGTATGCGCACCGGCAGCGATTCGTAGCCGCGCACGAAGCTGGAATAGACCCGCTTCGGCTCGCCGACGACCTCGATGCGGTCGAAGCGCTTGAGGATCTCCTGCCAGACGATGCGCAGCTGCAGCTCGGCGAGGCGCATGCCGACGCAGCGGTGGATGCCGAAGCCGAAGGAGAGGTGGATGCGCGGCCGCTTGCGGTCGATGATGAAGGCGTCGGGGTTCTCGATCACCTCCTCGTCGCGGTTGCCCGAGACGTACCACATCACGACCCGATCGCCCTTGCGGATCTTCTGGCCACCAAGCTCGGTGTCGACCAGCGCAGTGCGCCGCATATGGGCGAGCGGCGTCTGCCAGCGGATCACCTCCGGCACCATGGTCTCGATCAGCGCCGGATTGTCGCGCAACTTCTGATATTCGCCGGGGTTCTCGTTCAGCGCCAGCACCGAGGCTGTCATGCTGTTGCGCGTGGTGTCGTTGCCGCCGACGATGAGCAGGATCAGATTGCCCATCAGATTGTCCGGCGTCATGTGGCGCGTCGCCTCGCTGTGCGCCATCATCGAGATCAGGTCGCGCCCGGGCTCGGCCTGGCGCGCCTTCCAGAGCCGGCCGAAGGTCTCGGCGCATTCGGCGAGCTCGCGCCGGCGCTCCTCCTCCGACGAGACGATGCCGCTCTTGGGCAGCGCGGTGGACACGTCCGACCAGCGCGTCAGCTTGCGTCGCTGCTCGAACGGAAAGTCGAACAAGGTCGCCAGCATCTGCGTCGTCAGCTCGATCGAGACCTTCTCGACCCAGTTGAAGGTCTCGTTGCGCGGCAGCGAATCCAGCACCTTCGCCGAACGCTGCCGGATCAGCACGGCGAGCTCATCGAGGTGATCGGGCGTGAACATCGGCGACACGGTCTTGCGCTGCTCGCCGTGAACAGGCTCGTCCATCGCGATGAAGCTCGGCCACTCGTAGCCGGGTGCCACATCGCGGATCATGATGCCGCCGTTGCTGACGTCGGAGGAGAAGATCGCGTGGTTGGTGTCGACATGCATGATGTCGTGATACCGAGTCACCGACCAATAGGGCTCGATCGGCGCCTTGGTGCAGTAGTGCACCGGGGCCTCCTTGCGCAGCCGCTCGAACCAGGGCCAGATCGTGTCGCTCTGGAACAGCCGCGGCGCGCCGGGATGGAAATCCTCCAGCGGCGTGGAATAGGCCGCGAGCCGCGCCTCGCGCAGCAGATCGGCGTGGTCGGAACGGATCGCGGCCTGAACGGTCATGGGGGTCCTTTCCTGGAGCGTCGCTCCAGCCTCAACACGTCATCAAATATGGTTGCTCTCCGTCATTGCGAGCCACCCGGACCGCGCGAAGCGCGGCCGGATGACAGGCTCCGCGAAGCAATCCAGGGCTAAGAAGACAGTCTGGATTGCCACGTCACCTTCGGCTCCTCGCAATGACGGAACTCATGAATCGGTTACGCTGTAATTCGCACCGGCAATGTTTCATATCCCTTCACGAAGCTGGAATAGACCCGCTTCGGCTCGCCGATCACGTCGATATGATCGAATCGCGTCAGGATCTCCTCCCAGATGATCTTCAGTTGCAGCTCGGCCAATCGCAATCCGACGCAGCGGTGGATGCCGAAGCCGAACGACAGATGCTGGCGCGGCCTGGTACGGTCGATGATGAAATCATAGGGACGCGCGATCGCGGCCTCGTCGCGGTTGCCCGAGACATACCACATCACGACCTTGTCGCCTTTCCGGATCTGCTTGCCGCGGAACTCGATGTCGGCCAGCGCCGTGCGCCGCATGTGGGCGAGCGGCGTCTGCCAGCGGATCACCTCCGGCACGAAGCTGTCGATCAGGGCCGGATTGTCCTTGAGCTTGCGATACTGGTCGGGATTCTGGCTCAGCGCGTAGAGGCTGCCGGACATCGTGTTTCGCGTGGTGTCGTTGCCGCCGACGATCAGCAGCACGAGATTGCCGAGGAAGTTCCTGGGGTCCATGTCGCGGGTGGCCTCGCTGTGGGCCATCATCGACAACAGGTCGCTCTTCGGCGGCTGGTTGATGCGCTCCTGCCAGAGCCGCGTGAAATAGCGCGCGCACTCCATCAGCTCGGCCTGCCGTTCGTCCTCGGTCGCGACCAGCCCGTCAGGACCGGGAAGCGTGGTCGCGATATCGGACCAGCGCGTCAGCTTGCCGCGGTCCTCCCAGGGGAAGTCGAACAGCACCGCCAGCATCTGCGTGGTCAGCTCGATCGAGACGCGGTCGACCCAGTCGAACACCTCGCCAACAGGCAGATTGTCCAGGCACTCGGCCGAACGCTTGCGGATGTTGATCGCGAGCTCGTCGAGATGCGTCGGCGTGAACATCGGTGCCACGGTCTTGCGCTGCGCGGCATGACGCGGCGGATCCATCGCGATGAAGCTCTCGCGGCGCAGATCGGGATCGACGTCGCGGATGGTGATGCCGCCGAGCGCCGAGGCCGAGGAGAACACCGCGTGATTGGTCTCGATCTCCATGATGTCGTCGTAGCGTGTGATCGACCAGTACGGCCCGAACATCGACTCCTTGCAGTAATGCACCGGGTCCTCGCGGCGTAGCCGGTCGAAATAGGGCCAGTGCGTGTCGGTCCGGAACAGCTCGGGATGACCGGGATCGAATTCGGCCAGCGGCAGCGAGGCTGCGCGCCGCGTTGCGGCGTCGATCATCGGTTCGCGCGCCACGATCGGCCGACGCGCGTCGGCGAGCTCTGTGGTCCCTTGCATGGATATCTCCCTGATCGCCGGGTTCTTGGCGCCCGGCGCAATCTGGTGCAATTACATCCTGCCCGGGATCGAGGGGCAAGCGCGGAGTTTACCGGGCGCCGCATGGGCGGTCTTGCGTCGCAGCGCTGCTCTTTTGCAGGACGCCGGGCGTGACAAGCGCCACGCCACGGAATATGGCTACGATCGATTGTTGCAAAGCAGAAGAAGTGCAGGAGGCCGCCGCCATGATCGCCAACGCGCAGCGCATGTTCAATTTCGATCTCGGCGAGACTGCGGACGCGATCCGCGAGACGGTGGCCAGTTTCTCGCAGAACGAAATCGCACCGCGCGCGGCCGAGATCGACCGCTCCAACCAGTTTCCGCGCGACCTCTGGCCCCGGATTGGCGAGCTCGGCCTGCACGGCATCACGGTCGAAGAGGACTATGGTGGCGCGGGCTTGGGCTACCTTGAGCACTGCATCGCCATGGAGGAGATCTCGCGCGCCTCGGCCTCGGTCGGTCTGTCCTACGGCGCGCATTCCAATCTCTGCGTCAACCAGATTCGCCGTAACGGCAACGAGGCGCAGAAGCGCAAATACCTGCCCAAGCTGATCTCGGGCGAGCATGTCGGCGCGCTGGCGATGTCCGAGCCGCAGGCCGGCTCCGACGTGGTCTCGATGAAGACGCGGGCCGACAAAAAGGGCGACCGCTTCGTCCTCAACGGCAGCAAGATGTGGATCACCAACGGTCCGATCGCGGAGACGCTGGTGGTCTATGCCAAGACCGATCCGCAAGGCGGGCCCCGCGGCATCACTGCCTTCCTCATCGAGAAGGGCATGAAGGGTTTCTCGACCGCGCAGAAGCTCGACAAGCTCGGCATGCGCGGCTCCGACACCTGCGAGCTCGTGTTCGAGGATTGCGAGGTGCCCGAGGAGAACGTGCTGGGGCAGGTCGGGCGCGGCGTGAACGTACTGATGAGCGGCCTCGACTACGAGCGCGCGGTGCTGGCGGCGGGCCCCCTCGGCATCATGCAGGCCTGCATGGACGCGGTGCTGCCTTACGTGCACGAGCGCAAGCAGTTCGGCCAGCCGATCGGCACCTTCCAGCTCGTTCAAGGCAAGGTCGCCGACATGTACACGACGATGAATGCCGCGCGCGCCTACGTCTACGCCGTGGCCAAGGCCTGCGATCGCGGCGAGACCACGCGCGAGGACGCGGCGGGGGCAATTCTGTTTGCGGCGGAGAAGGCGACGCAGTGCGCGCTCGATGCGATCCAACTGCTCGGCGGTAACGGCTACATCAACGATTATTCGACCGGACGGCTGCTGCGTGACGCCAAGCTCTACGAGATCGGCGCCGGCACCAGCGAGATCAGGCGCATGCTGATCGGCCGGGAATTGTTCGACAAGACGTCCTGAAGGGTTGAGCGGGACGAAGGCGCGGGGAGCGGCCTGTGCGCTCATCGGGCAGATAGCGATATTTATCGGGCGCCGCCCAAGCCGGTGTTTTTTTCCGGCCGAGTTGCGTACAAAATGCGCTGCAACGTCGAACCTCGGAGTCGCCCCGGCGACAGATACCCGAGGTATATTGTATGTCATTGCGTGTTTCGGAGGCGTGAGCCGTGAACCAGATGAGTTACGTTCCGCAGCAGCCGCCGCCGCTTCCGCCGTTGACGGCGGGGTTTTCCGGCGTTCGCGGCGAGTTCTTCAGGCTGGTCAGCCGCGGTGCGGCCATCGAACTGATCACGCTGGGCTTCTATCGCTTCTGGCTCGCGACCGACATCCGTCGGCATCTGTGGGTCAACACGGCCGTCGATGGCGATTCCGCCGAGTATACCGGCCGCGGCAAGGAGCTGTTGATCGGCTTCCTGTTCGCGATGGCGATCCTGGTCCCGATCTACCTTGCCTATTTTGTCGTCAGCGTCGAAGCCGAGCGCTATCAGGGCTTTGCCAGCGTGCCGCTGGTGATTTCCTTCTATGCGTTCGGTCAGTTCGCGATCTATCGCGCGCGGCGCTACCGGCTGACGCGCACGGTGTGGCGCGGGGTGCGGTTCTGGATGGACGGCTCAGGCTGGGCCTATGCCGGACGCGCCATGCTGTGGACGCTGTTGGCCGTTGTCACACTGGGGCTGGCCTGGCCGTGGCGGGCCGCCGCGCTCGAGCGCTACAAGATGCAGCACTCGCACTATGGCGACCTGCGCGGTGATTTCGAGGGACGCGGCTGGGAGTTCTTCAAGCGGGCGTGGTATCTCTGGCTTGTTGCGCCATTTGCGCTCGTGCTGTTTCCACTGCTGCCCTTCGTCTATGCGCAGCTCAAGGCCGTTGAATGGCGCTGGTGGCTGTCGGGTATCCGCTTCAGTGGCGTTCGCCTCGAATCGAACTTGCCCGGAAATGCCTTTTACGGCCTGTACTGGAAGGTCATCGGCTGGTTCTTCCTGCTGTCGCTCGTCTCCTCCGTCTATTTCGGCGGGGTGGCTGCGCTGACCGCGAGCCTGTCAGGGCCGGACCCTGACGATCTGTCGCCGATCCAGTTTTACGCCAATCACGTGCCGATGCTGGTTGCGATGGCGCTCGGTTACATCGCGCTGATCCTGGCACTCAACGTCGTGATGCGCCTCTATCTGGTGCGCGATATGTGGGCGACGGTGCTGGCCTCAATCCAGGTGCACGGCATCGAGGCCATGGCCAACGTCGCCGCCAAGGGCGATCTGGCCAGCGCGCTCGGCGAGGGGTTTGCCGATGGACTCGACGTCGCCGGATTCTGATCCCGAGCTCGGTGCGGAGCGACGGGATGTCGACGGGGCATCGGTGGAGCCGGCCGCCGCGCCCGGCGGCCCTGCGACCTATTTCGACGGGCTGTCAAACCGGCGGCAGACCGTCACGATCGGCTTCGCCAATCAGCTGGTGATGCGCAGCGCCGACAATTACGTCTCCTGGCCCTATGCCGACATCCGGCGCGTCGATGCTCCGAGTGGCACGCTGCGCGCCAGCTGCTTGTCGGCCGCGCCGTTGGCGCGCCTGGAGGTCCGCGATGCGGCTGTCGCGGCCGAACTGATCGCGCGTTGCAGCCATATCGACGAGAACCGGGTGACGCGCGGCGCGATCGCGCGCATCACCGGCTGGTCGCTGGCCGCCTCAGCCTCGATCGTCACGCTCGTGCTGGTCGTGATCCCGTTCGCCGCCGACCGGCTGACCCCGCTGGTCCCCCCGAGCATGGAGCGGCATCTCGGCGAAGCCGCGGTGGTGCAGATTAACACCGTTTTCGGAAACAAGGTCTGTAGCGAGGCGGCCGGACAGGCCGCGTTCGGCAAGCTGGTCACGGCGCTGCGTGCGCCGGCCGGCCTCGACGACACCATTGCGTCGCAGGTGCTGGATACACCGATTCCGAACGCCTTCGCGCTGCCGGGCGGGCGGTTCTTCCTGCTGAGGGGGCTGCTCGACAAGGCCGACGATCCCGACGAGATCGCCGGCATCCTGGCGCATGAGCTCGGCCATCTGAAGCATCGCGACAATCTGCGGCAGCTGATCCACAATGGCGGCAGCTCGTTCCTGATCGGGCTGCTGTTCGGCGACATCACCGGCGCCGGCGCTGCGATCTTCGCGTCGCGGACGATCGTCAACGCCTCCTATTCCCGCGAGGCGGAAGCGGCCGCCGACAGTTTCGCCATTCAAGTGATGCACCAGCTCGGCCGGCCGACGCGGCCGATGGGCGAGCTGATGTTCCGCATCACCGGCAAGGAGGACGGCAAGCGGCCGTCGCTGTGGGCGAGCCATCCGCTCACCGAGGACCGCCTCGCCCGCATGCGCGCCGAGGACCTCCCGGCGAGCGGGCCGCCCCTGCTGAGCTCGGATGAATGGCGCGCACTGAAGGGGATCTGCAGGTAGCTGACGGCGATCTGTCGGTTACTTCTGTCGATTACTAATGAGGTACGCCGTCACCAAACACTCGGTGTCGTCCCGGCGAATGCCGGGACCCATAACCACCGAATCCGTTTGTTGGAAGAATGTGGCTCTCAGTGTGCCTGATTGCAGGGCCGCGGCGTGGGTCCCCGGGGCGGCGTCCTGACAACGCTGGCGCGTCGTAAGCAACTGCCCGGGACGACAGTGGAGTTTCCGGCGGCGTCTGAGCTCTCAACAGCTGCCAAAGCTCCTCACTCCGCCAGATTATTCACCTGCTTCACCCAGGCGCGGACGTCGGTGAGCACGTCCGGCAGCACGGCCTTGACCTCGGTGAGCGTCATGCCGGCCTTGACGCGCGGATCGTAGAGCACGTTGAGGATGTACTGGTCGTAGACGTCGAAGAAGCCCATCGAGACGTTGTCGTTGAACATGGTCCAGGGCACGCTCGATGTGTCGTTGATCGGGCCGAGCGACTGCAGCAGCTCCTCATAGGCGCAATCGAGAAAGACGAAATCGCCGTTGTCGACGGTCAGGATCACGTCGGAATGCTCGATCTCGAACGCTTCGTTCTTGCGGAAGCCGGACAGGCATTGCGGGTCGAGCGAGGTCTTGATCTCGCGTGCGCGCTCGCTGCCATAGGCCTGGCTGATGGTGTGGTAGAGGTCGCGGTCGCGCACCAGCTTGACCCGGACATTGGCGTTGTCGTCGCTTTCGGTCATGGCGATGTCGAGATTGCGGATGTGCGCGGCGATGTCGCCGACGACCTTGGCGAGCTGCGCCTTGCGGTCGGCGCGGCGGCCATCGGCGAACACGCGCACCGGCGTGCCGTACTTCCTGATCCGGTCGACCCGCCCGGCGAGATGATATTCGGCGCCGAACGCGGTCTTGAAGAAGCCGTCGGTGATTTCGGCGTCGGTAAACGCCTTCTTCTCGGTGCGCTGGCGCGCGGCGATGGCCGGGATCTCGGCCGTCGAGGCCGGCAGCGAGACCGTCATGAACGAGAGCGACGTCAGCGCGACGGCTACCAGCCACAGGGGGGACCGCCGCAAGCCGGCGAGCCCTTGGTCGGCATGAGCAGTCCGTCGTCGCGACATTCTGGCCCGTCTTGGTGTCAGTTCTTGACGATCACGGTGGCGCCGACCGAGACGCGGTCATAGAGGTCGGTGACGTCGTCATTGGTCATGCGGAAGCAGCCCGATGACACGGCCTGACCGATCGTCTCCGGCTCGTTGGAGCCATGGATGCGGTAGAGCGTGGAACCGAGATACATCGCGCGGGCGCCGAGCGGGTTTTCGATGCCGCCGGCCATGTGGCGCGGCAGGTCGGGGCGGCGCCGCAGCATCTGCGAGGGCGGGGTCCAGGCCGGCCATTCCTTCTTCGCGGTGATGCGATGCACGCCGCTCCAGCGGAACCCGTCGCGGCCGACGCCGATGCCGTAGCGCAGCGCCTGGCCGTTCGGCAGCACCAGATAGAGCCGGCGCTCGGCGGTGTTCACGATGATCGTGCCGGGCGCATACTGACCGTCGTACATCACCGTCTGGCGCGGAATCGGGCTGACGCCGCCCTGGAAGAAGTTCGGCCCGCCACCGAAGACGTCACGCGTGTCGAACATTTCCGCGCGCGCCATTCCGGCACCCGACAGCAAGGCGACCGCAGCAATTCCCAAAGCAAAAAAACGCTTCATTTACATCCCCTGGCATAAATCAAAATCCATCGCAGACAGGCCATAAACCTCCAGGTTTCGCAACCCACGCCGCCGTGAGGCCGGTATGTGGCGGCGGTCCGTGACCCAAATCCCACGAAAACCACCGAGCTCGCCGCCCGACACCGTGTTAGCCAAGTCCGCCTTAGCCAAGTCCGCGTTAGCCAAGTCCGCGCATGAGCATCGTCGCGATGGCAGCAATGCGGCCAGCCCCTTTGACGAGGCCCGCGAACAATGATTGATCTGCCTCACCTTTAGACGTGGCGCGCGGTATCAACGGGAGAACATGATGAACGGTGCGGAAAGCCTGGTGCGGACCCTGGTCGCGGGGGGCGTTGACGTCTGCTTTACCAATCCGGGCACCTCCGAGATGCATTTCGTCGCCGCGCTCGACCGTGTCGAGGGCATGCGCTGCATCCTCGGCCTGTTCGAGGGCGTCGTGACCGGCGCCGCCGACGGCTATTTCCGCATGAAGGGCACGCCGGCCTCGACGCTGCTCCATCTCGGCCCCGGCCTGGCCAACGGTCTCGCCAATCTGCACAACGCCAAGAAGGCGCGCTCGGGCATCGTCAACATCGTCGGCCAGCACGCGACCTACCACATCGGCTTCAACGCGCCGCTGACCTCGGACATCGAGGGCCTGGCGCGGCCGATGTCGGACTGGGTGCGGACCTCGCCGAGCGCCAAGGCCGTGGCCGCCGACGGCGCCGCCGCGATCGCCGCCGCCAAGAGCGCGCCGCCGCAGATCGCGACCCTGATCCTGCCCGCCGACACCGCCTGGAACGAGGCCGACGGCATCGCCCAGGTGCCTGGCGAGACGCAGCGCCCGAGCTATTCGGCTGAGGCGGTCGAGAAGGCCGCCAAGATCCTGCACGCCCATGGCCCGGAGACGCTGGTGCTGATGACCGCGGGCGCGCTGACCGAGCAGGGCCTGGCGTTCGCCCAGCGCATCGCCGGCAAGACCGGCTGCCGCGTGATGGGCCAGACCTATCATCCGCGCATGGCGCGCGGGGCGGGGCGGTTCTCGATCGACCGCATTCCCTACGTGATCGAGCAGGCGCTGCCGATCCTGAAGAACTACAAGCACATCGTGCTGGTCGAGGCCAACGACCCCGTCGCCTTCTTCGCCTACCCGAACAAGCCGAGCATATTGAAGGCCGAAGGCACCGAGGTGCACCGCATGACCGCCTGGGGCGAGAACTCGGCCGCCGCGCTGGAGGCGCTGGCCGACCATCTCGGCGCCAAGGCCGCGGACGTGAAGCCGCAGCCGCTCGCCGAGCTGATCAAGCCGACCGGCGCACTGAACCACACCACCATTGCGCAGGCGATCGCCTATGCCATTCCCGAGAACGCGATCGTGGTCGACGAATCCATCACCACCGGCCGCGGCTTCTTTCCGCCGACGGCGGCCGCCAAGCCGCATGACTGGCTGCAGAACATGGGCGGCTCGATCGGCTTCTCGACCCCGGTCGCGACCGGCGCCGCCGTGGCCTGCCCGGACCGCAAGGTGATGTGCCTGGTCGGCGACGGCAGCGCCATGTACACGATCCAGTCGCTGTGGACCCAGGCGCGCGAGAACCTCAACGTCGTCACGGTGGTGTTCGCCAACAGGATCTATCAGATCCTGCGCGGCGAGTTCGATGGCGTCGGCGCCGGCGAGCCCGGCCAGCGCGCCCAGGACATGCTCAAGATCGACCGCCCGACGCTCGACTTCGTCGCCATGGCCAAGGGTATGGGCGTCCCGGGCCGCGCCGTCACCACGGCCGACGAGTTCAACGCGGCGCTGGCGGAAGCCAATGCGGAATATGGTCCCCGCCTGATCGAAGTGCAGATGTAAGGCTTCCCGCCCACAACCGGCGGCCGCAAAACGGCCGCCGGTTCATGGCAGCGTCATGACCTCATTATGCGGCTGGCGACTCAGGCCGATCGCGTGTTGATGGTGACGTCTCCATCTTTTGTTCTTGGGCGGCATGCACAGCGAATTGAACCGGCTGATCTCAGCGTTGCAGGAGTTCTATGCGCGCGAGCGCTTCATCCTGGACCGCGATCTGGGTGAGCGCGCCCTGACGCACCGGCTCGCGGTACATCTGGAGCGCAACTTCCTCGGTTGGGACGTCGATTGCGACGACAACCGGCTCGGCGATCGCGCGATGCTGCTGCCGCGCGGGTCGATCGTCTCGACCGACGATGAGCTGGGCAAGTCGGTCTACCCCGACATCGTCGTGCACAAGCGGGCCGTGCCGGACAACCTGCTGGCGATCGAGGTGCGCAAGGCAGGCAATCACCAGCCGCTGGCGCACGACCGCCACAAGCTGATGGCGCTGACCGATCCGCATCTGTGGTTCGCCTATTGGATCGGTGTGCTGGTGATCCTCGACCGCCGAACCGTGATCGCGCCTGAGATCTATGTCGGGGCCCGACTGGAGCCGCAGCTGTCGGCCTGGTTCGCTGGACGGCTGCAGCAGCTGGGGCTGGTCGCTGTCTAGGAGGCACGCCTGCGCGGCGCCTGCAAGTCGATACGCGTTGGATCCGACTGATCGTCGTCATGGAACCGCAGGGGAGGCCGCGGTCCGTCCCTTCGCGGGGCACGGGGCATGCCCCCGAAGGCAAGCCCGCGCTGAGACCCACTTCGACATGGCGTCGCCCGAGCCCATGGCGTCGTGGAGACGACGCGGCAGCGTGCGAGTGCGCCATGTGCGCAAGGGGGAACGAAAGCCGAGCCCCGCTGCTGCGTCTCATGCCCGCTATTTCAACGTCGACAGATAGGCAACGACGTCGGCTCGCTCCTTCCCGTCCGCCAACCCCTTGAAGTACATTTTGACGCCGTGGACGTCCCCGCGCGGATCGGCGATGTAGGTATCCAAGGCCGCAGCCGTCCAAGGCGTCTTGTTGGTCTTCATGCCTTCGGAATAGACGTAGTCCGGTACGGCCGCCGGCTGGCGTCCGACGATGTTCCAGAGGCTCGGACCGACCTTGTTGATGCCGATCTCGGCAGAGTGGCAGTTCTGGCAGATGCGCTGGAAGATGCTCTTCCCGGCGATGGGGTCCCCGTCCAGCGCCTTGGCGCCCGACGCAAGACCCGACGCAAGACTTGCGAGAACGACGATAAGAACGATGCGGCGGAGCATGCGAATCCTTCCCTTTTCGACCCTGAGCGGCGCGGACAAGTCCCGCGACCGGGCCGGTCGGCAGATCCGTGCAGATGATCGGACAAGAGCCAGACCCAAGTCCTTGTTCTGGATCAATCCGCGTCGTTGCCGTTGCTGTTCAATTGGCTTATTCTTCTAAAAAAACGAACGGAAACCACACGAAACGTGTCGTTCTGGGAGGTGCCTGAGTGGGAGACGCCGATCCTCGGCCCGCGCGCCCGTCTGGCGTGATTGCTGCAAAGTCGAAGGCCGCGACCGAGGCCGCTGCGGCGGCCGACATCTGTGGCCAATTGTCGGCCGACGGCTTGGCCATGGTGCTGATCTTCCTGTCGCCCCACTATGATCCGAACAAATTCATGGCGGAGGTGACGACGCGTCTTGCCGGCATCCCCGTGTATGGCTGTACGACGGCGGGCGAGCTGTCGCCCGATGGCTGGGACGACAACAGCGTCGTTGCTCTCGCCTTTGCAGCCGATGATTTCACCGTGTTCGCGCAGCCCATCTTCGGCTTGTCGGCCTTTCGCGTCGATGAAGGGCGCCGCCTCGGCAACCAGTTGAGGCAGGAGGTGTTTCGGCATGGCGGTCGCGACGACGAAGGCGTGTTCGGGCTCGTCCTGATCGACGGCATGTGCCAGCGGGAAGAGGCGATCATGTCGGCGATCTATGCGTCGCTCGACAATATTCCTCTGGTCGGCGGGTCGGCCGGCGATGGTCTGCGCTTCGAGCGCACCTGGGTTTTCCACGACGGCAAAGCTCATACCGACATGGCGGTGCTGATTCTGATCAGGACGTCGTTGCCGTTCCGGTTGTTCAAGTGCGATAATTTCGAGCCGACCTCGGCCAAGATGGTGGTGACGGAAGCCGATCTCGAACAGCGTATCGTCAAGCAGCTCAATGCTGAGCCGGCGGCGGAGGAATATTGCCGCGCGGTCGGTATCGCCGATTCCGAGCTCGACCCGTTCCTGTTTGCAGCCCATCCGGTGCTGGTGCGTGTCGGCGGCTCGTATTTCGCGCGTTCGATTCAGCGCGTCGACCCGGACGGCTCGCTCCGGTTCTTCTGCGCGATCGACGAAGGAATGGTGCTGACCGCTGCGAGGTCGCGCAACTCGGTGGCGGCCGCCCGCGAGATGCTGGCGGAGGTCCGCAACGAGATCGGCGAGGTCTCGATCTTCATCGGTTTCGAGTGCATCCTCAGGCGTCTCGACGCCGAGCAGCATCAGTTCGCGCGGGAGATGTCCGATCTCTATCGCGACAACCGGATCGTCGGATTCCATACCTATGGCGAGCAGTACGGTTCAATGCACGTCAATCAGACGCTGACGGGCGTCGCGATCGGCAAACGCGCAGGGGCGCAGCCATGACCGCCTCCGGGTCTCCGCAGGACCTGCAGCGTGAGGCGGCCAAGCTCAGGAAGATCAACGCCGCGCTGATGTCCCGGGTCGAACGCTCGATGGACCAGCAGTTCAATGCGTTCTCACTGTTCGAAACGGCGATCGCGCTCGATCAGCAGGTCCGCGAACGGACCCGGCAGCTGCGAGATGCGCTGCATTCGATTGAGACGGCCAACAAGGACCTCTACTGGGCCAAGCAGCAGGCGGAAGCGGCCAGCTCCTTGAAATCGTCGGTCCTGATCTCCGTGACGCATGATCTGCTTCAGCCGCTCAACGCGGCGCGGCTGACGCTCTCGACCTTGGCGGACGAGGTCTCGTCCGATCGTGGAATGACCATGGTCGGCCAGGTCGACCATTCGCTGGCCATGCTCGAGGATCTGCTGCGATCCCTGCTCGAGATTGCCAAGCTGGACGCCGGAGCCCTGCGTCCGGATGTGCGCCCCATTCTGCTCTCGACTCTGTTCGAGCCGCTCGAACGCGAGTTCGCGCCGATCGCGGCAAAACGGGGGCTGTCGTTGCGCATCTGTCCGAGCTCTGTCGCCGTGGTCTCGGATGCCATGATGCTGCGGCGCATCCTGCAGAATCTCCTCGCCAACGCTCTGCGTTACACGCGGCGCGGCGGTGTGATCATGGGGTGTCGGCCGGGGCCGGGATCAAGCCGTGTTCGCATCGAGGTGTACGACACCGGCCCGGGCATTCCCAAGCCGCAACAGGAAGCGATCTTTCTCGAATTCCAGCGCGGTCAGCCGAGCGCCGAGGACCAGGCCGGCTTTGGGCTCGGCCTGTCGATCGTCCGGCGCTTCGCCAAAGCGCTGGATCATGAGGTCAGGCTCGCTTCACGGGTTGGCCATGGATCCACATTCAAGCTCGAGCTCGACCGGGCAGACCCGGCAGCCGTGCTGCCGGATTTGTATCCTGCGGATCACGTCGACCACGACTATGGCGGGCTCGAAGGCGCCAAGATCCTGCTGATCGAAAACGACCTGGCCACCGCCGAGGCCATGGTCAGTCTGCTGGAAAAATGGGGCTGCGACGTCGTGGCTACGGTGTCGTCGAAGGACGCGTTGCAGCGCTTGAGCGCGCTCGGCGCGGTCCCCGAGACGATCATTGCGGATCTCCACCTGGATGGCGACGAGAGCGGGCTTGCCGCCATCCGGGACATCCGGCAATTCCTCGGCAGAGACGTGCCGGCCATGATCGTGACGGCGGACTATTCCGAAGCTGCGGCCAAGGAAGCGAGCCTGTACGGGCTCGAGATCCTGACCAAGCCGGTCAGGCCAGCGGAGCTTCGTGCCCTGTTGTCGTTTCTGCTGTCATGAGCGTTTCAGCGTCGTCTCCCCGCGCTTGAACCGGCGTGCGTGTCCGCGGCTCGCCGATGAGGTTCACGAAGTCGATCTTTTCCATCTCGATGATGGCCTTGGTCCGGCTCATGACCCGGAGCTTTCGCAGGATTTCCGAGACATGGACCTTCACGGTGGTCTCGCTGATCCCGAGCTCATAGGCGATCTGCTTGTTCTGCAGTCCGCAGCGGATCAAGTCGAGCACGCGCAGCTGCTGCGGTGTCAGCTCGTGAAGACGTTTCAGGAGATCCTGAGCAGGAAGCCTGCCCCGGCGCGTGCCGGCGCAGGGTGCGCCGGCATCAATATGGACCTCGCCACGCAGCACGACCTTGATCGCATCAGCCAATTGCTGTTTCGAGGTCGATTTCGAGATATAGCCGGCGACACCCAGCGTGAGAACATGGGCGACGAGCCGCGGATCCTGATGCGCTGAAACCACCAGGACCGGTGTCCGCGGCGCGGTCTTGCGGATGCGAATGACGCCGGAGAGGCCGGTCGTTCCGGGCGTCGAGAGGTCGAGCAGGATCAAGTCGAATCTCGGCGGCGACGACAGAAGACCGATGGCCATATCGATGGACGTCGCCTCGCGCATCTCGGCATCAGGCAGAGCGACGCGGATCGCGCTCTCCAACGCCTCGCGAAAGAGCGGATGGTCCTCGACGATGAGCAATCGAGCCACGTGCTGTCACCCCCCAGCCGGATCGACGAGCCGGTTTTTCCAGTGTCGCGGATCTGACATTCGCACCGGTCTGCGCATCGTCTTCGAGCGAACGTCAGAGCCGGAGCACCAGCGATACCGTCTTGATCCCGATCAATCAACGATCAAGATGCGCGATGTCGCGATGCCTGGCGCCGCCACGACATCCCGCGTCGCAGCATTGCCGGTCCGTCAACTACTGGTGCTTCCTGCGTGACGCGGCCCGCGATCCGGGGCGGTCGGTCGGAATGGGCAGTTCGATCTTGCTGGTTTCGATGACGGCCTTGTTGCGGCTGAACAGGCGGAGTTTTCTCAGGATTTCGGTGATGTGCGCTTTGACGGTCGATTCCGCAAGCTGCAGTTCGCCGGCGATTTCCCGGTTCTGGTAGCCTCGCTTGATCAAGTCGAGGACGCGAAGCTGTTGCGGAGTCAGTTCCTCGAGACGTGCCTGCAACGCGCGAGAGGAGCCGTTCCCGTCGCGTTCGGCGGCAGGCACGAAGTCTTTCGGGACTGAGATCGAGCCGCTGAGCACGCGTTCGATCGAGGATGTCAGCTCGCGCTTCGAGGTCGACTTCGGCAGATAGCCGGCCGCGCCGAGCGAAAGTGCCTCGCGCACGACATGCTGGTCTTCATCACTCGAGACGATCGCGACCGGAAGCCGCGGATGGGTGGCGCGAAGCCGCAGGAATCCCGAAAAGCCCGTGGCGTCCGGCAGCGTCAGGTCGAGCAGCGCCAGATCGATTTCTGGTTCGGACGAAAGGATGTTGAGCGCATCGGCGATCGACAAGGCCTCGAGGATCTGGGCGTCCGGATGCGCCAGACGCACGGCGTTGCCGAGGGCCTCGCGAAACAGCGGATGATCGTCGATGATCAGAAAGCGCGTCATTTTCGACTCTCACTTGTCGCCAGCACGCTGCGGGTGATCCGGCAGACCCTGACCGCCGGTATCGGTCTCCTTCAATTTGCCGTTTCCGACGACTGCACGGTCATCAGGAATGAATAGATGCTCTCGAACTGGTCGTCGGTAAAGACCTCCTTCCAGGCGGGCATGCCTTTGGAGGGACGACCTTCGTGCACGGTGGTCCAGTACTTGTCGCGCATGTCCTCGCCGTAGCGGGTTCGCAGCCGTCGCAGGTCGATCCGGCGTTCTGCCTGCACGGCGTCGGGTCCGTGACAATGGGCGCAGGTGCCGTTGAAGATCTCCTTGCCGAGGGGCACCCCCTCGGTCTGGGGATCGGTCACATTGGAGTCCGAAACCCTGATCACTGAAGCCTCAGCAGCCGGCTGTCGGAGGAGCTGAGCGGGACCAGTGAACGAGGCCAGCTTGATCAGGCTCGGCGCGGCGCCGAGCCTGATCGGCGGATCGCCTGGCAGCCCGTATTTGGCAGCCAGCTCGGCGATCCGCAGGTCGAGCTGCGGCAAGGCGGCGTCGATCTGGTCGCGCAACTGCGCTGAGGTTCTGGCGAAGCCGATCGCTGCATCCCAGGACAGACCGGCTCCTTCGACGGGCTGGATCCGGAAGCGGCTTTGGTAGGTCGTCTTGTTCAGCCAGCCTGCAACCGGTCCCCAGACGAAAGCGACGTCGGCCTTGCCCTGGGCGAGGGCCGCCATGCCCTCGTCCGGCGTCAGCACGGTAACTTTCTCGATGTCGTCGCGCTCGGCCAACAGATTTTGCGGCGTGGTTTGGTATTGCACCGCGACGCGCTTGCCTCTGAGGTCGTCGATGCTGCTGACGGCAAGCGTCTCGCGGCTGACGAGCGCATAGCTTTCGGTCGCGATCTTTTTCGAGAAGATCACCGTGGGTCCCATGAATTCCGAGGACAGCGGCAGGCCTATCATCGCGTCGCACTGCTTGCCCAGCAGCGTCACGCGCACGGTCCGCTTGCCGAAATAGGATTTGTACCAGTTGTACGTCACGGGGCGGTCGAGCTGCTGCGACAGGGCCCGGCCGACCTCGAGATAGAATCCTGGCTGCGATGGATTGTCGCTCGAGAAGGGAAGATTGGTCGGATCCGCGCATAACCGCAGCGGGTCCGCCTCGTTTGCGAACCCCGCGGCCGACGATGCCGGCAGGGTGGAGGCCATCAATGCGACCAGAATCGTCGCACGTGCTGACAGTTCGGCGGCGGCCTGCCTTTTCGAGCCGGTCTGACGACGATTCAGGCGCATCCTTGATCCCTCGATCTTGTTATCTTGTTTGTTCGCACCGGCTCGGTCCTCGCGGCCGTGCCATTCGCCTCATGCGGACAGGCTGGGCGGTGCGCGTGTCCCGATTCCGGGGACACGCGCTTCTGTCGTGGTCGTCGCGGTTATTGGACCGCGAAGACGAACAAGGCGCCGCCCTCGGGAGCCGCGTTCGTCATCTTCTTGCCGATCTCGCCGAGGAAGGCCGGGATCGAGGCGGTGCGCCCGACGACGACGGCGACGTACTGCTTGCCGTCGACCGAGTAGGTCACCGGACCGGCGCCGATGCCGGAGCCGAGATTGCGCTTCCACAGGATCTTGCCGGACTTGGCATCGATGGCGCGGAAATCGCCGTGCAGATTGCCGGAGAAGACCAGGCCGCCTGCGGTGCTGAGCGTGCCCCCGTTGAAGGGAAGGTCTTCCTGGATCGACCAGACCTTCTTGTTGTTCACGGGATCCCAGGCGATGAGCTCTCCGAGGAAGCCGCCGGGGCCTTCCTTGGTCGGGAATTCCGCGCCGAGATAGAACACGCCGCGCTTGTAGGAGACGTCGCTCACCGCCCAGTCCATGCAGACATTGTTGGCCGGGATATAGACCAAGCCGGTGTCCGGGCTGTACGACATCGGCTGCCAGTTCTTGCCGCCGATCAGGTTCGGACAGACGTCCTTGACAGGATGTCCGGGGCCCGGCCGCTTGTCCGGATCCTCGACCGCGCGCAGGGTCGCGGTGTCCCATTTCTGAGCCCAGTTGGCGAAGACGTATTTCTCGGCCGAGATGACCTTGCCGGTCTCGCGATTGGCCACGAAGAAGAAGCCGTTGCGGTCGGCCTTCATCAGCGTCGGAACGGCCGCATCGCCGATCTTCAGGTCGGCGAGGATGGCTTCGTTGACGCCGTCATAATCCCAGGCATCGGCGGGGGTGGTCTGGATGTGCCACTTGATGTTGCCGGTGTTCGGATCGAGCGCCAGCGTGGACGCCGTATAGAGATTGGTCAGCTTGCCGAACTCGCCGTTGCCGGTCGAGCGCACGGCGGTGTTCCAGGGACCGGGATTGCTGGTGCCCCAATAGACCGTGTCGCTCTTCGGATCATAGGAGCCGACCAGCCAGGCCGCCCCACCGCCGTGCAGGCCGGTGTCGCCCTTCCAGGTCTCGCTGCCGGGTTGGCCGGGAGCAGGAACGGTGTAGGTCTGCCACAACGCTTTGCCGGAGTTGATGTCGAAGGCCTGCAGCGAACCGCGCACACCATACTCGCCGCCGCCGAAGCCGGTGATGACCTTGTCGCGAACGACCAGCGGCGGCGAGGTGATCACCGAACCCTGTTTGTAGTCGACGACCTTCGACGTCCACAGCTCCTTGCCGGTCGCGGCATCGAGCGCGGTCAGCTTGCCGTCGAGCCGGCCGACGAACAGCTTGCCGTCGGCATAGGTGATGCCGCGGTTGTTGACGTCGCAGCATGCATATTGCAGCACGTCGTCGGGAATATCCGGCTCATAGGTCCATTTGCGCGCGCCGGTCGCGGCATCCAGCGCATAGACGTATTTCGGGCCCCAGGAGGTCGAGACGTAGAGCGTGTTGCCGATCACGATCGGCGAGGCCTCGTTCGAGCGCAGCGAGGCCAGCGAGAACGAATAGACCAGCGACAGCTTGCCGGCGTTCTCGGTATTGATCTCCTTGAGCGGGCTGAAGCGGGTGTTGCCGTAATCATGCCCGGCCATCGCCCAGGCCCCGGGCTCACTGGCGGCCTTCAGCGCCGAGTCATTGGCGCGGACACCAACGGCGCCGGCCATGAGGAAGGCAACCGTCGAGATGCCAGCCAAGAATCTCCTGCTCGTGAAATTCATCAGTTCCCTCCGCATTTGTCTTTGTTGTGGTCGTGTGGCGCGCGCGCCGCGCCGAGCCCCCGATGTGCAGTCGCGCTGCAAGCATCGGGGGGAATTACACCATCACCTCTCCCGGGCTCTCATAGGCGGAAGGTAGTAGGCCGATGTGCCGGCCTCGAAGGCCGATTTCCCTGCTGTTTCCGGTGCTTGCCGGAGAACGTGCAAACATTCCGCTCGCAATCGCAGCGCTTTTTGTGGTGGCGGCATTGATCGGGGGGCGCGGTGTTGATCCACGACAGGCTGTCGGCGGGCCCATCTCGGCTCGCGTCTTCGCCGGTGCGTCCGGGCCCACCGGCGAGGGCGGGCAACGGGGGGACGAAGGAGACCGGCGACCAGCTTCGCCAGCTGCAGAGCATGGGCCCTCGGCACAGACCGCGCCGAGATGCCAATCGTCGTTCCAGCGCCGCGAAGGCCGCCCCTCGAGGGGGCGGCCGGGCGCGATAGCGCTCTCGGTGTTATTTCGACATGCCGTCGCCGGACGACGTGCCCGATTTCTTGGCCGTCTTCTTCTTCGGCTTGCTCATCTTCATATCGTCGCCCGAGCTCATGGCGTCGCCGCTCTTCGCCGCCTGGCCGGTGGTCGTCATCGGCTTGTCGGCGGACTGGGCAAGGGCGGCCGACGAGACGAACGCAACAGCGGCGGTGGCGATGATCAGTTTACGCATGCAGAAAACCTCCGTGGATTTGGAAACGCGCGGGACCATAGGCGAATTCGATCCGCGGCGTTCTGACGCAGGAATCAGGAAAACGTGAGAGCTCCGCCCTGCAAAAGCCGCGTTGCGCCGTCCGCCCGGAAAGCAGCGGGCGCATTCTGTGACGAGTGCGTTGGACGCAGGGGGGGCATGCGATGATGAACCAAGCCAATGCAGCGGCGTGTGCTCGTCGCCTTGCCATACAACGCGGAGAGCCAGATGGTCTCCTCGGAACGACGGCTGCGCGACGAGGCTGGCCCGACGGTTCGAGGCGCGCCGATCTCGTTTCAGGCGTCGATCAAGGTTGATTAAGGTGACAGTGCACTTAATTTTCTGCGTCTCGGCATCGTCGCAGGAGCCATCACCCCTGATCGGTCCGTCGTAATAAATGCAGCGTCACCGTAATCCCCGCCGAGCGACCAACCAACGTCGTCGTCGTTCCCGATCTGGTGCGCGGCCCAGCGCCCGACCAAATCTGGGTCGTGGACATCGCCGAGGTCCACCTCGCCAAGGCGTTCGCCTATCTCGCCGTCATTCTCGACGCCTTCTCACGCGAGGCTGTCGGCCGGGCGTTTGAGAACACGCTCGATGCCTCGCTCGCCGTCGCCGCGCTCGACAACGCCTCCAGGCTCGAAATCCGAAGTCCGGCAGCCTGATCCATCACTCCGACCGGGGCGTGCAATACGCCTCGATCGCCTGTCGCCAGCGGCTTGCCGATCGCGAGGATCAGCGGTCGAAACAGTTGATCATTCCGATCGCTCGAACGCCGCATGGTCGGCCTGCGCCACCGGTGCAGCGAGCGCGATCAGGCTCAAGATCGCAAGCAAGCACCATATTCGGTGTTACGATGCACACTTCCGATGAAGTCAGCCAGCTTTGCTCATAACGTTGACCAGATCGGCGTCGGCCGGAGCATCCGCCGGCACCAGCGTGGCGGCTGTCGCGCGCTGTGTCCGCATCGGCTGAGCCACAGGGGCAACGCTTGCCCGGCCAACGACAATGTGCGCGGTGACGACCGCCGGAACTCCGAGCCCGAAGGCGATGTGGACAGTGCTGATCCACGGCCGAAGCGCTTCGGACCCGACGTAGTAGAGCCCGAACGCGGTCGCGATGAGCAGGCCGTACATCGCCAGGCTGACGATTCCGGTCGTCCTATTCTTCTTGGCGCGCCAGGCGCGCTGGACGTGCATGGGACCAAGTGCGCCGAGCAGCATCAGCGTGATCATCGCAGCTCCGCCATGCATGCTCAGAAGGAATGCGGCGGCCTGCTGCCATATCTCGGTGTCGATCTCCGTGTGGTTCTTCATCTGGTCGGCGTAGATCCAAAGCGCCCCGCTGGCGAACAGGAGCCCGAAGATTCCATAGAGTGCGAACCGAAACGCGCCTTTAAGCCGCATGTTGGAGAACTCCCTGCCAGTTCGATGTCGTGTGGATGTCGCCGTTGGTCGTAATCAGCATTGCGTTCGCCTGGAAGTGGGCCAGCGGCGCTGCAGCCCGCTCGCCTGCAACCATGACGACCTTGGTCAGCGCGTCGGCGACCATGCACGTTGGAGCGCGCACCGTTGCGCCGTAGACGCCGTGTGCCGGCCGCCGGGTCGTCGGCTCTATGACCGCCGTGTCGGTCGTATCCGCCGATCGGAACGGGTCAAAGCGGCGTGCGGACGTCGCCAGGGCCTCATTGCTCACTTCGACCTGGCAGAGCAGCCTGTCCGGGAATAGCGGATCTCGAATGTGGACGACGCGAGCGTCGGGTCCGAAGGTAGCGAGATCGCCACCTGCGTTCACCATGGCGGAGCGCACGCCGCAGCTCCGCAACGCCTCGAGCGCGCGGTCGACCGCGAACCCCTTGGCGATGCCGCCAAGGTCGATCTTTACGGCCGGGTGACCGAAACGGACCTGGTCGTCCGCGAGCAATTCGATCGCTGCGACGGTCG
Organism: Bradyrhizobium ontarionense; assembly: GCF_021088345.1. Taxonomy (NCBI): domain Bacteria; kingdom Pseudomonadati; phylum Pseudomonadota; class Alphaproteobacteria; order Hyphomicrobiales; family Nitrobacteraceae; genus Bradyrhizobium; species Bradyrhizobium ontarionense. The sequence continues at coordinate 3,757,770 of NZ_CP088156.1, read as the reverse complement.
AAGTTCCGGTCTGCTGCAGAGGCGGTGCACCGGCAACGCCGATGTCGAAGGCGCCGTCCGATTGCTGCGCCACGTCCAGCGCCATCTTTAGCACGGCGTAGGTCCAGGGATGCACCATGACGGCGCAGCTCGACGCTTCACGATTCAGCCGCGACACGTCGCTGTCCGCATCGTGGAAGCTCATCAGCCGATGCACGTCGGCGACCGCGGAGAACGCCGCTTCGACGGCACTCTCCGCATCACGCCTGTTTGCGTCAGTGACGTCGATCTCGACGAATGTACCCAGCAGAGCCCGCGCTCGCCGAATGCTAGTGGAAGTGGCTGGCATGATACGTCAGCACCTTCTTCACGCCTTCGGTCAAGTGGGTCGACGACAGGGTCGCGCCCGAGATGTTGCGGATGTCGGAATTGATGCGAACCTCGTTCTGGCTGCTCTTGCCGACGAACTGGCCGAGCCAGCTGGCATCGTGCACCTCGCCGCCATAGGATTCCCGGTAGTTCAGAATGTCCACACGGCGCACGCGACCGTCGGCTCCGATAGCGACCGTATAGTCGATCAGAAGATGCTTGCCGACGACGTGGTCATAATAGATGTAGCCGCCGCTGCTCGCCTTCCACACCCGGCCGGCTTGAACCTCGGCGAAGCTGGCTCCCGGGAAAGCGGCCTTCTGGGCTTCCTCGACGCTCATATACTGCATGGCGTAGGCCGGCGAAGCGATCGACACGACGGCCGCAGCGGGTGCCGCCCATTTCAGCCAATCACTCATCTCGTCCACCTCAAAACTGCTTTCATGTCACGCCCTCCTTTGCGCATCGATCTTTCGTCTTGTCGGGACGCGGCGCGATGTCAGCAGTCCAACCGACGATATTACTTCCGCAAATCCGCACCAGGTACCGATCTGATCGTGTCCTTCCGACGTTCGCAATGCGCTTGCTGCAAACCATTACGATTGTCAGAGCTGAGATCGTAGTGTTCCGATTGCGGCGAATTACTGAGACGATGTTGGCGATTTGCCGGAGTGGCTGGGGAATAACGATGTTGCCGCCTGATCGAAGTATCGCAACGGCTACAGGCCGCGTCCGGACGCGTCATTTCAGTGACTTGCAAAGCGGCGTTCGCGGCAGCTTAGAATAATTCAAAAGTGTCGGCCGCGGTTCGAACGTCTCGTCGAAGGCGCGCCCGCGGCAACCGCCCTGGCGTGGTGGTGAACTAGCCTCGCCGGCGCCGCGATTGCGACGCCGGCCTCTCGATCTCACATCGGACCGTGCGTCGCGCTACCACGGCATCTGGTTCATGGCTTCCCATGCGGAGCCGCCATAAGGGGATGGCACCACCTTGATCTTGGCCATCATGCCCCCGTCCTCATGCTCGAGGATATGGCAGTGATAGACGAACTCGCCGACCTGCGAGAACGGGATATCGACCACCACGGGCTTCGACGTGCACTGCCCGCTTCGCCACTGCTCGATGCTGCAGACGCCGTTCTGGGCATCCATCACTTCCGGAACGTTCGGGGTCGCGACGCCGAGCGGGACGTTGTCCTGGAGCATGCCGCCGCCGATGCTCCTGTTCAGCGACACCGACAGCGGCGTGTTTTCAGCGGCCTTGGTGTTGATGGTCCTGAACCGGGTCTGGTGGATATGGAAGTTATGGTTCTCGGTTGAGAGCTGCACCAGCTCCCAGGTCTCGTGGACGGGGCGTTGTCCGGCCGCCAGCGGCAGGCAGACGATGTTCTGCGCAGGGTCGAACTGGCTCACCGGGAGCTGGGTGCCGGGTACCGGGTTGCCGTTCTGATCGACCTCCTCATAGCCGAGGCCGAAGGTGCCGTCGTCGTTCAGATCGGCGAGGCCGAAGAAGATCCGGCGGCGGTGTCCTGGAGGCAGCGGGCGGCAGCCGTCACGCAGCGGCGTGGCGCTCGCATACGGCACCTTGGCATCGAGGATGCCCGACGGCTGCATCGTCGCCAATGCGTCGCCCCTGATATCCATGGCGTAGGAGATGTGGTTGCGCCAGCCATGCTGGTTGAAGTGCACCTTGGCAAGATCGACCGCCGGCCACTGATCGCCGCTGCCCATCGTCAGTCCGGCCATCTTGAAGGTCGCGGACGCCGACCGACCCGGCGAGGCGATCGCGCCCGTCGCCGGATCGCGATAGGTGACGAAGACCTCGGCGCGCGAGCTCGGCATCATCACCATCTGGGTGACGCAAACCGGCTTGGAGTGAAAGCGCGAGATCGGCATCGGGGGACAGGGCACGACGCGGAAGCGTGCACCGCCGAGACGAACCATGGTGTCCATCGTGGTGTCCTGCGGCAGGTTCACGCTCACGCCGTCGACCGAGATGAGCTGCATGATCATCGGCTTCTGCGCCTCGTCATCGGTCAGCTGGAGATTGTAGGACAGGCTGCCGGAGGCGTTGGTGAGCCGCCAGACCTCGCCGTCCGGATCGGTCACCTTGATGGTCGGGAACGTCCGGCCATTGACCGTGAAGAACCAGTTGCCGCCGGCAAAATTGGAGCCTTCATCGGCAGAGTTGTCGACGCCCGGGCACGATCCTTGACGCACCTCGGAGCTGTCCGCCGGGAACTGCGCGCAGAAGCCCGGATCCTGCTGATTGATTACTTCACCGGGCTGCACGGCGACCGGGCCGCTATCGAACTGCACCGTGCCGCCGGGCGCGACCTGCATGTCCTTGAGGACCAGATGGCGAACGCTGGCGTCGGAGAACGGCGTATCTCTCGCGTCGCCATGCGCGTAGTCCGAGACTTCGCCGACCGAGATGATGCCCGCCAGGCCTTCAGAGACCTGGTTGAGCGAAAGCCCGTGGATATGCGGATGAAACCAGAATTGTCCCGACGGGTGGTTCCTCGGGATCTCGATCCGGTAGTCCGCATAGTTCATCTTGTTGGAGCCGTGCTGATGGGTCGTCTGCGGCACCGGCATGCCATTGGCGGAGTTGTAGATCTGCACGAAGACGTAGTCGCCGAAGGTCTGGTCGCTCAGCGTCGGAGCGCGCGGTTCGACGATGAGACCATGGGTATGCAGATTGGTCGGATTGCGAAACAGGTTGGCCTGGCCGGGATCGGTATTGTGATTGACCTTCGCCGGGTCAAGTTGCGGCAGCTGGTTCACCAGCCTGATCTTCAGTGTGTCGCCCTTCTGCAGTGCCAATCGCACGCCGCCGTAGTCCGACACCGCCGCGCCGGCCGGGCATTTGATGTCGTGGGCGGGCCGCGGGCAGATCTCGTAAACCCAGCCGGTCGGGTTCATGGGCGAGCCGCCCGGCGGGGTGTAGCTGATGGTCGAGACCGGCTTGGCCCGGGCGATCATCAACAGATCGAGGACGCCGTGCTTGCTCCTGAACACCGTCGGCTCGACCAGATCATGGGCGCGCGCGGCTGTGCCTGCGCAGGCCAGCCCCACCAGCACCGCGGCCGCGGATGTCAGTGATCGCAGTGTTGGCTTGTGCCCGACTAACATGCCTGATCCCCATTTGGCTCGGGTTAAACTCGGTACGAAACGATGCAGGCGCCACCGGCGCGGTGGTCGAGCTCGAACGATTCACCCGAGCCCATCAGTACACCGGCGCTCTCGCACCCTCGGCCTTCGTCGCTATGGATGTCGGATGTCTCCTTTGTGGCCGTTTCTTTCGTTTTGTGAGGATTGCAGTTAGTCCCTTAAGAATCGATCTAACAACAAGAACGGCCGTGTGCAGTGTGCGCGTGGCGCACGAGAGTCGACATAAAAACGACAACCATCTCTCGTACCTCACTTAGCAGCGGCTCTCGTCAGGCCGTGTAGGAGGCGTCACGAACATGCGCCGGAGCTGTTTGTGGGTGGCTCGCTCTGAGGAGACCGAAGGATGATGCTGCTTGCTGTTGTTCTCACGTTGGTCTGCAACGTGACCGGCATCTCCTGCACGACACCAACCGCCGAGATCATCCAGAAGGCCTATGAGCAGGAAGCGCCTTCATCCGGCGTGCGCCATGACAAGGGCCTCAAGATCGTGGAGGCGGCATGTGACAGCGGCAACGAGAGCGGACGCTTTCTGTGCCAGGTCTCGTTCGTGTCGGAGGACGATCCCGACAAGCGTCTGTATTTCGATATCGTCGCCGCCGCTCTCACGGACAAGGGATGGGTCCTGACGAGCGGATTGTGCAAGCGCTAGGGTCCGTCCGAGCGAAAGCTGCCGCGAGCTGAGATCCTGCGGGGACGCGCTGCGCGCAATGCCGGCGCCCGAAAGCGAGGGGCGCGCGCCGCGCTCGCTTCGGATCGTGCTCATCCTTACAATTGACGGCGTCCCGAGCGTGGGCGCTGATGCATCCGAAGCAGCCTGGATTCGGGCGACAGATAAGGCGTCCCCGCTTGAGCCAATGGCGGTGCCGTTTGTGTGAGCTGCGTGTCGGCGAAGCCGGTGCCGGCCGGGTTCGTCGGCTGGCTCGACGACGGTGCGAAGGAGAACACGGCGATGTCCTGGCCCTTCTGCAGCGTGACCGATCTCGCCCCGACCGTACGCAGTGTCCATCCTTGATAGTCAGCGCCCGTTCTGACCCGCAACGCCGTGTTGCTGCTCTGATCGAGGAAGACAGCCAGGCCGCCTGCGCCGTTCACGACGGTCCCGACCAGCGCGAGCTGCGGCCGTTCCGGCGGCGCCGGCTCCTGCACCGCCGGAGTCGCCACGGCGGCTGGCGGCTCAGCAGCGCTCGGCGGAGGCCGGCGCGACGGCGAGAAGATCGGGCGCTCCCGCGTTGCCGACAACTGCCCGAGCGGAATGCCCCACAACGGGTTGCCGGTTTGCGATTGCGTCCGCTGCGCGACCGGTGAGTCCTGCGCCCCTGCAGTCGGCCGCTCGGCGTCGGCCGCTCCCGAGATCTCGATCTCGGCCGGTCTGGCGATGCCGACGGCCGCAACAGTCGCCAGGACACAACAACAGCTGATGACGCAAAGCCGGGCGAGACTGCTCATTGCGGCCCCTGCCACTGTCCAGAAATCGTCATCAGAACGCGTAGTTGTTCGCTGGGTGTCGTCAAGGGCGAGCGCGCTTCGATGACCAGCTCGTCGACGAACAGACATGGCATCCCGGCCTCCAGGTCGTAAAGGATGGGCTGCAGGGCGGGCTGACCGACCTCGAAATTCGCGATGACGCTGATATGACCGTCCTTGGCGCGAGGCCCCTGCAAATCGAGCTGTGACGACGAAAGGCTGCCGCCGTGACGGGTCACCACGTCGCCGAGACGCTGCAGCAGCGCTGCTCCCGCCACCGTGACGGTAGAGCCTTCGAGAAAGGCCGGTCCCGCCATGCTGGCATCTCCACCGCTGTCCTGATGCGCCGCCGGCATGGCATGGGCGTCCAGCAGACGGAGTGTATCGGCGAGGGAGACCAGCTCGGCGCGCTGATCGAGCAAGCCTTTGATGGGCAGCGCCGTCGCCGCGATCAGCACGAGCAGCAGGCCGCCGTAGACGATGGCGGCGATCGAAGGTGGCGCGGGGCCGTCCGTGAGAAGCTTTGTGATCTTCATGTGCCGGGTCCAAGATGAGGTTTGATACCTGCTTCGATATGGAAGCGCTCGCCGGGGTCGTCAGCCGAGCGTGTCGTCGGCGCGAAGAACGTCGCGTGCGTGAAGTGCGCCGACTGCTCGATCAGCTTGACCAGCGCGGGCGCGTCCTGGGTCATGCCCGTGATTTGCAGCTTGTCCTTCTCGATCCGCAGCTCGGTCACATGGGTGTTGTCCGGAAGAATCTTTGACAGCGCCTCCAGCAGAATGACAGCCGCGGCCATCTCCTGCTTGCGGCGCATGAGACCGCTCAGCGCGGGATTATCGGAGCCTTCCGGATTGAGGCGCAGCGCTGCGCGCCGTTCCGAGATCTTGTGCGACAACAGGCCTTGTTGCTCCTCCAGCTTTCCGCCGATGATGCCCGTCATCGCAACAGACAGCGTCGCCGAGACCGCTGCGACCACCAGGACCGCCGCCAGGGCGCGGCTGACGCGGCCGACCTCGAGAGACCCGCGCAAGCGCCGCTCGGTGAGCTTCGTTCCGCCGGTAGCGCCGAGCTGGTCGTCGATTGTCGCCGGCGCAGCCTCGGGAGCTGCAAACAGGACAATCGATCCGGCGCTCCAGGACTCGGCAACGTGGATCAGTGGATCGAGCGTCGTCCTTGGCGCAGCGATCACCGTCGTAGCAATGCGTTCACCCGATATATCGACCGGGGCCGTGTAGCCGAACTCCGCCTCATTCGCTGTCCACGGCGTCAAGCGATCGAGCTGGGACCGTATCATGGCATCGAGAAACTCGACGGCGCGCTTCGGCAGATCCAGCGGCCGCGACAGGAAGCGGTACGGCATCAGCATGACTTCGATCCGGCTGCCGCGCACGGCGGCCTTCCAGCTGTCCGGAAGCGCGGGCCGACCCGCCTCATTGTCAGTCAGGACGATTTGCCAGCCGGGCGGCACCGATCGCCCGGATCTCGCGCTCATCCGCATGATGAAGACGTTGCGTTCGGTCTCGATCAACTGGATGGGCGGCTTGATATTGAGCCGACCCACCGTATCGACGACGGTATCGGCGACGGAGCCGATCCATGCCGCCAACTCACGGCGCAGCCTCGTTGACATCGTCATCACTGTGCCTTTCCTGATTGCCTGAGCGTCCCGGGGGCAACGACATCATCGCGCCAGGAGAGGACCCGATAAGGATCGTCACCATCGCCCAGCAGGATGACCGCCTCGGCTGCGGCTCGGTGACCGGCGTCGAAGCTGATCGTGATCCATACGCGCACGGCATCGGCGACCTCCAGTGTCGCTCCCGCGCGTGCCGGCCCCAGCGCCGAGGTCATCGATCTGACCTCACGGCGCAGGCCCGGCCGTTGCTCGAGGAAGCTCTTCAGCAGGTCCTGGGTCATCCCGGGAAGCGAGGCCACCACTTCGGGTGCGGCCTCCAACGCGTCGATCTCGCGCCGGCCGCTGAATATGGTCACGAAGGGCATCGCCCGGTCGACCAGTGCGGGCGGCAGATTGAGCACCAGCCGCAGTTCCTCGACACTTTCAAACGGCGCGGTGCGCGGCATGTGGTCCGCCCCCGCGGTCCGGTAGAGATCGCGCTCCACATCCGGAGCGGTCTCGGCCGCCGGCGTCCGCCAGCCGACGATCCGTTCGGCATACGCGCCGGCGTCGCCAGCACGTGCGCCGAGAACCTCGAACAGATGCGCCAGCATCTCCCTCGACGCATGGTTGAGGTCGATGCGGGCGGCTTCCGACCGGAATGCGACCGACACCCGTGCATGATCGAGCCGAAATGAAAAAGACCCGGCCGGAGCGCGCAGCGACTTTGCCGAGGATGACAGTTTGTAGGCCGTGAGCTCGAGGCTTGCGGAGACCAGCGCGGCGGATCGCAAACGATCATCCTCGAGCGACAGGCCCCGGGCGGTATTGACGAGATAGACGGACAGGATGCCTGCCAGTCCTGCCAGTGAGACCAGGATCCACAACGCAGCAACGAGGATGAAGCCGCCTTCCCGATCATCGGGCCGATGATCCCCGCCCATCATCGTTGCTCCGCTGGCGCGGAGGCACGCGCGGTGGTGACGTCGGTGAGCAGCGCCTGCTTGTCGCAGTTGTTGTCCGCGGAGCTGCATACGCTGTCTGCCGGCGCGGAGACATGGATGACTGCGATCCGTGAGATCGACAGCGCGCTCGGGCTTTGTGCGTCTCGCACCGTGACCAGTACGGCTACCGGCAGCCTCTCCGCGTTGCGCCACGACGGCTTCCACATCCGGTCGGCGCCCGCATAGGCGAACGACACGCGGTAGGGGGCCTGCAGCAGCACGACCGGATCGCCAAAATTTCGGGATGATGCGTCGCCGGGTGCGAATGTCGCGCGCGTTCGGGCCAACGCCACGCCATCGCCATCACCGGTTTCGGCGATGCGAACCATATCGAGGCCTCGGCCCCCATTCGGTCCCAGCGAAATCCGCGCAAGTATGATCGATGTGTCCGATCCGTCGAACAGAACGGACTTGGCCTGGCCATCTGGCCGGATGAATTCGGATGCCGCGATATCGGCGCTGATGCGGTCGAGCGCGACGCTCACGGACTCGCTGCGCTGGATGCGATGAAGGCCGCGATCCCAATTCGGCAACCATTGCGAAGTGATCGCAAGCAGCGTCGAGACCAGCAGCCCCATCAGCGCCATCGCCACGAGGGCTTCTATCAAGGTGAAGCCCGATTGAGCACTGTTGGGCCGCGTCGACATCACTCCGCCCGCCTTCGAAACAGCCGGACCGTCTCCAGCTCCATGGTCCCGCCCGATGGCGATCGAACCTGGAGCGTGATTCTTTGCGGCAGCCAGGCGGATGTATTCGCGGGCGCACCGACATCGATTGCGAATGGCTGCGCCTGCGCGCGCCAGAGATGGGCCATCGACTCTCCGGACTGCGCCGGAGATGCCGGCGGCAGACGGGATGGAAAGGCCAGCCACAGGACGTTGTAGGCGGCCTGAACCAGCGCGACGTGCTGCTCCAGTTTCCTGCTGCCGCGCGCCGAGGACCCCATGAGCGCACCTATGGTGACGAGCGACACCGCCACGACCGCAAGCGCGACCAGCGTCTCGATCAGGGTAAACCCGGCCGTTGCCTTATCGTCCAGAGAGACCAGCGTTCGGGACAACTTCGATCCTTCCAGTCAGCCAGTTGACGCGAATTTGGTAGCCTGCGTCGAGGTGGGTGAGCGTGATGGCCCCGCCGCAGGACATTCCAGACCCGAAGAAACTGATGGTCTCGAAAGCGGGCCTGTTATCGCAATTCCGCGGCAGCAGCGTCTCGAACCGCACATCATCGGGGAAACGAACGGCCTGCCCATTGGTGCCGGAGCGGATCGAACGCGCCTGCGTGTCAATTCGCGTCGTGACCTCGAGTCCTCGCCTGATCGCGGCATTTCGATCGGCCTTCAACAGTGCGGCGACCTCGACCGCGTAGGCCTCAAGACGCGGCCGCGAGGTCTGCCGCGGGATGGCGGGCAGCAACACGGCCGTCATCAGGGCGACGACGGCGAGCGCGCATACCACTTCGATCAGAGTAAAGCCGGCGTCGCAGCCGCCCCGGCGACACATCGTCATTTCGCGCCGATCGTGGTTGACGAGGAGATGTCGGCCGCGAGATCCGCGCCGCCTTCCTGCCCGTCTGATCCGTACGACACGATATCGTAGGGCGCGTGCTGTCCGGGCGATCGGTAGGCGTATGAGTGACTCCAGGGATCGTTGGGAACGTTTCCTCCCTTGAGATACGGTCCCGCCCAGCCCGGGATATTCGATGCCGGCCGGACCAGCGCAGCCAAGCCTTCCGATGTGGTCGGATAGCGACCAGTATCGAGGTAGAACAGATCGAGCGCGCTCGAAAAACTCTGAATTTGAATCCGGGCGGTCTTGACCCTTGATTCGTTCAAGTAGGACAGCACGCGCGGCCCGATCAGCCCCATGATCATGCCGATGATGGCAATGACGACGAGCATCTCGACCAGCGTGAAGCCGCGCTGACGGTCGTCGCGCACAATATGGGCCCGCCGCGCCGTGCCGCCGATCCCTGGCTGTTTCATCTGATGGTCTATCTGCTGCTAACCGACGAGTTGCGTCACCGACAGGAGTGCGGTCATCACCGAAACGATGAGGCCTCCCACAACGGTGCTGATGAGAATGATCGCGGCGGGCCCGACGATGCCGACCATGCGATCGAGACTACGCTGCAGCTTCGCCTCGTAGAACTCGGCGATGCGGCCGGCAAGGACCGGCAACTGCCCGGTCTCCTCGCCAATCCGAATCATGCGCGTGGCCATGGCGGGCAGGATGTTCGTCGCCGCCAGCGCCTCCGACAACTTGCCGCCATGACGAACGCGGTCGGCCGCGGCGCTCCATACCGGGCCGCCGCCCGTGACCGACATGATGTCGATCAGGATGCGCAATGTCGCCGTCAGCGTCAGGCCACTGCCGAGCAGGATCGCCAGGTTGCGACAAAACACACTCGTGCGATACGATCGGAACACGGCGGCAAAGCCCGGTAGTCGGCAGACCTGCGAGATCACGGCGACACGGACGCTGGCACGGCCGAGAAGCAGGAGACCGGCCGCGATGACCGCGCTCGCCAACAGCGCGAGCGTTGCGCCGTTGCCGCGCACGAAGTCGGAAATGTCGAGGAACGTGTTGATGGTGGCGTCGGTCTTGGCGCCGAAATCGCGCAGCACCGCCGAGAACTGCGGCAGCACGTAAACGAAGAAGAAGAGCATCACGAGGCAGGCGGCGATCAGGACGAAGAACGGGTACTGCATCGCGTCGGTAAGCTTGCGACGCACGGCTTCCGCGCGCGCCCGCTCGGCGCCGAGCAGGTCGAGCACGTGATCGAGGGTCCCTGAGACCTCGCCGACCCGCACCAGCGCGACGTACATCGCGGGAAACAACAAGGGATGATGCGTCAGCGCTTCGGCAAAGCTCTCTCCAGCGAGAATGCTGGATCGTAACCGGCTGACGATCGGACGCAGCCGTCCGATATCGGCGTCGCTGGCCAGAAGTTCGAGCGAATCCTCGAGCCTCGCGCCGGCCTTCAACAACAGTGCCAGATCGCGCGTGAAGGTCGTGACATCGCCCTGGGTCGGACCGCCGAACAGGACCAGAACGTCCCGTGAGACGGAGCTTTCCGCTTTCTCCTCGATGGTCTCGATCGGCAGCAGCTGCAGATATTCGATCCGGTCCATCACCTCCTTGGCCGTCGCCGCCGCGATCGTCCCGTGCACGACGTCGCCATTCTGGGTCAGTGCGCGGTAGCGAAACTTGCTCACCGGCTCACCGTAACGTTGTGACGCGCAGGACCTCTGCGACCGACGTCGCTCCGGCCCGGCACTTCGCGACGCCATCATCGAGCATCGTCGTCATTCCATTGCGAATGGCGCTGCGGTCGATGACGGCGGCATCGGTCGTGCCTTGGATCAACGGTCGGATCTCCTGATCCAATTCGAGAACCTCGAAGATGCCGAGCCGGCCCCGATAGCCGGTGCTGCCGCAGCTCTCACACCCCACAGGTTCGTAGACCGTCTCGCCGACTTCGAAGCCTACCGCGGAATAGCGCGGGTCGGCGGAGAGATCATCGGCGCAAAGCACCTTTTCCGACCTGCAGCGCTCGCACAGCCTGCGCACGAGTCGCTGCGCAATCACCGCACGGAGCGTCGATCGCAGCAGGAAATCCTCGACCCCAAGATCGAGCAATCGCGGGACAGCGGCTGCGGCATTTTCGGTGTGCAACGTCGTCAGAACGAGGTGGCCGGTCAGTGCGGCATGGACCGCGACATGAGCGGTTTCGCCGTCGCGCACCTCGCCGACCATGATGACATCAGGGTCTTGCCGCACGAAGGATCGCAGGGCGGAGGCGAATGTCAGCCCGATCGCCGGTTTGACCTGCGATTGGTTGATGCCGGGAATCTCGTACTCGACCGGATCCTCGATGGTCAGGATCTTCCGTGTCGGTTCGTTGAGGACCGACAGCGCGGTTGCCAGGGTCGTGGTCTTGCCACTGCCGGTCGGCCCGCAGATCACGATCATGCCATGCGGCAATGCCAGCAGGCGGCGGAGCGATCGATCGTCGCGGGTGGCAAAGCCGAGCTTCTCGATGGCGAGCAGCCCTCGGTCCTTCGGAAGCAGCCGGATCACGGCCGACTCGCCATGCTGCGTCGGCATCACGGCGACCCGAACGTCCAGCTCGATGCGGCCGACGCGGAGCCGCGCAGCGCCATCCTGAGGCAAGCGCCGTTCCGCGATATTCAGGCCGGCAACGATCTTGATCCGCGAGATGACGGCTTGAGGCAGGACGCCGGCCGGTTCAGGGACCGGCTTGAGCAGGCCGTCCACGCGCATCCGAAGCGACAGTCCGGTCCGCATCGCTTCGACGTGGATGTCGCTCGCGCGTAGTTCGACAGCCAGTTCGAACAGATCGTTGACGGCGCGCACCACCGGGGCTCCGGTGGCGAGATCACGCAGGCTCTCGATGTCGTCGTCGCGCAGCTGCGGCTGCTCGGCGCCGTCACGCGCCGGAACCTCATCATCACCGGCCAGCCGGTTCAGTGCCATGGCAATGTCGTCGACCGAGGCCACCACGAGCTCGATCGCGCCCCCGAACACCAACTCGGCGGCTCGTGCGGCCGCGGTGTCGCGGGGATCGGTAACCGCGAGGCACGGCTTTTGCTGCGCGGACTGAAACGGGAAGACCATCGTCTCCCGAAGGAAGCGCCGGGAAAAACGCTCCGCCAGCGGCTTGCACGCCAGCAAATCGGACAACGAGATCCGCGGCAATCCAAGCTGTCGGGCGACTGCGTCGGCGAAGTCGGCGGCCGAGAGATCCGTTGCCTCCGACGTTTCCGTCCCGACGTCTTTGGTGGCTGCAGCGCCGGCCGACCCGGCGCCGAACCGGGCCGGCCCGCTGCCGCCCTGCGGATGGTCGGCAAACCGAAGAGGGGGAGGAGAGCTCATGGCGCGTCCCGTGACGGATCGTTGTCGATCACCTCATTGCCGAAGGCGAGCGTGCGAAGCACTTCGTTCTTGATGTCAAAGATGACACTTGTGAGATCATAAGATTAGAAGAACTACAAACCGGAAGCCGGCGCGGCGGTGCCAATACCGCCGGGCGGTCGTTGCTGCCATTCGACCGCGAGCCGCTGGCCGTCGATGATCTGATCAGGTGACAGTTTGGATGCGACGGCATCGCGAATGCGCAAATAGGGTTCACGTTCGCGCATCGGCGCCGCGGCTGCTGCAAGAGTCAGCCATTTGTAGGCCAGCACATGGTCCTGGTTCACGCCGTGGCCCTTGTCGTATGTCAGACCGAGCAGATGCTGTGCCGCCGGGTCGCCGCGTTCGGCGGCTCCGGTGTAGAGCTCGACCGCGGCCTCGTACGATTGCGGGACGCCGAATCCGTTGTCGTACATGTAGCCGAGCACGGTCATGGCGCGCGGATGTCCGCGTTGCGCCATCGGCGCCAGAAGACGCGCTGCCCTGACATAATCACCACGTGCGAATGCCGCCCATCCTGCTCCAGGCGGCCGGGCGTCGACCGTAGCGACGCCGAAGGCAAGCGCCACGACAGCAAATGCTGTTGTCGAACGCCGATTCATCGATTGATCCGCGACGTCTGAAGCGCACTCGCGGACACCGGATTGATTGTGCCGCGCAATTTCGACCGCAGCTCCTCGGCGACGTAGTGAGCATCGGTGCCGTCGCGGATGATCTGGGGGCGAATGAAGATGATCAGCTCGGTCCGTCCGCGGCTGCGGTCGTTGTTGCTGAACAGGTCCCCAAGGCCCGGGATCTGGTCGATCCCCGGAACGCCATTGCGCGTGCCTTGATGCGTTTCGCTGATGAGGCCGGCCAGCAGCACGGTCTGGCCGCTGGCCACCGCGACCGAGCTCTTCACCTTGCGCTGCGCGACCGTTGGCGTGAGGCTGTTGGCTGTCGCCGGAGAGACGTTGCTGATCTCCTGCTCGATCTCCAGCCGCACATTGCCGTTCTCGTTGACCCTGGGAGCGACCCGCAAGATGATTCCGGTGTTACGGTAGTCAATCGTGTTGACGACGGTGTTGTTGGTTGTCAGCACCGTGGCGCTACCGGTCGAAACCGGCACCTGGTCGCCGACCTGCAATGTCGCGGCCTGGTTGTCGATCACCACCAGCGAGGGGTTGGACAACACCTTGACGTCGGTCACCGTATGCAACGCACTCAGGATCGCGCTCGGCTGGGATTCCGATCCGACCAGGAAGTTGAACCCGGGGAAGGCGCGGCTGAGAAAGGCGTTGGTGATCGTTCCCGCCGCCGAGGCGACCGTCGTAGGTGCCGATGTCGAGGTGGTGTTGAGCACTGACCCCTGGTCGGGCTTCAGACCGAGGTTCTTGCTGGTGAGATAGGACTGCACGCCGAAGCTCAGGGTGTCGTTGAGCGTGACCTCGGCAATGGTGGCGTCGATCGCGACCTGCAGCTGCGGGCGATCGCACTGCCGGAGCGTGCTTTCGATCAGTCGATAGTTTTCCTTGTCGGCATAGATCAGAAGCGTGTTGTTGACGACGTCGGGGGTGATCCGCACGCCCTCCATGAGCGGCTTGCCGCCCGTGGAGGGACCACGTGAATCCGAACCCGCATCAAGGTTCGCCTGAGTCGGCGGCGGCGTCCCGCCAAAGCCGCGGTTTGCGACCAGACCGTTGTTGCCCTGCTGCTGGCTCGAGAAGCCGCTCGGTTGAGACGTCGTGCCGGCAGCCGACAGCCGCTCGCTGCTCGAGCTCGATGAAGCTCCGGAGCCGGGGGCTAGGTCATTGGACGATGCCTCGGCTGCGCTGCCCGCGCTGCCAACGAACATGTCGTTCAAGACCCGCGCCATCTGGCGCGCCTCGCCATATTTGACGCGGTAGACATGGACGCTGTTGCGCAGCGTGTTGGCGCTGTCCAACCGCTTGATCCATGTCTCTGCGGTACGCAGCAGCGCCGGCTTGCGGCTGATGACCATCACGGCGTTCATCCGGCTAACCGTCTGGAATTTGACCATGTTCTGGCCAAGACCGCTGTCGCCCGCGTCCATGATCTTTTCGAGCTCGGCAACGATCGGCTCGGGATTGCCGTTGACGATGGGAAAGATCCCGACCGACTGTCCGCGCATCCAGTCAGCATCGAAGCTCAGCGCGGCATCGATCGCGGTCCGCCGCTCGGCCCCGGTCCCCTGGATCAGCAACAGGTTGCGGCCGGGGTCGGCGCGCACCGTGCCCGGCTTCAGCGCAAAGCTGTCGAGCAGCTTCAACAATGTCGGTGCTGATACATATTGCAGCGGGAGGACCGAGATGCCGTAGCCGGGTTCTGCCGAGCCTCCGGCGGGATCCACGTTGCCGGCGCCGACCGCGTCGCCGAGCGGAATCAACCGGTAGCCCGAGGTATCGCGGACCAGCGCCGTCCCGGACAGGCGGAGCGCGTTCTCGAGCACGTAGGCAACATCCGATTTCGGGACCGGACGGACCGAGGACAGGCTGACGGTTCCCTGGATCCGCGGATCGATGGTGTAGCCGACGCCAAGGACGTCGCCGAGCACGACCTTGGCAACCGTTGCGATCGGCGAGTTCTCGAAGTTCAGCTCGAACCCGTTGCCGACGGGCTGCGATTGGACCGCCACCTGCTGGACCGGAAGCGAAGTTGCGGGGGGCGCTTCCGCTCTCGCCTCTCTCGCGTCTCTTGCGTCGTCGTTGCCGCCGTAGATTTCCGCGCGGGCCCGGCGCGCTGCCGGTGACTGCTCGGGAAGAACCTGCTTGGGGTACCGGGGCGAAAGATCGAGCCGGCCGACCTTGTCGAGCACGTCGTCGCCGCGACCGTCGCTCCCGATCGTCGCTGAATTGCAGCCTGCCAGCGCCATCGACACCACGGCCAGCGCTGCAAGCGTGCGGCATCGCAGCCAACCGGGGCTCACATCAGCAATCTCAACCACTCGCCCGCCCACCCGATCTGCCGCGTACGTTCTTAGTTTTGAGGCACCGCCGGGCGGAAGGCGATTGCCTTCCGTCCCGGGTCGTTGCCGCTCGCCTGCTGCGAGGAGAGGACGCCGCCTGTATGGCGGCGGCCTGTTGTTGTTGCGGTCCGTTACCAGAGCCAGCCGACACCAGCGAGAACGCGATCGGACATCGCCCCGGTCGCGCTGTGGTCGATCACCTTGGTGTAGTTCAGCTTGTAGACCAGGCTCGGGTTGGGAAACACGGCGATGCCGACGTCGTGGAACGTCATGTCGCCGTGGCCCGTCGGGTTGTTCAGGCCATTCGTAAAGTCCGATCCGAGCATGGCTGAGGTCTGGAAGTTCTGGCGGGTGTAGCGATAGAACGGCACGATGTCGTAGTCGTTGGGCGCCCGGAAATGATAGGCGATCTCGCCCGAGTAGCCCCACATGCTCTTGCCGACATTGTTGTCGTCGACGAGATCATTGTTGGCGCGCAGGTTTTCCGGATTGGAGAAGTTGACATAGGCATATTCGGCCCGCAGCTCCAGGCCGGTGTTCGGAACGCGGTACCGAGCCTCGGTATCGAAGATGGTCATCGCGTTCTTGCCGAGTGGGACCTCGGTGCCGTCGGGTTGGGTCGCATAGGCGCCGCGCGGCGTGACGTCCGGCGAATAGTAGATCGCCGAGCTGCCGGCGAAGCCGGGCAGGAACGATGGCGTGTAGCTCAGCCGCAATGTATAGGCGAGTTGATTGCTGAGCTGCCGGTTGTCGCCGATCGGCGCTTTCGAGAGGCCGAGCGCATCCGTGCCGTTGATGCCGCCCGCATAGCCGCCGGAATTGATGTGGCCATTGTCGCCACGATGGTCGAAACTGTCGCCGAAATCCTCGGCGCTTTGGCTGACCTGGAACTGATAGCTCAAGCCGTCGACGATCTTGCCGTGGAAGCCCATCGAGGGCGCATACCAGGTCGTCGGGATCAGGCCGTTGGCCAGTTCCGGGCGCGCTACGCTGTAGAACAGCGTCGGCTCATGATAGAGATTGGTGAAGGAGATCGGGATCAGATCGACGCCCGGTGAGCGCAGAGTGAAGTAGTCGCTGAACTTGATGTCGAAGAAGGCCTGCTCGACCTCGACTGCACCATGCAGCTTGTCGTCGTTGTCGAATGCGGTGCCGCCGTGCTCCCACTCCAGCTCTGCATTGAAGGTGATGGAGTCGCTGACCTGGTAGGTGGGCAGCAGCACCAGGCGTGCCATGTCGAATCCGTTCTGCCACTGGCCGTTGGCGTCGGGATTCTGTATCGAGCCGAACTTGATCTCGCCGTACATGCCGATCTTCATGCCCGCGACCGGCGATGGCGCGGCGCCGAACAGGTCCTTGTTGGAGGCCTGGGGCGGGGCCTTGAGATCGGCTACCGGCATGAATCTGGGCTTGGGATCGGAATCGGCGAACGCCGCTGCCAGCCGTGATGACGGGGAGGGCGACTGCGCGCCGTCGGCCGTCTTCTCGCTGGCCTTGGAGTCCTTCGCACCGGCGAACGCCATGGCGTCGCCGGCGGACTTGGAGGACTGCGCGGGATCGGACGCCCTGGCGGAATTGGCAAGCGCCATCGCTTCGGCCGGACGCCTGGACGCGAGCGATGCGGACTGCCCGACGCCGGTTGTCTTCTTGGCTTTCGCGTCCTTGAGCTCAACCTGAAGGTTGTTGATGCGCTGCTCCATGGAGTCGATCTTCGCCATCAGCGCCTTGACGGCAGCCGCTCCATCGGTCGACCGTGGCGGCGCATTTTCGGCGGCCTGGGCCGACGCCGCGCTCAGCGCCACTGTCGAGACGGCGGCCAGCAGCGACGACAACAGCTTGCCGCGGCTGCGAACCGCACGAATGCCATGGCCGAAAACCGAACTATCGCCGTGTGAAGACACGGTGCAATCAACGCGTCTCCCCTTGCAGCTAATCAAGACCATCAGTTGAACCTCCCCATAATTGACGCGCGGACGCACGCCCCTTCACCCGCGTC
Source organism: Bradyrhizobium ontarionense (assembly GCF_021088345.1). Lineage (NCBI taxonomy): Bacteria > Pseudomonadati > Pseudomonadota > Alphaproteobacteria > Hyphomicrobiales > Nitrobacteraceae > Bradyrhizobium > Bradyrhizobium ontarionense. Next base: position 3,740,270 of record NZ_CP088156.1, on the reverse strand, counting down.
GCGGTGAACCCTGCCACGCGCATCTGCGAGCCATTTGCGTTAGAAACCGGCAATGTCGATACTTGGGCTCGCAGGCGATGCTCACGTGTCAGCACTTGGGCGGCGACGTGCGGAGCCCGTTGTTCGGCGATGGCGCGCCTGGCACCGGCGGTCGCGCTGACGGCCGTCGTTGTCGGGAGTAAGTACTTTCACTACTTACTGATTGTTGATCATTACAAATATCGCGAGCATGACGTCGGTCGATACAGCGTAGAGATGTATTTGTGCGTCTGAGGCGTGACGTACCGAACTACGCCACACTTCGTCAGCGATCGAGGCGCGCCATGACGAATTGCGTTCCCTCCGTGGCGCGGTTCGGACCGGGCACTGGAATTCAACGATAAAGTGGGAGCGAAGGCTGCTCGATTGCGGCGAGACTGCGCATGATCTGCTGATGGAGATGTCGTCGAGACCCATGCGACGACCTGTCGCGCACGATCAAGGCAGTCGCTCCGCAAACAGATGGTGCTGATTTAAATAGATTCTAAACGGCGGACTCGGACCAAATGCGAAAGTTATTGAAACGATAACAAATCAGTTGGCTCGATTTTGCATTTCGAGCAGCTCTCGGTCTCCCTCTCATCATTACGCCGCATTACGTAATCCTATTGTCGATCGATTAGTGCGGGTTTGGCTGCCATTCGCTGGAGTATGCCCGCGAGTACCGGGATCGACTGGCATCACAAGCCACGCCAGGACCGTTAATGTTCGAGTGTACCTCTTATGGTCTTGACGCGCGCGACCGAGTTCGCCGCAAAGCGGGACGAACGTCAGGACCGGGAATTGGGATGAACCGATTGCTTCGCTTACTCGCCGCTATCCTCGGGGAGGCATTATGAACGCTGTCCATCGGTTGGAGCCGGCGGTCGGACCGTTGCAGAATGTTCTTGGCTATCTCACCAAGATCGTTCGGCACAACGCACGCGTGGTCGAACGTTTGTCCGACCATCGGCTTGGGGGCGGTCATCGCTTCGTTTTCCATCAGCACGAGCTGGAGAAACTGCCCGGCATCACCCAAAATACCTTCGACGCGGATGGCCCCGTGTGGCTTTCCGTCGAACGGCTCGTCGCCACCGATCCGCCCGCCGTGATTTCCGATCTGGCGATGTGGATCGAGGTGTCGGCCGATCCGGACCGCCGCCCGCTGGTTCGGCAGCGCGTCACGACAACGGTGCATGAGGCGGAGAAGGATCGGCTGATCGCGGCGGGGCACGCACGAGCCGAGCATTGCTCGCCGGCGATTGCGCACGACGCGTCCGCCCGGCTCTGGAACGTGCGATTGCACTTGGAGCAGCGCCCGGACATCGTCGAGCGTCTTGATCGCTATCTCGCCGACTCGTGGGCCGCGTGGGCCACTGCGGAACGACCACGTCGTCAGACCATCGCGGTCCACCGACGGCTGCGCGAGATGGCCCGCGTGGCGGGAGCAGGCGGCAGCGATCGGAGCTGCGAGATCGTATGGGGTGTCGGCGTATCACGATGGCGAAGACAGGGCCATGAGCTGGATCTGCCGCTGCTCGAACGCCTGGTCGAGATCGAGGTTCTCGAAAACTCCGACAGCGAAATTCGGATCCGGCCCCGCATGGTCGGCGCAACGGTCAATCTCGCGGCATTCGAGGCGCTGACATCGGCCGCGACTTTGGCCGGTGACAACGCCGAGCGGCTGCTGGAGACGATCGAGCGCGGTGGTGAGCTTTCGCCCTTCCAGCCCGAGAGCTTCGAGCCGATTCTCAGCGCCATCAGCTCGCAGCTCGATCCGCAAGGGATCTATCGGCCCACCGTGCCCGACTCGGCAGTCACGCTGCAGGATGCGAGCGATCAGCTGACGGTCTCCGATCGCTGGGTGATCTTTGCGCGGCCACGCTCGGACGCACTGCTGCTGCGCGACATCGCGCGCCTGAAGCGAGCGATGGAATACGCGCCAGGGAGCGAGTGCTGCCTGGACGCGCTGGCTCACCTTCTGCTTGGGGCTCCGGACCACGAGGCGAAGGATCGCCTGCGCCGGCGGCTGTCCGGAGTGATCGGCGACCCCATCGATATCGCGCCGGTTGCGCAGGTCACGGCCGATCAGGGTGATCTGTTCTTTCCCTTGCCGACGAACTCCGACCAGATGGAGATCGTGCGCCAACTCCGGCGCTCGGACGGCCTCGTCGTGCAAGGTGCGCGCGGACCCGACCGGACCGCCGCGATCGCCAATCTGGTGTGCCACCATCTCGCGCTTGGCCTGCGCGTCCTCGTGGTATCACGCAACGAGTCTGCGCTCGCGCATCTGTCCGAGAAGCTGCCCCGCGCCATCCGCGAGCTCACGGTCGAACTGACCGGCTCCGACAAGCAGGTATTGAAGCACGCAGAGACCGTGGTCAGCCGGCTGCTGTCGATCGTCGACACCATGGACCTGCGCGCGCAGGCCGAACAGATCAATCGGCTTGAGCGCGACATCATCGCGACCAGCTACGAGATATCGCGCCTCGATGACGACGTCGCCGACATCGCCAGCCGCAGCCTGCCGCGTTCGTCGGGTGCCTCCGATCTGCCGCCCGACGCACTGACGACGTTGATCGCCGATCGCGATGCGTATGCCTGGTTCACCGATCGGCCGTCACGATTTCTGAGCGAGACAGACCTGCTGGCTTCGGCGGTCGATCAGGCCAGCCAGGCGCGGTTGCGACTGGCCGGCGATCTCAAATACGTTGACGACGATCTGCCGGAGATTGCTAGTCTGCCCGACGCCGCGACAGTGATGCGTCTGCACAAGGATCTGCAGTCGACCGCCGAGCGGCTGGACGGGGAAAGTCGTGATAGCCGGCTTACCCGCGATGTGATCGCGACGCTCGGGTCGGAGGAGGCTGACAAGCTCGCCGGCGATCTCGACGCGCTGGCGGCTGCCCATCGGGTCATTGCCGACGACCCCTGGCTCGCAGCGCTATCACCGGTCGGAGCCCACGCCGACGAGACCTCCGTCGACGGCGCAGCGCTCGTCGATTTTGCCCGGGATGCGTCGTCCCTGCTGTCGCGGCGCGCTGGCTTCCTGGCCCGGCCGGTGGAAACGCCCGCGGACGCCTTCGCCAACCAGGAGCTGCTCACGATCGTCGAACGGCTATCCGTCGGAGAAAGGCCCTTCGCGACGTTCTCTCTGCCCGGACGCGGCTTGAAGCAGACCGTGGACGCGATCACGCTGGCTGGCTTCGCGCCGAAGACCGCGGCCGATTGGGGCCATGTTCGCGACTATCTCACATGGCGGCGTCACCTGCATTCGCTCAACGCCCGATGGCGATTGCTGGCGGCGGAAATCGGAGCGCCCACGCCCGAGCCGGAATCCTCCCACACGTTCCACGGTCACGAGCGCATCATCAAATGCGTTGAGGTCGCGATCGTAATGGCGGCGCTGGCCAAGCGCAACGTCCTGACCACCGTCCCCAAGCTGTCGATGCCGGACGGCGAGGTCGCCGAGTTGCTCGGCGATGGCCGAAGACTTACCGCTCTTGCGGCTGCTGTGAGGAATGCGGCCAGCCGCCTCGCCCACCAGCGCTCGGAGCTCACGCGGCTGAACCAGCTGTTTAGCGGTTGCGGGGCGCTTGCAGCAGATGTTGAGGCCGACGTGCTCTCGCAGATCGGCCGCGATGATGTGGACCCGCGCGAGATCGAGAAGCGCTGGATCGCCATTCGCTCCCGGCTGCAGGCGCTGCACGACCGGCGCCAGGATGTCGAACTGCTCGACGAGGTCTGCCGGACGTTGACAGAAGCAGGGGCGGGTGAGTTCGCCCGGCGCATCCGAAGCGAGCCGGCGGATCAAGAGGGCGGCGATCCGGTGCTCGTTGCAGATTGGATCATGGCCTGGAATTGGGCGGTGCTGATGCGACAGACCGACGGTGTCGGTCAGCATCAGCGCTTGCGCGATCTGTCCGACCAGCGTGTTGCACTGGAGATGAGACTGCGCGAGCTGCTCGAGCAGGTGGTCGTTGCAAGGATGCATCTGGGCTTCGCGCAGAACACGAGCAGCAACGTGAGGCAGGCGCTCACCGTGTTCATGATCACGCTGCGAAAGATGGCCGCGACCTGCTCCGGCCCCACGGCGTGCCGGCTGCGTCAGGTCGCGCGCGAGGCGCTTGAAAGTTGCTATGAAGGGATCCCATGCCAGCTCATGCCGGCATGGCGTGTCGCCGAGCAGTTGCCGGCGCGGCTGGGCGCGTTCGATCTCGTCGTCATCGACGATGCCTCGCAATCCGACCTGCGCGAACTCACTGCGATGCTCAGGGGGCGCAAGGTCGTCGTCATCGAGGACGATCGGCGGACAGGGGAGATCGTCGAGCAAGCCGATCGCAGCATCGAAGCCATCGAGCACGCCGTTCTGCGCAGTGTTCCGGTCGCGATCCGCCAGTTCCTGCTGCCGGGCGCGGCGCTCTGCGATCTCGTCAAGCTGCTGTTTCCAGACCGGATGATCAGGCTTCGGGAGCACGCCCGCCGGGTTGATCCGGTCGCGCTTCCGTCCACCGCGTCGTGGCCGCAATCCGCGGAGCCGCAGGCACCGTCCGGCGGCGCGTATCCGGCTGCATCCGCGCTCGCGGGCTCCGCGGAAGGACACCTGCCATCGATGTCATCCGCGCCGCGTCCCGCCTATTCGCTGGAGGATGAGATCGCCACAGTGGCCGAAAGCCTGTCGTTCGCTCGTGCTTCGCGGGGGCAACGCGACGAGCCGACCATCTCGATGGAGGGCCCGGCGCCGGACTGGCTGAGCAATCGGACGGGTGGCAGCACGCCGAGCAACGAGGCGCGCGGGTCGGCGCGCGGTGCCGCGCATGACGAGCCGGCCGCCGCCGCATCGGCCGCCGCGCCTGCACCGCCAGCGTGGTTGCAGCCCGCCGTGTCGGTCACGGCTGCGGGGAACGAGACGCACCACGGCGCCGATCGCCTCGCGGATTCGGCATTGTCGCCGTTGGACGACGCGCCGGCTGCGGCCACGGTGACCGTTGTCGCAAACGAGGCGGAGAGGCCCGGGAAGACGGAGACGCGACCCGCATCCGAGCCGGTGCGGCGCCCTGCCGGCATTGATCATTCGCCGCTCTCGGCGCCCTGGCGTCCGCGGCTTGATGACATCGCGAAGCGGCCGCGCCGCTCGCTTCGCCGCCGCGTCATGGCCGCCGCCGCAGTCGTCGCGGTCATGATGGTCGCTACATCGATCTACTACTGGCAGCCGGCAGCCAATCGAATCACGACGTCTTGGCACGCGGTCCTGAATCAACTCCCGGTGTCCTGGAATGCAGCCTCGCCGGCTGCCGCGCTGGCAGCCGGCACCGAGCCGCGTAAGGTCACCGCGGAGCGAATGATGCCCAACGGCAAGAGCGCGGCGGGCGGCGATGGCGCGGCTGAGGCGATCATGTCGCACGCCGTGCTGTATCAGGAGGATCCGCAAGATCCGCACGGCAAGCGCTATCTCGGGACGGTGACCTGGCACGTCGAGCCTGCCGCCGGGTCGGTCCCTGCATCGATCAAAGGAGATGTCGAGATCGACAAGCGGATGAAGGCGACGCTGTCGCTGCGCCCCAATCTCGAAAACGAGATGCCGGCGAGCCACCTCATGGAGGTCAAGTTCAACTGGCCGGACGACCCGACTCACGTCGGTGTCGATAGCTTGAAGGGCGTGAGCATGAAGGCCAGGGAATCGGGACGCGGCGCGCCATTGTCGGCGCTGACCGCGAAAGTGACGCCCGAGTTTTTCATGATTGCACTGTCGGCCGGTGACGTCGACACGAAGCGGAACGTTCTGCTACTCAAGGGCAAGGAATGGATCGACATTCCGATCGTGTATAGCGGCGGCAGCCGGGCGGTTCTGGCGATCGAGAAGGGAGCGGACGGTGAGCGCGCATTCAAGGATGCGTTTGCCGCCTGGGGACAATGAACCGGCGAGGCCGATCTCCGGTGGTTGTCTTGCGATGACCGGGATCGACGTCCTGAGGCAAACCCGGGCGCCGGCGTCGGATGAGGACGCGCCGTCGGTCGTCACCGTCACCCATTCCGTGCCTTGTGAGCGGTGCGGCCGCATCGTGCGGGTGGCGTTGAACGCGCTGCGTCCGCCCAGCTTCCACGATGTCGATGAGCAGATCGCGTGCCCGGAGATCCAGGAGCGCCGAAGCAAGGGCGCCGGCGGGCTGCTGTTGATGATGTGCCGACCCCTGCAGCAATCGCTCGACGCCCGGTGCGATGCCGCCAAGGTCGAGACGACGGCTCCTGACGGCGGCGAGGCTGCACGGATCGTCTGCAGTATCCCCGGTGTGTCGACCGCTCACTACTCTCCGGAGGAGGCGCGCAGCCGGGCTGAGATCTGGCAGGCGCATGGACACGTCAGGCTGGCCTCCGGGCTTCGTGCGGCAGCCGCGCTAGCGGAGCGCGAGCCGCTCGTTCGGCCGCGAACCGCGGCCGGCCTCGTCGCACTGGTGCTCGCCGCCGCTGGCGGCTGGTTCGTGCTGACTCGACAGCCGCCGGCGGCGCCGCCACTGCTGCCGGCTGCGCAGCCGCCGGCGGTCGAGACGTCCGAGGCATTCGCAAGGCTCGCAAGTGTCGAGATTCCACCGCGCACCGTGGCGTTGCAGGATGCGTCCTCGGACGCTGCGACGCCGTCGCGCTCAGCGGAGGCCGCGCAGAACGAGGCGCCCGAACGTCAAGTGTCGCCGGCAGGCGCCGCGACCGCAGCGGGCGACCCGCCCGCGGTAGGTTCGAATGCGGCTCCGGGACCGACGGAAGAGTCGAAGATTCACCTGCCTGACATCGTGATGATACCCGGTGGAACGTTCGCGATGGGCGGCGCGGAAAGCTCCGAGCTTCCGGTCCATCGGGTCACGATCAAGCCGTTTGCCCTCGGCAAATACCCGGTCACCGTTGGCGAGTGGAAAGCGTGCGTGGCCGACAAGGCATGCGCCGACGTCACGACCGGTCCGGATGATAACCCGGTCACGAATGTCAGCTACGACGATACCAGGGACTATCTGGCGTGGCTCTCGCGGGTCGTCGGCAAGCCGTTTCGGCTTCCGACCGAGGCCGAATGGGAATATGCCGCGCGCGGTGGCGCGACCGCGAAGTTCTGGTGGGGCGATCAGATGCGCCCCGGTATGGCCAATTGCAACGGATGTAACGACACCGGCGAGCCCGTCCGACTTATGAAGGTCGGGAGTTTCCAGGCCAATCCCTTTGGCTTGTTCGACATGGGCGGCTGCGTCGACCAGTGGGTCGCAGACATCTGGCACAAGAACTATCAGGGCGCGCCGTCCGATGGCTCGGCGTGGACTGACGAGCAAAGCTTTGTCCACGTCATTCGCTCCGGGGCATGGAAGAATGATGCGAGTTACGTGCGCAGCGGCAGCCGCGACCGCTATGATGCGCGCGTCAGGTACCCGACGCATGGATTCCGCGTTGCTCTTTCACTCTAGAGTGGCCTAATTAGAGTAGTCTAGTTGAAGTTCATTTTTGCAAGTTGGAAAGTTATGAGTGGTGGGAAATCTGCGCTTTCAGCGCCGCTATTCGATCTGGAGTCCGGGGAACGACTTTGTATCGCGCAGGTCTCGAAGTTGGGACCTGTCGTATTGGCCGCCGCGCTGGTGCTGTTGCCGAGCCTTGCGTTGGGACAGGGGAGGACGGCGCCCAAGGACGCTTACCTTTATTTCGTCTCGCCGACCGACGGCGACACTGTAAAGGGCGCATTTCGGTGCCGCTTCGGCCTCCGCAATATGGGGGTTACGCATGCCGGCGACAGCTTTGGCAACAGTGGTCATCATCATCTCCTGATCGACGCCGACGAACCGATCAGTCCGGGCGAACCGATCCCGCAGGACAGGAAGCACCTGCACTACGGTGCGGGTGAGACCGAGGCTCTGATCGAATTGCCTCCCGGGAAGCATACGCTGCAGCTCGTGCTAGGCGACGGCATGCACTTCAACTTCGATCCGCCGCTGCTGTCGAAAAAGATCACGATCACTGTCAGCAATGCCTCCGAACGACACGGGCAGAACCTCGCGCACGCCCATCGGCGGACCGGGCATCTTGCCGCGCGTACCGCGCGATCGGCGGCGCAACCGTCTGGCGCCGATGCGCCGCCGCCTGATCCGTCCAAGTCCGCGGGGGCCGTTGATTTCATCAGAAATCAAATTTTTGGTACGAAATGAACGTCCCACAACAGTCCATCAGGCAACAGCGTCCGAACGAGCTCGTGGGCAGGTCGCGCAATGTCGAGGCTCTCGGCAGCGGCAAGCGTAGTCTATCTGGCTCCGCCTGATCCTGGAGGGCATCGCTATGACGCCCACCGAACGGCATGCGAAGCTAACCATCCATGATCTCCGTAGACTGCGACAAGCCGAGCTGATCGAGTTGGAAGCGAAGCTTGAAGATGCCAAGACCAAGCGCTCAACGGGCACCATTGTTCGGCGAGCCGATGGCTTCGCTGGCGCTCAGCGGCGGCTTGCAGAGCGTCACGGCCGACGGACCAAGAAGGGATTGGTCATCGATCTTCGCTTGTCCCAAGAGCATCTGGCCGTGATGATCGGCGTTGGCCGCCAAACGATCAATCGCTTGCTTAAAAGTCTGGAGCAGGATGGAATGGCGACGACAAAGTACACGTCTGTCACGATTCACGACCTGGAGGCAATCGAGCGTCTCAGCTTGAGTGAGGCCGTCGATGGCTAGAACCGGGCTCAGGAAGGTGAGTTCCGGGCTGGGGATGGCGCTGTCGAGACCTGTCCAGCCTGCCCGGTCAGTGACGCAAGCGGCGAGATGGATGCTTCAGCTCAACGCGTGACCGGCCAATCCGTAGACCCACGGCTCGTTTTCCTTCCGGTTCAGGAATCGCCGTCCCTTGGACATGGTCGTGACGGTGTCACTCATTGCGAGGCGGCTGTGCTGAAGAAAGTCGGCAAAGAGACCCGTCTGCTCTCGCGTATCGATGCGTGCGAACCGTCCCGCGAGCTCCTTAAGATGCACGGCGGTGAGATGGATCGCGTCACGGTCATTGCTGGCGACGACGGGACCGATCACATGACCGCGCCCGAATTCGCGGCTCATGGAGTAACCGACGATCTCGCCGCCGCGGCTCAGAACGTAGATCGAGGCGCGCTCTGACAGCAAGGCAAGCAGCTTGTGTCGGCTTGTTCCGAACGCGCGCTCATCCAGCGCTGCGATGTCTTCAACATGCTCGGCTGACAGCGACCTCAATTCGCCGTCCAGAACTGGGAGCGCGGGGAGGGACGATAAGACCTCGCCCTGCCACAGATACACGACCGCTTCCTTCGTAAAGCCCAGCGAAAGGTAAAGATGATAGGCGGCGTCGGTCGAGTTCAGGGTCAAATTCCGATCGCCGCAGCGCTCAAACACCTGCTGCATGAGCCAGCGGCCAGTCCCCTGGGCCTGGGTGCGCGGCGATGTGATCACCAGGCCGACGGTCGCAAATCCGCGTCCGTGCGGGAACCACATCGCGCTTCCGAAAACGCGCCCGATGCCATCAACAGCGACGATGCCTTGACCTGCGCGGCGCAGGAAATCCCAATCCTTGGGCCGATGCGGCCAGCCAACCGCGATCGAGAGAGCGTGGAGCAGCTTCACGTCGACTTCGTTGATGTCCCTTGCAGCCAGTTCAAAGGACTTCACGCGTACCGTTCGTCCCATTTGAGCTCATCCGTTCCTTCGCCCGATGCCACGCTTTTCGGCACATCGAGCCCTTTGTCCTCCGCCGCAATTCGGCAGCAGACGTGGTCGCTGCAGTATCGCACAAAAGCCCAGCAGTTTTTGCCTGTTTGGGGCGCGTTTTCGAAATCTTCAGCCCGTACTGCAACGCGATTCGGCAGGGAAAGCTCCTGGTTGCAGCTACCCTCTCGATGTTCGGCAATTGCGCAGGCAGAGTGGGCCGGAATGAATGCTCAAGAAATTCTCGCGAGGCTGGTCACCTTTCCCAGCGTCGTCGACACGCCAGACGAGGCATTTGTCGACCGGGTACGAGGGGACTGCCAGGCAGCGGGAGCCGAGATAGCAATCATTCCAGGCCCTGAGGGCGATCGGTCCAATCTGGTGGTCAGGGTTGTGCGGCGCGAGGTGGGGACGGCACTCTTTTCGGACAAACGGATGTCCCGCCGGCGGGCGAGCCCGAAGGGAGCGGAGCCTCCGCGTGCCAAAGAATGACTGCGCATCTGTGGGCGCAGTTCTCCGCGTGACATGAGACGGGTGCATCGATGGCGTTTCTTTTCAATTCCGATGCTGCCAGGGGGGCAGTCTTCCGCGAGGTCTTCGCCCGCGAACTCCCCGATCTGGAATTCTACCATTGTAGCGAACGTATCGACCCGGAAAAGGTACGGTACCTGCTGACCTGGAACGTGCCGGACGATGTCTCGCGCTTTCGTAATCTGGAAGTGCTCTTTTCCCTCGGTGCGGGAGTTGATCAGTTCAAGCCCGAGACCATACCAGGCCACGTGAAGCTCGTGCGCATGGTCGAGGATGGCATCATACGCATGATGCAGGAATACGTCGTTCTTGGCGTGCTGACGCTGCATCGCGAGATGCTTGCATATCGGGAGCAGCAGAGAAGGAGCCTTTGGCAAGCTCTTGCAACCTCCCAGGCCACCGATCGGCGTGTGGGCTTCCTGGGCCTTGGGATGCTGGCGCAAGCTGCGATCGACCGCTTGAAGCCGTTTCGATTTCCCCTTGCCGCGTGGAGCCGCAGCAAAAAGGTGGTGGAGGGTGTCACCTGCTTCCATGGAGCCGATCAGCTCGGCAGTTTCCTGCGAGGAACGGATATCCTCGTCTGCCTTCTGCCCCTGACGGAGCAAACAAGCGGCATCCTGAACGCAAGGCTTTTCTCCTTTTTGCCAGTGGGAGCGAGGTTACTGCATGTTGGCCGCGGGCCGCAGCTTGACCAAGGCGCACTGATCGAGGCTCTCGACAGCGGCCGCCTGGCAGCGGCCATGCTGGACGTTACCGATCCCGAGCCGCTGCCGGAAAGCCACGCACTCTGGTCCCATCCGAAGGTGATCATAACGCCGCATATCGCGTCCGTGACGCAACCGCATACGGCAGCACAATCCGTCGTTGAAAACATCCGTCGGCACCGCGCCGGAAGAAGCCCGATCGGCCTCGTCGATCGAGCACTCGGCTACTGACAAGGAAAGATGCAATGTCACTTCTGATCACCATCGACACCAGTCCCGACTTCGCTCCGAAGACCGCACTGCCTGCTCCGGAACGGCTCATTTCGGGCGATCCATCCTTCAAGACCTGGGCGCAGGACGCCTCGAAAGGGGAGAAGGTGCTAACCGGCGTCTGGGAAGCAACGCCCGGCGAGACCCATTCCATCAAGGGCACCACCTTCGAGTTCTGCCACATCATTTCGGGTGTCATCGAAATTGAGGAAAAGGGTGGTGAGACGAAGACGTACCGCGCCGGCGACAGCTTTGTGATGAAGCCTGGCTTTGTCGGCGTCTGGCGAACGATCGAGACAGTGCGAAAGATCTATGTCTGCCATTATGACTAAGCGCGATGCTGAGGGGAGCTTCAACAGGCGGCCCTCGGAACAATCGACGTTCGAGATCGTGTCTGACCAGATTCAACGCGATTGCGTCGATGTCGGCGGGTCGCAGTGAGAGGTCCATCGATCGAGTAGCTGAACCCGGAAAAAGGGGGGCGGTTGAACCGCCCCCCGTTTTCCTTCACAGCGCATCGCTCTGCTTTCGAAGGCCTGAGCCACCGCGAAGAACGAACCCGAAGTGGATACGGCTTACGCGCTTGTGCGAAGGGGCCCCAAGCCGACTGCCGCGGCGAGCCCGCCAATGCCAGCGACCTCGGTGTATTCATAGAAGGGGTTCGCGGGCTCATGACCGCGGTTTACCCATACCTTGCTCCTGATGCCGAGGTCGTAGGCCGTCATCAGGTCGTAGCGGAAGGAGGAGGAGACGTGGGTGATATCTTCCGGGCCGCAGCCCAGCTTGTCCAGCATATATTCGAAGCCCTTCATCTGCGGCTTGTAGGCGCCGGTCTCCTCGGACGTGATGACCATGTGGAAGGGAGCGCCGAGCTTCCTCACGTTCGACATGATTTGGCTCTTCATGGAGTTCGACAGAATGACCAGCGGTATCTCCTCTGCAACCCGGGCCAAGCCCGCGGGAACGTCGGGATGTGGGCCCCAGGTCGGCAGTTCCTGATAGATGCGCTCGGCATCCTCCGGCCGAAATGCGACGCCATTGCGCTTGCAGGCGCGCTCCAGCGAGTTGTGGACGACGTCGAGGTAGGGCTTCCACGCGCCGAGAACCTCGTCCAGGCGATAGGCTGAAAAATCCTTGATGAGCCTCGCCAATGCCGTGGGCGAAAGCGCCGGGCCATAGACCCTCTTTGTGGCGCCAGCCATGTCGAAATTGATCAGGGTGCCGTGGCAGTCGAAGGTGATGTATTTGGGTTTAAACGTCGCCATTGCTCGACTCCTCCTATTCTTCACGCATAGCGTGCCTGTACGACAAGCATCATAGCGAGCAGTCGACAAGATAAGGCGCCGCTGTCGCGGCGGCCGGGAGCAGATTATGTCGTATCGGATCGGAGCTTTGGCAGAGAGTTGCGCGAACGGAGCGTTTCCAGTTTGAGCGTCAGTGCCGGGCGCCGCTCAACGCCGGCATATGATGCCGCCCCGGTCGGCAATGAAAGTCAAAACTCGTTCCGTCCATACGCTCCTTGGTAGGAACTGCTGTCTTTGACATCCTACTTTGGGTTCGAAGCATCGGAGTGACCGCACGAGCATTCGGATGAGCTGGAGGACAAGATGTTGAGCAACTCGCTGATTGAACTCGACCGCGCGCATCTTATTCACCCGGTCAGCTCGTATCGCAGCCATGAAACGTCAGGCGTGCGCGTGCTGAGATCGGCGAAGGGGGCGACGCTGATCGATGACTCGGGACATCAATTGCTCGACGGCTTCGCTGGTCTGTGGTGTGTCAATGCCGGCTACGGACAGGACAGCATCGTTGAGGCGGCTACGAGGCAGCTGCGCGAACTGCCCTATGCGACGGGCTATTTCGGGGTGGGCTCCGACCCAGCTATCCGGCTGGCGGCCAGGCTGGCTGAATTGGCGCCCGGTGATCTGAACCATGTCTACTTCACGTTGGGTGGCTCAGATGCCGTCGACAGCACGATCCGATTCATTCGGTACTACTATAATGCCAAGTGCATGCCACAGAAGGACCAGTTCATTTCCGTCGAGTGCGGCTACCACGGATCGTCGACGGCGGGGGCTGGCTTGACTGCGCTACCAGCCTTTCATGCGGGCTTTGGGGTACCTTATAGCTGGCAGCACAAAATTCCGTCGCACTATGTCTATCGCAATCCTGTCGGTTCCCATCCCCAGGCTATCATTGCGGCGTCGGTCGCTGCCCTGCGGACCAAAATCGCCGAACTGGGCGCAGATCGCGTTGCGGCCTTCTATGTCGAGCCGATACAGGGGTCAGGAGGCGTCCTCGTTCCGCCGCCGTCCTGGCTGAAGGCCATGCATGCTGTTTGCAAGGAGCACGATATTCTGTTCGTTGCCGATGAGGTCATCACCGGCTTTGGCCGTGCCGGTCCGCTCTTCGCCTGCGAAGAGGATGACGTCGTGCCGGATCTTATGACCACGGCAAAAGGTCTGACGTCGGGCTATGTGCCGATGGGGGCCGTTCTCATGTCCGACCGTGTCTACGACACGATTGCCGATGGCGCCGGCAAGACGGCCGTCGGTCACGGCTACACCTATTCCGCGCATCCTGTCAGCGCGGCCGTCGGGCTCGCATGCCTTGACCTTTACGAAAACGGCTTGCTGGAAAACGGCCGGAAGGCCGGGCAGCGCCTGATGGAAGGTCTTCGCGCGCTTTCCGATCATCCGCTGGTCGGCGACGTCCGTGGTCGCGGCATGCTGGCCGCAATCGAGCTTGTGACCGACAAGGCGCGCAAGACGCCCCTGCCGGCGGAAGCCGACCCGGCGCGCCGTATTTTTGACCGCGCATGGGGCAACGGTCTCGTGATCCGCGCCTTTGCCCAGGGCGTGCTGGGTTATGCGCCGCCGCTCTGCTGCACGGATGCGGACATCGACGGCATCATCGAACGAACAAGGACCACGCTCGACCAAACGCTCGAAGACAGCGATGTCCGCGCTGCGATGAAAGGATGATGACTGCGCCTGCCGGTCGGCGGCAAGCAAAGGCCCAGCCGTCACCCGGCAATCCGCCCGTTCCCCTTCTACCGAGGCGGAGGATTGTTCTTCAGCTGCTGAATATGCTTTCGAGAGGCAGGTGGGATTTCACGATTGGGGACTTCAGCACGACAAAACTGAAGTATTTGTCGATGCCGATATCCATCTCGACGAGGCGCTCCATGACCGCCTGGTATTCGCTGATCCCCGCCGTGATGAACTTTACGAGATAGTCGTACCCACCTGAAACAAGATGGCACTCGACGACGGCATCGATCTTTTCGATAGTCGTGAGAAAGCGAGCAAAATCGATCTGCCGATGATTCTTCAGGGTGATTTCGGCGAACACGGTCAGAGTCTGTCCGAGCTTGGAAACGTCGATCTGGGCGGAGTAGCCGGTGATGAAGCCCTCCGTCTGGAGCCTCTTGACGCGCATCAGACATGGGCTCGGAGAAAGATTTATCAGCTCCGCGAGCTCGACGTTGGAAACCCGCCCGTTCTTCTGCAGTTCGCATAAAATCCTGATGTCGATCTTATCGAGCTTCATAGCAAGGCCATGGGATGGGGGCGACAAGGGGGGCGCGGCTTTGAGGCTTTGGCGTCATACGCGTGTCATAGCATCAACCAGCATCCTTTCCCACCGGCGCGGCAGCTGCTTTTTAGAACTCGCCGACCTTGCCCCAGGCACTCATTTTCAGCCGCTCCGGCCTGTAGGGGCGCGGGTCGACGATCGGCGCATGACCGGTAATTATGTCCGCGATCATATGCCCCGCGCCGGGGCCAATCCCGAAGCCGTGGCCGCTGAACCCCGCTGCGAGGATGAAGCCTGGAATGGACTCAACTTCACCGATTGCCGGAATGCCGTCCGGCGTGCTGTCGATGTAGCCGGCCCAAACGTTTGAGATGGCGAGAGGCCGGAGTTCGGGCAGCAACTTGCAAGCCCGTCGATGGGTCAGCCGAATCTGCCTCATGTCGGGAGGGGGATTAAGTGTCCGGTTCAGCTCCATCGGGGTCACCTCGTCGAGCGCCCATTTTGCCAGGGATTCATGACCTTGCCGCACGCCCTCGAAGGCCCCGGGGGTAAGACTGCGCCACCGCCGGGCGAACATGGGCAGGAATTCGCGACCGAACCTGAACTGCTGCGGCGTGGGATCGACTCGCGCGCGCCCACTGATTGCCAGCGTGTACCCGCCGTTGCCACGCCGCGTGAGCGACGCGAGCGCAGTGTACAGCGCATCGGGCAGGCCGGCCGCGCCCGGAGCCAGGGCGAGAATGGACTGGCGGACGGATGCCTGTGGGAAGCGAATTCCAAGCTGGTTGCAGAACGACGAAGCCCACGCGCCTCCTGCCATAACCGCCGTCTTCGTCCGGATCGTACCCGCTTCGGTCACCACTCCATGGACCCGACCGGCACTGAGTTCTATGCCGCGCGCCGCGCAATGCTGGTGCACCGTGCCGCCAGCCGCCATGATCGCACGCGCGGCAACGGGCACGGCCTTTGAGGGATCTGCTGTTCCGTCGGTTGGAGAGAAAACGCCGCCTTTCCACTTGCGGCCCGTCGCCTTGCCTCGCTCGCTCGCTTCTTCCGCGCTCAGCATGTGCGTCTGAACGCCGACGGTCCTGGCGAAATCGCGCCACTTTGCCCAGCCCGCCAGCTCAGTCTCGTCGTTCGACAAATAAAGAAGGCCGCAGCGGCGGAAGCCCGTGTCTTCACCGGTCTCCCTGGCAACTCTCTCCCAGAGATCGAGGCTCTTGGTTGCAATCGGCAACTCGCGCGCATCGCGGTTCTGTTGGCGGCACCATCCCCAGTTGCGGCTGGACTGCTCGGCGGCGACGCGGCCTTTTTCAAGCAACGCAACCTTAAGGCCGCGTCGGGCGAGATAGTAGCTTGTGAACACGCCCACCACGCCGCCGCCGATAACGACGACGTCTGCCTCTTGAGGCAGGGATGGGCTGGATTCGATCTGCATGAGCGGCGCGCTCATTGGGCGGGGATCTCCGATGGTTGCTGTATCGTAACTGGGGAATTGCGGCAGGCCCCCGCGGACTTTCGTGATTGGACGGAATATCCTGCGGTTTGCTGCCTGTGGCACAGGCTATTATTGCGAGAATACGTCGCTTGCACCGCATCATGCAGGTGTGGAGACCGACGCGCACGCTCCGCAATCGGGTTAGCCTTCCCTCGAGGACAGGCCACGCACTGATCCAGCGCGAGCGTCGGCAGCCTCGGCAGCGCCGACTGAAATGCCAAATCGGACTTCGTTTTCAGAAGTTCCTGCTGCCCGGATGCCGCCTTTCGGCGACTCCAGGGTGATCGAAGTCATCAAGATCGGCAGAACCACTCGATCGATGGGTCGAAGTCCGTAGAGGCAACCCGCATGAGCCTTGTCCAGGAACAGACCTTAGCGGAAGCGATCAAGCCATGACGTCGACGCCGTATGAACTTCGCTTCGATCGAGGTGGCCGATTTGGTCGGCGCTGCGCTCTGAGCAACAGCTCTTGCATATTGCGCGCGGGGACCTGAATCATGTCGCAGCCTCCATTGAAGGAATGGCAGGTTGAGCGACGAATTGTTGACCTGTCCAAGGAGCGTGGGGACACAACGGGCCGAAGTCGCGGCCCGCAGCAGGATGGCCGGACTCGGTCGACAGGGGAGGATGTTCTGATGGCCTCTGGCATGCAGGCTGCAGTCCCCGCCGATGTGGTGCTCTCGGTGCGCGACCTGAGCGTAAGTCTGCCGGTAGGAATGGAGCGGGCCTATGCCGTCGAGAACATCTCCTTCGATCTGACGCGCGGTCAGATCCTCTGTATCATAGGGGAATCTGGATCGGGCAAGTCTGTCACCGCCAATGCGATCATGGGGCTTCTGCCCAAAGCGATCCGGATCTTTTCGGGTGCGATCCACCTGGATGGCATGAACATCGTAGGCCTCTCATCCGATAGGCTCCGCAGCCTGCGCGGCCGGGTCGTGTCGATGATCTTTCAAGACCCTCTCTCGGCGCTTAACCCGCTGATGACCGTCGGCGCGCAGATCGAGGAGGTGATGGCGGCGCATGACGTTGGCACGCCGAAATCTCGTCGCAGCCGCGCGATGGAGTTGTTGGTTGAAGTGGGACTGCCGGATCCGCAGCTCATGTATCACCAGTATCCATTCCGGCTCTCGGGCGGACAGCGACAGCGGGTGATGATTGCCATGGCTTTGGCTCTCGAACCTGCGATCCTCATTGCGGACGAACCGACCACCGCACTCGACGTGACGACCCAGGCACAGATCCTGCAGCTAATCCGCGACATTCAGCGTCGCAAGGGAATGAGCGTGATGTTCATCACCCATGACTTCGGAGTTGTGGCGGAGATTGCCGATTCCGTTGTGGTGATGGAGAAGGGCCGTTGCGTGGAGCAGGGCAGTGCCGAGCAGGTACTCGAGTCGCCCAGCCACCTCTATACGCGCCGCCTGATCGCGGCCGTGCCGCACCTGACTGGCAAGGACCGCATTCCCTTGGAAGCCGCGGATGGGGTGTCCATCCTGAATGTCGAATCCCTGACAAAGACCTATCGCAGCGGCAGCGCGCTTTTCGGTACGCAGCGCATCGTGCCCGCGGTCAATGGGGTCACGTTCGATCTCACGTCGGGACGCACGCTGGGCGTTGTCGGGGAAAGCGGTTCGGGCAAATCGTCGCTCGGCCGGCTGCTGATCAAGCTCATGGAGTGCGATAGCGGCTCGATTCTGTTCGAAGGCCGCGACATTGCCGGGCTTTCCGAAGCGGAGTTTCGGTCGCTGCGGCCCAAAATCCAGATGATCTTCCAGGATCCGTTTGCGTCGCTCAATCCGCGATCGACGGTCGGGCGAATTCTCACAGCCGGCCCGATCGCGCGTGGGCTGCCCTACAGCGAAGCTTGTGAGCGAGCGCGGGAGCTGCTGTCTCATGTCGGCCTGGATTCGGGAGCCTTTGACCGCTATCCGCATGAGTTCTCCGGCGGGCAGCGCCAGCGCATAGGCATCGCCCGGGCGCTGATGTTCAAACCAAAATTGCTGATTGCCGACGAAGCGGTCTCTGCGCTTGACGTATCGATCCAGGCCCAGATCTTGAAGCTGCTGGACCAGATTCAGCGGGAGACGGGTGTCTCGATGATCTTCATCACGCATGATCTACGCGTCGCAAGCCAGATCTGCGATGAAATCGCCGTCATGCATCGAGGTCAAATCGTGGAAAGCGGGCCGCCGTCCCAGATCTTCCTCGATCCGAAATCGACCTACACGCGAGAACTGGTGGCCGCGATCCCGGGGGAGCAACCTGGGAACGTGCCCCAACATGAAGGCCACGCCGGACACCACAAGGGAGGACAGACGTCATGACCAAGCGTTCTGCGACTACATCGAACTACTCGCGGCGCGATGCTCTGCGAATGGCGGCGTTCGGCGGAGCTGCCGGCCTCATCGCGCCTCATCTCTTGGGCAAGCCTGTCCTCGCTCGCACCTCTTCGGCAAAACCGACCGGCCGCGTGATCGTCGGACTTGGACAAGAGCCGACCGTATTCAATCCGCTGATGGTGCACATTGAAGTCGACGATGGCGTGCATTTCTCGGTTTTCGACGCGCTCTTCCGCATCGACCCTCAAGGCGTCGTTCAGCCCAACCTTGCCGTCGAAGTGCCGAACCAAAAGAACGGCGGCATTTCGGAGGACGGCCTCAAATGGCGCATTCGTTTGCGTGACGATGTCCGCTGGCACGACGGCAAGCCTTTCAGCGCCGAGGACGTGAAGTTCACTCTCGAGCTGATCATGAACCCCAACTTCCGGAGTTGGCGTACGGCCGGCCATGCTCTCGTGCGCGATATCACGGTGGTCTCGCCCACGGAGATCGCGTGGCGAATGGAAGAGGCCTTTGCGCCTTATTTGTCGTTCCTCACCGAGACCTTCATCGTGCCCAAGCACATCCTGGAGAAGGAGGCCAATCAAAATAGCGCTGCCTTCAACCAGATTCCGGTCGGCACCGGTCCGTTCAAGTGGGGTCAGCGAGTCGCAGGCGATTATCTCGAACTCGTGGCTAACCCCGATTATTTCGGAGAAGGCCCTCACATCGAAAGACTGGTCTTCAAATACATTCCCGATATCACCGTGCTCTACACTCAGTTCAAGAGCGGCGACGTGGATCTGGTGGGCCAGCCCTATATCACGCCCGACCATTACGGAGAAGCCAAGACACTGGCGAGCCGTGTGGTGACCTTGGTCCCAAGAACCGCATTCGAGTCCTTTTACCTGAACATGGAGCGCCCGCAGTTCAAGGAGCTTGCGGTCCGTGAGGCGCTCTACGCGGCGATCGACAAGGAGGCGATTGCCCAAGGGCTCTATTACGGAGTGCCGGCCCCGACAGAGACCTTCATGCCAAGGCAGTCCTTCTACTATAACCCCAATCTGCCGGCACACGAATACAATCTGGATCGCGCGCGCCAGATCCTCGATCAAGCCGGTTGGGTGCCCGGACGGGATGGCGTTCGTGCCAAGAGCGGCGTCCGTCTGTCCTTCGTCAACTCGACCACGTCAGGCGATCCGCTTCGCGAGCAGGTGCAGCAGTTCTTGCAGCAGACATTTACCCAGTTGGGCGTCGAGATGAAGATATCGAACCTGCCCGCCGCCGTGATGTGGGGCGAGTTCTGGCAGAAGTCGCAATTCGATTCCGTAATCGTCGGCAGCACGTATCTGATCGGCGCCGACCCGGACGTTACCAATCGCCTGCACTCGCGTTCGATCGCTGCGATGGGCGGGCGCGGTTCGAATAACGCGCAGTACTCAAATCCGGAGGTCGACGCCCTGCTCGACAAAGGGGCTCGCACGTTCGATCCTGAAGCGCGCCGGGCGATCTACTATCGGGTACAAGAGCTGGTCCGTCGCGACCTGCCCTTCCTCCCGCTGTACCAGAACAATGCAGTCCAGGGTCACAAGAGCGGGATTTCCGGCATCGTGCCGAACGGCAACACGCGCACGGAATCCTGGAACGCGCTGGCCTGGCATTGGGCGAGCTGACGGACTGCTGCCTATGGCCTGCATAGCCAGAGGACGGCGACGGACTGGCACTGTCAAGGTAACACGGAGACTCGAATGTCGAGGTTCCTGCTCAATCGTCTCTCGCAGAGCATCGTGCTGCTGGTGATCGTCTCGATCATTGGCTTCACGGTTCTCAACCTCATGCCGGGCGGCCCTCTCGCGCAGTTCGGGCTCGATCCCGGCATGACGCAGAAGGATGTCGAGCGACTCGCTGCGCAGCTGGGGCTGAACCGGCCGTTGTGGATACAGTATCTCGACTGGGCTTGGCGGCTGGTTCGGGGTGACTGGGGACACTCCTTCCGCGATGGCTCCTCGGTGCTGGCGGTCATTGGTCAACATCTTTTGGCGACGCTGCTGCTGATGGGGACGTCCACCGCAGTAGCGATCGCGGCCGGCACCTGGATCGGAATCCGCGGTGCCACCCACCGCTATTCCCTGTTCGACTACTGCGCGACCGTTGGTGCCATGGTCGCCCTGTCGGTCCCGACCTTCTGGTTCGGGCTCATCGGCATCTACATCTTCACGCTGAAGCTCGGGTGGGTTCCTGCAGGTAACATGTACACGATCGGCGACGGCTCGGTGCTGGACTATCTGCATCACCTGATCTTGCCAAGCTTGGTGCTGTCGCTGGTTCATGTCGCGATCTGGAGCCGCTACATGCGCACGGCGACACTCGATGCGCTAAGCCAGGATTTCATCAAGACGGCTCGCGCCAAGGGCGTAAGCGAGCGCCGCATTCTGCTGAAGCATGTCGTCGGCAATGCGCTGTTGCCGATGATCACGCTGGCGGGGATGCAGCTGCCCAGCATTCTGACCGGCGCATTGGTCACCGAGACGGTCTTCACCTGGCCGGGAATGGGGCGGTTGTTTCTCGACAGCCTTGGTTACAGCGACTATCCGGTCGTGATGGGGCTGCTGATATTCTCCGCCATTCTGGTCGTGTTGGGCAACCTGATCGCAGACATCGTCATCGCTACCGTCGACCCGCGCATTCGCCTGGGCTGAGCCAGCGGACTCACGCCTGTTAACAGGAGGCAATAGATATGACCGCCATCGTCGCGCACGCAGCTCCGACTCGTTGGTGGCAAAGCCGTGCGGCGAACCGCTTGATGCGGCATCATCTGGCACTTGTGGGGATCGCTATGATCACCCTGCTCGTGTTGGCGTGCGCGATCGGTCCCTATGCGTTGCCATACGATTCGCTCCACATCGATCTACGCGCCCGCTTTGCTCCACCTCTGACCGGTCGCCACTACTTGGGCACCGACCCGTTGGGGCGAGATTTGGCTGCACGGCTGTTGATGGCCGGGCGCATCTCACTCCTAGTGGGATTTTCGGCGATGTTGTTGTCAACGCTGATCGGCACGCTGGTCGGCGTGACGGCGGGCTATCGTGGCGGCTGGGTCAGAGCGGCGCTGATGCGCACGGTGGACGGCTTCCTTGCCTACCCCTCGATCTTCCTCGTGCTGGCGCTGGCCGCAACGCTGAGGCCCAGCCCGGTGATGATTACCGTGATCGTCGCCGTCACGAGCTGGATGGAGACTGCCAGAATTGTCGAGGCCGAGGTGCGCTCGCTGCGCGAGCGCGAGTTTGTCCAGGCTGCGCGTATGGTGGGGCTAAGCGGGAGGCATATCATGTTCCGCGAGATCCTGCCCAATGCTATGGGGCCGATCATCGTCGCCGCGAGCCTGGCCGTCGCGCGCGCGATTCTTCTGGAAGCCTATATCAGCTTTCTCGGCTACGGAATCCAGCCGCCGCTGCCAAGCTGGGGCAACATGCTCAATGGCGCCCAGCAGTATCTGGTCAGCGCTCCGTGGCTCGCCATCATTCCCGGTGCAGCGATCACGATCGCAGTGACGAGCTTCAACTTCATCGGCGACGGCCTGCGAGATGCCCTCGACGTTCGAGACGACCACATTTGATACCTGAGCTCGGCGCGACCGAAGGCACGAGGCCGAGCCACGTTTGAAGATATGAGGAGCAGACGACATGCACGCGCCGCGAGTCGACGAGAAGGCGACGCCGTACTGGTGGGAAGCCGCCCCGGTTAAGCCGCTGCCTCAACAGCCATTGCCCGAGAGGCTCGACGTGCTGATCGTGGGCGCTGGCTACGCCGGGCTTTCGGCTGGGCTAGCGCTGGCACGCGAGGGACGCTCAGTTGCGGCCTTTGATGCGATGGATGCGGGGGAGGGGGCTTCTACGCGCAACGGTGGAATCACCAGTGGAACCATCCGGCCGGACTACGCTGCGCTCACGCGGCAGTTCGGCGAAGAACGGGCGCTCGCGATCGAGGCAGAAGGCAAGATCGCACGCGAGTTCCTGTACGAATTCATCAAGACGGAACGGCTCGAGTGCGATTTCCAGCTGGTCGGGCAGTTCAAAGGCGCCTTCGGATATGAGCAATACGAAACCATGGCGCGCAGCGCGGAGACGCTGGCGAAGAGGCTGCGGATCGAGGCCTACGCTGTCCCCTATGCCGGGCAGCGCAAGTACATCGGCACCGATGTCTACCGCGGCGGCGCGGTTCGCATGGACATCGGTGGGCTACATCCGGCGAAGTTTCACTCCGAGCTCCTTCGAGTGGCGCTCGCTTCGGGGGTGGCGGTCCACGGGCGAACACCGGTGATCTCAATAGACAGGGATGGCTCCGAATTCCGCGTCGTGACCGCGGCCGGCTCGGTGCAGGCGCGTCAGGTGCTGGTTTGTACGAACGGTTACACCGATGGCGCCGTGCCCTTCCTGCGCCGCCGGCTGGTCCCGGTCCGCAGCCGGATCATTGCGACCGAGGAGCTTGCGCCCGAAGTCATGGCGCGGCTGATGCCGAAACGCATGATGATCACCGAGAGCCGAGAGGTCGGCTTCTATTACCGACCCTCACCCGATGGCAAACGCATTTTGCTCGGTGGACGTGACAGCTCCCGCGTCGGTGATCCGGTGGCTCCGAAGCTGCTTCTACGCAAAGGCCTGGTCAACTTGTTTCCTGAACTGGAGGCCGTTCGTCTCTCGCACAGTTGGTTCGGTAATGTGGCGATGAACCGCGACATGATTCCGCGCATCTTCGAGAAGGACAGTGTCGTCTACGCCACCGGCTTCTGCGGTTCGGGCGTGGTCTGGGCGCCGTGGATCGGCATGCATGCGGCCCACAAGCTGATGGGACATGAGGAGCGGGCGCGCACCGCCTTTGACTTCCGGCCTCCGGCTTTCATCCCGTTCTATCGCGGCAATCCGTGGTTCATGCCTGCATTCATTCAAGGCTATCGGATGCGTGACCGAATCGCGCTGTGGCGCGCCACCCGCTGATGGCCGGCAGAAAAAATACGGATCCAGGGCATGATCTCCAGGGCACTCCCGCATCTCGAAGAAGAGTATCGATTTACTACGTATCCACGCGCGGCGCGACATGGCACGAGACGCCAGCCGCGGACAGCAGATTGGCGATCCGGCCACGTCATCAATGAAATTCTATGCCGAACTTTGCCCCAGTCCGATTGCGTAATGCTGTCGGACCCAAGTTACGTTGCGGGCCGTGCGAGGACCATCAGATGGCCCTCGCCTTGTCAGGTACTGGCGATTAGCCGGACCCAAGCAAGAGACGTCGCCCATGAGGACCACCGCAGCTAACCAGGCGGGAGATCGCGACAATGAAGTCGTGACCCTGGTTGCTTTCGCCGCAGCGCATCTGGAAGGCGCCCTGAAGCTCTCGCAAGAGATGTCTTGGCCCTATCGGATCGAAGATTGGGATGTCGCGCTGCAGCTGGGCCAAGGCTTTGTTCTGCAGCGCTCCGGTGTGGTGATCGGGACCGCGGCCTGGTGGCCCTACGGCGAGACTCATGCTTCGGCCGGGATGATCATCGTCGCGAAAGCCGCTCAGGGCCGCGGCTACGGCGCGCGGCTCATGGATGCCTTGCTGGCGTCCGCGCGTCCACGGACCATCGCGCTGAATTCGACGGCCGAAGGGATCACGCTTTACCGGCGCCGCGGCTTCGTCCCCATCGGGGTCATTCACCAGCACCACGGAATTCCGAGGGAATGCCGTGAGGCCCCGCGGTCGTGCCTCGTCAGGTCAATGGTTGCATCGGATTTTGAGGCGATCATGCGGCTCGATCGCGAGGCTACGGGCTTGGAGAGACGACGGCTGCTGGATCGGCTCGTCCAGAGCGGTGTCGGCTACGTCCTGCAGCGTGACGGCATACCGCGTGGCTACGCCATCTCCCGGCTTTTCGGCCGCGGCCATGTTATCGGTCCTGTCGTAGCTGAAAGCCCGATCGATGCACGCGCGCTGATCGATGCCGCGCTCGCAGTCCTCGGGGGTTGTTTCGTTCGGATCGACACCTCGGTCTCATCGCAACTCGGGGATTGGCTCGAAAGCATCGGCCTGCAGCAGGTCGGCGAGGCCACCACCATGATCTTGGGGACGCCGGCACCATCGACCGGGCCGGCGCGCACCTTTGCGATCGCCAACCAGTCGTTCGGCTAGGAGACGTCGAAGTGATAGGGCAGGAGACGCACGGAACGGATATCACGGATATCCAGAACGGCAAGATGGCCGCAACGGTTGGCGCGTTGGCAACACCGGCCCTTCTGCTCGACAAGGACCGCCTGGATCGCAATCTCGACCGTCTGTCCTCTCGTATGGCCGCGCGAGACGTCGTGCTGCGTCCCCACATGAAAACCGCGAAATCCATTGACGTCGCCCGACGCGCCCATCGCTCGGGGCCGGGGCCAATCACTGTTTCCACCTTGGCGGAGGCGGAGTACTTCGCGCGGCATGGTTTCCGAGACATGACATATGCCGTGGGGCTTGCACCGCACGCCGCCGAGAGAGCCGTGCGTCTCCAGAAGGCAGGCATCGATCTCAAGGTGCTGCTCGATTCGCCCGAGCAGGGGATGCTGCTGGGCGTGGCCGGTCATGCCGCTGGTGTGACGCCGTCCGCCTTCATCGAGATCGACTGCGACGGTCATCGCGGTGGGCTCACCGCCACCGATCCCAAGCTCATCGCCGTCGCGGCCGCTCTGGCCGAGGCCGGCGTCAAGCTCGCCGGCGTTCTCACCCATGCCGGCGAATCCTACAGCCTCTGCACGCCCGAGGCCCTTGTCGCTGCTGCGGAGAACGAAAGGGCCGCCGCCGTCGCCACCGCGGCGACGTTGCGGACGGCGGGGCATGCATGTCCTATCGTAAGCGTCGGCTCGACGCCGACCGCCCATTTCGCCGACGACCTGACCGGCATTACGGAGATGCGGGCCGGCGTCTACATGTTCTTCGATCTGGTGATGCACGGTGTCGGTGTCTGCACGACCGACGATATCGCGATCTCGGTTCTTGCCACCGTGATCGGCACGAAGGCGGCGAAGGGCTGGATCTTGGTCGATGCGGGCTGGATGGCCCTGTC
Organism: Bradyrhizobium ontarionense; assembly: GCF_021088345.1. Taxonomy (NCBI): domain Bacteria; kingdom Pseudomonadati; phylum Pseudomonadota; class Alphaproteobacteria; order Hyphomicrobiales; family Nitrobacteraceae; genus Bradyrhizobium; species Bradyrhizobium ontarionense. The sequence goes on along the minus strand of NZ_CP088156.1, from coordinate 3,714,623 downwards.
GCGCGATCGTGGCACTGCGGCTCAGCGGGTTGACCAGGGTTACGGTCTCGTCTGCGATCTCTCCGGCAAGATCTATCCCGACCTGATCGTCGCACAGGCGAGCCAGGAGCACGGCATCCTCGCCATCAGGTCCGGGTCGGCGCAAGCTTTGCCGGATCTTTCGATCGGCGCAAAAGTCAGGATTTTGCCCAATCACGCCTGTGCGACGGCCTCGCAACACGAGCTGTACAATGTGGTCTCGGCCGGGAGCGACGCGATCGAAGCGCGATGGCCGCGGATGCGCGGCTGGTAGGCTCTCAAACTGAGTGGGTTGCTGCGATTTGCGGACGCCCGGCATTATGAGGCGATATTTTCGGAGCCGGGGTATGAAGCTTACATCATATTGGTTGGATACATCGGGGCCATTCACGAGCGCCGCCGCAGGACCGGTGCAAGGCACCTGCGACGTCGCAGTGATCGGCGGCGGCCTGACCGGCTCGTCTGCCGCTCTGGCTCTCGCCAAGAAGGGCGCGCGCGTCGTGCTGCTCGAAGCCGAGACGATCGGGCACGCGGCGTCCGGCCGGAACGGCGGGATGTGCAACAACGGGTTCGCCCAGGACTACGGCACGCTCGCGGCGAAGCTCGGCAAGGACGTCGCCAACCGGCTCTACCACGCCTTCGACGCCGGGGTTGATACGGTCGAACGTCTGGTCGCCGAAGAGAAGATTGACTGCAGCTTCGCGCGCACTGGCAAGATCAAGCTTGCGGCAAGACCTGAGCACTATGACAAGCTGGCGCGCAGCCAGGAACTGCTGGCCGCCAATGTCGATCCCGACACGGCAATGGTGAGCCGTGCTGATCTCACTGGCGAGGTGGGATCGAAGCGCTATTACGGCGGGCTGATCTACCGCAAGAGCGCCGGCATGCATGTCGGACGCTTCGTCCACGGGCTTGCGGAAGCGGCGGCGCGGCGCGGCGTCGAGATCCACGAGCATACGCCGATGACGGGCCTGCGACCCGCCGCCGGCGGAGGCCAGGAGATCGAGACACCCAGGGGGCGCCTTCGAGCCTCGCAGGTTCTGTTGGCGAGCGGCATCTCGCATACCGGACCGCTGGGCTGGATTCGACGCCGGATCGTGCCGGTCGGCGCTTTCCTCATCGTGACCGAACCCTTGCCGATCGCGACCCTCGATCGGCTGCTGCCGCGCCGGCGAATGGCGGTCGATACGAAGAACCTGGTCAACTACTTCCGAACAACGCCCGACAACCGGCTGCTGTTCGGTGGCCGCGCGCGCTTCGCGATCTCCAATCCGGCGTCGGACGAAAAGAGCGGTGCGATCTTGCAGGCTGCGCTGCACGATGTCTTCCCCGAGCTTCGCAGCGTGCGCATCGACTATTGCTGGGGCGGAATGGTCGACATGACGCGCGACCGGCTGCCACGTGCCGGGGAACGCAACGGCATCTATTATTCCATGGGCTACAGCGGCCACGGCACCCAGATGGCGACCCTGATGGGGACAATCATGGCGGACGTCATGGACGGGCGCACCGAGCTCAATCCCTGGAAGGACTTCGCCTGGCCGTCCATTCCGGGCCATCTCGGTCCTCCCTGGTTCCTTCCGCTGGTCGGCGCCTATTACCGGATCAAGGACAGCTTCCAATGACCTCGCCCGTTCGATACCTGACGGAAGCGGGCTTCCTCGGAAAATTCTACATTGACGGAGAATGGCGGAAGCCGATCGGATCGGCCACGGCGACCGTCGCCAACCCGGCGACCGAACGGCGGATCGCCGAAGTCGCGCTCGGGGATGACGAGGATGTGGGCTGCGCTGTCGTCGCCGCCAGACAAGCCTTCGCCGGCTGGTCCATGACGCCGCCAACTGAGAGGGCGGCGCTGCTCGATCGGGTCCATGGTTTGCTGCTCGAGCGGCTGGAGCTGTTCGCGCAGGCCCTTACATGCGAGATGGGAGCCGCCATCACCTACGCGCGCCAAGCCCAAGTGCCGCTGGCCGCCGAACATATCCGTGCCGCCCGCGACAATCTCGCGATCTATCCGTTCATCACCCCGCGCGGCAGCACAGCGATCATGCGCGAGGCGATCGGCGTCTGCGGCCTCATCACGCCTTGGAACTGGCCTCTCTACCAGATCACGGCAAAGGTCGGTCCGGCGCTCGCAGCGGGCTGCACCGTGGTGTTGAAACCGAGCGAATTGTCGCCGCTGAGTGCGTTACTATTCGCTGAGGTGATGGACGATGCCGGCTGTCCGCCCGGCGTATTCAACCTCGTCAACGGGACAGGGCCAATCGTCGGCGCCGGTCTGGCGTCGCATCCGCAGGTGGACATGATCTCGATCACCGGCTCGACTCGGGCGGGGGTTCTCGTCGCGCAGGCGGCGGCGCCCACCGTGAAGCGCGTCGCCCAGGAGCTCGGCGGCAAGTCACCGAACATCATCTTGCCGGATGCCGATCTGCGCCGGGCTGTTCCGCTCGGCGTCGGCGCCGCCTTCCGCAATCTCGGCCAATCCTGTAGCGCACCGACGCGCATGCTTGTGTCCCGCTCGCAGATGGAGGAGGTCGAGATCCTGGCGGCGGCAGCCGCTTCTGAACTGGTGGTCGGCGATCCGCTTGCGGAAAGCACGACCCATGGTCCGATCGCCAACCGGCCGCAGTTCGAGCGCGTCCAGGCCATGATCGGTGTCGGCCTGGAGGAAGGCGCCAAGCTCGTCATCGGCGGGCCGGGGCGGCCCGACGGCCTTCAGATCGGCCTCTATGCGCGGCCGACGATTTTCTCGAACGTCCGTCGCGACATGAGGATTGCGCAGGAGGAGATCTTCGGCCCGGTGCTCTCGATCATGCCCTACGACACCGTGGAGGAGGCGATCGAGATCGCGAACGACACTGTCTACGGACTCGGCGCCCACGTGCAGGGCACCGATATGGAGACGGCGCGGGCGGTCGCCGGGCGGATCCAGTCGGGGCAAGTCCATCTCAATCATCCCGACTGGGACCCCAACGCACCTTTTGGCGGATACAAGCGTTCCGGCAACGGCCGGGAATACGGCCTCGAGGGCATGGAGGAATATCTCGAGACAAAGGCTGTTCTCGGATTTTACCGGTAAAACGCCCCTGATCCGGAAAGAGCCGTTCGAAAGCAGGGTGCCAGTTTCGCCGACCCCCTTTGCTCCGGGATCGCGCTCCAGGATCTCTATATCGGCTAATTTCTCCTTTCGATGAGCAAGGCGGCACCGAATTCTGGATGCGCCAACTACCTGTAAAAAAGTCGGGCTATCAAACCTGGTGCCATCACGCCTTAGATGAAATTGCACTGTCCTTGCAGCCATAGCGCAAGATCGTTTGCGTTCCCGGACAGTTCAGTTTCTCCTGTCCAGATTAGACCATAGTGGCTTTCGTCGGGATCGAATCCGGCAGGTGCGACGAGCCGCCCTCTATCTATGTCGTCGGTTGCAAGCACCCGCGGGCTGAGGGCAACGCCCAACCCTGCCGATGCGGCTTCAACGATGAGGAAGTGGTGGTCGTAGAAGCGAATCTCCGTGGGGCGCCGCACCGACGGGTGGCTGGAAAGCCAGCGCGACCAAGCGTCCGGCCGGGTCTTTGAACCCAACGCGATGTACTCCCCCGAGGCAAACGCCGGCGCGAGCTGAGGGCTCATGACCGGTCCTACCTTTTCAGGAAAAAGGCGCCTGACATGCCACGCCTCTGGGAGCGCAAAGTCGAGCCGACGTATAGCAAGATCGATCCGGTCGCGGCGAAACTCGACGGGACCGCCGCCGACTGACAGATGTAGCGCGATATCGGGGTGGGCGGACTGAAAGCTTGCAAGCCTCGGAATAAGCCAGCGCATAGCGACTGAAGGCTCGCATGAGAGAACGAGGGCATTCTGCCGAGCGTTGGCAGCACGCAAGCTCTCAACGATTGTCGCCAGCTCGGTGAAGAACCGGCCGAGTGTGAGGTTGAGCACCTCTCCAGCAGCCGTGAGGCGCAAGCCGCGTCCGCTTTTTTCGAAGAGTTTGAAGCCAAGGTCTTCGGACAGTTTGGTGATACGGCGGCTGACGGCCCCATGGGTCAAGGCAAGGCTGTCGGCGGCAACGCGGACGGACCCAAGGCGCGCCGTGGTCTCGAACGCACGCAAGTCGTCCAATGAAGGAATTTCCGACCGCTTCATTGGTGATCTAGTATCACCAATGAAACACAAAAACTATCGCTTTTTACGCTGGATTGGTTTGACATAATTGATCTATGCGAACCAATAGCCAGTACACGATCGGCATTCTCGCCGACGATCTGACCAGCGCCGCCGATGGGGCTGGTCCGTTTGTCGAGCGGGGCCTGCGGGCAATTGTCGGCCGACGCCGGCTCCCGCTACAGGATGCAGCGATCGTCGCCGTCGATAGCGGATCGCGATCGGCCCTTGCCTCGCACACGGCGCAGCGGGTGTCGGAACTTGCCGAGCAGCTCGCTTCACGGGACGTCCTCTACAAGACCGTGGACTCGACACTTCGCGGGCATGTGACGGCCGAGCTGGAAGCGGCCTACATCGCAAGCGGCCGCAAGATGCTGGTCTTTGCACCTGCGTTTCCCGGCGCAGGGCGTACGACCGTCAGCGGCGTTCAGCTTGTGGATGGCGTCCCGGTAGCGGAGACCGTGTATGGTCGCGACCCCGTCCATCCGGCGCGACACTCGCGGCTGGTTGAGCTTGTCCCGGCCTGCATCGGCAGCGTCGTCATCCTTGATGCTGCGACACAGGACGATCTCGACACACAAATTGCGGCTCTGCCGGAGCCGGAGTCGATCCTGTGGGTGGGCTCTCCGGGCATGGCCCTGGCTTTGGCGAAGCGCCTTGCGCCGGCTGCGGCTGCATCGGACGTGACCGTCGCGGCTCGCGGCGACATTCTTATCGCTATCGGCAGCGCCAACCCGCGCAGCCATCGTCAGGCCGATGGGGTCGCGCTCGCGCCTGGGGTCGCCCTGCTGCGAGCTCCAGTCGAACGGATGGATGATCCCGGCGCCGTCGTGCGCGACATTGCCCGGGATGTGGCTCGAAGGGTGGCCGACGAGCGTTTCGACGTCGTGATCGCCACTGGCGGGGACACGATGGAAGCGATCCTCGATCGCCTGGACATCGGTGCGTTCGAGATCCTGCAAGAGCTTGAGCCAGGCTTTCCGCTTGGCCGCGCATTCCTCGGGGATGGGCGAGAGCTACTTATCGCCATGAAGGCAGGCGGCTTCGGCGACGACAATACGCTGCGTCGTGCGATCGCGCAGCTCCGCCTTGGCGCCTGGGCATCAGAACAGGTTGTGTGGTGATCAAAACCGTCCCCCTAGCCATCACAATGGGTGATGCCTCCGGCATCGGCCCGGAGATCGTGGCGAAGACATTGGCCAAAGGCCATGAACGCACGGTCGTCTTCGGCAGCTACGTCGTGATGGAGAATATCGTCCATCGTCTGGGTCTCGACCTGACGGTCAGGCATATCGCGGGACCTGAAGAGGCACGTTCTGAGCCGCGGTCCATTGAGATAGTCGAGGCGACGCAAATCATCGCGCCGCCTCCGTTCGGGATCGTCAGCGCCATTTCCGGCAAAGCTTCTTTCGCCGCCATCGTCGCCGCCATCGCGGCGGCCAAGGCCGGCAAGGTCAGCGGGATCGTCACCGCGCCGATCAACAAGGAAGCGATGGGAAGCGCGGGCATTCGCTATCCCGGGCACACCGAAATCCTCGCCGACTATGGTGGCGCGAAGCGCGTTGCGATGATGCTGGCCAACGACGATATCCGTACGGTTCTCGTCACTATCCACACGTCGCTGCGCAAGGCCATCGACCAAGCGGATTTCGATGCGCAGATGTCGGCGATCCGGCTCGCAAATGAGGGCGGCAAGGCCCTCGGGATCGCGACGCCGCGAATTGCGGTCGCAGGGCTCAATCCCCATGCCGGCGAAGGTGGTCTCTTCGGCGACGAAGAAATCCGGATCATCCGGCCCGCGATCGAGGCCGCGCGCGCCGAGGGCATCGACGCCAGTGGTCCCTGGCCCGGCGACACTGTCTACATGCAGGCCCGCAAGGGCCGCTTCGATGTGGTCGTGGCCCAATATCACGACCAGGGCCTGATCCCCGTGAAATATCTCGGCCTCGAAAAGGGGGTGAACATCACGCTCGGCCTGCCGTTCGTCCGCACAAGTCCTGACCATGGCACGGCGTTCGACATTGCAGGTCTAGGCACTGCCGATACCGCCAGTCTAGAGACCGCGCTCGCTTACGCGCGGAGGCTCGTTGCTGCGCAAACCACGACCAAAGAACTTCAAAGGGTAGTCTAATGGGCCTTCGCTTCATCTTCATGCTCACGCGCAACGACCGCACGATCGAGGACGCATCAGAACAGCTCAAAACCGCCTTGCGTCTCGGCGTTCGCCATATCGGCTTCAAGGACATTGGCCTGCCTATCGACCAACTCAAGGCTCTCAACCAGTCCATCAAGGCAGGCGGCGCGACCTCCTATCTCGAAGTGGTTTCGCTCGACGCGGAAAGTGAAATTGTTTCGGTGAAGGCGGCGGCCGAAATCGGCGTTGACGTCTTGCTCGGCGGCACACGTGTCGACGACGTCCTGCCGCTCCTTGCCGACACGGAGATCCAATACTTCCCCTTCCCGGGTCGCATCACGGGTCACCCGAGCGTGCTCCAAGGGAGCATCGAGGAGATCGTCAAGAGCGCCGAGGCGTTGACCGCGCGTGAGGGCGTGCATGGTCTCGATCTGCTCGCCTATCGGTCGAAGGAAGACGTCCCGGCCCTCATCAAGGCGGTGTGCGCGGCGGTGTCCAAGCCCGTCTACGTGGCCGGCTCGATCGATACGGCTGAGCAGATCGCCATCCTGAAGGAAGCGGGTGCCGCCGGCTTCACGATCGGCACTGCTGCGCTGGACGGCAAGTATCCGGCCGAGGACAAGGACGTCACTGGCCAGCTCCGGGCCATCATTCGTGATGTGGCTGCGCTCAATCAGCACCTCTCGCCGTTCCACAAGAAGAACCTCACCAGCTCGTTCGGGCGCTTCAACGACACCTGGTCGCCGAAGATCGCCGGTCAGATTAACGAAATGCAGATCAAGCTCGCCAAGTTCTCCGGCGAGTTCGTCTGGCACTTTCATAAGAGCAAGGACGCACTCTTCTTCGTGCACAAGGGCCGCCTGCTGATGAAGTTCCGTGATCGGGACGAGATCATCGAGGAAGGCGAGTTCATCGTGGTCCCGCATGGCGTCGAGCATTGCCCAGTCGCATTGACCGATACCTGCGAGGTCGTGCTGCTCGAACCTGGCACAACCGTCAATGCCGGCGCTGCGGCCGACGGGCGAATGGTGATTGAACTCGGCCAGATCTAAAGTGAGCGGCGGACCAGCGCGTATCTTCGCGCTCTAGTTTGACTTGTTCCGCGGCGGCGTGCCGCGTTAGCCCACTCTATCGGGCAATCGCTAGCTTATGCCGTCGGCGGTCATTCGGAGCTACCAGATGCAGAAGCCGCCCCGAACTGTGGCGCGCCAGCAACTGACAGCACGTCGCCTGTTCCGCCCCTTCAACGCAGTACCGTGCCGAGCTTTGCTTCGTTTTGATTGCGCAATGCGGTCGGCCCCAAGGTCGGTTGCAGCCAGCACAGGGTGTACCCTTGTTGTGCCCCAAAAATTTCGGGGCACCCTTCCGGGGAATCGATCTGCTAACTTGTTGGATTAAGGGGCTAATGGTGGGCGCACAAGGGATCGAACCTTGGACCTCTCCCGTGTGAAGGGAACGCTCTCCCGCTGAGCTATGCGCCCGGATCCCGGTGGCTGCCGGCCGTGAAGCCTCAGAGAGCAGCTGCCGAAGCAGTCCGTCGGAGCCCGCGATTTACGAAGCGCGGGCAGGGGGTGTCAAGGATTTGCGGCGTTGCCAGCGAGGAAAACTGCGGGGGAACGGCGGGCTGTCCTCGATCGGGCCGAAACCTGCCCTTTCACGGATCTGCCCCTCACAGGGAGGAGGGGCAGGTCCGCCACATCAAGCGCCGATCTGGCGGGCGCGCGAGGCGTGGGACTGCAGCGCCCGGATGCGGTCGGCCAGGGTGCCGCCCTGAGGACCGCTCGCGCCTGCCGCTGCCGCAGCCGCAGGGGTCGCAGCGACGCCGTTGGCGTTTGCCGGCTTGGCAGGAACGGGCTCGGCGGCCAGCATGGCCTCGATGGTCGAATTGGGGCCCTCGATCTGCATCGCGAGCTTGGCGACCTCGGCTGCGATGTCGTTGATGCGCTCGCGCAACAGCGCGTTCTCCATCCGCTCCTGGGCCCAGGTGCTCTCGGCCTGCTGCTGGATCGCGTTCATCTCGCGCTGCAGCTTGGTGCGCTCGTCGCGTGCGGCCTGCAGCTGCTCTTCGAGCGCAGCCTTCTCGGACTTCAGTCGCTCGAACGCGGCCGGTTTGCCGTTGCCGTGGCCGGCGAGCTCGTCGCGCAGCTCCTTCAGCGTGCGCTCGGCGGCGGCGTTGGCCTCGCGCAGCTGGTTATTTTCGAAATCGCGCTCGGCGAGCAGCTTGCCCTGGGTCGACAGCCGTCCCTCGAGGTCGGTGACGCGGGTCGCCAGCATCTCGGCTTCCTTGACCTGGACGATCAGCTGGCGATCGAGGTCGGTGACGCGCTGGCTGAGATTCTCGACCCGCGCGCGGGCGTCGTTGAGCGCCTTGGTCGCGGTGTCGGATTCGTCGCGTTCCAGCGTCAGCCGCGCCTGCGTCGCGGAAAACTCCTTCTCGGCGTCGGAGACGCGGCTGCGCAGCTCCTCGACCTGGGTCCGCACCGACACCAGCTCGATCTGGCGGCTGTCCGCCAGCATCGACTTGTCGTTCAGCTCGGTGCTCAGCCGGACCAGCTCGCCCTGCTTGTCCTTCAGCGCCTGCTCGGCGGCACGGAGCGCCTCGGTCTTGGCGGCGAACTCCTCCTCGGTGGCGCGCAGCTGGTCCTTCAGCGCCTTCTCGCGCGCCTCCAGCGCAAAGATCGCGGCGTTCTTCTCGCCGAGCTCGATCTTCATGCGGTTGATGGCGTCGGTCTTCTTGCCGAGATCGGCGAGCTGGCCGGTGGCCTTGTTCTTGAGCGCGTCGACGCTCATTTCCAGCCGCCGGGCCGACATCGCGAATTCCGCGCGCAGCTGGTCCTTGTCGGCCTGGATCTCGGCCATCGACAGCGGCGTGGCCGCCTCCAACCGGCGCGTCGTCAACCGCACCGCACGATTGTGCACGAGCGGCACGATCATCAATGCACAGAGCATTGCGATCAGAAATCCGATCGCAAAATACATGATCGGCTCGACCATGACGCGCAACTCCCCGGCCAGAAATACTTAACAGAATCACAATGCCACGGCCGGCTGGCGCAAAGCCAGCCCATTGCCGTGTTAACCTTGATCCGTCATGGGAGAACGTGTCGCGGCGGTATCAGAACGGGTTCCAGGTCGCGCTCGGCGTGAACTTGAGATAGCCGACATTGGCGCCGAGCCGCAGGCCGATACCGGAGCGAATCGGCACCAGCACGATGTTGTTCGCGGTGAGCGCCGTCATGCCGAAGCCGCCGACGATATAGGCCGAGCCGTCGATGCCGACGAAGCGCTGGTAGATCGCGCTGGTGGCCGGCAGGTTGTAGACCAGGGTCATGGTACGCGCGCCGTCGCCGCCCCAATCGAAGCCGAGCGAGGGGCCCTGCCAGTAGACCCGCAGATCGCCGGCGTTCTTGGTGTAGAGCGTGCCCTCGCCGTAGCGCAGGCCGGCAACGAAGGCGCCGGCGCCTTCCTCGCCGAGGATGTAGCCGTTCGGCAGACCCCATTGGCTGACCGCGCGCTCGATCACCGAGGCGAGGCCGCGCGAGACGTTGCCGAAGAAGCGGTGGCCGGCATTGACCAGCTCGTCCGGACCGAAACTGTCGGGGGCTGGCGCGCGCTGCGGCGGCGGCGCCGGCTGCTGGTATGGGGGCGCGGCCTGGGGAGGCGGCGGCTGGGGCGGTGGCGCCTGTTGCGCAGCCACCGACGCAGTCAGGGCCAGCACGGCCGCAAGCGTCGTGGCGGCGAGGCGTGATGCGAAATTCATCGATGGAAATCCCCTGCTATCGGCTTCCCGACCTTCGCCTTAACCTGACGCCAACCCCATCGGGCGATTGTCGGGAGAGGGGCGCGGCCCCTTCGTCTCCCATGTTATCGGCACCAACTATGACCGCACAACGGCAACAACGGAACCAGACAGGGTCAAAGCCGCTGTTTCGCCGCGTTATCGCCGCCATCGCACTCACGGCTCTGCTGCTGCCGCCGGTCGGCGCGCCCGCGGCCACCACCCTTCGGATCGTCGCCAACCGCTTCAGCGGGCTCGCGATCGACGGTTTCGACCCCGTCTCCTATTTCGTCGACGGTCAGGCGCTGCAGGGCGATCCGGATTTGGAGGCGACGCAGGGCGGGGTGGTCTGGCGGTTCCGCAACGAGGGCAACCGCGCCTCCTTCCTGGCCCATCCGGAGGTCTATGGCCCGCAATTCGGCGGCTATGACCCCACCGATGTGGCGCGCGGCGTCACGGTGGCCGGTAATCCGCGCTTCTTTGCGGTCGTCGAGGACCGGCTGTTCCTGTTCAGCCGGGAGCAGAGCCGGGACGCCTTCGCCGCCGATCCCGCGCGCTATTTGCGGCGGGCGGAGGCGCGCTGGCCGGCGCTCGAGCAGGATCTGCCGAACTGAAGCCCCGGGCGGCGGCTCATGCCGCCTTCACCACGGCGGGGTCGCCCCAGGCGATGAAGGACGGCACGATGAAGCCGTCCGTGCGCTCGCCGTAGCGCAACGGCGTCCCGGTCTCGCTGGTGACCGTGCCGCCTGCGGCCGTGACCACGGCGTGGCCCGCGGCGACGTCCCATTCCGAGGTCGGGCCGAGCCGCGGATAGATGTCCGCCAAGCCCTCGGCCAGCCGGCCGAATTTCACGGCCGAGCCGAGCGGGAGACGCATCGCTCCCGGACGCGCCTGGATGAAGGCCTCGGTGCGGGCGTCGCCATGGGATCGGCTGACGGCCGCGACCCAGGCCTCGCCCGGCTTCGGCGCCGGCCGCGTGCGGATCGGCTCCGGGACGCCCAAGCCCGTCTCCGTGAACGACAGCCGCTCGGCACCGCGGCCGACCAGGCCCCGCCAGATCAGGCCGATTGCCGGCGCGCAGACGATGCCTAGCAACGGGCTCGCCGCGCTGACCAGCGCCAGATTGACCGTGAATTCGCCGCGGCCGGCCACGAACTCCTTGGTGCCGTCGAGCGGATCGATCAGGAAGAAGCTGCCTTTGAACGGTGGCGCGCTTGCCCCGACCCGCTCCTCCGATAGCGCCGGGATCTCGGGCGCAAGCCGCGCCAGTCCGTCGGCGATGACGCGATCGGCGGCGAGATCGGCCTCGGTGACCGGCGAGCCGTCGGATTTGTCGGTGACGCTCATGGCGCGCCGGTTCACGGCCAGGATCGCGTGGGCGGCCTCGACGACGAGCTCGGTCAATGGTGCCATCAGCGCTGCGGCCGATCCGATGTCGACGGCGCCTGCGGTCGGGCTCGTCATCATCGCGATGTGCTCCCTTCGGCCGTTCTGTGCGGAGCTTTCATGGTCGATGTCCTCATCTCGTCATCTCGCGGTCGGCCCAATCCCGTCCTGGCCCGCTCCGGGGCGCATCTGGATACTGCCACGTGATGTTCCATTGAGCATCCTGCCCGGAAAACCGCTACGTACTTTCCGGTGGCATGCTCTAAGCTCGGTGGCGGTTCATGCATTCGCAGTGTATCAAGCCATTAGGCAAGCATGATTCGTCAAAGTTCGCGGATTTCCAGGAACATCGAATGTCCGGCACGTCGTCTTCAGAGATCGCCAATCCGATTCCCGCTCCCGACACGCTCGAGCTTGCCGCTCTGCTCTGCTCGAAGGTTTGCCACGACCTGATTAGTCCGGTCGGCGCGATCGTCAACGGCCTCGAGGTGCTCGACGACAATCCGAAGCCCGAAGACCGCGACTTCGCGCTCGACCTCATCCGCAAGAGCGCCAAGACCGCTTCCGCACGGCTGCAGTTCTGCCGGCTCGCGTTCGGCGCCGCCGGCTCGGCGGGCGCGCAGATCGATGTCGGCGACGCGCAGACCATGGCGCGCGGCCATATCGAAGACGCCAAGACCTCCATCACCTGGAACCTGCCGCGGCTGCTGTTGCCCAAGAACAGGGTCAAGCTGCTGCTCAACATGATGGTGGTGGCGCAGCAGACGATTCCGCGCGGCGGCGTTCTCACCGTCGATCCAATCGGCGATGGCGAGACCATGAGCTTCCGCGTCGCCGCCACCGGGCTCAACGCGCGGCTGCCGCAGAACATCATCAATCTGCTTGCCGGCGCGCATCAGGCGACGATCGATGCCCACGCGGTACAGCCTTACTACACGCGCCTCCTCGCCGAGGCCTGCGGTCTCAAGGTGACGCTCGCCGCCGAAGGCGATGCAATGGTCGTGCTGGCCTCCTGATCGGGCAAGGATACCGGCCCGACAAGCGTCGGGATCTGACTGACGATTCCTGCGCTTCAAGGCCGCGCCGATGCGGCAGGAAATCGTTCATCATGATTAATCAGATATTACCGACATGTCCGAATTTGTCCGGACACACCTTATCTCTTTGTTGAGTCCGTTCATTTGCGCTTACTCAACTAATATTAAACGCTTTGCACGGAAACTGGCCACGGTTTGAAGAGCGCGTCATGTCGCGTTCCGTTGCGTGCGAAGGCCAGTTTCATGGATGATCTGTTGCGTGAGTTCCTGACGGAGACCAGCGAGAGCCTGGACACCGTCGATAATCAGTTGGTGCGGTTCGAGCAGGAGCCGAACAACGCGAAGATCCTGGATAACATTTTCCGGCTGGTGCACACGATCAAGGGGACTTGCGGCTTCCTGGGCCTGCCGCGGCTCGAAGCGCTGGCGCACGCCGCCGAGACCCTGATGGGCAAATTCCGCGACGGCATGCCGGTGACCGGCGAGGCCGTGACGCTGATCCTGACCACGATCGACCGCATCAAGGATATCCTGGGCCAGCTCGAGGCGAACGAGGCCGAGCCCGAAGGCGAGGACCGCGATCTCATCAGCGAGCTCGAGGCGATGGTCGAGCGCGGCATGGCGGCGATGGCGGCCGGAGCTGCGGCAGCTGCAGCGCCCGCCGTGGCCGCGCCTGCGCCGGCCGCGCCTGCGCTGACGCAGGGCTCGCTGATCGACCAGACGCTGGAGCGTCCGCTGCGCCCGGGCGAGGTTTCGCTCGACGAGCTGGAGCGTGCCTTCCGCGAGACCGCGATCGAGATGCCGGCTGCGCATGAGAAGGCCCCCGAACCCAAGCCGGCGGTTGCGGCCGCCGTCGCCAAAGCCGAGCCCAAGACCGCGCCCAAGACCGAGCCCAAGCCTGAACCCAAGGCGGCGCCTGCCAAGGCTGAAACCAAGGCCGAGCCGGCTAAGAAGGAGGCGAAGCCCGCGCGTGCGAAGGCCAATGCCGACGGCGAGGTGCACGAGAACGACAAGGTCGCCAACCAGTCGATCCGCGTCAACGTCGACACGCTCGAACACCTGATGACGATGGTCTCGGAGCTGGTGCTGACCCGCAACCAGCTCCTGGAGATCGCCCGCCGCAACGAGGACACCGAGTTCAAGGTGCCGCTGCAGCGGCTGTCCAACGTCACCGCCGAGCTGCAGGAGGGCGTCATGAAGACGCGCATGCAGCCGATCGGCAATGCCTGGCAGAAGCTGCCGCGCATCGTCCGCGACCTCGCGACCGAGCTCGGCAAGCAGATCGAGCTCGAGATGCACGGTGCCGACACCGAGCTCGACCGCCAGGTGCTCGACCTGATCAAGGATCCGCTCACCCACATGGTGCGCAACTCCGCCGACCACGGGCTGGAGACGATGGCCGAGCGCGCCGCGGCCAACAAGCCGGACCAGGGCACGATCCGGCTGTCCGCCTATCATGAGGGCGGCCACATCATCATCTGCATCGCCGACAACGGCCGCGGCCTCAACACCGAGCGGATCAAGGCCAAGGTGCTCAGCAACGGCCTCGTCACCGAGGCCGAGCTCGAGAAGATGACGGAAGCGCAGATCCACAAGTTCATCTTCGAGCCGGGCTTCTCGACCGCGGCCGCGATCACCTCGGTCTCGGGCCGCGGCGTCGGCATGGACGTGGTGCGCACCAACATCGACCAGATCGGCGGCACCATCGACATCAAGTCGGTGGCCGGCGAGGGCACCTCGGTCACGATCAAGATCCCGCTGACGCTCGCGATCGTCTCGGCGCTGATCGTCGAGGCCGCCGGCGACCGCTTCGCGATCCCGCAACTGGCCGTGGTCGAACTGGTGCGGGCGCGCGCCAACTCCGAGCACCGCATCGAGCGCATCAAGGACACCGCGGTCTTGCGGTTGCGCAACAAGCTGCTGCCGCTGATGCATCTGAAGAAGCTCTTGAAGATCGACGACGGCTCGTCATCGGATCCGGAGAACGGCTTCATCGTGGTGACGCAGGTCGGCAACCAGACCTTCGGCATCGTGGTCGACTGCGTGTTCCACACCGAGGAAATCGTGGTCAAGCCGATGTCGACCAAGCTGCGTCACATCGACATGTTCTCAGGCAACACCATCCTGGGCGACGGCGCCGTCATCATGATCATCGATCCGAACGGCATCGCCAAGGCGCTCGGCGCCGCAGGCACCGCCTCGCAGGCGGTGTCCGACGAGCATGCCGCGCATCACGCCATCGGCGGCGAGCAGCTCACCTCGCTCCTGGTGTTCCGCGCCGGCACGGCGCAGCCCAAGGCGGTGCCGCTGGCGCTGGTCACGCGGCTGGAGGAGATCGCGGCCGACAAGATCGAGATCTCCAACGGCCGCTACATGGTGCAGTACCGTGACCAGCTGATGCCGCTGGTGCAGATGGAAGGCGTGTCGGTGCAGACCACCGGATCGCAGCCGATCCTGGTGTTCGCCGACGAGACCCGCGCGATGGGGCTCGTGGTCGACGAGATCATCGACATCGTCGAGGAACGTCTCAACATCCAGGTGTCCGGCGCCAAGGACGGCATTCTCGGCTCGGCCGTGATCAAGGGCCAGGCGACCGAGGTGATCGACGTCGGCCACTTCCTGCCGATGGCGTTCGCCGACTGGTTCATCCGCAAGGAGATGCACACCGACGCGCAGACGCAGTCGGTGCTGCTGGTCGACGACTCGCCGTTCTTCCGCAACATGCTGGCGCCGGTGCTGAAGTCGGCCGGCTACAAGGTCCGCACCGCCGCGTCGGCGATCGAGGGGCTGGCCACGCTGCGCTCGGGGCACACCTTCGACATCGTGGTCACCGACATCGAGATGCCGGAGATGAACGGCTTCGAGTTCGCCGAAGCGATTCGCGCCGACCAGAACCTCAACCAGATGCCGGTCATCGCGGTGTCGTCGCTGGTGTCGCCGGCGGCAATCGAGCGCGGCCGCCAGGCTGGGCTCTACGACTACATCGCCAAGTTCGACCGGCCCGGTCTGATCGCGGCGCTGAAGGAACAGATCGAGGAACGGGCGCGCGCGGAAGCCAATCAGCGCGCCGCGTAACACGAGGGGGCAGGAGTAACGTGCGATGAGCAGCAAGATCGAGACCACCGAGGGCGCGGCCTCCGAATTCGTCACCGCCGTGATCGGCGGCCAGTTGTTCGGCCTGCCGATCTCGCGGGTGCAGGACGTGTTCATGCCGGAGCGCGTGACGCGGGTGCCGCTGTCGTCGGCCGAGATTGCCGGCGTGCTGAACCTGCGCGGTCGCATCGTCACCGTGATCGACATGCGGGCGCGGCTCGGCCTCGCCAGGGCCGATGACGGCAGGCCGCCGATGGCGGTCGGCGTCGACCTGCGCGGCGAATCCTACGGCCTGCTGATCGACCAGATCGGCGAGGTGCTGCGGCTGCCCGAGGAGAGCCGGGAAGAGAACCCGGTCAACCTCGACCCGCGCATGGCGAAGCTCGCCGGCGGCGTGCACCGCCTCGATGGCCAGCTGATGGTCATTCTCGATGTCGATCGCGTGCTCGAACTCGCAGCCGACAAGATGGCGGCCTGAGGCCGCAGCGTGAGCGCAACGGCGCAGCCAGCGTCGTTGCATTGGATCCTGATTTCGAGAGGCTGATATGAGAACATGTCTGGTAGTCGACGATTCGAGCGTCATTCGAAAAGTGGCGCGACGCATTCTGGAAGGTCTGGATTTCCAGATCGTGGAAGCGGAAGACGGCGAGCAGGCGCTGGAGATCTGCAAGCGGGGCCTGCCCGATGCGGTTCTGCTCGACTGGAACATGCCCGTCATGGACGGCTATGAGTTCCTCGGCAATCTCAGGCGGATGCCCGGCGGCGATGCGCCGAAAGTGGTGTTCTGCACGACCGAGAACGACGTCGCGCATATCGCGCGGGCGCTGCACGCGGGCGCCAATGAGTACATCATGAAGCCGTTCGACAAGGAGATCGTGACAGCCAAATTCCAGGAAGTTGGGCTGATCTGATCTTCCTCGGTCCGATGGTCCCGTGATCCTCCGGGCTTGCCGTCGCCGTCTGCCTCTGTCCTGTTGGTGAACTATGAGCGTCGCGTTGGCCAGTTCTTCGATCCCTAGTTCGACCAGACAGGAACCTCTCCGGGTGATGGTCGTGGACGATTCCGTCGTCATCCGCGGCATGATCTCGCGCTGGATCAGCTCCGAGCCCGACATGGTCGTGGCGGCGTCGCTGCGGACCGGCCTCGAAGCCGTCAATCAGATCGATCGCGTCAATCCCGACGTCGCCGTGCTCGACATCGAGATGCCGGAGCTCGACGGCATCGCCGCGCTTCCGAAGCTGCTTGCCAAGAAGAAGAACCTTGCCGTGATCATGGCGTCGACGCTGACCCGTCGCAACGCGGAGATCAGCTTCAAGGCGCTGTCGCTCGGCGCTGCCGACTACATTCCGAAGCCCGAGAGCACGCGCGAAGCATCGGCTGCCGACAATTTCCACTACGACCTCATTCAGAAGATCCGGACGCTTGGCGCCAAGGCACGCCGCTCCGCGCCAACGCCTTACGCGCCGTCCGCGCCTCACGTTCAGGAGCTGAGGCCTGCGCCGGCGCTGCGCCCGGTCGCGGCTCCGCTGCCGGCCCCGGCGGTGCCCGCCGCTCCGGCGCAGCTCGCGCGGCGCGCCTTCGGCACGCAGATGCCGAAGGTGCTGCTGATCGGATCGTCGACCGGTGGTCCGCAGGCGCTGATGTCGCTTGTGACCGATCTCGGTCCGGTCATCGACCGCTTTCCGGTGCTGATCACACAGCACATGCCGCCGACCTTCACCACGATCCTTGCCGAGCATCTGGCGCGCTCGAGTCGCCGGCCCGCTCATGAGGCGATCGACGGCGAGATCATCAAGCCGGGCCAGATCTATCTGGCGCCGGGCGGGCGCCACATGCGCGTCGTACGCCATGGTGCCGACATTGCGATCGCGCTCGACAACGGTCCCCCGATCAATTTCTGCAAGCCGGCCGTGGATCCTCTGTTCACCTCCGCCGTCGACGTCTGGCAGGGCTCGACGCTGGCGGTGATCCTGACGGGCATGGGTTCCGACGGCATGCGTGGCGGCAAGGACGTCGTGGCGGCCGGCGGCAGCGTCATCGCCCAGGACGAAGCGACGAGCGTGGTCTGGGGCATGCCGGGCGCGGCCGCCAATGCCGGGATTTGCGCGGCGATCCTTCCGTTGAACCAGATCGGGCCGAAGCTGGTCCGTCTGTTTGCAGGAGACCGCTCGTGACCCCCCTGGACTACGAGTTCTTGCGTAAGGTTCTGAAGGATCGTTCCGGTCTCGACCTGTCGGCGGACAAGCAATATCTCGTCGAAAGCCGCCTGCTGCCGCTCGCGCGCCGGTACAACCTGCCGGGCATCCCCGAGCTGGTCATGAAGATGAAGAGCGGCGCGGAGCAGCTCACGACGCAGGTGGTCGAGGCCATGACCACCAACGAGACCTTCTTCTTCCGCGACAAGATTCCGTTCGATCATCTGCACGACGGGGTTCTGCCCGGGCTGATCCAGTCGCGCGCCAGCCGGCGATCCCTGCGCATCTGGTCGGCCGCCTGCTCGACCGGCCAGGAGCCGTATTCGATTGCGATGTGCCTGCGCGAATATGGTCCCGCTCTGGCCGGATGGCGTATCGAGATCGTTGCGACCGACCTGTCCCAGGAAGTGCTGGAGAAGTCGAAGGCCGGGCTCTACAGCCAGTTCGAAGTCCAGCGCGGACTGCCGATCCAGCTGCTCGTGAAATACTTCACCCAGCTGGGCGAGCTCTGGCAGCTCAGCGCCGACATCCGCGGCATGGTGCAGCACCGCCAGCTCAACCTGCTGCAGGACTTCTCGCATCTCGGCAAGTTCGACGTCATCTTCTGCCGCAACGTGCTGATCTATTTCGATCAGCCGACCAAGGCGTCGATCTTCGAGCGCCTCGCCAAGGTGCTGGAGCCGGATGGCACCTTGATGCTCGGGGCGGCGGAGTCGGTCGTCGGCATCACCGACGCGTTCCGGCCCAACCAGGAGCGGCGCGGCCTCTACCAGATCAACCCGGTCCGCAGCCCGCGCGGCGGAGCCGCCCTGCTGCCCGGCCTCAAGGTGGTCGCGGCGCGCTGAACGCCGCGCCGGCCGCTCAGCACTGCCGGGCCGGCCGTACAGGCAAGACCGCAGTCTCCGGATAGGTCCTGCCAAACCAAATCTTCCTCGCCTCGCTGGAACATTTTCCGTTCTGGCGCGTCAAATCACGCCGCGGTGTGGACTGATGCGTGCTGGATTGATGGCGGGGGAATGAATGAAAACGAGCGTGCGTCCTCGAGTTGTGACGCGGGATCTGCCTGTCATCGCGAAATCCCCGACGGGGATCGACGGCCTCGACGAGGTCACTTTCGGTGGCCTGCCGCAGGGGCGGCCGACGCTGTTGTGCGGCGCTGCCGGCTGCGGCAAAACCCTGTTTGCCATGACGTTTCTCCACAACGGCGTCGTCGAGTTCGACGAACCTGGCGTGTTCATCGCCTTCGAGGAACAGCCGGAGGACCTGATCAAGAATGTCGGCTCGCTGAGCTATGACATCGAGAAGCTGATCGAGCAGAAGAAGATCGTGGTCGACCACATCCATCTCGACCGCAACGAGATCGAGGAGGCCGGCGACTACGATCTCGACGGCCTGTTCATCCGTATCGGCTTCGCGATCGACGCCATCGGCGCCAAGCGCGTCGTCATCGATACGATCGAGACGCTGTTCGGCGGTCTCGACAACCAGGCCGTGCTGCGCTCCGAGCTGCGCCGGCTGTTCGAATGGCTGAAGAGCAAGGGCGTCACCGCGGTCATCACCGGCGAGCGCGGCGATGGTACGCTGACCCGCTACGGTCTTGAAGAATATGTCGCGGACTGCGTGATCCTGCTCGACAACCGCGTGCACGACCAGCTGTCGACGCGCCGGCTGCGCGTCGTGAAGTATCGCGGCACGGCGCATGGCACCAACGAATATCCCTTCATCATCGACCAGGAAGGCATCACGGTGATGCCGATCACCTCGTCGGGCCTCTCGCATGACGCCTGGACGGAGCGCGTGTCGACCGGCATCGCCGATCTCGACGAGATGCTCGAAGGCAACGGCTACTACAAGGGATCGAGCATTCTGATCTCGGGCATGGCCGGATCCGGCAAGTCGACGGTGTCGGCGCACTTTGCCAATTCGATCTGCCAATCGGGACAACGCTGCATCTATTTCGCGCTGGAAGAATCGCCGCAGCAGATCATACGCAACATGAAGTCGGTCGGTCTCGACCTGCAGCAATGGGTCGATCGTGGCCTGCTGCGGTTCTCGGCGCGGCGGCCCAATCTCTACGGGCTGGAGACGCATCTCGCCGCGATGCATCGCGAGGTCAAGGACTTCGATCCCGCCGCTGTCGTGGTCGATCCCATCTCGGCGCTGATGGGCGCCGGCCTCGCCGGTGACGTGCATTCGATGACGCTGCGCCTCATCGATTTCCTGAAGGCGCGCGGCGTGACGGCGCTGTTCACCAACCTCGGCGCAGGCAGCGCCGATACGGCGACCACCGAGATGCAGATCTCCTCGCTCACCGACACCTGGCTGCTGCTCTACAATCGCGAGAGCAATGGCGAGCACAATCGCCAGCTCTATCTGTTGAAGTCGCGCGGCATGGCGCATTCCAACCAGGTCCGCGAGTTCCTCATGAGCGCCGACGGCATTTCGCTGCGCGAGGTCTATGTCGGTCCGGAGGGCGTGCTCACGGGATCGGCGCGGGTGGCGCAGGAGGCGAGAGATCGGGTCGACCGCCTGATGCGCACGCAGGACATGGAGCGCCGCACACGCGAGGTCGAACGTCGTCGCCGCGATCTCGCCGCGCAGATCGAAACGCTCAAGGCTCAGCTGGCCATTGAGGAGAGCGAGATGGCCCTCATCAACCTGGAAGGCGCTGCGCGCGAGGATCAGCGCTTGGCCGCTCGCATCGCGCAGGTCGAGAGCCGCTCGTCCAGGCGCCCGCTGAGCTCCACGTCGAACCCGTTGAGATCCAGCAAATGACGACCGCACCGATGGAACAGGATGGCTACAATCTCCGGCTCTATGTCGCCGGCCAGACACCGAAATCGCTGGCGGCGCTCGCCAACCTCAAGAAGCTCTGCGAGACGCATCTGCCGGGCCGCTATACCATCGAAGTGATCGACCTGATGAAGGATCCGGCCCTCGCGCAGCGTGATCAGATCGTCGCGATCCCGACGCTGATCCGCCAATTGCCGGAACCCCTCAAGCGCATCATCGGTGACCTCTCCAATGCGGAGAAGGTGCTGGTTGGCCTCGACATCGCACCGAGCTGAACGGAGGACGCGTGGCATCAAGAGACGCGATGCAGGCGGGCCGGCCCCGTAACGAGGCGGAGGAAACGGTCGAGGCAATTCATCGCGGCAGCGTCGATGCCGTGGTGGTGCACGGCCCCGCGGGACCTCAGGTCATCATGCTGCAGGGGGCCGACGCGCCCTATCACGTCCTGGTCGAACGGATGAGCGACGGCGCGCTCACGCTCGATGCCGAAGGCAGCATCGTCTATGTCAATTCCAGGCTATGCGTCCTGACCGGTCTCGGCTCCCACGAGCTGGTCGGACGCAGCTTCGCGTCGCTGTTCGCGGGAGCGGTGCCCCAGCAGCGGCCCGACGATGCCGCAAGCGACGCGCAACTGCGCAGCGTCGAGGGTGTTGATCTGCCGGTGTCGGTCTGGATGCGGCAGATGGCGATGGGCGGCGTCGTGGCAACGCTCGTGACCTTGACCGACATGTCGATCCAGCGCCGCGCCGAGGAGGTCGCCACTGCCGAGCGCTTCGCGCGCTCGATCTTGGAACAGGCGACCGATGCCGTCGTCGTCCTCGCGCTCGACGGGCGGATCACCCATGCGAGCTGGGTGGCCGAGCAGCTCGCCGAACGATCCCCTGTCGGGCGGTTGTTCTCGGAGGCCTTCCCGCTCGACGGCCAGAGCGCGAGCCAGCAGGGCACCTTGACGCGCTTCTCGCGCGAGAGCCTCGATCAGGCGCTTGCCACCAAGCCGTTTCACGGCGTCGAAGTGGCCCTGCGTGACGAGCGGCTGTCGGGGCGCTCGTTCCTGCTCTCGGGCGGTCCGCTGGTGAACGATGCAAGGGATGTGGTCGGCTCGATCGTGACCCTGACTGACATCACCGAACGCAAGCGCGCCGAGGAGCAGCAGACCGTCCTGGTCGCCGAGCTCAATCATCGGGTCAAGAACATCCTGGCGATCGTGCAGTCCGTTGCCGGACAGACGCTGCGGACCTCGCCCTCGTTGCCGGCCTTCAACAAGGCATTCTCGGGCCGCATCCAGGCCGTTTCAATTGCGCATGATATCCTGACCCAGACGCGCTGGATCGGCATCGGGCTGAACGAGCTGCTCACCACCGTGCTGGCACCCTACGGCGTCGGTGAAGGTCGAATCGCCACCGAGGGCCCGCCGGTGCTGCTGGAGGCGCGGCTGGTGCTGCCGCTCTCGATGGTGCTGCACGAGCTCGCGACCAACGCTTCGAAATACGGCGCGCTCTCGGCGCCATTCGGCCTGGTCGCGATCTCCTGGCGGCTGTGCGACGACCGTCGCAGGCTGGAGCTGCTCTGGCTGGAGCGCAACGGGCCTCCGGTCGAAGGCGGAGGCGCGCGCGGCTTCGGTACCACCCTGATCGATCGCGTCGTGCGCTTCGATCTCGATGGCGATGCCGTGCTCACGTTCGAACCGACGGGAATCCGCTGCACGCTGACGTTTGCGCTGACGGCCGAGACGTCACCGGAACATCCGCCGGCATCGGCCGTGCGGCCGGATTAGCGCGGCGGATTCGGTTTACCATGCTCCTCATTCGGATTTCTAGCTGATAACCCCGCGGGATTTTCTCGTTGGGAACGGGTGCGCGCTCTCGATGCACGGCGCGGAGAGCTCAGGGAATTCTGAACGGTCGGCCGTCACTGCGTTACCCGGGCGGGAGGTGGAGGTTCTCTCCGGAGACCTGGCGCGGAAGAAACGTGGCCTCGCACATCGCGCGTAGCGCGCGCTCGTCAAACGGCTTTGCGAGGCGCGGCAGGTTGCGGAATTCCGGGGGAAACAATGTCGCATCGTCATAGCCGGAGGTAATGACGATTTTCAGCTCGAGCGCGATGAGTTGCGGCAGGATGGCGAAGATCTGCTCGCCCCGCAGATTGACGTCGAGCAGCGCGCCGTCGAGGCGGCCGCGTTCGGCTTCGCGCAGCACGTCGGCGACGCGGGAAACGGGGCCTACGACCTCGCACCCGAAGCCCTGCAGCACCGTCTCGAGTTCGAGCGCGATCAGGCCCTCGTCCTCGGCGACCAGGATGCGAAAGCCTTCGAGCTGAGAGTTGTCCGTCGCCATGCCTGATATCCGGTCGTGCGCAGTTGCCGAGTCCAGGAGTTCCTTCCCCTCGTTCTATCTAAACCTCCCTAACGGAGTGTCGAGCCGTTTCGATACGTCTCGTTGACGCCTTATTACAGGATGGCATGCGGCAAAAAGCGCGAGCGATTGCCCGTGATCGGGCTCGCATCCTCGCGGATCGAGAGACCGCAGGGCGTGTGGGAGACCAGCCAGCTGCCGATCACCGGGAGCACGCCGCCGAAGTCGGGTAGCGGTGCCAGCGCCTGGCGAATGAAACCCTCCGCGCCATAGGGACCATCCTGCGCAGAGAGGGCGACACCATCGGAGACCAGGCTCACATTGGCGCCTTCGCGCGAGTAGATCGGCTTGCGCACGAAGCTCGGGCCAAGACTGGCGGCTTTCGGATCATCCTCGAAATAGGCCGGCAGCAGGTTCGGATGGCCTTCGAACAGCTGCCAGAGCAGGGGAAGGATGCCCTTGTTGGACAGGATCGCCTTCCACGGCGGCTCGACCCAGCGCGTCGGCGCGTCCCTGAGCTTGGCGCCGAAGGCGTCGCGGAACATCCATTCCCATGGATACAACTTGAACGCGAGCGCCATGTCGCCGCCGTCGAGATCGACGAAGCCGCCGCCATCGTCGCGCCAGCCAATGTCGGCAATGTCGAGCACCGTTGTTGACAATCCCGCCTGCGCCGCGGTGTCGGCGAGATAGGCCAAGGTCGCGGCATCCTCGGCATCTTCGGTGAGGCCGGTCAGATGCAGCCGGTGCCCCTGGCCGAGCGCGCGCCAGCGCTTGATCAGGCGCTCATGGATCGAATTGTACTGATCCGCACGCCCCGGGATGATGTGCCGTTCGATCGCCTGTTCGAGCCAGGTCCATTGAAACACCGCCGCCTCGAAGATCGAGGTCGGGGTGTCGGCATTGTATTCGAGCAGCTTCGCCGGCATGCGGCCGCCCTGATAGCTGAGATCGAGCCGTCCATAGAGGCTGCCGTCCTTGCGCGTCCAGCTGTCTGATAGCAGTGGCCAGACATGTTCCGGGATTTGCAGCCGGCGCAGCAGCGCGTCGTCGCCGAGGACACGCTCGACCAGCTCCAGACACATCTGTTCGATCTCGCCGGTCGGCTCCTCGATGCCGAGCTCGATCTCGGCGATCGTGAACGCGTAGTAGGCGCGCTCGTCCCAGTAACGCTCACCATCAAGTTCGTAGAAATCGAATCCGCATTGCTCCGCCGTCTGCCGCCAGTCGTCACGCTCGGGGCAGGGGATCCGCTGCATGCTCGGCTAACCGCCGGCATGGCCGTGCGCGCCGTGCCCGTGGAAGCGGTGCACAGCGTGGCCGAAGCCGCCATGGGTGGCACGGCATTGAATGCGGTCGCGCGGTCCGGGCGAGACGTCGCGCCCGGGGCCGCACGATCGTTTGCGAGTAAAGCCTAGCGAGACCGCGCCGATCGTCGCAGTCCCCATCATCGTCAGCACCACGCGGCGCGAACGTTTCATCGGATCAGTCCCGATAAGTTGGCAGGCGATTTTCTATGATTTTCAGTCTGTGTCAAAGATCCGAATCGCATCATCACCATAAAGGCGGTGTTTTCACGGCGGTCCCTGGACCAAAATCAGCCGCCGCGCGAGAAGCCGAACGCATGGGCGAAGGAGCCGAAGCCGCCGCGCGAGACGTGGCTGGACGAGGCTTCGGCGACCTGCGTCGACGTCGAACTCCGCCTCGTCTCGCTGTCGTCGCCGGAAAACAGATGCCACGCGCGCCCCGAGCCGCTTCCGCCGCTGCTGCTGCCGGACCGTCGCGTCGTGCACTCGCTCGCCGCCTGCGGCTGGCCGGCGAGCGGCGCATCCGTTCCCTGCTGCGGGCAGCTCTGCTGGCGCGGCATCAGCGCATAGGCGGTGCCGCCGACGGCCAGCGTGCCCATCAGCAAGAGCGCGACATGGCCCGAGCGCTTCACCGGCGGCGTCGCCGGGGGCGGCGGCATCGGCCTGCGCTTGCCGAACTCGGTGCGTTGCCCGGGCATGATCAGATGATCATCGAGGCGGCATTGAGCGCGCCCGCCGAGAGGGATGCGAGCCCGAGCCAGATCGCGGACGCCAGCTCGCCGGCGACGATGCGCTGTGCGAGGTCCGGCACCGGGATGCGGACGAGATAATAGACGATTACCTGCACGACCAGCGCGATCAGCGCCCAGATCAGGCAGTCCAGCACGTTGGCGGAATGAGCGATGGCGCTGACCAGCGGCAAGGTGAAGCCGAGCAGGCTCAAGCCGAGCGCGATCGCAGCGGACGGATGATTGTCCCGGATCAGCTGGAACTCGTTGTACGGCGTGACGCGGGTGTAGATGAAGAGGTACGCCGTCACCGCGAACAGCGCGGTGCAGAAATACACCAGGAAAGCCGGCAGGCCGGCGAGTGATTGAAGGATCATGCGGGTCGTCCTGATCTCCGCCGTTGCGAACGCTTTGTCGCGTCATCCTGTGCGTCGGTTCGATGCGATTCCGTAAAGATGCATGCCGGCCGGCGGAAATTTCGCCGCCGCGTGTGAGCTGGGTCATACGCGCGACGACAACCTCAGGTGTTGTTTCGCGCAATGGAGGCGCGCGATGGCGACCACATTCAGCTCGGACATTCTGCCGTTGTTCCGTTCGACCGATATCAACTGCATGAACAACAAGGGCGTCCATCTCGACGATGCGCAATGGATGTGCGACGCCGCCGGAAATGACGATTTCGCAGATTACGCCAATGCGCGCCATGTCTTCGCGGCGCTGTCGTCCGCGTTCATGCCGCCCGGACATCCCTGGCCACAGCCTTCGCTCGATACCTACACGAATTGGATGTCAGACGGCTTTTTGCCTTAGCAAACAAAGGGAGGGTACGATGACGAGATATCTGCTCGCAGGCGCGTTCGCTCTTGGGCTGAGCGCGGGGGTGGCCGGCCCGGCCAATGCTCAATCGACTGCCGATCCGGCCATGAATGCGCCCGACCAGGTCGCCTGGCAGTTCTTCATCCAGGCCAACAGCCGGGCCGGCGGCAGCAACTCGGTATTTGAGACATGGGCCAGCGATACCGATACGTTCCAGCCGAATCCGCAATTCCCGACAGCGCCGACACCGCCGTCGTTGCGGCGGCCGGTGCTGCCGCAGGTCGCGCGCGAGGGCGTGGAGGCCGCCGGCGGCCTGCTGCCGGCATTGCCGCCGGGCATCTCCGACGGCGTGACCGAGGAGACCCGGCGCAACAAGGCGGCGTTCGATTTCATCGTTCAGAACAATCTATACAAGGTGTCGGGGCTGAAGGCGGCCTTTGGCAAGAGTCTGTCGTTCCCGATCGACTCGATCGAGGTGAAGGCCAACTGGATGCCGGTCAGCGCCATTCCGGCCTTCACCAACAACCGCGTCACCGTCGCGCAAGTGCCGCAGCTCTATCACGTCAACAGCGCAGGCGGCGTGCAATACGCGATGGTCGCGATGCACGTCATCAGCAAGGCCGTGCCGAACTGGACCTGGGCGACGTTCGAGCACAGCCTCAATCCGTCACGCTGCGACATCCTCGGCTGCAGGGATGCGTTCGGCGCGCAGCAGCCGTTCGTGCCGTCGAATCGGGCTGCTGGGCAGGGCTATCCCAACTGTGCCAAGACGCCGGCGCTGACGGCGATGCTCAACGGCGCGGACATCGATCCTGTTTATCAGAACTACTGTCTGAAGGGCTCACAGAGCGACTTCGTCGACAACACCGGCCTGGATATTCGCGTCGGCAACTCGGTGACGGAGGAAGGCTTCGTGGCGACCGCCTCCTGCATGACCTGTCACGGCCGCGCAGTATGGAACAAGAACGGGCAGCCGACCTCTCAAGCCGGTTTCCTGTCGTTCGGTCCGAATGGTCCGATCGGCCCGCTCGGTCCGCTGCTGCCGACCTGGTATTGGAGCTTCACCTCGCAGCCGCCGATCTTCCAGGGCAAGTCGGGCCTCACACGCACGGCAACGTCGGCCGACTTCGTGTGGTCGATTCCGTTCTGCGCGATCGACGACACCCAGACGCCGGTGCAGCAGTCCAACTGCGCCGGCAAGTGACAGTGAGTTCGCGGGTGCCTTCGGAGGCATGACATGACTGATCGCAAGGTCGCTCTCGCCGGCAGTCTCCGCGTTCCGCCGGAGGGCGCGGCCTTGATCGGCGAGGTCGATCCGGACGAGCCGGTCAGCGTCGTCGTCCATGTCAAGCGTCGCACGCCCGATGCGTTCGTGCCGGGCAGCGCGGGCGATCTCGCCCGCCTCACCAGCAGGCCCGTCACGCGCCGCGCGCTGGCGGCGCAGCGCCTCCGCACCCATGCGCGTGCTGCTGCGCGGATCGAGAAGCTCGCGCAGACCTGCGGGCTCGAGGTCAGCGCCGTCAACCTCGGCCAGCGCACCGTCGAGCTCAAGGGCACGGCGCGGCAGATGGCCGAGGTGTTCGGCGCCACCTTGCGGCGCTACGACGACGGCCGGCAGCAATTCCGCGCGCGGGTCGGGCAACTGACGGTGCCGGCCGAAATCGCGCCATGGACACGCGCCATTCTCGGCTTCGACCAGCGCCCGCTTGCCGCGCCGGCCGACCGGGTCCGGCCGCAGGCCGGTGACGGCACCGACGCCGGTCGCTGGCCGACCGAGATCGCGTCGCTCTACGGCATCCCGATCAATCGCGAGGCGCCCTCGGTCTGTGTCGGCATCGTCGCGCTCGGCGGTGGTTATCTCATGTCCGACCTGGTGACCGCGATGGCGGCGATGGGCCGCCCGATGCCGGAGGTCATCGACGTGACCGTCGAGGGGGACGGCAATCAGTTCGTCGATGGCTTCAGCCTGGCGGAGCAGGAGATCGCGCTCGATCTCCAGGTCGCCGCGAGCCTGCTGCCGAAGGCCCGCATCGTCGTCTATTTCGCCAACAACTCCACCGACAGCCTGACGCGCGCGGTGCATCGCGCGGTGTTCGACGACATCAACCGGCCGCAGGTGGTGTCGGTGAGCTGGGGCAACAGCGAGAAGACCTGGACCGACACCAGCCGCGACGCGATGCAGGCGGTGCTGGCGGATGCGATCAGGCTCCGCGTCAGCGTCATGTTCGCCGCCGGCGACCTGCTCGCGACCGGCGGCCTCGCCGATGGCAGGCTGCACGTGTGGTTTCCGGCCTCCAGCCCCTATGCGCTCGGATGCGGCGGCACGGCGCCGGTCCTGAACGAGAGCGGCGCCGCGATCGTTGCCGAAGCGGTCTGGAAGCAGGCGCCGACCGGCACCGGCGGTGGCATCAGCGACGTGTTTCCGGTGCCGGCGTATCAGCAGGCGCTGAATCTGCCGGCCTCGCTCAATGACGGCGCGGTGCGGCGCGGCGTGCCCGACGTCGCCTGCGCCGCCGCTGCTACGCCGGGCTATCGCATCGTCCTCAATGGACAGCAGGTAACGAAGGACGGCACCAGTGCGGCGACGCCGCTATGGGCAGCGCTGCTGGCGATGGCCAATGCCGAGCGCGCCAGCCCGGTCGGCTTCGTCAATCCGGCGCTCTATTCCGATCCGGCGCTGTGTCGCGCCATCACGCAAGGCGACAATCGCGTCGCGGGCCGCGGCTATGATGCTGGACCCGGCTGGAACGCGTGCACCGGCCTCGGCGTGCCCAAGGGCGCCGATATCATTGCAGCGTTCGCAGGGGGGCTGGTGGCGTAACGCACCAGCCGACATGGGAGCCGATCAGGCCTGGGACTCCAGCATCTGCAGCACGGAGTCCCCGGTCTTGCGGGTGTGATCGGCGAGAGCCTGCGCGAAGCCCGCGGCGTCGCCGGCGCGCAACAGGGCCATGAACGCCTCGTGCTCCCGGATCGACTCGTCCCAGCGGCGCGCGTCGTAATTGGCCACCGCGCGCGCCCGGAAGACGTTCGTATGCAGGGTGCTCCACATGTTGAACAGCACGCTGTTGCCGGCGAGCCTGGTGATCTCGGTGTGGATCTGCTGGTTGAGCCGGAAATAGGCGGCGCGCTCGGCCGCGCGATGCAGCGTCACCAGTTCGGCATGCATCGCGTCGAGCCTGGCGATGTCGCCAGCAGTTGCACGGGCGGCTGCCGCGCGGCCGGCGGCGGCATCGAGCCCGACCATCACGTCGAAGATCTCGGCGATCTCGCGGGCGTCGATCGGCGTCACCACCGGCGTGCGGTGTGGCCGCAGCTCGATCAGGCCTTCGGCCGCGAGGATCTTGAACGTCTCGCGCAGCGGCGTGCGCGAGACGCCGAAGGTCTCGCACAGCATCCGCTCGGGCAGCGGCGCGCCGGCGGCGAGCTCGCCGTCGACGATCATCTCGCGCACCTTGGCGACGAGCTGGTCGTGCAGCGACAGGCGCTCCAGCGGGCGCTTGGAATGGTCGGACGACAGCTTCAGCCGCGCCGGCTTGAAGCGCGTCTTCAGTCTGGGCCGTGGTGCTGGGGTGGTCATGTCAGCCGCAGAGGCCTCGCTGTCAGTTGCCTGAGATTCGGGCGTTGCGCCCGCAGATCAGGCAAATCGTCCAAATAATGCATCAACCTACATATTGATTTTACTTATAAAAATCAACATTGCATATCGCATCCAATTGGCATGTGGCTTGCTGATAGGAGGCCAGCGACATGGATCGACCTTGCCCTGGAGATGGACGTGAAACGCTTTCTGCTCCCCATTCTTGCCCTGCTCGTGCTGGCGCTGCCCACGCTCAGCTTTGCCGAGGACGCGCCGAAGATCAAACTCGGCTACGCCAAATGCGCGCATTGCACGCCGATGTCGCTGACGCCGCAATTCGCCGAAGGCGTCGCGATCGACGCCGTCAGCTTCAACACCGGCACCGACGCGCTGACGGCGCTGGTGTCGAAGAACATCGACGTCGCGCAGGTGACCTATCTGCACTATGCCATCGCGCTCGACAAAGGCTTCGACGTCGTCGCCATCTCCGGCCAGGTCAATGGCGGCTCGGCGATCCTGCTCGCCAACGATCTTGAGATCGCGCCGGGCGACTGGGGCGCGCTGAAGGCGCTGATTGCCAAGTACAAGGCGGACGGCAAGCCGTTCCGCGTCGCCGCCTCGCGCGGCAATGCGCAGGACATCCACATGCGCGGCGCCTTCGCCAAGCAGGGCATCGACATCAACAAGGACGTGCAGTTCATCAACATCCCCAACCCGTCGGATCATCTGCAGGCGCTGCGCCGTGGCGAGGTCGAGCTGATTTGCACCGTCGAGCCGTTCGCCACCCAGATCATGCAGGCCAAGGCCGCAAAGTTCTTCGGCTTCCCCTATGACCAGGCCGCCGGCAAGCTGACCAATCTGATCCTGACCCGCTCCGACGTCATCGCGTCGAACCCGAAGGCGCTGGAAGGCGTGGTGCGCGCGGTCGTGAAGGTCGATGCCCACATCGCCGCCGACAAGCCGGCGCTGATCGAGGTGATCTCCAAGGTCACCGGCCTCGACAAGGCGATCGCCACCGGCGCGGTCGAGAACCTCGATCCCGATCCGAAGATGTACCGCGCCTCGGCGCTCGCCATTGCCACCATGATGCGCGACCTGAAATACATCAACTCCGACGTCACGGCCGCGGTCGAGAAGAACCTCGACTACCGCTTCCTAGAAGCCGCGACCGGCAAGCCGAAGACCGAGCTCGGCTACTGAGATGGCCGCGCTCGCCCAGCTCCGAAAGCTCGACCGCTACCTTGTCCCGGTGCTCGTGCTCGCGGGCTGGGAGGCGTTCTCGCGCTCCGGCGCGCTGCCGGCGGCGCTGCTGCCGGCGCCGTCGACGGTGCTGTGGGCGTGGGCGGACTGGCTGATCGGCACCGACGGCAACACCCAGACCTACAGCGCGCATTGGCTCGCCGACATGCTGGCGAGCCTGTCGCGCGTCGCCGCTGGCTTTGCCATCGCCACCGTGCTCGGCGTCGGACTTGGGGTGGCCATCGGCTGGTCGCGCAAGATCGAGATCGTGATCGAGCCGACGCTTCAGATGCTCAGGCCGATCCCGCCGGTGTCGTGGATCCCGCTCGCCATCATCTGGTTCGGCATCGCCAACAAGCCGGCAATCTTCCTGGTGTTCCTCGGGGCGTTCTTCCCGATCCTGCTCAACACCATCCATGGCGTGAAGACCTGCGACCGCAATCTGATCCGTGCTGGCGCGATGGTCGGCGGCAGCGAGCGCAAGCTGCTGCGCTACATCGTGGTGCCCGCGGCGCTGCCGAGCATCTTTGCAGGGCTTCGCATCGGCATCGGCTCGGCCTGGATGCTGACGGTGACGGCCGAGATGGTCGCGGTGAAGAGCGGGCTCGGCTACGTGCTGTGGGACAGCTACTACTTCCTGCGCTACGATCTGGTGCTGGCGGCGATGGCGAGCATCGGCCTGCTCGGCTTCATGAGCGACCTCGCCATCCGGTTCGTGATGGCGCGCGTGCTGCACTGGCAGCGCAACACCACCTTGGGCGGCGGGGAGTAGGTCATGGCCACGATCGACATCGTCAACGTCTCCAAGACCTTCACCGACAGGAAGCGCAACGCCGAAGTGACGGCGCTCGCCGACATCAGCCTCAGCATCGCGCGCAACGAGCTCGTCTGCCTGCTCGGTCCGTCCGGCTGCGGCAAGTCGACGCTGCTCAACATGATCGCGGGCTTCGAGCAGCCGAGCGCAGGAAGCCTCACCGTCGACGGCCGGCCGGTCACGGCACCCGGCGCCGATCGCGGCGTCGTGTTCCAGCACGCCAATCTGATGCCGTGGCTGCCGGTGTGGGAGAACGTCGCCTTTCATCTGCTGCTCGGCGGCGGCCAGAAGGCCGAGCGCCGCGCGCGGGCGCAGGTCTATGTCGACATGGTCGGCCTCACCGGATTCGAGAACCACTATCCCTCGGAGCTGTCGGGCGGCATGAACCAGCGCGTCGGCATTGCGCGGGCGCTGCTGATGAATCCGCAGGTGATCCTGATGGACGAGCCGTTCGGCGCGCTCGACGAGCAGACCCGCATGGACATGCAGACCGAGCTGGTGCGCATCTGGCAGCAGCACCAGGGCACGATCGTGTTCGTCACCCACGGGATCGACGAGGCGCTGACATTGGGCACCCATGTCGCCGTGATGAGCGCGCGGCCAGGCCGCATCGCCGAGATCATCCCGATCGATTTGCCGCGCCCGCGGGATATCACCTCACCGCAGTTCAACGCGCTGAAGCGCCACATCCTCGCGCTGCTGCGCGGCGAGCGGGTGGAGCAGGAGAGGGCGCTGGCATGATGCAGATTCTGCTCCATCGAAAAGAGATGCTGGAAGTTCCTGCATCGCGGCGACGAAACACGGCATCATTGATGGCCCGCACTTGGCCGGCACGGTCGGTGCACCCTCTCCCCATGTGGGAGAGGGTGGCAGCCGAAGGCTGCCGGGTGAGGGGTCTCTCTCCGCGATCTCATCTGCCGAGGCGGACCCCTCACCCAAGCGAGTCCGCTGCACGCGCGGGCATGCCCTCTCCCGCAAGGGGAGAGGGCGCATCGATGCGCAGCTCGCCCGCGGTTACTGTAGAGGTGTCGGCCCCCGCGCCGCATCCCGTCATGGCAAGGGGGTTCAATCACCAATGACCAAACGCACCCTTCTCGGCATGCTGACGCCCTCGTCGAACACGGCGCTGGAGCCGATCACCTCGGCGATGGTCGCGGGCCTGCCGAACGTGTCAGCGCATTTCTCGCGCTTCAAGGTCACCGAGATCGCGCTGTCGACCGATGCGCTGGCGCAGTTCGACACCGGCAACATCCTGCGCGCCGCCGAGCTCTTGGCGCATGCCAAGGTCGACGTGATCGGCTGGAACGGGACCTCCTCGGGCTGGCTCGGCTTCGAGACCGACGTCAAGCTGTGCGAGCAGATCACGGCGGCCACCGGCATTCCCGCCACCACCTCGATGCTGGCGCTGAACGAGATCCTGACGACGTCAGGCGTGAGCCGGCTCGGCTACGTCACGCCCTATCGCGACGACGTGCAGGCGAAGATCATCGCCAACTACGAGGCGTTGGGGATCAGTTGCGGCGGCGACCGCCATCTCGGCCTGCAGGACAATTTCTCCTTCGCCGAGGTGACGCCGGCCGAGATCGAGACCATGATCCGCGAGGTCGCGCGCGAGAAGCCGGATGCGATTGCGGTGATCTGCACCAACATGCGGGCCGCGCCGCTGGTGGCGCGCCTCGAGCTGGAGACGGGCATTCCGATTCTCGACACCATCGCCACCGTGGTATGGAAATCATTGAAACTGGCCGGCGCCGATATCAGTGGCGTCAGCGAGTGGGGATCGCTGTTTCATCAATTCGCCTGAGATTGGGAGCGCGCGTCACATGGCTGCATTCGACACCGTCATCCGCAATGGCACCGTCGCCACCGCGAGCGATACGTTCAAGGCCGATGTCGCGATCAAGAAGGGCCGCATCGTCGCGATCGGCGAGGCCATCACCGATGCCGACGAGACCGTCGACGCGTCGGGCCTGCTGGTGCTGCCCGGCGGCATCGATAGCCATGTCCACATCTCGCAGCCCTCCGGCCCCGGCATCGTCATGGCCGACGATTTTGAGAGCGCGACGCGCGCGGCAGCCTTCGGCGGCAACACCTTCGTGATGCCGTATTGCCTGCAGGAAAAGGGCCAGCCCTTGCGCGCCGCGCTGAAGGACTACCACGCGCTGGCCGACCAGGCCTGCTACGTCGATCACTCCTTCCATCTCATCATCGCCGATCCCTCGGACGCCGTGCTCGGGCAGGAGCTGCCTGCGCTGGTCGCCGACGGCTATTCGTCGCTGAAGATCTTCATGACCTATGAGGGGCTCGCGCTCAGCGATTACGAGATCCTCGGCGTGCTGCAGGTTGCGCGCGAAACCGGCGCGCTGGTGCAGATCCACGCCGAGAACTACGACGCCATCCGCTTCCTCACCGATCGGCTGGAGCGCGCCGGCAAGACCGCGCCGTATTATCACGGCAAGTCGCGCCCGATTGCGGTCGAGCGCGAGGCCACCCATCGCGCGATCTCGCTGGCCGAACTGATCGACGTTCCCATCGTGATCGTGCACGTCTCCAACCGCGAGGCGATGGAGGAGATCCGCCGCGCGCAGGCTCGGGGGCTGAAGATCCACGGCGAGACCTGTCCGCAATATCTGGTGCTGACGGAAGAGGACATGCAAGACATCAATAAGGATGGCCTCAACATGGAAGGCGCCAAATATGTCTGCTCGCCGCCGCCGCGTGACAAGGCGAGCCAGGAGGCGTGCTGGGAAGGGCTGCAGAGGGGCGTGTTCTCGCTGTTCTCCTCGGACCACTGCCCGTTCCGCTATGACGACGAAGCCGGCAAGCTGACGCCGAAGGGCCGCACCAGCTTCCGCTGGGTGCCGAACGGCATCCCCGGCGTTGAGACGCGGCTGCCGATCCTGTTCTCCGAAGGTGTCAGCAAGGGCCGCATCACGCTGAACCAGTTCGTGGCTCTGACGGCCACCAACCACGCCAAGACCTACGGCCTGAAGGGCAAGGGCTCCATCGCCATCGGCTATGACGCCGACATCGCGCTGTGGGACCCGCAGAAGACCGCCAAGATCAGCCAGTCCGGCCTGCACCACGGCTCCGACTACACGCCCTATGAAGGCATCGAGATATCAGGCTGGCCTGTCGCGACCATGCTGCGCGGCAAATTCGTCGTGCGCGATGGCCAACTCACTGGCGCGAAGGGCGAGGGCCGCTACGTCACCCGCGGCAAGCCGGGCGCCGTGGCCTGAGGCACGCTCTTTGCGCCGTCATTGCGAGCGAAGCGACGCAATTCAGAGTCGTGAGCGGCACTCCGGATTGCTTCGTCGCTGCGCTCCTCGCAATGGCGAGTTGGAGACAGCTGCCGACCCTCCCCTGGAGGGGCAGGGCGATCGCATTTGACGAAATGCGGCAATCGCAGCACTAACGCCTGCCAATCAGTTACTCCGTCATGCCCGGGCTTGTCCCGGGCATCCACGTCGTTCCTCGGACGCCGGGCGACGTGGATGGCCGGGACAAGCCCGGCCATGACGACGTGGAAACAGACAGGCGCAACGCGTAGACCGCCATACGCGATCGCCCTGCCTAAAGGAGGAGGGGCGGCGCGTGCGCAGCGCGCGGCGGGGTGAAGCCAAGCGCGCGATCTATCAGGGCGGTCCTCCACGTCAGCATCGGCCTCGCCTCACTTGACACCGCGCGCGGATGGTCTGTCACCCCACCCCGGCTCCCATTCGCTTCGCTCATGTGAGCCGACCCTCCCCCTCCAGGGGCGGGTGAGCACCGAGCCGGTCGAGCCACTGGCCCTCCCGCACCGCACCATCCACCCTCGCGACCCACGCCACATCCCTTTCCTGTATCGGATGTGTCGAACCCTTGTTACAACTCCGCGACATATTCCTTGTCAGACAAGGAGTGCCGCCATGCCCGCGCTTGCATTTTCCAACAACGACATTGCCGTCGTCGCCTGGACC
Source organism: Bradyrhizobium ontarionense (assembly GCF_021088345.1). Lineage (NCBI taxonomy): Bacteria > Pseudomonadati > Pseudomonadota > Alphaproteobacteria > Hyphomicrobiales > Nitrobacteraceae > Bradyrhizobium > Bradyrhizobium ontarionense. The sequence continues at coordinate 3,679,230 of NZ_CP088156.1, read as the reverse complement.
TTCGATCGCCGTCTCGACGGCTGCCTCGGCTTCGCCATTCACCAGATCGACGTCGCCGCCAACACCGACACCGTGCTGCCGGCACTGGCACGCTTTGCCGGCCAGACCGCGGACAAGCTCACCACCGAGCAGGCACCGATCCAGAAGTTCTGGTGGAAGGATCTCTTCGCCAGGCGCGGCCGCACCTATCGGTATCGCATCGTGCCGATGGGCGGCGTGCCCGGACAGCCGCTGACGCCACTCGCCGGTGTCGCGCCGCTGGAGAGCAACGACGTCACCTTGACCCCGGACCGGCCGCCGTTCCAGGCCTATTTCAACCGCGGCATCACCGCGACCCAGGCGCTCAGCCACGCGCTGAACGATCACCCCAGCGTGCCGGCGCTGGCGCCGCACATCCTCGATCCCGCCGATCCGATCCGCATCCGCCTGATGGGCCAGCTGCAGGAGGGGCTGACCTCGCTGTTGAAGCGCGCCGACGACGGCGGCGGCACCATCCATGCCGCGCTGTACGAGCTCAACGATCCCAACGGGCTCGAGAAGCAGCTGCAGCACAATCCGAACAGCCGCATTGTCATCCTCGGCAACGAGCAGGCGCCGGACAGCGACGACGCCGATGCCAAGAACCGCGCGGCGCTGAAGGCCGCCGGCGTCGACGTGATCGACCGCATCCTCGGCAAAGGCAGCATCCCGCACAACAAGTTCATGGTGCTGACCGAGAAAGGCAAACCGACCGCGGTGCTCTCCGGCTCGACCAACTGGACCTCGACCGGCCTGTGCACCCAGACCAACAACGCGCTGGTGGTCGAGAGCCCAGAGCTGGCCGAGCGCTATCTGTCGTATTGGACCGCGCTGAAGGCCGACGTCGACGCCGCCGATGGCGACAAGACGAAGCTGCAGTCGCAGACGTTGCGCGACTTCGCCCATGCCAACAACGAATCCTCGATCACATCTCCGATCGATCTCGGCCATGGCGTCACCATCGAGCCGATGTTCTCGCCGAACACCAAGGGCAAGCTCGGCAAAAATCCGACGACGCCGGATGACATGGGCCGCGTGTTCGAACTGATGCGGGCAGCGAAGCACGCCGTGCTGTTCCTGGCCTTCGATCCCGGCAACAACTCGATCCTGGACGTCGCCGGACAGCTGCTCAAGGACAAGCCGGATCTGTTCGTGCGCGGCGCGCTGACGAGCCCGGTGCGCGCCACCAACTTCTCGGCGGCGCTGCATTCGGGCGGCCACACCGACGGCGCGGACGAGGGCGGGGATGCGACGGACGCCGCAGCGACACCCGAGGTGAAGGTGGTCGGCGAATCCGGCACGCCGAAGAAGCCTGGCGACAAGGGCAGCATCGATTTCCGCGGCGTGCCGGCCGGCGCGGTGAAGGACGCCTTCGGCAAGTGGGAGAGCGAACTCGCCAAATACGGCTTCGCCATCATCCACAACAAGATCGTGGTGATCGACCCGTTCAGCGACGACTGCGTCGTCGTCACCGGCTCGCACAATCTCGGCTTCCGCGCCTCGCACAACAACGACGAGAACATGCTGATCATCCGCGGCCATCGCGGCCTTAGCGAGGCCTATGCCTGCCACGTCCTCGACCTCTACGACCACTACGCCTGGCGCTGGCTGTTGAAGGCCCATCCGGAGATCTTCGGCAAGCCGCTGCAGGGCGACGACACCTGGCAGGAGCGCTACATCAAGGGGAATGAGGAGAAGTCCTCGGAGCTGCGGTTCTGGCTGTCGGCGGCGGCGAAGGGCGCGACCGGTGGCGAGAGCAGCGGCGGCGCCGTGGCTGAATCGAGCGTTACGGCTCCCGCAAAGAAGAAGCCGGCGAAATCGCCGGCCAGCGTCAGCGCGCCCAAGCCAGCGCCCGCAGAGCCCGCACCGGCGAAGACGGTCGCTGCGAAGACTCCGGCCAAGGCCGGGACCACCAAGGCGAAGACGCCGACAAAGCCCGCCAAGAAGGCCTCGAAGAAGGCCGCCGCAGCAGCGAAGACCTCGGCCGGCCGCAAGAAGACGACCAAGAAGAAGGTCGCCAAGAAGGCGTCGAAGGCCGCCAAGAAGAAGACCGTCGCGGCGAAGAAGGCGAAAGCGAAGACAAGCAAAAAGGTCGCGAAGAAGGCTGCGAAGAACACCAAGCGGGCCAGGAAGAGCGCCGTGAAGAAGAGGCGGTGAAGGCCTTTGGCGTAGAACCGTGGCCACGGGCGATCCAGCTCTCGACGGCTTGCGAGAGCTTTCGCTCCCCGGCTTCAACTTGGCTGAAGACGAAACCATCGGAGAGCCCAGGTGCGCACTGTCCTTTTCGTCGTTGGCGCTGCCATGATCGTCGCCAACACTCACGCATTCGGTCAAGCCAACTGTGATGTTATTGACGAGTGCGCGAAGGCCGCATTGCAGACGGCGCAAGCTGCGCTGAACGAGGCGCAGAGCCTCAGGCAGGAGCTGCAGCAGCTCAAGGCCGCCGTCGGCACCCAGGAACAGTCCAACCTCGCCGCGCGAACCGCCGTTCAGGGGCTCATCGACAATTCAGCCAAGCCGCCTCGCATTGGTACGGTGACCGTGAGCGCAGTAAGAGCTACCCAAGATGTGTCCTGTGCAAATGGCGAGTATCTGGTCGGGGTGAGATACAGCTGGAGCGGGACCTGCCAGCGTCAATGTGACGGTGATGGACCAATCCTGTATTCGGTCGCCCCTATCTGCCGAAAGCTGCAGTGAAACGTCTTTTTCGCGAGGTGAGATATTTGCTTGTTTGTTTAGCGCGAAGTCGACTGGCGCTGGCTGCTGAAGACGCACCCCGATATCTTCGGCAAGCCGCTGCAGGGCGACGACTCCTGGCAGGAACGCCACATCAAAAGGAATGAGGAGAAATCGCCGGAGCTGCGGTTCTGGCTGTCGGCGGCGGGGGGCGGCGGCGCGGCTGAGGCAACTCTGGCGCCGAGCAAGCCCGCGAAGCCCACCGGAACCACCAAGCTGGCCAAGAAGCCACCCGCAAACACGACGCCTGCCAAGACATCGGCCAAGACCGCCAAGAAGGCCCCAAAGAAAGCCGCCGCGGCGGCCAAGACCTCCGCGGGCCGCAAGCAGACGAAGAAGGAGACTGACCGCCCAGAGGCGGAACGCTTTACTAGAAAACGTCCAACGATCGAATATTCCCTTTACGGAATAATCAAGTCTTTGATACATCTCCGATAAAGGAGTCTCGATGCCCAAACTGACCGGACAAGTTGTCAAAGCGGTGCGCGTGCAAAACACCGATCTTGGAAGAATCGTAGGTAAGTCGCTGAAAAGCTTGCGCGAACTGGCTGGCGTCACCCAGATGGAATTAGCAGACCGACTGGAAGTAGGCCAAGCGGCGATCTCAAAAATTGAAAACCGGGGCGATGTCCAGATTTCGTCCCTGCAAAAATATGTCCATGCGCTCGGCGCTACCTTACGGATCGAAGCAACCTTCTCGGCGAAGGCTCTTGCAGAGCTGTCGATCGGGCGTGCGTTTGATGCCGACCTGCAGGATGATGACCAACTTGTCTTTCCGATTTTTGGCGATGAACTGTTCCGCGCGCAGCGCGATGTCGTTCTCAGCATTCGTCCAAATTACTCGACCAAAATAATGCAGGGCATCAAGACGGTAGAGCTACGGCGGCGGTTTCCGGTGTCTGCGCCTCGCGGCACGATCGCATACATTTACTCAACATCCCCAATTCAAGCGATGGTCGGCAGTGCAGAAATCGCCGAGGTTGTAAAGCTACCTGTCGCCGATATTTGGAAGAAATTCAACAAAATGGCGCAGATTGAGCGCACCAGCTTCAATGAATACTTTTCCGGGGTAAAGTACGGCTTTGCTCTTCGATTTACGAACGTGCGACCGTTCAATCACCCAATCGATTTGAACGAACTTCGCAAGAGATTTGCTTTCGAACCTCCACAATCGTTCCTTTACGCAACACCTCTCCTCCGTACGGCCCTCCAAGATGAGTACTCAAACGTATCTTATTGATACGAACGTCATCATCGGCCTTGAAGACCACAAAACTGTACAGCCTGCGTTCGCCGCGCTCCTGAGCGTAGCGGCGCGGAACAAAGTGGACATTATGGTCCACGAAGCCGCGCGCGATGACTTGTACCGCGATCGGGATGCCAAGCGTAAAGCCATCTCTCTAAGCAAGCTTGAAAAATTTCAAGTCCTGAAGAAGGTTCGGGGCCTCACCCAAGCTCAGCTAGAGCAAAAGTTCGGCGTTTTAAAACGGCCGAATGACGTGGTCGATGCCACGCTCTTAGATGCCCTTGATCGCAGCGCCGCCGACTTTCTTGTCACAGAAGATAGGGGCCTCCACGAGCGCGCACGGCGCGTCTCGCCAGAGCTAGGACGACGCGTTCTGTTCGTCGCCGACGCGGTACAGCTTCTTAAGACAACGTACGAACCGGTCGAAGCACCTCTTCGTTACGTCGAAGAGGTGGCAGCAAACGAAATCCAATTGACCGACAGCATCTTTGCGAGTCTCCGAGAAGACTATCCGGATTTCGAGATCTGGTGGCGTGAGAAATGCGTCCGTGAGCACCGCGAATGCTGGGCGGTGTTCGACGACGGCCTCGCCGGTCTCATAGTGAGAAAGGATGAGACTGCGGCGAACACCGACGCGACCACCAAGGTTGCGAAAATCTTGAAGATCTGCACATTCAAAGTTCGTCCGGAAAAGCGCGGCGTGAAGCTCGGCGAGCTTTTGCTGAAAAAAGCCTTCTGGTTCGCTCAGGCGAATAATTATGAACTCGTTTACTTGACCACGTATGACACGCAAGTCGCACTGATTGATCTCCTCGAATATTACGGCTTTCACCACACGGCGACAAAGCCTGACGGCGAGCTGATCTACGAGAAAGTGTTCTCACGCGATCGGCTTGAGTTGGTGACGGGTGTTTCCACCTTCGAGTTGGACCGGCTCCATTACCCGCGTTTCGTCGCAAGCGCTCCAATCCGCGCTTTCGGCGTGCCGATAAAAGAGGGATACCACGACACTCTCTATCCTGATTTGCGGAACCCAGTTGAACCCGATCTCTTCGAAATGATCAGTGCGGGTGGGGGACCTAAGCGGCCCGGCAATACGATCCGCAAGGTCTACCTTTGCCGCGCACCGTGAAATCTTGGGCCACCAGGCTCTCTCCTACTTTTCTACAAAGGGAAGGCGGACGACCCACCGTCACAAGCGATGACAAGTGTCGGAATTTTTGAAGAGCTTAAGTCAGCGCATTCAACAAAAGAGCTAATGCACCTTGCCGGCGGGCGGTCTGTCTACAGCGAGGCCGAGCTGGCAGAATGGGAGGCCACTTCCGCGAGGCCTGTCAAGGTCATCAACTACCTATTGGCCGCCTATATTGATCCGCCTATTACTCTTGCCGAGCTAATTGAACTTGGAGTGATGACGGAGAACCCGCCGCAGTCGATATTTGAGATTCGTCGCCTGCAACTCGACGCGTTGCTGCCGCGGTTAAACTTGGGTTTCCGAACATGAGGCCGAAAATTGTCGCACTGACGGGTTTGTCTGGTGTAGGAAAGTCGACACTGCTCGTGGCCGTCGCACCTCGGCTGCCTTTCCAGCATTTGGAAGCATCGTCTCTGATCAAAAAAGGCCGTGCAATTATGCTCGGGCAAACCGTAGCACAAGATCAGTTGCGGTATTCTGACTTGGACGAAAATCAGAATCTTCTCGTTCGCGGACTAGAAGCCTCCATCAATCACGCGAGCCAGCTTGTGGTTCTCGATAGCCATACGCTGATCGAGCGAGACACAGAACATTTCCTCATTGGTCCGGAAGTTTTCGCGGCTCTCGAACTTGCAGTCATGATTTTCTTGCGTGAAGAGCCACACGAAATTGAAAAGCGGCGCGTTAACGATCAATCTCGTTTACGGCCACGAAAAGATGCTGCTGCTCTGGCCAAGGTGCAAGCTGAGGCCGTGGCCCAGGCTGAGCTGATTTGCCGCGAGATCGGCGTGCCCCTGCATGTTGAAATGCCATCAAACGTTGACGGCTTGGTCGATTTGCTATGTCGCTATAGCAATTGACGGATCATGGCCTATGCGCTGCATTTTTTGCGCCGACTCCAGCTTCTCACGAAGTGAACGAGCATCATTCCAGAGCACGGTGCACATTACTATCGCATTGGCTCCAGGGGCTTCCCGACCGACTCAAAGCGGTCCTCGTGAGGAGGCGGTGAGTGTTCTGTGGGCGACAGGCGCCCGGATTGCGGCAGCGCAAAATCAGGCGTGCTTTCGGAGCTGTTTGGCAGGCGTACCCGGGTGAGGCGAGCGCGGCCTATTACGTTATTTCTTCTTCGACGCGGGACCCGGCGGGACTGACGGCGCTCCGCACCCCGCCTCCGACGACTGATTGACCGACGCCGTCACCTTGCCGTTGGATTCGACCCGCGACACGCCCGTCGTCATGTCGACCAGGAGGCGATCGCCGCGCAGCACGTTCCGGCACTGGGTCACCACCACCCCGCCGAGCATGGTGATCAGGTTGGTCTTGGTGTCGAACACCGCGCTCTGGCCGGTGACGACCTGATCTTTCTGCGTGACGACGACATCGCCGCGCGCCTCCAGGCGCCTGATCGCGGAACTGCCGCTGGGGCCGGGCGAGGCCGATTGCAGCGGCGGACCGGATTTGGCTGCGTCGCTCGCGCTGGACGAGGACTGTGCCGCGGCCGTGTAGAAGACGTCGAGGCTCTTCGACGTCATCGTCGTGTCGCCTTGGACGACTTTCACGTTGCCGGAGAAGGTGGCCTGCTTGACCTTGTCCCGCACCTCGAGCGCATCAGCCTCGATCTGGATCGGCTGATCGCGGTTCTGCACAAATCCCTGCATGGCATTGGGGTTTGAACTCTGTGACTTCGCGTCATGAGTGGTGCCGAGCGCGAGGGTGAAGATCGTCACCAGCGTGGCGGCGCGTCGATGGAAGTTGCGGGGGGCGGCGACAAGGCGCTTGGACATGCGGCCACGCTACGAAAAAATCGGTTTCAATGGAATGGGATAGAATGCGCTCGCCGAGTGCCGTTTCGCGCTGATGTGTGCGGCCATGTTGGACGCCAGCACGCCGCCGCCACCTCAAGCATCGTCGTGTTCGCGCTGTTGGGCTGGATGCTTGACGCTCAGGATCACGATCTCGTTCGCTCCATCGTCAACGGTGTAATAGATGAGATAGCTGTATCTGGGCGTTACGAACTTTCGGACGCCCTTGGTCTGTTGCGGACGACCGACGTTTGGAAACAGGATGATGTCCTGAAGGCTCTCGTAGATCGCGGCGCGCACGCGTAGCGCAGCGGCAGGGTTGTGAAGGCGGATATCGTCGGCGATCGCCGCGATGCTCTCGACCGCGCGAGGGCGTAAAGCGAAGCTTCACGGATCGAAGCGGCGAAACGCGGCCTCGATCTCCGTGTCCGTTGCGAACCGGCGGCGCTTGGCCTGCGCAAGGCTCTCCAGCACGTCCGGCAGATGCGAGGGGGCAATCTCTTCCGGCTCGCTTTCGTCGCCGGCAAGCGTCAGCATCGCGCGCGCGATTTCGTCTTGCGTCTCGGGCGGCAGGCGGCGAACGGCTGCGAGCGCCTGATCGAGCAGTTTGGTCATGTCCGGCTCCTTGCAAGAGATGATAGAGCGCCGGGACGGATTTTCCAGGGGGGGGGGCTAGGTGTCGCTTTTCAGAAATATGCCCTGCTCCGCGCATCCTGCTCCCGATGTCCTCATTGCAGGCAATCTCCGTAACCATTCTTTTGGTGTCGATTGATACGGTGTACCTCCAATGTGACCGGACATGGCGTCGTGACCGATCCAAAAGGCCTTCAATTTGCAACCGCTGACGACTTGCGCGCCTTTGAGCGTGCGATGTCGGAGTTCTTCTGGACTGAGAACTTCGCCGGTGCCGAACATGCGCTCGACAGCGCGATGGACAAGCATCCTTCGCCGTTCTCGGCGATCTGCCGGGCCACGCCGCAGGCTGCAGTGTCGATCCGCGGTTGGGATGAGCTTTGTGCGCAGATCGAGAGCCCGTCGCGGAGGAGCGATCGGTGCAGTGCGATCGAGATCGATCTGTCCGGGCATGCCGATCGGGAGATTGCGCCCGGACTCATCGAGCCCGGCTTCGAGTGCTCCTACTTCGACGATTCGATGTATCCCTTTTCGGCGGCAGGACATGACGAGATATTGTCGAGATGCAAGGCGGGCCATGTCCCGTGGCAGGGTGGGTTCTTCGACATCGATTACGCGTTGACCTGCGAGGGGCTCGGCCAGCTCTACGCCGCCATCCTCGGCTATCCGCACCGGCATTGGCATTCGAACTTCTCCTCTGCCGGAGAAGTGCCGTCAGGTTTCGTCTCGTATACGCTTGCCTGCTGGTTTCTCTACCTGCGCGTCCATCAGGCGATCCGGCTGGAGTTGGGCGCGCGCGGCCTGCCGCGGCCGTTGCCGGTCGTGGTTGGCGAGCACGACTTCGGACCGACTTTGCTTGCAGTCTATATGTCGGAAAAGGTCTGCGACAGCCGTGCGGCCACCGCGCACATCGTCGCGCAACGCGACGCCGAGGCGCAAGCCTTTGACGACAAGATCACAGAGGATGAGGTGCGGGGATTTCGCGAGCGGCGTGACGGCATCCGCAGTTGGCCGTTCTTCTGGAATCGCAGGGAACGCAAGATCTTTGTCGAATACAGCATGGCGCATGAGAAACTGATCCTGGATGCCAACGGCCTGTCGGCCGATCGACCAACCTGGAAAATGTCGGATCAGGCGTTCGAGTCGCTCATCGCGCGTTACCGCGCCGCTCGCGCATCGCGTCACCTGGGAGCTTGACTTGCGCGAAGCCGCGCATGGGCAGGCCGCCGATCCGGAACGAGAGATTTCGACAGGGCCTCGGTCGGACACGGAACGCAAGCCTCGACGATGGCCATTCGAACGCCTGGAAAGCCAATATTTCGGCTTTTCGAAAATTTCTCTTTCGCGTTTCCGGAAATTGTGCTTTACTCCGTGTGTCCCGCCCCAACGAGGGGACGCTTCGCGGTCGTCACGGACGTCGGGTGCGGGATGCGATGGGCGCTGGGGGTCGCAGCATGGTTTTGCCATGCCGACGAACGACCGCTGGCGCACGGCGAAATCGCGTGGTCCTGGCCTCCCGATGCTGAGGTCAAGCCTGCGGGCGATGCGGATGACGCAGCCTGCGGGTGATGGGGGCAAACAAGCCCGGTCCCCAGGGAGATCGCGTATAAGTCGTCAAACATCGCGCGGGGAGGGCCGGGTGTGTCGGCCAGACCTGTGGTACCTGCCGCCTGCATTTTTTTCCGCAGGCGGGCCACGGGCGCGGCCAGCGCCCGGCCTTCCCTGCGCCCTCAGTTAGGAGAGGGCGGTGAGAATGGCACATAGCTCGGGCGCAACGCGCCGCGAGATCGCGAAGGTGTGGGGGAAGGTTCAGCTGATTAGCCAAGCGAGATCGACGCCCGCCTTGGTAAGGCGCGTCCGGCGATGCCTGAGCGTTTGAGGCGAGCAATCGCGGCGACGGTGGTGCGCTCCCCTCCCCCTTGCGGGGAGGGGTCGGGGGTGGGGGTTCCTTGCTCAGGACGGAATTTGTGGCTAGCCCCGGCGCGCGGCGCTGTGCGCCGGCTTCCTACCTGCAAGGGGAGCGAGGTATGACCTGTGAGTTGGCTGCTTGGTGGGCCTTCAGTGGGACGCGACCCAAATGCAGACCATTTCTGTGGACCCCCACCCCCGACCCCTCCCCGCAAGGGGGAGGGGAGCGCGCCGCGTGCGGGGTGGGAGATCGAATCCAGCTAACAGGACATGGCTGGTCGACGGGCGGCTCGTCTGTCACCCCCACAAACAAAAACCCCGCCATTTGCGGCGGGGCCCAGTCTGGGAGGAGCAAGCGGTGAGGCTCGCCGATAGACCCAGTGAAATAAGATCAGGCGGGGATGCGTTCGTCCATATCGTGCGGCTCGCGCAGCACGTAGCCGCGGCCCCATACGGTTTCGATGAAGTTGCGGCCTTCGGAGGCGTTGGCGAGCTTCTTGCGCAGCTTGCAGATGAAGACGTCGATGATCTTCAGCTCGGGCTCATCCATCCCGCCGTAGAGATGGTTGAGGAACATTTCCTTGGTGAGGGTGGTGCCCTTGCGGAGCGAGAGCAGCTCCAGCATCTGGTATTCCTTGCCTGTCAGATGCACGCGCTGGCCGCCGACTTCCACCGTCTTGGTGTCCAGGTTGACGACGAGGTCGCCGGTCTGGATGACCGATTGGGCGTGGCCCTTGGAGCGGCGGACGATCGCATGGATGCGGGCGATCAGCTCGTCCTTGTGGAACGGCTTGGTCATGTAGTCGTCGGCGCCGAAGCCGAGACCCTTGACCTTGTCCTCGATGCCGGCGAGGCCGGACAGGATCAGGATCGGCGTCTTGATCTTCGAGACGCGCAGCTGCTTGAGCACATCGTAACCGGACATGTCGGGCAGATTGAGGTCGAGAAGAATGATGTCGTAATCGTACAGCTTGCCGAGATCGACGCCTTCTTCACCAAGGTCGGTCGTGTACACGTTGAAGCTCTCGGACTTCAACATCAGTTCGATAGACTGCGCGACGGCGCTGTCATCCTCAATCAGCAAAACGCGCATGCCAGTTCCCCATAGTCGCCGCTCCGGGCGTCAGGTCGGCCGCAATTGCGGCACTCAAAACGCCTTTGAACAACTGATTCGGATCCTGACGAGAGATGGTTAACAAATCCTGATTCATCTCTGCAAGCTCTATCCGTGCAATTTTTCTCGAATCGCCGTAAGATATTGCGATGAAGCAGTTTTTCTTATCCGCCTTCGTTCAAGCTCCATGTTAAGAGATGGACCTAACCGACTCTCGCATCTCGCCGCCTTTTAAGGGCGGCAAGGCGAGCCACGTCAGTCACTCCAGACCATGACGTAATGATTAATGATGCGAGTAAACACAGAGTTAAACCGGACCCGCGAATCTGCCCTAACTTAAGGTTTTCGCAATGAAGGCTTTGGCCGAGCAGATCAACGACGTCGACGCCGTGAATACCTTTGGTCGTGTCGTCGGCGTCAAAGGACTGATGGTTGAGATCGCGGGGCCGATTCACGCGATGTCGGTCGGCGCGCGCATCGTGATCGAGACCGGCAACAATTACATCCCTGCCGAAGTGATCGGCTTCTCCGGCAGGAATGCCGTGGTGATGCCGTTTGCGGGCCTGGAAGGCGTGCGCCGCGGCTGCCGCGCGGTCATCGCCAATGCCGCCAACCAGGTGCGGCCGTCACAGGCCTGGCTCGGCCGCGTCATCAATGCGATGGGCGAGCCGATCGACGGCAAGGGGCCGCTGCCGCAAGGCGCTTCTCCGGTTCCCTATCGGAACAATCCGCCGCCGGCGCATTCGCGCAGGCGCGTCGGTGCGCCGCTCGATCTCGGCGTGCGTTCATTGAACACCTTCCTCACCTGCTGCCGCGGCCAGCGGCTCGGCATCTTCGCCGGTTCCGGCGTCGGCAAATCCGTGCTGCTGTCGATGCTGGCGCGCAACGTCGATGCGGACATCTCGGTGATCGGGCTGATCGGCGAACGCGGCCGCGAGGTGCAGGAGTTCCTGCAGGACGATCTCGGCGACGAGGGCCTCGCCCGCTCCGTCGTCGTCGTCGCCACCTCCGACGAGCCGGCGCTGATGCGCCGGCAGGCGGCGTACCTCACGCTCGCAATCTCGGAATATTTCCGCGACGAGGGCAAGGACGTGCTGTGCCTGATGGATTCGGTGACGCGCTTTGCCATGGCGCAGCGCGAGATCGGGCTCTCGGCCGGCGAGCCGCCGACCGCCAAGGGCTATACGCCGACCGTGTTCACCGAGCTGCCGAAGCTGCTCGAGCGCGCCGGCCCCGGCAGCGCCGATGGAACCATCACCGGCATCTTCACGGTGCTGGTCGATGGCGACGACCATAATGAGCCGGTGGCGGACGCCGTGCGCGGCATTCTCGACGGCCACGTCGTGATGCAGCGCTCGATCGCCGAACGGGGCCGGTATCCGGCGATCAACGTCCTCAAATCGGTGTCGCGGACGATGCCGAAATCGGCCGACCCCGTATTCTTGCCGACCATCATGCGGGCGCGCCAGGTGATGGCGACCTACGCCGACATGGAGGAGCTGATCCGGCTCGGCGCCTATCGCGCCGGCTCCAGCCCGGAGGTCGACGAGGCGATCCGGCTGCACGAGCCGCTGGAGGCCTTCCTGCGGCAGCGCAAGGACGAGGTCTGCGGTCTTCAGGAAGGGTATCGGGAGCTGGAACAGATCCTGGGGCGGTTGGAAACGGAAAGCTAACTTTGTCGGGTAATCATCCCCTCCATGTATTGAGCCTAGTCGGTGAGCCCAGGACGGGCGGCCGGCCCTGTCCCGCGCCGTATACGGGACTTCTGGGGAGTATGAGTCGATGAAGTCGCGCGAAACGCTGATCCGCCTGAAGAAATTTCAGGTGGATGAGAAACGCCGCAGGGTGACGCAGATCGAGGGCATGATCGCTGACTTCCAGCGCATGTCGGCCGAGCTCGAGCGGGAAATCCAGACCGAACAGGAGCGGGCCGGCATCAACGACCCCGCTCATTTCGCCTATCCGACCTATGCCAAGGCCGCGATCCAGCGCCGGGAAAACCTGACGCGCTCGGCCGACGAGCTGCGGGTCCAGCTCGAGGACGCCAAGGCCGCTTTGTCCGAGGCGTTCGAGGAGATGAAGAAGGTCGAGCTGCTCGACGAGCGCGACCAGGCCCGCGAAAAGGCCGAGGAGAACGCCCGCGAGCAGGCCGACATGGACAGCATCGGCCTGATGCGCGCCCGGCTCGGCGTCATCGCCTGAGCCGGACCGCGCCGCGATCGGAGCTTCGAAAACCCGGGCCGCGAGGTCCGGGTTTTTCGTCGTTGCTGCGCGGGTGGAGAGTTGCGCACGACCTGTGCTACGGGAAAGTCGGGCCATGTCCGTTTTCGGATGTGGGACACGTTTGGGAGTGGGGCGATTTCTGGGGACGCTGAATGCTGACGCCGGCAGAGCTGGTCAGGTTGATCGCCGCGGTGGCCGGGCGCGACGAGGCTGCGTTCGAGCGCCTCTATGCGGCCACGCGCGCGAAACTCTACGGCGTCGTGCTCCGTATCTTGCATCGACAGGATCTCGCCGAGGAGGTCGTGCAGGAGACCTATGTGAAGGTCTGGAACAACGCTGCGCAATTCGATCCGGCGGTGTCCTCGCCCATCACCTGGATGGCGGCCATCGCGCGCAACCGCGCCATCGATCTGGTGCGCAAGCGCGGCGAGCTGTCTTTGGAGGATGAGCCCTCGGCGCTCGAGGTCGCGGCCGAGACGCCCGATCCTTTGGCCCGCCGCGAAATGTCGGAGGAGCTCAAGCGTCTGTTGGAATGCGTCGGCCGGCTCGAGCCCGACCGTCAGAAACTCGTGCTGCTAGCCTACTACAACGGCTGGAGCCGCGAGCAGCTGGCGACCAAGTTCGAGGCGCCGGTGAATACGGTGAAGACCTGGCTCCGGCGGAGCATGATGGATATCCGCCAATGTCTTGGTATCGGATGAGGTGCCGTTCGGACTGGCGACAGACCTGAAGGCGAGAGAAATCGGCAGAGACCTTTGTAGGGGACGTGACCCGGACGTGTGATGGCGTATAGCGAAGACCATATCGCACTGGCGGCGGAATACGCGCTCGGGACGCTCGATGCTGCCGAGCGCGCCCAGGTCGAGACCATGATGGCGGTGGACAAGGATTACGCCGTCCTCGTTCAGACCTGGGAATTGCGTCTCGGCCCGCTCAACCAGATGGTCGGCCTGGTCGAGCCGCGTCCGGAGCTTTGGCAGCGCATCAAGGCCGAGATCGCGCGTTTGAGCGTGCCAGCCGAGATCGCTGTGCTGCCTGAACCTGCGGTGGCTGCCGAGGCTCCGGTTGTCGTGGCTCCTTCGGAGCCGTCCGAGGTTCCACTCGTGGCTGAAGCTCCGGAGGCACCGACCGTCGTAGCTGAACCTCCGCAGGTCGAGGCTCCCAAGGTCGAGGCTCCCAAGATCGAAGCGCCGAAGCTCGAAGCGCCACCGGTTGAGCTCCCCAAAGTTGAGCTCCCCAAAGTTGAGCTCCCCAAGGCTGAAGTCGCCGATACTGAAGTCGCCGATACTGAAGTTGCCAAGGCTGAACTCCCGGCGCGGGCGCCACCGATAATCGCGCCACCGCGCACTGCGGCGCCGGTCGCCGATGTCGCGGGCGACAACGCCAATGTCGTGCGGCTCTCTTCCAAGGTCCGGCAGTGGCGCGCGGTCGCCAATGTGATGACGGCGCTCGCCGCCGCGCTGCTCGCGCTGGTCGGCGTCCAGGTCTACCGCCCGGATCTCCTTCCGCAGCCGCTGCGGCCGAAGCCCCGGCTCCAGACCGTCGAGACAAAAGCGCCGACGGCGGCGCAGTCCCCGGCTCAGTTCGTTGCTCTGTTGCAGAAGGATGCAGCGTCGCCGGCCTTCATTCTCACGGTCGATGCCGCCAGCAAGAGCTACACGGTGCGCCGGGTCGGTGCGTCGCCGGAGCCGGGCAAGAGCTTCGAGTTGTGGCTGGTGTCGGACAAGCTGCAGCGGCCGCGCTCGCTGGGCGTGATCGGAGGCAGCGACTTCACCAGCCGTCCCGTTCTGTCCGCCTATGATGCCGACACCGTCAACCGCGCCACCTACGCCGTCACGGTCGAGCCGGAAGGCGGTTCGCCGACGGGTGTCGCCACGGGTCCGATCGTCTTTACCGGCAAGCTGATCGAGACCGTGCCGCCGACGCGCTGACGCCGACAAAAAAGAAAACGCCCGTGGGGAGCGGGCGTTTTCGGTAGTCGACTTGGGGTTGGGTCTACTACATATCCACGCGGCCAGTTGGGGGGCTGTGAGAACCGCGTGAATTCCGGGAATTCCTGTTAGCGAACCAGCGGCGTCTCCGAGCTTGTCACCACGACCGGCTTGCCGGCCTTCATGACCTTCGCGGTTTGCGTGTAGCCGGTGTCCGCGTTGAGACGGGCGGAAATGCCGAGGCCGGCCACTGCGATGCCAGCCACGAGTGCCACCACCACGATCTTGAGGTGGGTGGTCCGATCCGCGCTGTAAATCGAGTGGTTCATGGGAAGCCTCCTGCCGCCTTCCGCCTCTGCTGATTCGTGTGAGCCGGGCTCCGTCCGGTTCATCGTCTCGCATGGAAGAACGTAGGAAACCGCGATTCTGTTTCATAGGGCGCATCACAAGGGCGTGATAAGGCGTGATGCTTCGCGACAAGAATGCAGATAATTCGTAATTTATCATTCAATATCAATTATTTAAGTCAATGTTCGGTCTACGGCTGGAAATTCAGCCACCTAACGCAAAATTAAGAAATCGTTTGCCTGTGGCGGTAAAGCACAGGCCGCTGTGCCCGGAAAAACGGCAAAGCCGGCGCCCCGCGCCGGCCTCGCGAAACAACGTCCCGCCAAACAGCCGGTTCCGCGTTGGCATCGCCTCACACGCTCCCCACCGTCTTCAGTCGCGCCCGCGGATGGATCTCGGCCTGCGACAGCACCGTGGTCTGGGCGCGGAAGCGCTCGACCAGCGAGCGGACGAAGGGCCGGATCGCGGCCGAGGTGACCAGCACCGGCGATTCGCCCTCGCGCGCGGCGCGCTCGAAGGCGTCGCGCGTGGCGGTCATGAACTCCGACAGCCGCGACGGCTGCATCGCCAGGCTGCGCTCCTCGCCCTGGCCGATCAGCGATTCCGCAAAGGCCTGCTCCCATTTCGCCGACAGCGCGATCAGCGGCAGATAACCCATCGGCGAGGTGTTCTGGGCGCAGATCTGGCGGGCGAGGCGGGCGCGCACGTGCTCGACGATGACAGCCGGATTGCGCGAGAACGCGAGTGCGTCGGCGATGCCTTCGAGGATGGTCGAGAGGTCACGGATCGAGATGCGCTCCGACAACAACAGCTGCAGCACGCGCTGGATGCCGGAGATGGTGACCTGGGTCGGCACGATGTCCTTGACCAGCTCGCTCTGCTCCTTCGGCAGCTCCTTCAGCAGCTTCTGCACCTCGCCGTACGAGAGCAGGTCGCTCATATTGGCCTTGAGCAGCTCGGTCAGATGGGTCGACAGCACGGTTGCCGCGTCCACCACCGTGTAGCCCTTCAAGGTCGCTTCCTCCTTCAGCCCGGCGTCGACCCAGGTGGCCGGCAGGCCGAAGGTCGGCTCCGTGGTGTGGATGCCGGGCACCGCGACCTGGTTGCCGCCGGGGTCCATGACCATGAACTGGTTCGGCCAGATCTTGCCGGAGCCGGCGTCGACCTCCTTGATCTTGATGATGTAGGTGTTGGCCTCGAGCTGGACGTTGTCGAGGATGCGCACCGACGGCATCACGAAACCCATCTCGATCGCCAGCGAGCGGCGCAGCGCCTTGATCTGGTCGGTGAGCCGGTCGGTGCCGTCGGGCGCGTTGACCAGCGGCAGCAGCGCGTAGCCGAGCTCGATCTTGAGGTCGTCGATCTTGAGCGCGTTGGAGATCGGCTCCTCGGCGGCGGCGGCCGTGGCGGCTGCGGCGGCGGGCGCGGCAGCGGCAGCCGCTTCCTCGGCCCGGACGATGTCCTTCTGCTTGTGCGCCTTGAAGGCCAGCGCCGCGGCGCCGCCGCCGAGCGCCAGGAATGGGATGGTCGGGATGCCCGGCAGCAGCGCCAGCACCAGCATGACGGCGGCGGACATGCCGAGCGCCTGCGGATAGCCGGAGAACTGTTTCATCAGCGCCTTGTCGGCGGCGCCGCTGACGCCGGCCTTGGAGACGAGCAGGCCCGCCGCGGTCGAGACGATCAGCGCCGGCACCTGGGTGACGAGGCCGTCGCCGACGGTCAGTGTCGTGTAGGTGCGCGCGGCCTCGCCGAAGCCGAGGCCCTGCTGGGCGACGCCGATGATGATGCCGCCGATGATGTTGATGAAGACGACGAGCAGGCCCGCGACCGCGTCGCCGCGGACGAATTTCGAGGCACCGTCCATGGCGCCGAAGAAGCCGCTTTCGTCCTCCAGCTCCTTGCGCCGGGCCTTGGCGACCTTCTCGTCGATCAGGCCGGCGGAGAGGTCGGCGTCGATCGCCATCTGCTTGCCGGGCATCGAGTCCAGGTGAAAGCGCGCCGCGACTTCGGCGATGCGGCCCGAACCCTTGGTGATGACGACGAAGTTCACCGTCACCAGGATCGCGAACACGATGATGCCGATGACGAAATTGCCGCTCATCACGAAATTGCCGAACGCCTCGATGACGTGGCCGGCGGCGTCGGTGCCCTCGTGGCCGCGCGACAGGATCAACCGGGTCGAGGCCAGGTTGAGCGACAGCCGCAGCATCGTCGAGATCAGCAGGATGGTCGGGAACGAGGAGAATTCCAGCGGTGTCTGGATGAACAGCGCCGTCATCAGGATCAGGATCGACAGCGTGATCGAGATCGCCAGGAACAGGTCGAGGATGACGGAAGGCAGCGGCAGGATCAGCACCACCAGGATGGTGAGGATGCCGAGCGCCAGCGCAATGTCGCCGCGCAGGACCAGCGTCTTGAAATCGCCGAATGAGAACCCGCCGGCCGGAGACCCGGTCCCCTGACCCGCCGTGACGTCGACCATGGCTTTCGCCCCTTCCCGCGGGCCGCGCTTGCCGGGCCCAAACGAATGCGCGGCGGCCGTAGGGCCGCCGTTCCTGACTGGAGCGACTGTGCTGGCGTCCACGGAAAGGGCCTCCCCCGTCATCCGCACCCGACCACGACACTCACTTCAACTCGGCAATTTTTGCCCGGTGTATGGTTAGCGTTCGGTTAACGGCGGTTAACAAAAGGTTGCGGGGTGCACGGAAAGGGTTGAGCGGCGGTCGTGACGCAAGGCAGGGCGGCGCCTCGGCAGGACGATTGGCGGGGCGGACGATGTGATCGTGGAAGCCCGGACCGCACGCAGCTCGGGCATCGCGTAGCCGTTCCGCCTCCGCTGCTGCCCGGGGGCACGAGCGGCGCGACGTCTTCACCCTCCCCCTTGCGGGGAGGGTCGACCGGCGCGAAGCGCCGGGCGGGGTGGGGGTACCACGAGCAAAACTGCATCGATCCACCTCTCGAAACGACATGCGCAATCATCTCCCGCGACGCATGGCGCCCGAGCTGTGCATCAGGTCCGCCCTCACATCAGATGGAGGGCGCAGGGAAGGCCGGGCGCTGGCCGCGCCCGTGGCCCGCCTGCGAAAAAATGCAGGCGGCAGGTACCACAGGTCTGGCCGAACACGCCCGGCCCTCCCTGCGCAATGGTTGGAACGGCTTATACGTGGTCTCCCTGGTGCACCGGGCTTGTTGGCCACCATGCGCGACAACGTGCTTTCGCACGCTGCCGCGGGACACCAGCGTCGGGGTGTCAGGACCGCACGATTTCGCCGTGCGCAACGAACCGTTCGTCCGCGCGACATCAAGCCACGCCGCGATTCATTGCGCCCATCGCATCCCACTCCCCACGTCTCGTGACGGTCGCGACACGCCCCTCCGGCGGAAGCTGGACGGGGGAGAGATAAGCATGGATTCGGAAAAAAAGAAAGTAGAATTTTGGGCCGCCGACAAGAATCCCGCCGAGCTACCCTTTGAGCGTCAACCCTACCTCGGGCTTTTCTTGCGTTGTCCCGAATCAACCGGGTCGGCGGTTTACCTTTAAGAAGTGCCCCTAAGAAATTTCCTCCAGAAGGATTTAGCGGCCAAGCACGTTACCTGTCCAAGAGACAACGTGGAATGGTGTGAACCATTGGAGCAAGGCAAGCACGGCAAGAACAATGAAGACATAAGCCAACAAAGCTCGCGCGACACGCTGCCCGAGGGGACGATACGGCGGTCTATTGTTCGGTGGCCACGCAAATTCCTCTTCCCAGGCCTGCTGAGAGATATGTTCAGGCCGAATTCTCTCGAGTGGCAACCAGGCCCGGTAAGCTGCGATACCTCGTGACCTGGCAATCGGATTTCTAGACCAAAGAAAATTCGTTCTACCGGCAAGATCGATCAAGGACCGGAGCATCGCGCCGCAAAGCATAAACATCGCCCAAATCGCAAGGTACACGTAGGCAATCATGAACCCGAAGGTCAGCCAGGACTTCGTAAATGATTTGACGGTGAAGACGGACGAGGCCGACCGAACAGTCTCATCGACTAGCTTGTCGAGTCCTCCAAATATCCGGCCGAAGAAGGAGGCGTCCTCGGCTGCTTGGAGCAGGAAGATTACGAAGATCACCGCGGCGAGTTGAACGAGAGGAAACCGCATGATCGCCTGAAAGGGAGCGAGAATTGTCTTCATCATCTCAGGTTCCCTCGGATTACTGATGCGTAGGCTAGAGCCGGTCTTCAACTCGTCCGTACTTGCCGATCCAACCTCATACTCCGCGGTCGAGCAACCAAGTCATGCGTCGAGCTTCGCCCTGGTCAAACCGTGCCCCTCAAGATCTTCGATCATCGGTCGAACGTCCAGTGTCTCAAACAGCACCGAGCGGTACCGCCAGACGAAAGATATCTTCGCACTGTAAGTCAAGCTCGTGCCACCCAGCGAGCACGTGGGGAAAACGAGAGCTTCGAAGGAGCGCGCATCCGCGCGGCACGAAGCCACGCTGCGATTCCTTGCGCCCATCGCATCCCGCCTCCCGCGTCTCGTGACGGTGGCGGCACGCCCCTCCGGCGGAAGCAGACGGGGGAGAGATAAGCATGATTTCGGAAGGAAAGAAGAATCTTTGCGCGGGAGATTGGATTAGACAAAGCAACGTTTAGTTCGCGCGGCGCGCGATGCTGAAGCCCAATTGGCTGCTCGGTCAAACCTGAGCGAGAGCACCATCCGCGATCTCGAAAAGGGCCGCCGGGTCCGGTCCATCAACAATCTGGCTGCCATACGCCGTGTGCCTGAAGCTGCCGGGGTTGACTTCGTTGATGGCAAACCAACCCGGGGTCGATTGATGCGCTGACAACAGCGTTCGCAAATGCCGAAGCCCGGCCGTGTATTCATAAACCCGTTGGCGTGACGTGACGAAGGCTACGGCCGCTTTGCCCCGTTAGCGATACGCTCGCGCGGCGCTGAATGCGGACGCCGGCAACTCGGTCGCTAAGCTCTGTCTTGGGTCACTTTCGATCGACTCAGTAGGTTTCGTCGGCCGGTTGATGTCCGCTTCTGAAGAGCCATAAACGGCCGAGTTGCGCCGAGCTTGGCGACGGTCGCCGCCGGGACGCGCCGGACAATCGAGCCTATGCGTCCAACAGGCCCGGCTTCAACAACTTCCCAGTCTCGGCATTCAACGCCTTGGCGATCTTTTCGATGTTATCGATCGATAAGTTCCGTTCGCAACGCTCTACCGAGCTGATATGGTATTACGGTGACAGTGCCGAACTGCACACAAAGATGATCATCGTTTGTGTCCCGTAAATCTGGTGCGATAGATGGTATTGCACGTCGCCGAAAAGCTTTCGGCAAGGTGAGCCATATTGATCAGGCAGCTCATGGCATCAGGGTGCATGCTGGTCGTCGTCACCGCTCGACGTCTGCGGGTGAGGCGTTGATCGGAAATGACGGTTGTTGGAGCTGACAGCGATGACCAGACATAGTCTGACGCAGGGTCTGATTTGCGGGTTGCTGGTGATGGTTGGCCCAACCGTGGCGGCTGCGCAGTCGGCGCCTGCGGTGGTCGCAGCAGATCAGCTCGGCAATATCCAGACAGCCATCAACAAGGCCATCGGGGCCCAGGCCAAGACGATCGAGATCACGACGGATGGCAACGTCCTGGTCGTGGCGCGGGTCAACAGCAACATGAATGCGTCGACCCATGAAGGCCGGAACAATGAGGCGAAAACGATAGCTGCGATCGTCGCCGGCAGCATCGGCGGCAGCTCCGGATACGGGACGATGAGCACGATCCGCGTCGACTACATGACGCGTGCCAAGGCCTCGTCCAAGGCCGCGTCCAGGGCCAAGATCGTCGATCGCGTCGAATTTCGCAAAGGGCCTGACAGCGTGTTCGATTTCCACCAAACTTGACGCGCGTCGGAGCGCGCGCGTCCGCCGGACTGAGTTTCGGCGAGCTTGGCGAGCTTTGGGGCCGGAAGCGGTGTTGCAGACAATGGCGAGTGGCTCATGCCGCATCTCGGCTGTTTGATACGCCCCGCGCCTCGGGCGATCGCACATGGCTGAAGTGGATCTGCGGCGATGGATCGGTGCCAATTGGGTGTATTCTTCATGCGTGGGATTGTCCCGCGCATCCATCTTTTCAGCATCACATCGGCAGGCGAACTCACCACCGCAGGGCGGCGTGCTTTGGCGCCGGTGGCCGATGCACACCCGTGCAACGATCGGTCCTCTCTGCTTGACGCACCTCAAGCCGGGCGTCGGTTCGGGCGGTATCGTTGGTCCTTGCTGCACAGTGACCACCGGTCCGAAACGGACATCGCATGTTTCCCATCGAGCCGGTGATCCTGAATCTGGCGGTCGCGCTTGGCATCGGCCTGTTGATCGGCGCCGAGCGGGAGCGCCGCAAGGGAGCGGGTCCATCGCGCGCGCCCGCCGGCATACGAACCTTTGCCGTGGCGTCTGTCGCCGGTGCCGTCAGCTTTCTGGCCGGTGGTCCGGTCCTGTTTGCCATCCTGACCGCAGGTGTCGTTGTGCTGGTCGCCGTCGCCTACTGGCGCGGGCGTGAGGACGATCCCGGGCTGACGACCGAGGTCGGGCTGACGGTCACCGTCTTGCTCGGCGGTCTGTCGATGCAACGCCCCGCGCTCGCGGGCGGCCTCGGCGTCGTCGTCGTGGTTCTCCTCGCTTCCAAGTCCCGGCTTCATCGCTTCGTCGGGTCGGTTCTCACCGAGGACGAACTGCAGGACGCTCTGGTCTTCGCCGCAGCAACGCTCGTCGTTCTTCCGCTGGTCCCGGATCGTCCGATGGGGCCCTACGGCGCATTGAATCCGCACGCGATCTGGGTGATCGTCATCCTGATCATGGCCATCAGTGCCGCCGGCTATGTCGCCGTCCGTTTCCTCGGTGCCCGGTTCGGGCTTCCGCTCGCCGGTCTCGCCTCGGGTTTCATTTCGAGCACCGCAACGATCGCCGCGATGGGCGCGCGCGTTGCCAAAGCGAAGGAGACGTTGGCCGCCGCCGTTGCGGGGGCCGTGCTGTCGACGATCGCAACGGTTCTCCAGATGGCTCTCGTTCTCGCCGCCACGAGCATGCCGACGCTGCTGTCGCTCGCAGGTCCTTTGGCCTGCGCGGGGCTGGCAGCCGCGGTCTACGGAATCCTATTCACTGGTCTTGCGTTGCGGCAGCGAGCCGATGCGGAGCCGCAGAAAGGCCGGGCGTTCAGCCTCCCTGCGGCATGCCTGTTTGCCCTCACCCTCTCCGTCATTCTCGTTGCGAGCGCGGCGCTCCGGGACGCGTTTGGCGAGGACGGTGTCATCGTCGCCGCGGCGCTCGCCGGATTCGCCGATACGCACGCCGCGGCGATCTCGGCTGCGTCGCTCGTCGCATCCGGAAAGCTGACGGCGGCCGATGCCGTCCTGCCGATCTTGGCCGGCCTGTCGACCAACACCCTCAGCAAAATGCTGCTGGCCGCTTCGAGCGGCGGAGTTTCGTTCGCCGCTCGCGTCATCCCGGGGCTGATCCTGGTTGCCTTGGCGGCATGGGCAGGCGCGTTCTATAATCCCTTCGTCCGCTGACGGAGTGCGTGGCTCGTTGCGAGCCAAGGGGAGACGGTGGCGCTGCAGTCAAGTCGCTCCGCCGCGAGCTGATGCGCCGGATGTCCCGAAAAGCGCTCGCTGCGCGCCTGCGCTGCTATTGACCTCTTCCGCCCCCAGTGCTCGCGGGGCTTGTGATGGAATGGCTGCAGGCGCTGAAGGCGGGGAGCGAGTCGGAGGGGCAGGCCGGGCCGCCAGCGTAACATGCCTATCGGTCCGATCCGCTACAGACGCTGGACTTCTGGTATGCGGCAGGTGGCAAGGCCGCGCCGCTGATCGTCTTCGTCCATGGCGGGGGACGGACGCGCGGACACAAGCGCAACGCGATTGGGGTCGCCAAGGTCGATCATCTCATCGGTGAGGGCTATGCCTTCGCCTCGATCAATTACGCCTGGTCCCGGCAGCGACCGTGGAGCAGCAGGCGCCGGATGTCGCGGCGGCGGTCGCATGGCTGCTCACAGGCAGCGGGGGCGAGGCCATCCGTCTTCCCTAGGACGCGGCTGCAGGCGACCGATCATCGACGTCTGCGTCCGCGCCGCGGAGCCAAACGCGGCGGATCGCGTTTCACTGAGACGCTGCGGGTCGCAACCGAGGAACTCGCGTCCCCGCATTGACCGCTCGCCGACCGCCTTACATAATCCCGATCAAGGCTCGCTCGTAACAAGACCGCTATCGGGGAAGAAACATGAAAAGCGCCCTGACCGTCCTTGCGACGACATGGATCGCCGCGGCATCGCTCCCGACAGTCAGCCTGGCGCAGACGCCACCAGGGCAGACGCCGCAGGCACAAGCGCCACAAGCACAATCCTCACAGACGCCCTGCGTCACGCAGAACATGGCTGTGCCTCCCGGCGCCAACACCACCGACAAGGACAAGCCGTTCTTCATCGACACCGCCGGGCTCGACTTCTCCACTAAGCCGCCGACCCGCGACCCGACAAATCCGAACTATCCTGATGCCACCGAGCTGCCCGACGGCACTTTGCCGCCTGCAGGCGCGGAGGGGAACTTCATCATCGGTCCGACCCACGCGCCCGCGCCCGAGACGATCGCGAAGGAGGGCGTGCCGAAGGGGACCGTCATTTCCTTCACGATGTCGTCGCGCGACAGCGTGATCTACAATCCCGGCCTGATCCGCGACGATGTGGCGGGCTGCACCAACTCGTCGATCATGATCACGACGACCGTGCCGGGCGACAAGTCGAACATGATCGTCACGACCAGCCATCCGGGCACCTGGACCCGCAAGATCGACGTCTATGTGCCGCCGAACACCACGGCGGGCACCGAGCTGCCCTTCATCGTGCTGGGCGATGGCGGATCGGCTGCCTGGAAGGACATGAACACCGTCCTCGACAATCTCATTCAGCAGCGGCGCGTGCCGCCGATGGTGTCGATCCAGATCGGCAACGGCGGACAGGATGCGCAGGGCGCGCAGCGCGGCCGGGAATACGACACGGTGTCGGAGACCTATACGCAGTTCGTCCAGCGCGAGGTGTTGCCGCTGGTCGAGAGCCGCGCCGGCATCAAGCTGACTGGGAATCCCGAGGGACGTGCCACCATGGGCTTAAGCTCCAGCGGCGCCGCAGCGTTCATCATGGCCTGGTTCAATCCCGATCTCTATCACAGGGTACTGGCCTATTCGCCGACCATGGTGAACCAGCAATGGCCGCAGAATCCCGGCTTACGCGGCGGCGCCTGGGAATTCCATTCGCCATGGACCGGACCCGCCAGCCCCAATCTCACCGTGAAGGACGGCGCGCTCGTACCGTCGGAGCCACCAGGAGCGCCGCTCATCCCTCGCGCGTCCGCCAAGCCGATCCGCTATTGGTTCGAGATGGGCGATCAGGACCTGTTCTATCCCAATCCGACGATCCCCGACGGCATGCACGACTGGACGCTCTCGGCCGAGCTCATGGCCAAGGTCCTTGCCGAGAAGGGCTATCACTATCAGTTCCTGTTCGTGCGCAACGCCAAGCATGTCGACCGCCCGACCATCGCGCAGACGCTGCCTGCGGCCCTGGAGTGGCTGTGGAAGGACTATCCCATTCCGTAGATGCGCCCGTTGCGCCGGCAAGTGACGGCAGCAACTCAGAGCGCTCGTGAGTGACGGACAGGCGGGTCCCGCGTGAGCCTCGGCGATGCGTGGTTTGAGAGCGGAATGTCGCTCCGCGTTGCGCTTGGGCATCGGCGGACAAGCCGCTGATCAGGACGACGCGCCGACGCGGGGATAATCGAGCGACTCCCGAATCTGGTCGAGGATCTGCCGGATCAGGTCCGCGATCGGTGCGGCGGAAGGCCGCGCCGAGATCCGCTGCGCTCATCGCACTTCGCTTTCCCTCGTCCGGTGACGGTCGTGACATACCGCTCCGACGGAGGCGGCAAACGCAAATTCTAAAGAAAGAAGACCTCTTGTGTAGCGTGGGATGCAGACAGAATGCTCGGCCTTGACGACACATTGCGTCCGTCAGAACAGTGAAGCCCATTTTGAAAATGATTGCTCACTAAGGACGCAAGTAATGATCGGAAATGCCGGAAGTATTATTGTAAGCCGATTTTACCAGCTCATAGCCAGGCGACAGATTCAGGTCTGCTTCGCCGTCGCAAGCGATGGTGAGCGCAGGTACGTCGATCTGTTGACGATTTCGGCTCTTGCGCTGAGGAAAATATACGGAGCAGCCAAGCTCACCATCCTCACGGATGATCAAAGCCTTCCAATCATAGCTCCTCTGCTTGCGCATCATGATCTGGCGAAGAATATCCGTTCAGTCGGCGCCTTTCCGGGTGGCATGGGGGCGCGGAGCCGGTTCGCGAAGACTCAGGCGCGCCAGTTCATGGAGGGCGATTTTCTCTACCTCGACGCCGACGCCATTCCCGTGGCTGCATTCGATCAGCTCTTTCGAGACCGGACCGTATCCGTCTGCGCAGCCATCGATCGCAGTCCCGAAGCGCCAGCCGGCTGCGGCTTGCCGTCATGGGCGTCGTCCGCATTCGAGCGTCTCGGCTGGTCTCACCCGCTCCCGTTCTATCTCAACAGCGGCGTCGTGTTCTGGCGCGATACGCCCATCGCCCGTCAGCTTGGAAACGCGTGGCATGAAAACTGGCTGCAGTTCTTTCGGTCGAGCAACGATTTCGCCGATCAACCGGCATTCAATCATAGCCTGAGCAGCCTAGGGATTTCCCCGGGCGTGATGCACGACAGGTACAATGCCCGCGTCGGCCTATCGCCGGAGTTTACCGACGGAGCATCCATCTATCATTTTTATGCCAGCGACTCGAAATTGCCGGGCCATGCGGCTCTCGAGGAATTGCTGATTGCATTTCGCAAAGGCGATCCTTTGGATGTCTCGCTGATCGACGCAGCATTGGCGCGCAGCCATGCCAGTCGGCATGCGAGCCACAGCCTGCCGCGGCAGATCGACACTCTGCCGCTTTAGCGCGTCGTGCGGATAGGCGAAGCGTGGTCCGCCGCCGCCATGCCGTCGCGTCGGGCGTCGCGATCCATGACGATCGCCGAGATTGCCACCATGTCCGTTGTAGCGCTCGCCCTCATCCGCCCCGATTGGACGCTCGTGAAGGCACCCAGGCGCCTCAGCATCCTGGTGTCTCAACGGGTCCGGACGGCAGCACAATGTGTCCGGAGCGTGCGCGCCACGCTGCATGGATCATCAAGTTTTTCTGATCGCTGCGATCAACAATTGCGATTGGCGCCGACGATGGTGTCTCCTTAGAACGTTTCTAAAGTTTTCCTTCCGGAGAATCGAAGATGCGTCCGAAACACCTCCGCCAAGGCAAGCGGCTGACATTCGCTGCCGTCAGTCTCGCGGGGCTTGCCTGTCTTGCCGCGATGTTTGCCTCCATGGGCGGCACGCGCGCCGAAACACCGATCGCTGCGCCGGCCTATCTGCCGACCATCAGCGACCTGATGATCGCAACCGTTCAGCCACGCCACATCAGGCTCTGGATCGCGGCGCATAGCGGCAACTGGGCGTTCAGCGCCTACGAGCTCGGCAACCTCAAAGGGGCGTTCAACCGCGTCAGTCGGGCGCAGCCGCAGGTCGAGGGCAATTCCTTCGCCGACATGACCGCTGCCGTGACGCAGCAGCCGTTCGACGACCTCGCGCAGGCCATCAAGCTCGAGGACGTCGCCCGCTTCGACAAGTCCTACGCGGACCTCACCGCCGCCTGCAATTCCTGCCATCAGGCGCTCAACCGAGCCGCGGTCGTGATCAAGGTGCCGCAGAGCGCAGCCGTCGCCGACCAGGAGTTCACACCGGGCGCGGAGTAGGCCTTGCTCACGATCGCCGCCGCGGGCACCTTCGGGCGTCCGAGGGAGCCCACATGAAACTCTATTCGTTCTGGCGGTCGCTGGCGAGCTTTCGGGTGCGGATCGCGCTCAACCTGAAGGGCATTCCTTACGAGCAGGTCGCGGTCGATATCGACCGCCAGCAGCATCACGGCGATGCCTACGCGGCGCTCAACCCGCAGATGGCGCTGCCGTCGCTGGTGCTCGACGACGGCACCGTGCTGACGCAGTCGCTGGCGATCCTCGACTATCTCGACGAGGCCTGTCCCGGTCCGGCGCTGCTGCCGGAGGACGCCAAGGGCCGCGCCCGCGTGCGCGCGCTGGCGGCGATGATCGCCTGCGACGCGCATCCGCTGACGACGCCGCGCGTGCAGCGCTATCTCACCGAGGTGCTGCACGTCGACGACGCGGCGCGCGCGGCCTGGCTCAGGCACTGGGCTGCGGAGATGCTGGCGGCGGTCGAGGCCCAGCTGTCGAGCCATCCAGCGACCGGCCGCTTCGCCCATGGCGATGCGCCCACGACTGCCGACATCTGCCTCGCCGGCCATGTCACCTTCGCGCTCAACCAGGGCCTCGACCTCGCATCGACGCCGACGGTGAAGCGCGTCGTCGAGGCCGCGATGGCGCTGCCGGCTTTCGCCTCCGCCCATCCGCTGGCGCAGCCGGACACGCCGGAGTCGCTGCGCAGGAACCGCGCGCCATAGCCCGCGCGAGCAACCAATCGGGGCTATCGCGCCGGCTGGCCGCCCCCCTGCTTCATCCAGCCCTGGAACTGCTCGAACAGCACCTTGGTCTCCTCGTCGCTCAGACGCCGGCCGCCGGTTGCGGCTCTTGCATTCATCCATTGGTCGAACTGTTGCTTCTCGGCGCCGTCAGCCTCCGGCCGGCGGCTGCTTGCCAGCAGTTCCTCCGCGGCGCGGAAGCGGGTCCAGCCGGGAAGCGAGGAGGCGAGGTTGATCTCGTTCCACTTCGGGTGAAACGGCGGCTGCTTGAACTGGTCGAACCGTCTGAACAGGTATTCGACGAACCGCGCGACGCGGCGATATCGCTCGGTCTCCGGCGGCCAATTGTAGACCGCCAGCACCTGCGGCACGCCGATGGTCTCGACGCTCTCGCCCGGCTTGAGCAGGTTGGGATAGTCCTGCGACGTCAGCTTCGTCGGCACGTAGTAGTCCTGCAGGCTGCGCGCAAACGGCACGGGGAGGAAATGAAACCCGGGCTCGGGCTTGAACTTGGCGAACAGGTCGGTCGGCTTGCCGGTGACGTGCACGACGCCGGCGATCTCGCCGGTCCGCATCTTCTCGAGCGCCACCGAATTGTTGAGGAACACCTTCTCGGCGTTGATGTGGAGCCGGTCGAAGACGATGCCACCGGTCAGATTCGCCGCACTTCCCACCGTATTGAAGCTGACCTTCTTGCCCGCGAGATCTTCGAGTGTCTTGATCTCAGGGCGGACGTAGACATGCATCTCGTTGATATAGAACGAGCAGATGTAGCGGATCCGGGTCTTGATGTTGGCGAGCGTGCCGTTGCGCACGAACTCGTCGAGCACGTCGGCCGAGGTGATCGTGACATCGACGCCTTTGAGATAGAGCAGGTCCTCGATGTTGCCGAGCGCGCCATAGGTCACCATCGGCAGCACGCGCAGGTTCGGCCGGTCGTCGAGCACCTTGGCCATCTCGGCGGCAAAACGAATGTTGGTGCCTTCGAGCAGGCCGCCGGCGATGCCGACCGTCCATTCGTTGGATTCCTGCAGCTTGCCGCCTTCGCCGACGGCGGTGGCGGTTGCGGACTTTGCGGCCCGCGCGGTCTGTGCCGCCGCAGGCACGAGCGGCGCAGTCACCAGACTCAATCCTGCCGCAAAGACGCAACTCAACAACGCGGCCCGCATGCCCCAATTCCTCCGTTGCCGGCCGCACAGCAATCGCGAGGCACGGTCCAGTTTCTGACGCCATTATGTGTGTGCGCGGCGAAGGCGGTCCACTACTCGCCGGTTGGTGGCAGGGAGGCCTAATGTCGCGGGCCGGGCATTGCCACCAAAAAGCCACATCTGTGTTGGCGCCACAGCCAGGACGAGTGAAACTCCGTCGTGTCAGGACTACGTCATGATGGTGTCAGGGATCGGCGGGCCGGGGACGATCTGATAGCTGCATCTCCTGGTTGTGTCGCGGCGTGGCGTCGGAGATCCAGCCCCGGTCTCGGCAGACGGCGCAGGGCGGACGAAGCCGCCGGGGATCAGGAGGCGGCGCCCGCGCAATAGGTCTGCCAGAACTGCCGGTACGCCGCCTCGACGCAGCGCGTGTAGTTGGCGACGTCGCCGGCCGGCGAGCGCGCGACCATGCCGGGCAGCTCGGCCCGCAGCTTCGCCAGCAGCCCCGCCTGCGCGGCGAAGGTCTTCGCGATCCGGATGTAGCCGTCATCATCATCGGCGACCCAGTCGGCGAGCCCGGCCGCGGTCAGGATGCCGCCGGCCGCGCGCGAGGCTGCGCCGGAGCCGAGCTTGGCCACCACCGGCACGCCCATGTAGAGCGACTCGAACGTCGAGATGCCGCCGTTCTGCGGGAACGGATCGAGCGACATGTCGATGCGATCGAACGACCGCAGATGCTCGCTGCGCTCGCTGGCCCCCAGGCAGAGGATGCGCGCCTCCGGCACGCCCTGCGCGACGAAGCGGCCGAGCAGGCCGTCACGCACCAGCGCGTCGTTGAGCGCGAGATGCTTGATGACGAGCTTGGCGTCGGGAACCTCGCGCAACAGCCGCGACCACAGCGCGATCGCCTCGTCGGAGATCTTGTCGATGCGGTTGTAGACGCCGAAGGTGACGTGGCCGTTCTGCAGCATCGGCAGCGGCGATGGCGCAATGTCGAGCAGCGGGTCGATCGTGATCACGGAAGGCAGGTCGTGGACGCGCTCGGCGAACAGCGGCCTGACATTCTGCGGCACCGTCACGGGATCGGCGAAGAAGTAATCCATGGTCGCAAGGCCGGTGCCGGTGCCGCTGCCCCACGCCGTGACCTGGATCGGCGCCGGCTTGCGCGCAAACACCGGCATCCGCGTGCCCGTGGTGTAGCCGGAGAGATCGACCAGGATGTCGACGTCGTCCTGCTGGATGCGGTCGGCCAGCTCGTCGTCGGAGAGGTTCGCGGCCTCGACCCAGACGTCGGCTACGGACTGGAACGTCGCGGTGAAGGCATCGTGCCGTGGCGACGACGAGTAGCAGTTGACCTGCACCTGTGTCTTGTCGTGCGCGCGCAGCACCGGCAGGAAGGCGAAGGCGGCCGAATGCATGCGGAAATCGGCCGACACGTAGCCGATGACGATGCGCCTGCCGGGATCGAGCGAGCGCGCGGCGAGCTTGCGGCGCGGGAATTTCGCGCCGATCGCCACCCACCAATAATAGCGCGCCGCCTGCTGCACGGCGAAGTCGGCGCCGGACAGGAAGTCGAGATAGAAGATCTTCTTGGTGATCGCCTCGTCGTAGTCGGGCTGCACCGCGAGCGCGCGGTCGAACTGCGCGATCGCGCCCTCGATGTCGCCGAGCCGCCCCTGGCAGGCGCCGAGCAATGTCAGCGCGACCTGGGCGGTGGGGTTGTTGTCGAGCACGCGCGTGCAGGCCGCCATCGCCTGCGCGATGTTGCCCTTGAGCATCGAGATCTGCGCCTTGCCCTGCCATCCCACCTGGAGGCCGGGGTCGAGCGCGACGGCGGCATCGAAATCGGCTTCGGCCTGATCGGTGCGCCCGGCCAGCATATGGAGCCGGCCGCGATGCGCCAGTAGCTCGGCATTGTCGGGCCGTGCCGCGCGTGCGGCATTGAAGGTCGCTTCGGCCAGCTCGAAATGGCGCAGCTCGAGATGCGCGAGTCCCTTGTTGACCATGGCCTCGAAATGGTTCGGGCGGAATGCCAGCGCGCGTTCGGCGCTCGCCGCCGCCGCGTCCCAGCGCCGCAGCATCAGCTCCGCGACGCTGCGGTTGCACCAGCAATCGGCATCGTCGGGCTTGAGCTGAAGCGCGCGCGTCACCGCAGCGAGCGCGGGCTCGCCCTGCTTGAGCCGCAGCAAGGTGATTCCGAGGTTGCGCAACGTTACCGGCGCATTCGGCCGCAGCGCCAGCGATCGCTCCAGCGAGGCGCGCGCCTCCTCGTAGCGATCGCAATTGACCAGCGCCCAGCCGAGATTGGAATGCGCGTCGGCCGAATTGGGCTCGAGCGCCACGGCCTGCGCCAGAAAGCCCGTGGCTTCGGTGAAACGTCCGCATTCGACCAGGGACACGCCGAGCAGATGGACGGCTTCGAAACAGGTCGGCACCTCCTGCAGCAGCTGTGCGCACAGCGCCTGCGCATCGGCCTGGCGCCCGGCGCGATAGGCCGCAAACGCCGCCGGCAGCTGCGCCTCGATGAGCTTCTTCAGCTTCTTTTCCTGCCGCGCCTTCTGGAAGGCGCGCGAACCGACGGTGCTCAAGGCTGCTTTTCTCCGGGTAGGCAGGGCAGGCGATGATCTCGGACGGCCGCAGCCGCGTCCGCGAAAGCGCTGCAGCCGGCAACCGGGCCGCTGCCATGCCCGGCAGCAGCAAGGCCCAAGGGAGGCCAAAGGCGTGTCCTGTGGGTTGTCCGGTGGCCGGCCACGCGCAACGCGATGCGGCGACCTTGCCCGGGCCATGGTTAGCAATTGGTTAACGCCGGCGGCCGGGGCGCCGCGGGGACGGGCGAGGTTCACCCCGGCGGGATCGGGCTGGCAGTCGCTCGTCCGCATCGCTCCGCCTTTC
Organism: Bradyrhizobium ontarionense; assembly: GCF_021088345.1. Taxonomy (NCBI): domain Bacteria; kingdom Pseudomonadati; phylum Pseudomonadota; class Alphaproteobacteria; order Hyphomicrobiales; family Nitrobacteraceae; genus Bradyrhizobium; species Bradyrhizobium ontarionense. The sequence continues at coordinate 3,647,433 of NZ_CP088156.1, read as the reverse complement.
ATCCGAACGCGCAATCGCCATCTCGCGGCGCATCACGCCCGAGCTGTGCATCAGGTCCGCCCTCGAATCGGGGAGGGCGCAGGGAAGGCCGAGCGCTGGCCGCGCCCGTGGCCCGCCTGCGAAAAGAATGCAGGCGGCAGGTACCACAGGTCTGGCCGAACACGCCCGGCCTTCCCTGCGCAACGGTTGGAACGGCTTATACGTGGTCTCCCTGGTGCACCGGGCTTGTTGGCCACCATGCGCGACAACGCACTTTCGCACGTCTCCACGGGACACCAGCATCGGGGTGTCAGGACCGCACGATTTCGCCGTGCGCAACGAACCGTTCGTCGGCGCGGCACGAAGCCACGCTGCGATTCCTTGCGCCCATCGCATCCCACCTCCCACGTCTCGTGACGGTCGCGACACGCCCCTCCGGCGGAAGCAGGATGGGGGGATGTAAGCACTATTTCGGAAAAAATGAAAGAAGAATCTTTAGGCGGAGCCGTCGCAATTCCACTGTCGTCGTTCGGGCGGCCGTGGTGCTACGCGAGGATCATAGTATGCCGGCTAGCGGCGTTTCATTTTCTCCGGGCAACAAGGGTACAATTTCATCAGCCGAATCACGTTAGTGCCGCCCGTCGAAGAACCGATACATCACGAGCTTTGGAGCCTGTGGGATATGCTAGAAACGTTTGGCCATATCTATTTTAGATGCGCCGACAAGTTGGCATCCGCGCGCGGCAAGCTGCACGCTTGGAAGACCTCCCACCCGAACGAAATCCGCGTTTACCGCGATGCTGAGGCTCACCGCCTTGCTATGGAGGCATTGGCTGACGCGGCTGAGGTGTGTTCACGCGTACCGCTTGGGACGCTTTCCCGCGAAATAAGACGCACTATCGAGGAGTGTGACTCTCTTGTCGTGGATCGATGTGGAGCAGCGCTTCGTAACATATCGGAACGGTTCCACGACGAACTGGAAAGCAAGCGATTTGTTTATGTGCCTGAAGAATTGGTACCCTTCTACGATCAAAATGAGCTTTTCGGCAGCGCGGTCTTTGAGAAATTCAAGAACGCTAGAGAAGACATCAAGTCTGCTGGTACGTGCTATGCGCTGGGGCAGTCTACAGCGAGCGTGTTTCATCTAATGCGTGGCATGGAGGTTGCCGTGCGCCATTTGGCTCGTCGGCCAAACGTGGAAATCACGATCACGCCGCAGACAACATGGAGACAAATCACTGGTGCTATGGACGCCAAGATCAAGGCGATGCCCGAGACGACCTTTCAGAAAAAACGGAAAAAAGAACTTTGGGAGTCAGCGCGAGCCAATCTTCATCACGTTGGTTCGGTCTGGCGCAACGGCACGATGCATCCCGCAAGAACCTATACGCAATCGCAGGCAAAAGACGTGCTGGACGCATGCCGTATTTTTATGAACGATCTTTGTGCTCTTTAGGGCTGGAAACTACTTTCTTTGACGATGATCCGCGCCGAACTCCGTTTTCATCCGCGTCCGCATTCTTGGTGGGGTATATGGAGCGCTTTAGGCCGCTTCAGGTCGTCTGGGGTACGGGGCGGCCAGCTAGTAAACCGAGAAATTCCTCAGCGGCTGCCGGATGAGGATGCGGCCGGCTGTAAGGGCGGAGCTTGGGTCGGCGTGGCGGGCGAGCCCATGCTCATCTCGCCATTCGGGCGTTTGAGCTGCCAGCCCTGCGCCGTCCGCGTCAGGTCGGTGGGCGCTTCCTTGTTGGTGTCGCTACTCGCCTGCAGGCGCACCCGATTGTCGTCGATCCAGGTATCGACTTCATACTGTTCGAGACCTTCGGGCTTGTAGCTCCATTCCAGTCGCGGGCTGTCGCCATTAGAAAAGATCGCGATCCGGTAGTCGATGCCGCAATTGCCGTCGTCGCGGGGATCTATGGTGATGAAGCGCTTGCCGTTCGGCGACAGGAACGGGCCGCTGCCGATCTTGATCTCGGCGCCGGTGCGCCGGTTGACCAGCATCACGTAGGGGCACTCATAGGGCGTGACCAGCACGATGTAGTGCCGGTCGCCGATGTGTCCGACCAGCCTGTAGCTGATGCAAGCGGCCTCCGGCCCCTCCGGTTCGCATTCTCTGGCGTCGGTGATCACCTTGGTCTTGCCGTTGGCGAGCCGCAGCGTGAGCTTCCGGCCGTCACGGCGGGCGATTGCGGGTTGCTCCTTCAGGCAGGCGCTCTCTTCGGGCGATCCATTGTGGATTTCGAACGGCTGGCACAGCGTGCGCAGGTCGAAGAAGCCGGCGCCCGCGGAGGCAGCGCGGGGCATCAGCGCGGCTAGCATGGCGATAGCGACCGCGACCATCGCGATGTAGCGAAAAGAGATGAGTAGCATGTTCGGTGCACGTGCGAGTTGCTCTTGCGTTGGGACGAGCGAGCGATCCGTTGCACGGGGTCTCGCGTGGATCAAGCGCGAGCCGCCGGCGGTCGACGGGTTCACTCCGCGCACCCGTCGACCAGGACCAGCCGGCTCGTTGTGGTCCGGTGCCGGATCTCGAACAGGTGCTGGGTCTCGGGATCGTCGATGAAGTCGGTCGCGTTCTGGCGCGATGGGAATTCCAGGATCACCATCCGCTCCGGCGTCCAGTTGCCTTCGACCGGCGTTGGTACGGCACCCTGCACGATGGAGCGGCCGCCATGCCTGGCGATGAAGGCGGGAATCGCGTCGATGTAGGTCTTGAACGCAGGAAAATCGTGAACGGCGAGATCGAGGACGAGGTAGGCCTTCATGGCGGGCTCCGCGTGGGGAGCTCGGATCATACGATCAGAATGGCTGCGGAAGAACGCGCAACTGACAGATCGCTTGCGCGATCCATCCGCACGTCATTCCGGGGCATTCGTGGGCGCACTTGGCGCCCGCGAATGAGCCCGGAATCCATAACCACGGGCCGTGGTTGTTGAAGGATCGTGTGGGTTTGAATCCCGCGCCGCCATCAGGAGCGGCGGTATGGATTCCGGGCTCGCGCTGTCCAGCGACTTCGTCGCTTCGCGCGCCCCGGAATGACGGTGGGAGGGAGGGCGTCGCGATAGAATGATGCCGCCCGCTTGGGGCGGATCAGCGCCGCGTGGTTCTATGTGGCCTGTGCGGATAGCGGATGATGCCACGCTCATCCGCCATCAGGGACCGCGCGAAACTTGGTAGCGCGGCCCTCGTCCGCCGCTCACGTCGTCGCGCGATAGGCCGGCGGGATCACGAACACCTCGTCGGCGCGGCCATAGCCGCCATCGGGCACCTCTTCGATCAGCACCATCGTGTGGGGCCGCGCGGCCTCGCTGAAATAGTCGACGAACATCGCGGTCACGCGATGCACGATCTCCTGCTTCTGGGCCGTGGTCAGCGCGGCCTGCGGCACCTTGATGTTGGCGAAAGGCATGTGAGCTCCTTGGTGTTGCGCCGGCGTCGGCCGGCTGTTGGGAAGAGCGCGGCGTCAGACGACGCCGCCATTGACGCGCAGGACCTGGCCGTTGACCCAGCTGGCGGCCGGACTCGCGAGGAAGGCCACCACGTCGGCGATTTCCCGGGGCTGTCCGAAGCGGCCGAACGGATTCATCGCGGCGATGGCGCGCAGCTGCTCGTTGCTCTTGCCGTTCAAGAACATCTCAGTCTCCGTCGGCCCCGGCGCCACCGCGTTCACCGTGATGCCGCGCACGGCCAGTTCCTTGGCGAGGACGTGGGTCATCGCTTCCACCGCCGCCTTGGTCGCCGCATAGGCGCCGTAGCGCGGCTGATAGAGCCCGACCACGCTGGAAGAGAAATTGACGATGCGGCCGCCGTCGCGAAGCCGCCGCGCGGCCTCGCGAAGGGTCCGGAAGACCCCGGTCACGTTCACCTCGAACTGGCGCGCGACGTCTGCGTCGCTCAACTCCACGAACGCGCCGAGCGCCATGGTTCCGGCATTGTTGACCAGGATATCCACGCCGCCGAATGCCTGCTCGGCGGCATCGAACAGCGCCGCGGCGCTGCCGGGATCGGCGATGTCGGCCTGGGCCGCGAGCGCGCGGCCGCCGGCCGCCTCGATCCGCTGCACCACCTGCGCGGCGGCGTCCCGTCCCCGTGCGTAGTTGACGACGACCGCGACGCCATCCGCGGCGAGGCGTTCGGCAATGGCCGCGCCGATCCCGCGCGAGCCTCCTGTGATGATCGCGACCGGCGATGTGTCGTTGGGCATGATCGGTCTCCCTCGTTTCAACCCGAGAGGACATAGCTGATCGCCTCGCCCGTATAATCCGCCCCGGCTTGACATCAGATGTCGGCCTGGGCGAACAGTCTGATATGGACCGCTTCGATGCCATGCGCCTGTTCGTCCGCGTCGTCGAGCGGCGGAGCTTTACGGCCGCGGCCGCCGATCTCGGCCTGCCGCGCTCGACCGCGAGCGAGGTGCTGAAGGAGCTCGAAGCCCGTCTCGGCGTCCGCCTGATCGAGCGCACCACGCGCCACGTCACGCCGACGCTGGACGGCGAGGAGTATTACCGGCGCTGCGTCGGCATCCTCGGCGAGATCGAGGAAGCCGAAACCGCGCTGCGCGACAGCAGTCCGCGCGGCCTGCTGCGGATCGATGCGCACCCGCTGCTGACGCGCACCTTCCTGCTGCCGCACCTGCCGGCATTTCTCGCCGCCCATCCGCAGCTCGACCTGCGCATCGGCCAGGGCGACCGCCTGGTCGATCTCGTCAGCGAGGGCGTCGATTGCGTGATCCGGTCGGGCGAGCCCGAGACCAGCGGGATGATTCAGCGTCGGCTCGGCACCATCGAGGAGATCACCGTCGCCAGTCCGGCCTATTTGCGTGACTACGGCACGCCGCAGCGGCCTGACGACCTCGACGGCCACCGGATGATCGGCTTCATCTCGTCGCGAACCGGGGAAGCGCTGCCGCTCGAATTCACGTCTGATGGCGGGCTGCGCCATGTCGTGCTGCCGAGCCGGGTCATGGTCAACAATTCCGACACCATGGTCGACCTCGCCCGGCTCGGGCTCGGTCTGGTGCAGGCGCCGCGCTATCGCTTCGCGCAGTATCTGGCCGATGGCAGCCTGATCGAGATTCTCAAGAACGATCCGCCGTCACCCACGCCGCTGCACGCGCTCTATCCGCAGAACCGGCAGCTGAGCTTGCGGCTGCGCGTGTTCCTGGACTGGATCGTCGGCATTTTCGGCCGGGCGAAATTGTAGAGCGCGCGTCGGAGCGCGCCGACGCTCATCCGCCTCACGGCGCCGGCGTCACGGCAGATCCAATGCGTGATCCATCCGTCCGTCATTCCGGGGCATTCGCGGGCGCGTTTGCGCCTGCGAATGAGCCCGGAATCCATAACCACAAGCCGCTGTGGCTGGGCCGGGATCATCGTGGCTTGCATCTCTCACTGTTATGGCGAGTCGTGGTTATGGATTCCGGGCTCGCGCTGTCGCGCGCCCGGAATGACGACGGAGAAAGGGGGCAGCTTGCGTAGGGCGGATCAGCGCAGCGTGATCCGCCGCGTTTCCGCGAGCGCGGCGGAATGGCGGATTACGCTAGCCCTAATACGCCCTACGGCTCTGCAACGAGGATAGCTGTTAATTAGTTACTCGTCATGCCCGGGCTCCGTCCCGGGCATCCACGTCGTTCCAGGGGCTTCGAACGACGTGGATGGCCGGGACGAGCCCGGCCATGACCGAGTCGAAAGAGCCGACCACAAGGGCGGCTGCTACTTGCCCTTCTCGATCTTCGTCACCGTGTAGCCGGAGGAGTCCTCGACCGCCTCGAACTTCACCTTGTCGCCGACCTTGACCGCGTTGAGCAAAGCGGGGTCCTTGACCTGATAGACCATCGTCATCGGCTCGGTCATGCCGAGGCTCTTGGCCGGGCCGTGCTTCAACGTGACCTTGCCGGCGGCGGCATCGATCTTCTTGACCTCGCCGCTGATCGAGTCGGCGGCGTAGACCGGGGCAAGAAGCGCAAGGGTCAGCGCGGCGGCGGTCGTGAGCTGAGCGAGTTTCTTCATCATGTCGTCCCTTCTGCGAGATTGATTCATGTTGATCTGAATGCGTAGGGCGGATCAGCGCAGCGTGATCCGCCGTGTGTCCGAGTGCTCTCTCCTGCGGCGGATTGCGCTAGCGCTCATCCGCCCTACGACCTGAGGGTCACTTGACGGTGACGTGGCCGGTCATGCCGTAATCGCGGTGGTCGGGGATCAGGCAGGAATATTCGAACGTCCCAGGTTTGGTGAACCGCCACACCAGCTCGGCCGTCTTGTTCGGCGCGAGCCGCGCGCCGTTCGGCTCGTCGTGCTCCATGTGCGGGTGCTTCCTCATGACAGCGGCGTGCTTCAGGTTTTCCGGCGTGGTGGCGAGCAGGAATTCGTGATCCTCCTTGCCGGCGTTGCGGAGCACGAACCGGATCTGCTCGCCGCGCCTGACCTCGATGCGTGCCGGCGTGAACTCCATCTCGTTCAGCAGAACCTCGATGGTGCGTGACGGCTGCTTGGGATCGCCGGGCTCGCCGGCGGAATAGCCGTGCCGGCCATGCTGCTCATGGCCGAGTGCCGGTGCGGTGACGATCAGGGCGGCGGCGGCCGCACCGATCGCGATCGAGCTTTTCATCGGAATCTCCGGTTCGTTGCTTGTTGGGGGCTGTGGTGGGTTTGATGTCAGCGTTGTGTTCGGGTCTGTGTCGCGGCGCTTCCAGTTCGTTGCGGCGGCTCGGGCGCACTCGCAACCTCATAGGCCACGCTGCCTGCGGGGAACTGATACGGCCCGGGATCGCGATAGTCGTCGCGCGCGAGGCCCTCGCGCACCTTCACGACCGTGAACATGCCGCCCATCTCGATCGGACCGAACTGGCCGTTGCCGGTCATCATCGGCAGCGTGTTGTCGGGCGCGGGCATCTCCATGGTGCCCATCGCCATGCCGGTGTTGCCCATCACCATGCCGTCGGGCGAAAGCTTGCCGACGGCGCGCGCCAGCTCCTTGCGCGACACGCCGATCAGGTTGCGCATGTCGTGACCCATGGCATTCATCGTGTGGTGCGACTTGTGACAGTGCAACGCCCAGTCGCCGGGATTGTCGGCGATGAAGTCGAGCACGCGCACCGTGCCGACCGGCACGTCGGTGGTCGTCTCCGGAAACTGCGCGACCTCGGGGATCCAGCCGCCATCGGTGCCTGTGACCTTGAATTTGTGGCCGTGCAGATGAATCGGATGGTTGGTCATGGTGAGATTGCCGATGCGGATGCGCACCTTGTCGCCGAGCCGCACCGGCAGCGTATCGATGCCGGGAAACACGCGGGAATTCCAGGTCCACATGTTGAAGTCGGTCATCTCGGTGACCTTCGGCAGATAGCTGCCGGGCTCGATGCGGTAGGTCGCCATCACGAACACGAAGTCGCGGTCGACCGGCGGCACAGGCGCGCGCGGATGCACGACGATCATGCCCATCATGCCCATCGCCATCTGCACCATCTCGTCGGCGTGGGGGTGGTACATGAACGTGCCGGCGTGCTTCATCTCGAACTCGTAGACGAAGGTCTTCCCCGGCTGGATGTGCGGCTGGGTCAGCCCGCCGACGCCGTCCATGCCGCAGGGTAGGATCACGCCGTGCCAGTGCACGGTGGTGTATTCCGGCAGCTTGTTTGTGACGAAGATTCTGATCTTGTCGCCCTCGACCGCCTCGATGGTCGGGCCCGGCGACTGGCCGTTATAGCCCCACAGATGCGCGCTCATGCCGGGCGCGAATTCGCGCGTGACGGGCTCGGCGACGAGATGGAATTCCTTCCAGTCGCCGTTCATGCGGAACGGCAGCGACCAGCCGTTGAGCGTGACCACCGGCTGATAGTCCGGGCCAGCGGAGGGATGCAGCGGCGGCTGCATGACCGCCTTGTCCATGACGGGGGCGTCGGGAATGGCCGCGGCCTGGACGCGGCCGGAGACGGCGGAGGCGCCGGCCAGCGCCGCTGACCCGAGCAGTGTTCGGCGTGACAACATCTGTGATCTCCTGTCAGTCATTGCTGGGCGCCAGCGCGCTCGCGGTCTGCCGTGCGGTGTCCTCTCCCGTCGTGCCGCCGCCACCATTGACGGCGGTCGACAGCTCGGCCTCGGCGAGGAAGTAGTCGCGCTTCGCGTCGATGGCGGCCCGGCGCGAGGCGAGGCGCTGCCGCGTCTCGAGCAGCAGCGCGAAGATGTCGACCTGCATGCTGGAATAACGCAGCTGCATCTCCTCGCTGATGATCTGGCGCAGCGGCAGCACCTCGCGGCCGTAGTGACCGGCGATGTCATAGGCCGCGCGATAGCTGCGATAGGCGTCGCGTGCCTCCGAGCGGACCGTGACGGCGCGCTCGGTGAGGCGGTTGAAGGCGATGTTGTAGGTCTCCGCCTCCTGCCGCACGCGCACCTCGCCGCCGTCGAAGATCGGGATCTGGAACTGCACGTCGAAACCGCGCTCGCGGATGACGCGGCCGTCGGGCTCGATGGTCTTGCGGTCGATGCCGGCGAGGTCGAGCAAGGTGACGAAGCGCGTCGCCTCGGTGAGCTGCAGCGAGGTTGCGAGCGCTGACAGCTCGAGGCGCGCGATCTGCAGATCGATGCGATGGCCGACCGCGTCGGTCTCGACGAAGGGCTGCGTCAGCGGCCGGCGCGGCAGCGCCGGTAATCGCTCGGGGAGACGGAAGCCGAGATCGTCGCCCCACAGGCCCATCAGCCGGATCAGCCGCTCGCGCGCGCTCGAAGCCATGCGGCGGGCGCCCGCGAGCTCGGCCGTGGTCTCGGCGTAGAACACCTGCTCGCGGGCCTGGTCCAGACGATTGAGCGCGCCGGTCTCGCCGAGCCTCGTGGCCAGCCGCGCGGTCGCTTCGGCGGCCGATTGCGCCTCGACCAGCAGGACCACCAGCTCGTTCGCAGCGACCGCGCGCACCTGCGCACGGCGCACGTCGGCCGCGAGCCGCAAGGTGGCCAGCGCCGCTCTCAGTTGCGCCTGATGGAAGCGCTCGCGCGCGATCCCGGAACGCAGCGGCAAGGTGGCGAGCGCCAGGATGTCGCCCGCGACCTGGCGCTCCGCCTCCAGCGCGCCGTCGCCGCTGATGCGCATCAGGGACAGCGTCGGATTCGGCGGCAGGCTGGCCCCGACCCTGTCGGCGTCGCTGAGCGCGAGCTGATGATAGTCGGCCTGCAATCCCTTGTTGTTGAACAGCGCGACCTGTACGGCCGCATCGGCCGACAGTGGCCGAGCGAGCAGCCGGCGTGTCGCGGCGCGGACGCGCTCGGCGTCGTCATCGCTTCTGACGGAGGCGACCTCCTTGGCCGTCGTGCGGGTGGTGATGTCGGCAACCACGCCCATGCCGCCGTCGGGCGAGAACGAGGCGCAGCCCGCGAGCGCAGTTGCTGCGGCGAGCGCCGCAAGCCTGATGATCCCCTGCATGTGGCGCTCCTAGCGGCTCGGCTCGGGGCGCGGCGTACCGGCGTCGTTACGCTGTCCCCACGCAGCGGGGGCGACCGGGCGCAGCGACGTGGACGGCGCGGTCACCGCCGAGGTGCGCACGGGCGCGACCCTGGCTGCGGGGTCGGCCGGATCGGCACCCGACAGCGCGACCGTGCGCGGCTGGCAGGCGGCAAGGCTGAAGGCCGCAAGCAGCGCCAACGTGCTTGGGCGAATGGGAAACGGCAGGCCGCACCGCGCCGGACATACGGCAGCGGGCGTCGCCTTCGGTTGCGACAACATGATGTGGAGTCCTTCGATCTGTCGATGAATCGCGGAGATCGGTGCGCGGACAGCGCGCGATCCCGCGTCGTTCGTTCAGACCAGGACGATGGGGGGACGATCGAGGCGCTGTGGCGTGCGCCCGGGAAGGCTCTCGTCCCGCATGGTGAGGCTGGCGGCGGCGAGAGGAGAGGGGACGGCGATCGCCGGCAGCGCGGCGGTGAGACCTACCGCGCACATCATGGCGCAGCACGGCCCGGGCATCTTGCTGTGATCATGATGCGATGGGACGGGAGCAGGGGCGAGCCGCACCTGCATGCCGCCATCCATGGCATGGCCGTGATCATGAGAATGCGCGTGCGCCGCATGCATCTGCGGCATCACCGCGTCTGTGGCCGTCTCATGATAAGAGACCGCAACCGCAATCGCGGATTCGTCGAGACAGGGCGCAGCGCCATTCCCGAACGCCATCGCGACGCCCGGGCTGAGCACGCAGAACAGGTAGGCGAGGACGAGCAGCCGTCCCGCCATAACCCGCGTCTTCCGTGTCAGTCCAAACGACATGCGCGCGCAAATCTCTTCGTTGCCGCGCGCAACCTAGCCAGAATTTGCTGCGTCGCCAAGACCAAGAGCAGCGGATATCCGGCGTGCCGGCGGGATCGCATCTGTTGCGCTGCTTCTGCATGGCCAATGCCGCAGCAATGTGGCTTGACCTGATGCAACGTGGCAACGAAGTTGCGGCCATCGTGCACGGACCCCATACAAGATTCGAGGAAGCGCCTCACTTCACGCCAGATTCGCGCCAGGCTTGGGCGCGGCTGGTGCTTGCGCTCGCGATCGGTTCCATCGGCGGCGCGGGGATGTGGACCGTCGTCGTCGTGCTGCCGACCGTGCAGGCCGAGTTTGCCGCCAGCCGGGGCGCGGTGTCGCTGGCTTATACCCTGACCATGTTCGGCTTCGGCCTCGGCGGCGTCATCGTCGGCCGCATCACCGACCGGTTCGGCATCGTCACCGCGATGGCCTTGAGCATCGCCTGCACCGCCGTGGCCTATCTGCTCGCCGGCGCGTCGATGACGCTGTGGCAGTTCCAGGCGGTGTATTTCCTGATCGGGCTCGGCTCGTCCGTGACCTTCGCGCCGCTGATGGCGGAGGCCTCGCACTGGTTCGAGCGCTATCGCGGGCTCGCCGTCACCATCGTCGCCTCCGGCAACTACGTCGCCGGCACGGTGTGGCCGCCGCTGGTGAATTGGGGCGTGCAGCAGATCGGCTGGCGCGCGACCCATGTCGCGCTCGGGATCTTCTGCGCGGTGGCGATGAGCGCGCTGCTGCTGATCCTGCGCGCCCGCATGGACGGCGCCGGCGCCCATGATCACACCCGGGCCGCGCCGCCGCAGCTCGATCTGCCGATCTCCACCAATGCGCTGACCGTGCTGCTCAGCGTCGCCGCGATCGCCTGCTGCGTGGCGATGGCGATGCCGCAGGTCCACATCGTCGCCTATTGCGGCGACCTCGGCTATGGCGTCGCCCGCGGCGCCCAGATGCTGTCGCTGATGATGGCGTTCGGCATCGTCAGCCGCATCGGCTCCGGCTATCTCGCCGATCGGATCGGCGGCATGCGGACGCTGCTGATCGGCTCGCTGGCGCAGGGCTTCGCGCTGCTGTTCTACCTGTTCTTCGACAGCCTGAGCTCGCTCTATCTGATCTCGGCGATGTTCGGCCTGTTCCAGGGCGGCATCGTGCCGAGCTATGCGATCATCGTGCGCGAGGCGATGCCGGCGCGCGAGGCCGCCACCCGGGTCGGTATCATCATCTTCGCCTCGGTGTTCGGCATGTCGTTCGGTGGCTGGGTGTCGGGGGTCATCTTCGATGCCACCGGCTCCTATGCGGCGGCGTTCGCCAACGGGCTCGGCTGGAATGCGCTCAACATCGCCATCGTGGTCACGCTGCTGATCCTGGCGCGGCGGCGACACCGGCTGGCGGCCTGAGCGGGCGGCGTTGCGCGGCAGCCACACCGGCTGCAGATCGCTTCCACGCCTGGCATTATATGCACCCTGTCATACAAAATCCCGTCCAGCGCCGCAAATCCATCGAATCCGATCACGCAACTATGATCTCGATCGAAGTTGACGAGGGCCGTTTTGGCCCGCGCGATTCGCATCGCGAAGTGGATTTGTCGCGAGGTCTCAGCCGAGGCCGCGGTCGCCCGTCGCTTGCCTGAAGCAAAGAGGCGATGAGGTGAAAGCTCCGGACCGGTCGAGATCGCTGCGGCGGCATCGCGATGGTGCAGGAGGCCGTTGCGCTATGTCCATCGTTTCCAAGGTTGCCTCGCAGCTGGTGCTCGCCGCGCTCGCAGCGGGTCTCGTGACCAGCCATGCGTCCGCACAATTATTGCCCCAGATCCAGCCGCCGCGCCCGGCGGCGACCCGCTCGATCATCGTGCCGGTGTCGCCGGCTCCCGCGCGTCCGAACGCCGCGCCGGTGATCCCGGCTCCGCCCCGGCCCGCGGGCCTGCCGGCGTCGCTGTCGCCGGCCCCCGGCAGCGGGCCGGACGTGTGGCGACTGCCGAACCCGAACGACGTCAACGAAGGCACGGTCACGATCATCACGGCGCCGGCCGGCGGCGCGACCTCGGTGTTCGGCTCGGACATGGCCCGCGTGCTGGACGACCAGTCGAACATCCGCGTGCTGCCCGTGCTCGGCAAAGGACCGGTGCGCAACGTCTCCGACATCCTGTTCCTGAAGACCATCGACATGGGCGCGGTCGCCGCCGACGTGCCCGAGTTCTATCGGCTGCAATACGGCATCCCGGACATCACCTCGCAGCTGCGCTACATCGCGCGGCTCTATCACAACGAGATCCACATCATCGCGCGATCCTCGATCCGCTCGATCTTCGACCTCAACGGCAAGCGCATCATCGCGCCGACCGACGTCGGCTTCTATTCGGCGCGCGTGATCTTCAACCGGCTGAATCTGGCTGCCTCATTCGATTACGCGAGCGATGACGCGAAATCGATCCAGAAGCTGATCGACGGCGAGGCCGACGCCTACATTGTCTCCACCGGCAAGATCTTCCAACTGGCGCGCAACATCAGGAACGACAACCGCGCTTTGCATCTGGTGACGATCCCCTACGACCGCCGGCTGCAGGATCTCTATCTACCGACCACGCTGTCGTCGGAGGAATATCCGAACCTGCTGCAGCCCGGCGAGACGATCGAGACGGTGGCGATCAGCATGCTGCTCGTCAGCTACAACTGGCCCGAGAATACCGAGCGCTATCGCAAGGTGGCGCGCTTCGTCGATGCGTTCTTCGCCAACTATGACGAGTTCATGAAGCCGCCGCGCCATCCCAAATGGCGGGAGTCGAGCATCGTCGCCGCCATCCCCGGCTGGAAGCGCTTCAAGGCTGCGGACGATTGGCTCATCGCGCGCAGCATGGTGCCGCGGCCGCAGGTCGCCGATGCGCAGCAGGTGCAGTTCGAGGCCTTCGTGCGCCAGAGCGGCGGGCAGCTGTCGAACGATCCCGCCGAGCGCAGCGCGCTGTTTCGCCAATTCCTGCAATGGCGTCAGCAGCATGGCGGTCCGCCGACGCCAACGCAACGATGACGGGACTCAAACCGACTGCCCGGTCTTGAGCAGCGAGCAGCCGGTGATCTTGAGGCTGCCGTCGGGCTGCACCTGCAGCGTATAGAGCGCTTCCCAGGCCTCGCCGTCGGCGTCGACGATGTGCACACGCTGGGCGATGGTGCCGTCCTCGGCCTGTAACGGTCCGAAATCGAAGCGGCGGTGACGATAGACCGGCGCGTAGCCGGTCTTGACCATCGCCATGAAGATCTCGACGCTCGGGAACATCGCCTGGACCGCCGGCGCGGCCTGCGCGTAGGCCGTCGCGCCGTCGTCGCGGGCAAAGGCCTGCTCCTGCGCGCGGATCACGTTCTGCGCGGCGGCGGCCTCGTCGCCTGCACCGGCAGGATGCGTCAGCAGCAGGAGAACAAAGACGAACGGCAGTATGATGCGCATCGGGCGCACTCCGCGGATACTGGGAATCATCGATCCTTGCATGCCGCAGGCCTCCGGTCATCTCCGCCGCGAGCCATGCGGGCCATCTGTGTCGACTTTTTGCCGCTCCGCCGGCTGATGCGGCGCCGCGCCGGCGGGCCAGCCATGCACGGGTGGACGGCGTGTCCGGCTTGATCTGGCCTAACCCGGCGCGAATCATGCATTCAGGAGCCGCGAACAGGAGCCGCGAACCGGACAGGGCCAGCATGACCGATTTTTCCAGGACGCGCTCACTCTTCACGATCCCCAAAGGCGTGATCTATCTCGACGGCAATTCGCTCGGCGCTCTGCCTTCAGCGGTGCCCGCCCGCGTCGCGCACATGATCGAGGCCGAATGGGGCACCGAGCTGATCCGCGGCTGGAACAGCGCCGGCTGGATGACACAGCCGCGTCGTGTCGGCGACCGCGTGGCACATCTGATTGGTGCTGCGCCCGGCACGGTCGTGATGGGCGACACGCTCTCGATCAAGGTGTATCAGGCGCTCGCCGCGGCGCTGTCGCTCAATCCCAGCCGTCGCGTGATCCTGTCGGACAGCGGCAACTTCCCCTCCGATCTCTACATGGCGCAGGGCCTGGTCCGCATGCTCGGCGACCGCGCCACGCTGAAGGTGGTCGAGCCGGAGGCCGTCGAGGCCGCCATCGACGACGGCGTCGCCGTGCTGATGCTGACCGAGGTGGACTATCGCACCGGGCGCATGCACGACATGAAAGCTTTGACCGCGAAGGCGCACGCTGCCGGCGCGCTCGCGATATGGGACCTCGCGCATTCCGCCGGCGCCGTGCCGGTCGATCTCGCCGGCGCGGATGCCGACTTCGCGGTCGGCTGCACCTACAAATATCTCAATGGCGGGCCCGGCGCGCCGGCCTTCATCTATGTCGCACCCCGCCATGCCGATATCGCGCCGCCGGCGCTGTCGGGCTGGATGGGCCACGAGGCGCCGTTCGCCTTCGATCTCGACTATCGCCCCGGCGGTGGCATCGAGCGCATGCGCATCGGCACGCCGCCGATCATCGCGCTGGCCGCGCTCGATGCGGCGCTCGACGCCTGGGAGGGCGTGTCGATGCAGGACGTGCGCGCAGCCTCGATCGCGCTGTCGGAGCTGTTCATCGCCGAGGTCGAGAGGCGCTGTCCCTCGCTGACCCTGGCTTCGCCACGTGATCCCTCCCGGCGCGGCAGCCAGGTGTCGTTCCGCCATCCCGACGGCTATGCCATCATGCGCGCGCTGATCGCGCGTGGCGTGATCGGCGATTTCCGCGCGCCCGACGCATTGCGCTTCGGCTTCACGCCGCTCTATCTCGGCGAGGCCGAGGTGCGCGGCGCCGTCGACATTCTCGAGGAGGTCCTCGTCAAGAAGCTGTGGGACCGGCCCGACTATCGCCAGAAGGAGCTCGTGACGTGACCAGCGGTCCCTACGATCCCGCCACCGAAGGCGCGCGGATGAACTTCAAGGGACGGATGTCCTATGGCGACTATCTGATGCTGGACCGCCTGCTCGACGCGCAGGCGCCGCTGTCGTCGGCCCATGACGAGCTGCTGTTCATCATCCAGCACCAGACCTCCGAGCTGTGGATGAAGCTCGCGATCCACGAGATCAAGGCCGCGATGGCTGCGATCGCCAGGGACGACGTGCAGCCGGCATTCAAGATGCTGGCGCGGGTGTCGCGCATCTTCGAGCAGCTCAACGGCGCCTGGGACGTGCTGCGCACGATGACCCCCAGCGAGTACACGCTATTCCGCGACAAGCTCGGCGAGTCCTCCGGCTTCCAGTCGTTCCAGTATCGCTCGATCGAATTCCTGCTCGGCAATCGCAATCTCGCGATGCTGCGGCCGCATGCGCATCATCCCGAGCTGACCGCCGAGCTGGAGGCGATCCTGGCGAGACCCAGCCTCTACGACGAAGCGCTGCGGCTCTTGGCACGGCGCGGCTTCTTCACCGGTGCCGACGGGCAGCGCACGGACTGGCGCGGCACGCGCAGCGAGAGCGCGGAGGTGGTGGCGGCCTGGACCAGCGTCTATCGCGATCCGCAGCGCCATTGGGAGTTGTACGAGCTCGCCGAGAAGCTTGTCGACTTCGAGGATTACTTCCGGCGCTGGCGCTTCAACCACGTTACCACTGTGGAGCGTATCATCGGCTTCAAGACCGGCACCGGCGGCACCAGCGGCGTCAACTACCTGCGCAAGATGCTGGAGATCGTGCTGTTCCCCGAACTCTGGAAGCTGCGCACCGGGCTGTGAGCAGGGCGATCGCATATGATGTCCAAGCTTGAGTTCGGCTCCCTCCGCACAGTCATGGCCGGGCTCCGTCCCGGCCATGACGACGTGGAGACAGACTCGCGAAAAACTCAGATTGTCATATGCGATAGCCGTTGGGCTGTGATGTCGCGCTAATCATTCGATGAGGAGATCTTCATGCTCTATGCTGTCAAGGACTGGGACAACGCCTATGCCAACGGCCCGAACATCGCCGGCGGTGAGCGTTGGCCGGGCCTGTGGGTTGCGCCCGCGGAAGCCTATCGTGCTGAATTGGCCGGGCAGGGCCGCGCCATGCTCGATATCGCCTATGGTGCGCACGACCGTCAGCGCCTCGACCTGTTTCTCCCTGAGGGCAAGCCGAAGGGGCTCGTCGTGTTCGTGCATGGCGGCTACTGGATGCGGCTCGACAAGAGCTTCTGGTCGCATCTGGCGCAAGGCGCCGTCGCGCGGGGCCATGCGGTGGCGATGCCCTCCTACCGGCTGTGCCCCGAGGTCGGCATCGCCGACATCTCGGCCGACGTGGCGCAGGCGATCGCGCGCGCGATGGACGAGGCCGATGGCCCCGTGGCGCTGACCGGCCATTCCGCCGGCGGCCATCTCGTCAGCCGCATGATCTGCCGCGGCGCGCCGCTGGCCTCCGAGCGGCAGGCGCGCATCACGAGCGTAGTCTCGATCTCCGGCCTGCACGATCTGCGCCCGCTGCAGCGGACCGCGATGAACGACACCTTGCGCATCGACGACGCGACGGCCGCGAGCGAGAGCCCGGCGCTGCTGGCGCCGATCGATGGCGCACGGGTCACCGCCTGGGTCGGCGGCGCCGAGCGCAACGAATTCCGCCGCCAGGCCCAATTGCTCGCCAACATCTGGACCGGCCTCGGCGCCGCGACGGTCTATGTCGAGGCGCCGGACCGGCACCATTTCGACGTGATCGACGATCTGGCTGATCCGGAGAGTGCGCTGGTCGCAGCGCTGGTCGGGTAGGGACGAGGCGGCCGCGCCGCAGGTTGCGAAGATGGTGCCAGGGGAGCAGGCAGCGCCTCGAGCGATTGGCGCTGAGCTTTGCAATCGCGGACACCGCTGATCAAGAGTGAGCTTGAGGCTGATGAATCCTGATCAGTTTGTAAAAGTCTTCGATGTGCTCGATGCCGGCTTCATGGCCTGGTGGATTACTGCGACCGGTCTAACTCTCGTCATTGCGACGGGGTTCTTCGCAGCGGTTCCTTCTTTGCTGCAGGCGATGAGGATTCCGTACCTCCCGAAATCGAACGTGTCGCGCTACGGTCCGGTGGTGTTTGCGATCCTTTGGACCGCCGGCGCCTTCGCGCTGACCTTTGCCCAGTACTACCGCCATCACAGGTTGGCAATGAGCGGCGAATGCCGGGTCGTCGAGGGCCTCGTCGAACAGTTCACGCCGGTGCCATCAGGTCGACACCCAAGCGAATCCTTCACGGTATCGGGCACGACGTTCAAATATTCGGACACGGACATGAACGAAGGGTTCAACATGACGGCGGCGCGGGGCGGACCGCTTACGCCCGATGCCTATGTCCGTATCTGCTACGATCCGTCCGGCAACGTGATCTTGCGCCTTGAAATTCGTGGCTTTGCCGGACCTGTAACGAAGCAGGTCGGAAACCCCATTCTACGGCAGGCTCCCGATCGTCCGTCCTCGGCTTCGAACCCGGTGGATATTCCATCCTGGTTGACGCCGCTACTCTTCGGCACCGCCCTCCTTGACCTTGTCGCGATCGCTGCACTCTACCCGCTGTATCTCGGAAAATTCCTGCGGATCGCCCGCGAGCAAGATCGCTTCGTTCTTCGTTCAGACCTGCAGGCAGGGAAGCGCGTCACACTCAGCACTTGCGTCGTCTATTGGGACGAGCTGCGTGACGTGATCTGGCTGCGGCCACGAGGATTGATCCTGTTTCAAATTCCCCTGGTCGTTGGCAGACTGCACGTCGACGCAACGACTCGTGCCGTCATCGGATGGGATATCTGCCTCGCGCCGACGAGCTCCCTAGCGTTTGTCGTGGTCGGAGCCGGCTTGTTCGGTCCTCCTCTCGCCGCGGCCGGAGGCCAAACATCGTCCTTGCTGGGTTTCCTCGTCGGCGGATTGCTGGGACTCTTGATCGTTGTTCTGAACGTTGCCGCTTCCCGTTCCCGCATGCGAGCTTTCGTTCAGCAAAGGCTTCCAGAAATCGCTGCGCCGTCGCCGTGGACAAGATGACGCTTGCCGGCGTGCTTCACCATAATCCCTGGCGCTCGCCGAGTTTCGCACGATTCCTATAGCGTATCGCTGAGCAGCCGCCGGGCCGCCTTCAAGCCTTGCTCGTCGCGCTTGTAGAATGTCCAGCCCTTGGCACGCTTGGCCTTGATGAGGCCGGCGGCGGAAAGCACCCGCATGTGCTCGCTCAGCGTCGGTGCTGACACGCCGAGCTTGTCGGCAATGAAAAGCCCGCAGACCCCATCCCGGACCAGGTCGCCATCACTCTGCGGTGGAAAATGCCGCGTCGGATCGCGCAGCCAGTCCAGGATCTGGAGCCGCTTGTCGTTGGCCAGCGCACGGAACACGCGGTCTGGAGTCATTTTGTTACTTTGCCAAATGGCTAATTCATGTCAAGATGGCACAGACGAGAGAGGTGCCGCATGTCGGAGAGATCCACAGCAGTGACGCGGCAGCGGATCGCCGCGACCTATGAGCTCATCAGGTCTCATATCCGGCACACGCCGCTGATGATGGTTGATGGCGGCGATGTCGGACTGCCGTCTTGTTCGTTGCGACTGAAGCTCGAGTTCATGCAGCACGGCGGCTCGTTCAAGGCGCGTGGAGCGTTTGCAAATCTCCTGACCCGCGATGTGCCTGAGGCCGGTGTGGCGGCTGCGTCGGGCGGCAATCACGGTGTCGCGATGGCGCTCGCGGCGCAACGTCTTGGCCGCAAGGCCGCGATTTTCGTGCCGAGGATTGCCTCGCCCTCGAAGATCGACCTCATCCGGCGCTGCGGCGCTGAGATCCATGTTGGCGGCGATCGCTATGCCGATGCGCTGGCGGCGAGCGAAAGGCATGTCGCGGCCACCGGCGCGCTGCCAATTCATGCCTTCGACCAATCCGAGACCATGCTGGGGCAGGGGACGGTCGGGTTGGAGATCGAGCGCGACGCACCTGACATCGACACGCTGCTGGTCGCGGTCGGCGGCGGCGGGCTGATCGGCGGCATTGCCGCGTGGTACGAGGGACGCGTCAAGGTCGTGGCGGTGGAGCCCGAGAGTGCGCCGACCCTGCGCGACGCCCTGGCGGCAGGGCGTCCGGTCGATGCGCCGGCTGGTGGCGTTGCCGCCGACAGTCTTGCGCCGCGCCAGATCGGCGCGCGGGTGTTTCCGATCGTGCAGCGTTTCGCTGCGCCCGACGTTGCCATCGTCAGTGACGATGCCATCCGCGCGGCTCAGCGTGCATTGTGGACGGCGTTGCGTATCGTCACCGAGCCGGGCGGCGCGGCGGCATTCGCAGCGCTGCTGTCTGGCGCCTATCGCCCTGCGCCGTCCGAGCGCCTTGCGGTTCTGGTGTGCGGTGCCAACACCACGGCGGTGAATTTCGATAACTGAACCGTCATTGCATGTCGAGCGACGGGGCCGCCGGAGTTTTCGGTGCCGCTGCGCCTTGCAATGACGGCGCTCCTGTTGATCACCCCTCTGCCACCGCATCTCCCCACGCATGGAAGATCTCGGTCGCGCCGCTGTTCACATCGCCATCGCGCATGACGATGCTGGGGCAGGCGAACTTCATCGGCATGGTCTGCACCGGCGCCGGCACGGTCTCGAACTTCGCAGTCAGCGCCGTCATCACCTCAGCGGGCAGTCGCGTGTCGGCGCCGACGATGTCGCCCTCGCTGGCATCGATGCGTGGGCAATGGATCGCGGTGTCGAGGTCCATGCCGTAATCCATCACGAAGGACAGCATCTGCGCCACCGCGGGCAGGATGCGGCGGCCGCCGGAGGCGCCGAGCGCGAGGTGCCGTCCATCCGCGGCCTGGGCCAGAACGGGCGTGTAGTTGGTGAGGCAGCGCTTGCCGGGCGCCAGCGAGTTGGTCGTGCCGGGTGTCGGATCGAACCACATGATGCCGTTGTTCATCATGATGCCGCTCTGCGGCGCTTGGAATTTCGAGCCGAAGCTCGACAACAGGGTCTGTGTCACCGCGGCCATGTTGCCGTCGCTGTCGACCACCGAATAATGCGTGGTGCAGGCCGGCGCCAGATATTCGGCACCGAGCGAACGCTTGCCGGCGGCATCGCCCATGCCGTTGAGCCGCTCGCGATAGGCCGCCTGCAGCGCCTCGGCATAGGCGACATAGGCGGCGGCGTCCGGTGCCGTCGTCGCGGCGTTCAGGCTCGCCTGCATCAGCCGCAGGGCATGCGCGAGCGTCGAACCGGCGGTCAGCTCGGGTGTCGCAAACACGGTGCCGCCGCGATAGGGAATGCGCAGGGGATCGCGGACATGGGCCTGGAAGGCGGTGAGATCCTCGACGGTGAGCGCGCCGCCGGCGGCCTGGATGTCGCGGGTGAGCGAGCGGGCGATGTCGCCCTGGTAGAAGTCGCGCGCGCCGGCATGAGCGAGATGCGACAAGGTCGCCTTCAACTGCTGCTGCGGCAGCCGCACCACCGCCTTGGCCCCCCATTGCGGGTTCGGCGGCAGGCCGTCCTTCAGATAGGCAGAAGTGCTGCCGGGATAGCGGCGCAGGTCGGCGGCGCAGCTCGAGATCATCACGGTGGTCCACCAGTCGACCAGCAGGCCTTCGGCGGCGAGCGCGACGCTCGGCTTGACGAGATCCTGCCACGGTAGCCGTGCGTAACGGCGATGTACAGCCTCCATGCCGGCGACGACGCCGGGCACCGCGATCGATCCAGGGCCGTGCAGATTGCGGTCGTCCTTGACGCGCGCCCACGGGAAGATGTCGGCGGCGACGCTGCCGTCATTGGCCAGCGGATAGTCTTCCACGCGCAGGCTGTTGGGCGCGCGCATGCCGTAGTCGATCACCTCGACACGATTTTCCTTGGCGCGGTACAGCACCATGGCGCCGCCGCCGCCGAGGCCGCTCATCCAGGGCTCGAGCACGCCGAGCGCAAAGCCGGTCGCGACCACGGCATCAACGCAGTCGCCGCCGGCCGCCAGCACCTCGGCGCCGACTTCAGCCGCACGCCGCGACTGCGCCGCGACGATGCCGCCCTTGCTGGTCACCGCCGGCTTGCGGATCTGCTGACGATTGGAAAACTGGTTCGGCATGGCACTCCCCGAAGATCCGCCTCATTTGTCAGGCGAATTGACACGGCCGCACGAAGCCACGCAATCGGCAACAGCGTGGGGCTCCCCAGCCCGGATCGAATGACGGGGCGCCGCGTTGAGAAGATGTTTACCAATGGGTACTATGGTCTTCGGCAGACCAGATCGATCTCGATCAGCGCGTCGTAGGCGAGGCCGGTGACCCCGACGCAGGTGCGGGCCGGCAGCCGGTCCGGCGGGAAGAATGAACGGTACGCTTCATTCATTGCCGCATAATCCCGCCTAAACTCGGTCAGGTAAATCCGAGACATCACAATATGTTCGAGGCCGAGGTTGAGACCTTGGAGGATGTACTTCAAGTTCTGCATCACCGCCTTCGTCTGTTCCACGATGCCGTCCGGCAGCACACCCGGCGCTTCCGGTGAATCCGGCATCTGACCGGTGACGAACACGAAGCCGTCGGTCTCCACCGCGTGACTGAACGGCGCCACCGGCTTGGTCGCGCCGGAAATCATGTGAAACTGCATGGTGGTGTCCTCTTGCATGAATGAACGCGTAGGGTGGGCAAAGCGGCGCTGTGGGCGCCGCGTGCCCACCATTGTTAGCGGATGCACCGCGGTGGGCCTGGCGCGGGATACATCATCTCTGATGCAGCAGCGTCGCGGGCGCGCCTTTGCCCACCCCATGATTTGACGCGAACTCAGCTCCCATCCTCGAACAGCCGCTTGCTCAGGATGGCGTGGACGCCCCAATTGCCGTCGACCACTTGCGTCACGCCGAAGTCGACGGCGGCCGACATCAAAGCGATCGCCTCGTCTTCGGTCAGGCCTTTGATGTGCATCAGGAAGCGCCGCATCTTGCGGAACGCGTCCTTCATCGCGAGGTCGAGCGAGGAGGTCGCGTAGACCTCGCTCTGGCCCTGCGCGCCGAACTCGGCGAGGTAGTTCGGATGGCTGAAGCCGGTCAGCACCCAGTCGGTCTCGGTTTCGATGAGCGGGTAAGAGAGATCGGCGAAAGGTTGTCCGGCGAGCTGCGTCTTCTTGTGGAGGATGACCTGGAACGTGCCGGTCATCGAGCATTCGATCGCGGTGCCGCCGAGCTCGCCGTCGCCCTGTGTGGCGTGGGGGTCGCCGACCGACAGCAGCGCGCCGGGAACGGAGACGGGGAGATACACGGTCGCGCCCTTGCCCAGCCGCCAATTGTCGAGATTGCCGCCGAAATAGGACGGCGGAATCGAATCGACGAAATCGGCCTCGCGCGGGGCGACAGCGATCACGCCGAAATGTGGCCGCAGGGGAATGCGGATGTTGTCGAGCACGCCGTGGCGGCGCTTGATGCTGTCAGGCGCCACCGGCACGCCGGGATAGTCGTAGGTCGTATGGACGATTCCGGCGGGATCGGTCTGCGGCTCCCAGCGATAGGAATAGAGCGCGCGCGCATGCGGCTCCGCGCCATCGGCAAAGATCTCGTAGATCGTCACCGCCTCGCGCGGCTGCGGCGCGGCGATCAGCTCGTTGTAGTGATAGCCCCACCACGCCGCGACGCTGGAGCCGAACACGCGGCCTTCATGTGTCCTGCTCTTGCTTGGCCGCGGCACGATGTCGAGGATGCGCACCTCGAGCACGTCGCCGGGCTGCGCGTCCTTCACCGCGACGGGGCCGGTGCAGATGTGCACGCCAAAGCCTTCGCCGGCGCCGCGGCCGAACACGCTGGCGTCCATTGGGCCTGCGCCGCGGCGATCGACGTTCTTCTTCGCCTTGGTCCAGCCGAACACGCTGAGCGCAGCGGCATCGCCTGCGATCATCAGCTCGGGATCATCGGAGGCATGCTGGGTCAGCGTCTCCACTGTGATCGTGTCCCCGGATGCGATTTCGATCTGCGCAGGCAGCGAGCGACTGAAATAGCCCCAATGCACGCGCTCAGCCGACACCGCGAGGTGGTGATGATGGCGCTGCTGCGCGTCGTGGTCGTTGGCCGGCGCAGGAAGCGCGTTATCGGTCTTGGCGGCTGCTGAGGTCTGGCATGCGCGCTGCTGCGCCAGCGCATCCTGCGGCCAGCCGCGCTGGCCGCGCGGTGCGGCCGAGGTCACCGCCTGTTCGGCCTTCTGCTGCCGGAACTCGCGCGGCGACAGGCCGAAGCGGGCGCGAAAGCTGCGGCTGAAATGCGCCGAGTCGGCGAAGCCGTAGCGATAGGCGATCTCGGAGATCGAATGATTGGCCTCGGCCGGATTGGACAGGTCGGTCCAGGCCCGCTGCAGCCGTCGTTCCTTGACGTAATGACTGAAATTATCGCCGACGCTCTCGAACAGCTTCTGCAGATAGCGCTCGGAGATGCCTTCGGCCGCAGCCACGCGCGCCGGTGTCAGTTCGGCCTCGTCGAGCCGCCGCTCGATCGTCTGGCAGATCCGGTGCAGGATGGCGGCCTGGGTCGCGCTGCTGCCGGTGTCGGACGCTGGTGCGGCCTGCTGATGCGCGAGTGTCAGCAGGAGATCGACCAGGCTCTGCGCGACCGTGCTCCATTCGGCATCGCTCAGCGTCGCGAGCGCGCGCGCGGTGGCCTCGATCGTGCGGCACACCACGTCCGCGAGCCCGCTCGGCGCGACCACCTGCGGCTTGGCGAATTTGGGCTTGCCGCTGATGCGGCCATGCAGGGCGTCCGTCGTCACGGTCAGCACGATCGCGCGCAGGTCGCGCTGGAACGCGATGCTCCAGTCGCCAGTGCGCGGCAGCAACATCAGATGCCCTGCGGGCACGATGCGGTGGCTTTCGCCGCTGCGAAGCACGGCGCCGTCCTCGATCGCGAGCAGCGCAATCGGCAGGTCCTCATGTGTCTGCGGAACCGCAGCCACGACCTGCGAGCCGGCCGACAGCCGCGACAGCGCGATGCCGGGCGCATGGCGATGCGAGGCGGTGGCGTGGCCGTCATAGAAGGATGTTTTCGCAGCCGGCTGCAGCCCGACCGCGTTCAGCACGTCGCGCCACGCTTCGGGGCGCTCGTCCTGGGCATAGGATTCGCTGGTGAACGGACGGAAACTCATGGCACGACCTGGGTCCGGGAATTCGAAGCAACCCCCGTGCCAGATGAGCTTCACGGTCTGTCGTTTCTGCAGCCGTGTGTCGGCGTTGGTCAGTCGTCTGCTCCCAAGCTTATTGTCGTCGGTGCTGTCGCCACATGCGCGGTCTGTTCCCCTCCCCCTTGCGGGGAGGGGTTAGGGGTGGGGGTCCACGGCGGCGGTGTCGCTTGGGGCACCCCCACCCCAGCCCTCCCCCGCAAGCGGGGGGAGGGAGTGCACCGTCTGCGCCGCCAGAGCTCGTGTCGCCACCGAAATCAATCACACCGGAACACGTTCTTCCGGATCGTGCCGTGGACGCCCCAATTGGCGTCGACCACCTGGGTAACGCCGAAATCAGCACCGACCGACAGCAGTGAGATCGCCTCATCCTCGCTCAGATGATGCACGGTCATCAGGAAGCGCCTGAGCTTGCGGAACGCGTCGCGCATGGCGCGGTCGAGGCTGGAATGGTTGGCGATTTCGGTCTGCGCGTTGGCGCCGAGCTCGGCGAGATAGTTCGGATAGGTGAAGCCATACACCGACCAGGCCTGGTCGGTCTCGAGCAGCGGATGGGTGAGGCCTTCGAGCGGCGTGCCGCCGAGGTCGCTCTTCTTGTGAAGGATGAACTCGAAGTCGCCGGTCAGCGACGTTTCGATCGCGGTGCCGCCGAGCTCGCTGTCGCCTTGCGCGGCATGGGGATCGCCGACAGAGAAATAGGCGCCGGGCACGGCGACCGGATAGTACATCCGCGCGCCCTTGCCGATGCGCCAGTCGTCGATGTTGCCGCCGGTATAGCTCGGCGGAATCGAGGAGACGTAGTCCGCCTCGGAGGGCGCGAGCCCCATGGTGCCGAAATGCAGCCGGGCCGGCACCTTGATACCGGGCAGGATGTTCTCGCGCTTCTTGATCGTACCGTGATCGACCGGCACGCCGGGATAATCGATCGTCGCATGCACGATGCCGTCGGGGTCGGTCTGCGGCGTCCAGACATAATTGTAGACCGCCTTCGCGAACGGCTCGCCCGAGGTGTCCAGCTCGAAGATGGTGATGACCTCGCGCGGCTTCGGCTCCTCGATCAGGTCGTGATAGTGGAAGCCCCAATTGGCCGCGGCGTTGGAGCCGAAGCATTTGCCGGCATGGCAGCCGCACTGGCTCGGCCGCGGCTTGATGTCGAGGATGCGCACCTCGAGCACGTCGCCGGGCTCGGCGCCTTCGATCGCGACCGGGCCGGTGAGCAGATGCACGCCGACGCCTTCACCGGAGCCGCGGATGAACGGCCCTTCGGTCGGTCCCGCGCCGCGCCGCGCCACCGCCTTGTGCTCTCTGGTCCATTTGAACACGCTCTCGGCGCCGGGATCGTCCTTGATCATGCGCTCATAGTCGTCATTGGCATGATGCGTCAGCGTCTCGATCGTGGCGCGGTCGCCGGAGCGCAAAGTGAGCGCCGGCGTCACCACCTTGGAGAAATAGCCCCAGTGGATGGTCTTCGGGGACACCGGCAGCAGATGGTGTTTCATGCGAGAGCCTCATGAAAGATCGGACGCGAGATCGTTGATGTTGACGTGGAGGATGAGCTCATGCGACGGCGTCCTTCGGGCGCTCGGCATCCATCACCGAGAGGAAGCGCGCCGTCAGCGGATGACGCGGATTGGACAGCACTTCGTGTGCCGGGCCTTGTTCGAGGATGACGCCGCCATTGAGGAAGGCGACGCGATCGGCGACCTCGTCGGCGAAGCGAATCTGATGCGTCGAGATGATCATGGTGAGACCGTCGTCGATGGCGAGGCGGCGGATCACCTCCAGCACCTCGCCCACGAGTTCGGGATCGAGCGCCGAGGTCGGCTCGTCGAGCAGCAGCACGCTCGGATTCGGCGCCAGCGCGCGGGCGATGGCGACGCGCTGCTGCTGGCCGCCGGAGAGATGCCGCGGCAGCGCATTGGCGCGATGAGAGAGGCCGACGCGGTCGAGCAATTCTGCGGCGCGGCGCTCGGCCTCGAAGCGGCCCAGGCCGTGCACCCAGCGCAACGGACCGGCGACGTTCTCCTTCGCGGTCAGATGCGCGAACAGGTTGAACTGCTGGAACACCATGCCGACGCCGACATTGGCGCGCTCATTGGCGATCGCGCGCGGCGTCAGCTTGCGCCCCTTCTCGTCGAAGCCGAGACGACGACCGCCGACGCGGATCTCGCCGGAATCCCAGTTCTCCAGGTGATTGATGCAGCGGAGCAGCGTGCTCTTGCCGGAGCCGGAGGGACCGAGCAGCGCGATCACCTCGCCGATGCGCACGGTGAGATCGAGCCCGTCGAGCACGGTGTTGCCGTCATAGGCCTTGCGCAGCTCCTTGACCTCGACCGCGATATTGTTGCGGGCGATGGTGGCGGCGCGCCGGGCGCGATCCTCGACGGTGAGCGCGAGCGGCGGCGTGTCCTTCAGCTCGGCCGGCTCGGGTAGTGTGATCTCGGCTGGTGCCTTCGCGGCCAGAGCTAGGTTGGTGGCCAGATCGACGCGGCGCCAAGGGAGATAATCCGCGAGCTTGCGCTTGCTGCTGCTGCGGTCGAGGTCGAGCAGCCATTCCAGCGCGAGCTGGATGGCGCTGATGGCGCCGGTCAGCACCAGATAGAGCAGGCCGGACGCGAAGAAGATCGAGAAGAAGTCGAAGGTGGAGGACGCCAGCTGCGTCGAGCGCAGCGTCAGTTCCTGCACGGCGATGACGGAGGCGAGCGAGGAGTTCTTCAGCGCGCCGACGGCCTCGTTGCCGAACGCCGGGATCATGGTGCGGATTGCCTGCGGCGCGATGATCCGGCGCATCAAGACGCCCGGCGTCATGCCGAGCGCCTGGCCTGCCAGCAGCTGGCCGCGATCGACGCCCCGCACGCCGGAGCGCAGCATCTCGGCGATGAACGGCGCCTCGTTGCAGGCAAGCGCGAGGCCGGCTGCCAGCACCGCCGGCAGCTTGATGCCGATATGCGGCAGCGCGTCGTAGGCGAACACCATCTGCAGGATCAGCGGCGTGCCGCGGAAGATCACGGTGTAGCCGCGCGCGATCGCCGCCAGCAGCCAGAACCGGCTGAGCTGCATCGAAGCGAGGATCAGGCCGAGGAGTAGTCCGCCGATCAGGCCGAGCGCGGTGACCTGCAGGGTCAGCTCGATGCCCTGCAGCAGATACGGCATGCTGAGATAGTGCAGGAAGAGGGACATCGGTGATCAGAGCCTGATGAGTGCCGTAGGGTGGGCAAAGGCGCAGAGCGCCGTCCCCACCGCGGCGTTCCGGAGGAGCGATGGTGGGCACGCTGCGCTTTGCCCACCCTACGAGATTGAACTCATGGCGCGCGGCGAAGGCAGTGCTCAACTCTCCCCGCCTGCGGGGAGAGGTCGGATTGCATCGCCAGATGCAATCCGGGTGAGGGGGTACAGGTCTAACCGCAGACACTTCCCGTGCGGCTGCCCCTCATCCCAGCCCTCTCCCCGCAAGAACGGGGAGAGGGAGTGCAGTGCCTTTGCGGATACAGCGTCGAGTCAAACGAAACGTGCGCGCTTAGTCCGCCGTCAGAATATCCGGCTCCTTGAAGTTCGCCGGGTCGAGCTCCCACTTCTTCAACAGCTCCTGGTGGATGCCGGCCTTCTGCACCTCGATCAGGGCGGCCAGCACGGCGTCGCGGAATTTCGGCTTGTCCTTCGGCACGGCGATGCCGACCGAATACGGGATCGTCACGGCAATCGCCTTCTCCAGCTTGTCCGGATAGGCCTTCACCGCCTGGTCCACCGTGTTGACGTCGTTGACATAGGTGTCGGCGCGGCCGGCGAGGATCGCCTGGATGCAGTTGGCGTTGTTGTCGTAGAGCTGCAGGGTCGGCTCCGGCTTGCCTTCGGCCTTGCACTTCGGCGCGAGGTCCTGGATCAGCGGCACCTCGACATAGCCGGTGTTCTCGGCGGCCGCCGCGCCGCACATCGTCGTGTTGATGCCGGTGATGCCCTTCGGATTGCCCTTGGCGACCAGCACGCCGTCGAACACCTTGGAATAGGTGATGAAGTCGGCGGCCTTGGCGCGCTCCTTGGTGGCGTAGATGTCGGAGATGACGATGTCGGCCTGGCCACTCGCCAGCGTGGTCAAGAGTGCTGCGAACGTCACCGGCTTGTAGGTCAGCTTGAAGCCGAGGCAGTCGCCGATCGCCTCTCCCAGGTCGATGTCGAAGCCGACATATTTGCTCGGGTCCTTCGGGTCGATCGCTTCATAGCCCGGGGTGTGCGGGTTGATGGCGTTGACGAGCGTCTTGCCGCTCCAGTCCGGGTATTTCTCTTTCAAAGCCGCGCAGCCCGCGGGTGTCGCGGCGTGCGCATCGATGGGGGCGAGAAGTCCTGCCACGATGACGGCGCCGAGCGCGGCAAGCCACGCGCGCCGCGCTCCAGTGAATAGCCTCGTCTGCATGTTGCCAGCTCCTTCGAACGGTGATGTCGCGCTGGTCCGGCGGTGCATTGGTGCCGTCGCTCCGGTCCAAGCTCGAAGGCAAGCTTAGGTGCGGGCATGCATGGATGACTTGTCCGTGGGCGCACAAAATATTGGATCGTGCCGGTGCAAGAATTGAGCAGGCCTTGCCCAAAACCGCGCCGCTGCGTCGGAACGCCGCGCGCGCCCGCGGCTTGCCCGTGACGGTCCGAAATTCTGAAAAGCGAAATTTCTCGCAGCGGCGACGAGCGCGGCGCACGCAGCGCTAGCGCCAAGATGGAAGTAACGGCGAGCTACGCGCCAGGATCGCAACACCGCCGCGTCGATCCGCCCATGCGTATGTGCATTGCGATAACTCATGCCACAGGCTTGGCGGCGGCGGAGCGGCCGACTACGATGCCGCCGCTCGAACCACTGATAGCAGTGGAATTCTACTCGTTGAGGTGTCCGCAATGCTGTTCCGTTTTACGGGACAACTGTCACTCGGCCAATTCGCAGTGCGGACACTGATCGTCGTCGCCTATGCCGTCATCTTTGCGCCTGTCGTCATGATCGTGGTGACGAGCTTCTTCGCGCAGGAGATCGTGAGCTTCCCGCCGCCGGCGCTGTCGCTCAAATGGTATGCGAACGCGCTGAGCAAGCCGGAATTCTTGCGCGGCCTGGTGACGAGCTTCCAGGTCGCGCTGCTCGCGACCGCGATCGGCGTGCCCCTCGGCACCGCAGCGGCGCTCGCCATCGTGCGCGGCGAGTTCCGCGGCCGCCAGGTGCTGAGCTCGTTCCTGCTGGCGCCGCTGGCCGTGCCCGGCGTGGTCGCCGGCTCCGGCCTCTACATGTTCTACGTGCTGGCCGAGGATCTGCTCGACCGCGACATCAAGGCGACCACGGAGGGCCTCGTCGCGGCGCATACGCTGCTTGCCATTCCGTGGACGGTGCGGCTCGTCGTCGCCAGCCTGCAGGGGCTCGACCGCGCCGCCGAGGAGGCCGCGGCCAATCTCGGCGCGAGTCCTCTCACCGTGTTCCGCCGCATCACCCTGCCGATGATGCGATCGGGCATCGTCGCAGCGGCGATGTTCTCCTTCATCCAGAGCTTCGAGAACCTCGATCTGTCGATGCTGCTGGTCGGACCCGGCCGGATCACGCTGCCTGTCGCCATGCTCAACTATCTCGAATTCCGCATCGATCCCACACTGGCCGCTGTTGCGACCGTGCAGATCACGCTGGTCGGAATCCTGATGGTGGTGACCGACCGCTTCGTCAAATTGTCGCGGGTGGTCTGATGGCGCAACTCACCATCGAGAAGCTGACCAAGCGCTTCGGCACGTCGATCGGCGTCGAAGGGCTCGATCTCGCCGTCAACGAGGGCGAGCTGGTCGCGCTGCTGGGCCCGTCCGGCTGCGGCAAGACGACGACGTTGCGAATGGTTGCCGGCTTCCTGCCGCCGTCGAGCGGTCGCGTGCTGTTCGACCGCGAGGACGTGACCCATCTGCCGGCCTACAAGCGCGCCACCGGGATGGTGTTCCAGTCCTACGCGCTGTTTCCGCACATGAGCGCGGCGGAGAATGTCGGCTTCGGCCTGGAGATGCGCGGGCTCAACGCGGCCGAGCGCAAGACCAAGGTCGCCGACGCGCTCAAGCTGGTGCGGCTGTCGCATCTCGCCGAGCGGCTGCCGCGGCAATTGTCCGGCGGCCAGCAACAGCGCGTCGCGCTGGCGCGGGCGCTGGTGATCAATCCGCGCATCTTCCTGCTCGACGAGCCCTTGTCGAATCTCGATGCCAAGCTGCGCGCCGAGGTGCGGCTCGAGATCCGCGCGCTGCAGCAGCGGCTCGGCCTGACCACCTTGATGGTGACGCATGACCGCGAGGAGGCGCTGACGATGGCGGACCGTCTCGTGGTGATGGAGGGCGGACGCGTGCGTCAGGTTGGCACGCCGCAGCAGCTGTATGATTCGCCGAAGGATGCGTTCGTCGCCGACTTCGTCGGCCGCTGCAACATCCTGGCGGGCCGGCGCGAGAGTGAAGGCCAGTTCCGCACCAGCGGTGGCCTGCTGCTGCCGGTCGATGTCGCCGGCGACGAACGCGACGATGCCGACGCGTTCGCGTTGCGTCCCGAACGCATTTCCGTCTCGCCCGGCGAGTCCGGCGAGGTTCGCGGGCGCGTCCAGGCCGTGACCTATATGGGCGCGCAGACCGAGTATGTGGTGGCGATCGGTGACGAGACGCTGGTTGTTGTTCGCCCGACGCCCGATGCCGGCGAGCCGCTGGCAGCCCTCAAGCCCAACGATCCGGTGTCGCTGCAGTGGGACCGCAAGGCCCCGCGTCTCGTGCCGCAAACATCTTCGTAAACCATTCCATCCAGAGCGAGAGGTTTTCTCATGATTTCGCGACGTCACTTTCTCTCCGCCAGCGCCGGCGTCGCCGCGCTGGCCTCCGGCATGCCCACCGCGCGCGCCGAGGGCGGACAGGTCGTGGTCGGCACCTGGGGCGGCGACTACGGCCAGCTGCTGTCCGACATCATCGACAAGCCGATCATGGCACCGAAGGGTTTTGAGGTGGTGCAGGACGTCGGCAATGCCGATCCGCGCAAGACCAAGCTGATCGCCGAGCGGCAGAGCCGCCGTGGCTCGATGGACGTGTCCTGCCTCTCCGACAACGACGCCTACATCGTGTCGCAGTCCGGCGTGTTCGACACGATCGATCCGGCGCAGGTCAAGCGGCTGGACAAGGTGTTCCCGGAGCTCCGAAGCGAGATCGCGATCCCGCACATCTATTCCGCCCAGGTGATCCTCTACAACACCAACCAGGTGAAGACGCCACCGCAGTCGTTTGCCGACCTGTGGGACCCGAAATGGCGCGGCCGCATCGGCCTTGCCGACATTCTTTATCCCAACAACACGCTGGCGGCGGCGCTCGCCGGTGGCGGCGGTGTCAGCAATCTCGATCCGGCCGAGAAGAAGCTGATGGAATGGCGCTCGCTCGACGTGAAGATCTATCCGTCGAACGAGGCCTTGGCCGCGGCGCTGAAGTCGGAGGAGGTCTGGATCACCACGATGTGGCTCGCTCGCGGCTTCATGTGGAAGAAGTCGGGCATTCCGCTCGCCCATGTCGTGCCGAAGGAAGGCACGCCGGCGATCGTGTTCCAGGCGTCGGTGCCGAAGAACGCGAGGAACAAGGCGGGCGGCTTCGCCTATCTCGACGCGATGCTCGACGCCAAGGCGCAAGGCGGCTTCGCCGACAAGATGGGCTATGTCCCGACGGTGACCGACGCCGTGCTGCCGGAGGACCTTGCGAAGCAGGTCAGCCTGACCGAGGCCGAGCGCGCGCGGCTGTTGAAGCCCGATTATGCCTACGCCGCCGGGCGTTCGCAGCGCACGCTCGACTTCTGGAACAAGGAGTTCAAGGCGTAAGGATTGATCACGATGGCGCTGCTGGTCGTCCCTGCCTGTCTGCTGGTTCTGGCTTTGTTGATTGGGCCGATGATCCTGATGTTCCGGATCTCGCTCAACCAGTTCAGCCCGACCCAGCTGATGGTGCAGGCGCTGTCGCCGGACAACTATATCAAGGCTGCGACTGATCCGTACTATCAGCAGATCATCCTGGCGACCTTGGGCATCGCGCTATTGTGCACGGTGCTGACGCTGATCCTGGCGTTCCCGGCGGCCTATTGGCTCGGCCGCATGGAGAGCCGCTGGAAGAGCCTCGTCGTCATCGCGACCTTGTTTCCGTTGCTGGTCGGCAACGTCGTGCGCTCGGCCGGCTGGATGGCGCTGTTCGCGCGCGACGGGCTCGTCAACACGGTGCTGATGAAGCTCGGCGTGGTCTCCGCACCATTGGAGATCATGTACACGACCAAGGCCGTCATCATCGGCATCATCGCCGTGGTGCTGCCCTACATGATCCTGACGCTCTCGGCGGTCATCGAGAGCATTCCGCGTGATCTCGAATATGCCGCGGCCAATCTCGGCGCCTCCGGCGCGCGCGTGTTCTGGCGCGTGATCCTGCCGCTGTCGGGACCCGGCGTCGCCGCCGGCTCGATCCTGGTGTTCGTTTTGTGCATGAACACCTATGCAACGGCGGTGCTTCTCGGCGGCCCGCGATTCAAGATGATGGCGCCGGCCGTCTACGACCAGTTCGTGCGCGGCAACAACTGGCCGATGGGCGCCGCGCTCGCCTTCATGCTGCTCGCGGTCACCATGGCGTTCACGGTGTTCGGCAGCGTCGCCTTCGCGCGGCGGTACAGGACGGGGTAGCTGGATGTTTGAGGCGAGGACCCCGCGGCGGGCTCGCTGTACCTCGCCCCGCTTGCGGGGAGAGGTCGGATTGCATCCTCAGATGCAATCCGGGTGAGGGGGTACAGGTCTCACCACGGACACTTCCCGTGCGTCTGCCCCTCACCCCAACCCTCTCCCCGTAAGAACGGGGAGAGGGAGCGCACCGTGCGCTTGGCTGGCTGATTGGAATAAAGGAAGAATGGCATGACCGACCAAACCACGATGCTGCCGGGCGATGAGCTCGCCTTCATCAGGAACAAGGGCGCGGCGCCGATCGTGCCCATGGCAACCACGCGTGACCGCGGCATCGGGCCGTTCAAGCGGCTGGCGCTGCGCAGCGCCACCGTGATCGACGGCACCGGCGCGCCGCCGATCGGCCCTGTCGACATCATCGTCGAGAACGGCCGCATCGTCAGCATCAAGAAGGTCGTCGGCTATGGCTATGGCGGCAATCCCGGCGAGCCGGCCGATCACGAGATCGACTGCCGCGGCAAATGGGTGACGCCGGGCTTCGTCGACTGTCACGCCCATGCCGGCGTCGCCTATCATTCCGCCAACGGCTGGGTGCCGCCGGTCGACTACGTCTACAAGCTCTGGCTCGCGCATGGCGTCACGACGGTCCGCGAGATGGGGTCGATGAACGGCCTGTCGTGGATGCTGGACCAGAAGCAACGCGCGGCCGACAACACCATCGCCTCGCCGCGGCTGCTCGCCTATGCCTATTTCCCGGCGGTCAACGACATGGTCAAGACCATCTACACGCCGGAGCAGGGCCGGACCTGGCTGCGTCAGGTGAAGGAGCGCGGCGCCGACGGCATCAAGTTTTTCGGCGCACCGCCGGCGATCATGGAAGCCGCGCTCGACGAGTGCAAGACGCTCGGCTTGCGAACCGGCTGCCATCACGCCCAGATGGCGGTGTCGCGCATGAACGCGCTGACCACCGCAAAATGGGGCCTGACCAGCGCCGAGCATTATTACGGCCTGCCGGAGGCGCTGTTCGAGGATCGCGTGATCCAGAACTTTCCGCTCGACTACAACTATACCGACGAATATTTCCGCTTCTCGGTGTCCGGTCAGATGTTCCGGCAGGGCGCCGAGCCCGGCTCGGCCAAGTGGAACGAGGTGCTGGAGCAGTTCCTGGAGATCGGCTTCACCTTCGTGCCGACATTCACCATCTACGACGCCAATCGCGACCTGATGCGCGCGCGCCAGGCCTATTGGCACAAGGAATATACCTGGAAGTCGATGTGGGACTACTTCACGCCGCAGCGCGGCGGCCACGGCTCATACTGGTATCGCTGGTCGACCCAGAACGAGATCGAGTGGAAGGAGAACTACCGGCTCTGGATGGCCTTCATCAACGAGTACAAGAATCGCGGTGGCCGGGTCTGCACCGGCTCGGATTCCGGCTTCATCTATCAGATCTTCGGCTTCGGCTATATCCGCGAGCTGGAGCTGCTGCAGGAGGCCGGCTTCCATCCGCTCGAGGTGATCCGCTCGGCAACCTCGCAAGGCGCCGCGCTGTGCGGCCTCGAGGGCGAGGTCGGCACCATCGACATCGGCATGCGCGCCGACATCCTTGTGCACGACCATAATCCGCTGACCGACTTCAAGCTACTCTACGGCACCGGCGCGATGCGCTTCAACGACGCGACCAACGCGGTCGAGTGGCATCGCGGCCTGAAATACACGATCAAGGACGGCATCATCTACGACACCGAGGAGCTGCTGGCCGACGTCCGTGAGCTGGTCAAGGCGAGCTGGGAGAGCGACGTGCCGGAGAAATACGCCACCAAGGATAAGACGAAGGACGCCGCGGCGCCATGAGCGCCGGCGGGCTGGACTTCTTCGTCCTCACCGGCTTTCTCGGCTCCGGCAAGACGTCGTTGCTGCGCGATGTATTGAGCGCGGACACTGCATCCGACACCGCTGTGATCGTCAACGAAGCCGGCGAGGTCGGGCTCGACGGCGTGCTGCTGCGCGAGAGCGGCGACGACGTGCCGCTGGCGATGCTGTCGAACGGCTGCGTCTGCTGCCAGGCCGGCAGCGATCTCGCCTTCACCATCGACCGTCTGATCATGGCGCCGCGCCCCGATGGTCTGCCGCCGTTGCGGCGGATCATCCTGGAGACATCCGGTCTGTCGATGCCGGGCCCGGTGCTGCGCCAGCTCGCGACATTGGCCGAGCACCATCTGCGCGTGGCCGTGATCGCGACCTATGACCTCACGCGCGGGCTCGCCGTCGCGACGTTCG
Organism: Bradyrhizobium ontarionense; assembly: GCF_021088345.1. Lineage (NCBI taxonomy): Bacteria > Pseudomonadati > Pseudomonadota > Alphaproteobacteria > Hyphomicrobiales > Nitrobacteraceae > Bradyrhizobium > Bradyrhizobium ontarionense. The sequence continues at coordinate 3,612,154 of NZ_CP088156.1, read as the reverse complement.
AGGAAGCCGTAGCGCAATGGGCCGCCGCGCATCGCATCGTCGCCACCAAGGCCGATCTCGCGCCGCAGGCGCTGACCGAAGCGCCGGTTGCGATCGCGCAGCTCAATCCCGTCGCCGAGGGCATCGTCAACGCTGATCGCGCCGCCCTCGCGTCGGCTGCCTTCGCACCACTGGCGGCATCACTGCCACTCCGCGACGTCGCGCCTGATCTGGCCGCCGCGCATCCGCGGCTCGCGCTCTGTCTCGTCCGCCCGCCGGCTGAGATCGCTTATGCCGATCTCGCCAGCTGGCTCGACAATGTGGCGGGCGCGCTCGGCGAGCGGCTGCTGCGGATCAAGGGCCTCGTGAAGGTTCATGAGGCGCCGGGTCCGCTACTGGTGGAAAGCGTCGGCACCATGTTCTCGCCGCCGCGGCAGCTTTCCGCCGCCAATCCACCAGCGCCGTTCATCGTCGTGATCGCGCGCGACATCGTCCGCGCCGAGCTGGAGCAGGTCCCGCCTTCGGATCTCTTCGCCTTCTCCTGGCGCGATCCAGACAGCGGCGCAGCACAGCCGCGCGGCATCCGCGCCGAATGGGTGACTTAGGCCGCAAGGCGCTGATCAGCTCGTCCCGATCGTGCTCAGGCTGCGCGAGGGATAGCGCAGGGCGACGTCGAACGGGTTGAGCTTGCCCGCCAGCGCCCGCGCCTCGCTCTGCAGGATCTTGACCACGTGTGGCAGGCGGTCGGCATTCAGCCGCTCCGCGAGTGTGCCGACGCTCAGCGCCGCAACAGCGCGCCCCTGCGCGTCGAGCACGGGCACGCCGAGACCGGCCATGCCGGGAATGAGCCCGGTGCTGGTGTTGACCCAGCCCTGCGCGCGCGCCTGCGCCAGCGCGCTGCGCAACGAAGCCTCGTCGAGAAAGCCGCGATCGAGCAGGCGCGGGATGTTGAAGCGGATCACCGCTTCCTGCTCGTCCGCGGGCAGGTTGGCGAGGATCGCGAGACTGCCTTGGCCCAGCCCAAGCGGCACTTTGCCGCCGATGTCGCCGGTGAAGGAGCGGATCGGAAACGGGCCCTCGACACGATCGAGGCAGACGGCGTCGAAGCCGTTGCGCACCAGCAGGAAGATCGTGTCGCTCAGGGTCGCCGACAGGCGCAGCAGCGCGGGACGCGCCGCATCGCGCAGGCCGCTGGCCTGGCCGGCGCGTGCAGCGAGCACGTAGAAATCGAGCGCGAGGCGATAACGCTTGCCGGCGACCTGCTCG